>JAEOTO010000016.1 GCA_016839805.1 Candidatus Hermodarchaeota archaeon
AAAAGTCATCGCCTGGATGTGGAAAGCCTGTTGGATTACAACGGGCTTCTAATCGGATTTGATTACCAAGCAAATACCGTGGTTTATGTTGTCTTTACAGTCAAACTCGGAGTCATCGTGTGGTACAAGCATGCCTCGTATGCTGGGATGTTGTGCCATAACTGTCCAAAACTAAATGAATGCCGAGAAACCCTAGATACTGTTATTTCTGAGTATGACATCAAACTGCGACCCGATGAAGAGGTGTTACCGATGACACAGCAGTCTTCAGCGATTTTTAATAAACTGGCGGCGAAAGAAATTCCTCGTTATCAACGGAGTTGAAACATTTGAAAAGAGAAAGAGAAGAGAGTCGTGTCATCCGACCTCCTGGAGAACCCATCACGCATGGACGTGTCTTTACACCTTCTCCAACTTATTTCAAGAAACGCCTATTGGGTATGTTGCTCTTTGCGGCTATCCTTTATCTCATAATATTGGGCGGCTGGTTTGGGATCTCGCTTATCGGATTATTTGACCCCGACTTTATTTGGATGAATATTGCATATTGGTGGCTTCCCATTACTATTGGTATGTGGCTGTTCAACTTCTTCTGGTTTATTCCTGCGACGATTTTGACTCATATGTACATTCGTAATATTGAGTACTCAGTGATTTCCGAATCAGGGGAAAGCATGCCTGAGGTTTATGTTAAGAAAGGTCTGTTCAACCTCACTCGGAAGCATGTCCCGTTCCGCACTATTACTAACATCAGCACTAAAGCAAGTCTACTGGATCGTCTGTTTGGTATTGGTTCAGTGAATATCGAAACCGCAGGATTCTCCGGTCAGAAAAAAGAACCAGAAGAAAAGCTTGAAGGGATTGAATTCTATGAGGAGGTCCGGGACTTTATTCTCCAGGAACTACGGAAATTCCGTTCTCCCTATGTTACAGGCACTGAAACCGCGACATATTGGGATGACGAGATTCCCAAATTACCGGACTCATTGGATGACGAGATTCTCATGACGTTACGCGATATGAAGGCTATCCTTGAGGATATCTCGAAAAAACTAACCAAGTAATCAAGCCTTCTTTCGCTCTCAGGAGGAAGGGAATCCTTCCTCTGTTTCTTTTTTTAATTGGTCAAAAAGGAGAAGCATTCTTACTGTAGTCTATAATTACATTAACTAGGACCCGTGATCTCGGTTGAACGGGTCCCCCCTTCTTATTTTCAGATTTTAATTATCTTAAACATGGAGGATTATTGTAAGAATTTCGACAAGAAGAACGTGCATTAATGCGACAATGAGAATCTCCACGATCGTAACAATATCAATTAGCCACGTTTTTTTCCTTTCAATGCGCGCCTCTTCTAATAACAAGAGCATCCGACGGGATGGTTCCTGCTCCTGGTCAATTGGCCCGCTTATCAATTTCTGACGAATATTGTTAAGTTGAGTTGTTCGTGTCCTAGAAAAAAGAACATGAAAGTAATAGTGAGGAAATACCAGCGTTGGGAGGACAATTAGCAATATTGAACCATAAAGAAAGATGGGCGGTGCAGTAGCATAAGTCAATATCGCAAAAATCGAATAAATCCCTGAAACCAACAAGGCTAGCGTAATCAGGTTTCTAAACCCACTAAATGGCGACATCCACTCCGAAAGCATTTGATCATGAGTAAACGTGGTATTCACACAAATTTCTCTATAAGCCAGCGTCAACCCGAATGGAATCACATACATGAACATTCCCCCAAAAATATTCGAAGGTAACGCAGCTATTTGATAATAAATCGCGACTAAAAGTAGTTGATTATACGAACCATAAAACGCCCAAATGGCCCAGGCTGGAGTAATAAGAATAGGCAAGTTCACTACAATCCAGAACAACACAATAGTCCAATACACCCTATGCTTGAGACGATGCATTGCTCGACTTTTCAAACGTTCAAACTCTTCTTCAGAACTAACCAGCGGTCTAATTTTATCGAGCGCATCCACAAACTTCCGATATACGAACACAACGGATATCGCTGACAACGCCCCAATCACCGCAAGAAACACCCACTTTGGCTGGAATAAGAAGCGTTCAAAATTATCTGTGCCAATCATAACCGGTATCCCTAAAAGATACAAAATCAACCCAATCAATCCAAAAAGGAAAGGATACGGAATTCTTGCCTTACGTGCCAGAGTATCTAACCAGAAACCCAAATTCAAACCTCCCATATTCCCTATCCGTTAAGATACCGAAATATCTTTCTTATTAAAAAAGACTGAAAATTTTTGAAAACCTCAAGAAAATGATCTTACAATAATCAAATGCCTGAAATGTACTGTTTGGAAACAAAACAATAAACACTTTTAAGGAAACACTTAGAGAACCATTAGAACCCCATCGGGGGTATCAACAAGTATTGGGTGAAACAATGTCTGATACAGCTAAAACGTTAGTATTAATCGGTGGAATTCTGAACCTAATCGGCGCGCTCATTATGATCGGTGCATTTGCCATCTTTTTTGGATTCATGCTCTTCGATCCAATGGGAGTGATAATTGCACTCATGGTGGGTGCCATTTTCATCGTTCCAGCAATTCTGGGCCTCTTATTTGGGCTCCTTCCGCTCATGTGGCGAGATGAACCGGGACAGCATCGCGTCGGCCTTATCATCATCGGGATTTTGACCTTATTCTCTATTGGCGGAATTCTCCTCCTGATCGGTGGCATCATCGCAACGGAAGAGGCCGCCTAGAAGCACACCGCTGTTTCAATAGGGTCACTCTTCCCCCCTTTTTCTTTTCAGAAGCTCTTAGTGGTCCATGACGAGACCGTTATTAAAGGGAAAAATGAAGGTGTGAATACGACCATTTTCTCAGCAGGATTGCGAACCAAACACTACCACAGACCCTCCGACACTATTGACCCCCTCAACTTCGAGTTCATCACCAAATTATGTCAGACTACCAACGCCGCCACAATCGAATTAACTCTCTAGTCTGTACTCAATTGTTAAGTACGCAAAAAATTAACTCTGAACAGCTCCTGGTGAAGAAAATGAAAAATAAATCACCATTAACCGATTGGCATTTTCTCCTCGGAACCTGGAAAGGCACAGCAGAAGGACAATACAATGTAGTAGGTCAGATTACAAGCACCATCGAGTTTACCCTCGAACTCAACGGCACCTGCATCATGGCAAAACACGAAGCTTGGACGGGCAACCAATTCGTAAACAGTAGCATTGGTCTGCTCTTCTACGACCAACTCACCAACCGGTTCCTCCGAAAAGTCCTCTACTCCTACAGCTTTATCAACAACGATATCGAATACACACGAAGTGCCTCTGAAATCCGATTCGAAACCACCACCGAACCACTATCCCCCCAATTCCAAGGTATTCGCTGGCGTTCCTACATCAAGAAACTCTCCGACACCGAAATCGCCCTCGGCTTAGAATCTGCAAAAGATGGAGGAAACTTCAAAGTCTATGGCGAAACGGTGGTTCAAAAAATCAGCTAGACAAACAAAAAGCAATTCTCATATTACCATGCTAATTCTGAATATTCATCTTCGAAATTCAGTCGAATGGAAAATAATCCTTGGGGAAAACCTCAAAAACTTCTCTCATCCTAAGATTTGATATGAAGAAGGTTCGGTTAGGCAAAACGGGTCTCCAAGTGTCACGGGTGGGGGTGGGCGGAATTCCCATTCTACTTCCACCTTTTGGTACAGCGGTGAAAGTCATTGAATGCGCCTTGGATTTAGGCATCAACCTGATTGACACCTCGGTGTATTACGATGACAGTGAACTTCGTTTTGGGAAGGCAATCGAAGGACGTCGAGACGATATCGTCGTGGTGACTAAATGTTCATGGCGATCAGCAAAGGCGACCCAACGTGCGCTAGAGAAGAGCTTGAAACAACTCAACACCGACTATATCGATATCTGGTTATTCCACAATGTGAGCACAGAGGACGCCTACAGGACGATGTTACGTCCGAATGAATCACTAAAGGTTGCAAAAGCAGCTTTGGAATTCGGAAAGGTGCACCATCTTGGACTGTCCACCCATTCGTTAGCTATGGCTCAAAAAGCCGTAGCTTCTGAATTGTTCGAAGTCGTTTTGTTTCCATTTAATTTTGTAACAAACCATGCGGAAGGGCAGCTTGTTCAATTGGCAAAGACACATGATGTGGGGTTCTTAGCCATGAAATCGTTTGCTGGTGGGCAGTTGGCTGACCCGGATCTTGCCATTAAATATCTCCTGCAATTTGACAATGTTGTTCCCGTACCTGGGATTGAAACGGTTGAAAATATCGAAGAGATCGTTAAGGTTGTAGAGGGGTCCTGGGAACTCACATCCCAGGATTGGCAACGTATTGAAACCATTCGAGCCAAACAGGGTTCGAAACTTTGTATGTGGTGTGAATACTGCAAACCGTGTCCCAAGGAGATCAACATACCTTGGGTAATGAATATCGAAAGCATGTGGATCCTATGGGGAAAAGCTGGATTTCCGGGTCGTATGCTCAAACATATCGTAAAAGGAAGAGAATGTGACCAATGTGGTGAATGCGAAGACAAATGCCCCTATCAACTCAACATCCGCGAAACCCTCACTGAACAAATCGAATACTATGATCGAGTAATCAAAGAACAACTCTAAACTGACTAAATCATTTGAGACGAATTACAAGTATGTCTTCGATACAGATGTGAGTGGCATATATCGACTGAAAAACTACTTTGTCACTGCTGAAATCCATCGAAAGCGCGATCCGGTTTCCTCGTGAAGAGCTAGTCTCTGTGCCTGAATCCAAAACTTTAAATGTTAAAATTTCAAACAAGTTTGTAATCCAAACCAGTTTGATACTAGAATACCAAGATGAATAACAATGTCAATCTCAATGGAATTAGACGCACTCGCCCTCAAAGCCCAACAATCATTCTATGAAGATGGCCTCGCCGACATATTCATGGGGGGCATCCTACTCCTTGTAGCCGTGTTAATTCTCCTTATCAGTCACTTCACATTTTTCCTAGTGTTTGCTATAGTCATCTTCAATCCGCTCATCTACAAGGCACTCATAGACAAAGCGAAACAACGGTGGGTGTACCCACGCGCCGGATACGTCCAACCTAAGCCACTTCACACCCCAACCAGGCGCGACAACCTCCTGGGAGTAGCCCTAATCCTGACACTTCTATTTGCACCCATCCTGATCTTATTTGTCTCCTATAGTTACCCTGGTCTCATCATCTGGGTGACCTGGGTCGCGCCCGTATCCTTAGGCCTCCTATTCTCCATCGGACCGTTCATCGTTGCCCGCAAATATCACATCTACCGGTATTATCTCTTCGCGATACTGCCGCCCCTCCTTGGTCTCATCATTCCCTGGCTAAATCTATCCTTTCCTAGCATCTATGTTGCCTATTTCACCACCCTTGCCATCCAACTCAGCATCGCTGGCCTCATTGCACTGCTATCTGGCACCGTATTTTTCCTCCGATTCATCCAACGATATCCCATCGAACTAACGGACGGTGATAGTACCAATGCTCTCCTCTGACGCTCCCGATAAATCACCCATTGCCCAAGATAAACTAGATCCGATTATCCACTCCCCTGCCCGGCTCAAAATCTTGACCGTCCTTAAAGAAGTCGAGAGCGCGGATTTCCTCTTCATTTTACGCCACACAGGTCTCACGCGAGGCAACCTCTCCTCCCACCTCAGTAAACTAGAAACTGTCAACTATATTACGATAACCAAAGAATTCGTTGAAAAAATCCCCCGCACCCTCATCCAGCTCACAAAGGAAGGAAAAAACGCCTTAGAAACCTATCGCCAGCAAATGTTACAAAAACTTGAACGTCTAAAATAACACCTCATTTCTTCACAACTTTGTCTTCGAAACTCAAGAGAATAGCACATAAAGTCCAGAAAATTGCTTGTAACAAAAAGGGAATCTATGAAGGTAAAGTTGGGGCTTTAGGTTATCTTTTCAATGATAGCTACGTATTGTGCGTCGCCTGAATCTATAAATTCCCGAACCTGCCATCGTGTTCCATCCAGAATCTCTTTCATTTCGTCTTTGGAAACCATAAGCCAATCAAACCATTTTGTAACGAATTTCTCAAATCTTACTCGACCTCTTAATTGTCCACTCATTCGGTTTTTCTGCTTGTTGCGCTCGTAATATTCTAAATAGGTAGGGTTGTCGGTCTTGTATGGGTCACGAGTTTCCGCAATGATTAGAGCAGTTCGTTCGGTTATCCTATGAAGCTTTTTCAGCAGTCTTCGTGCTTTGGTGAAACTGCCAAATAAACTGAAGTTGTTCCCCAACATAACAATTGTATCAAACGAGCTGGGCTTGAAAATAGCGTATTCAATTGACATGACTTTGACACGCTTCACCCCTCTCAATTTACAAACCTTTACCGCGAGAGGAGAGCTGTCAATCCCGAGAACATCAAAACCCCTTTTTTGTAAGTACAGCGAATGTCTACCAGCTCCGCACCCAATATCCAAGACTTTTCCTTTCACGAACTCCATTGCCTTTTTTTCGTGAATCGCCCAATCGTCGTATTCTAAGAAATATCTTTTCGGCTCAGTAGAATACGCGGAAATATAACCGTCATCACTTTCCCATATTTCAAAAACTTCTCGACCCTGATAAAAAGCCCATATCTCCTGACCCACGGCATCCTCTTCAGGCTTCATAACTTTTGTTTTTCTCATGAAATATTGTATATCCCACACTAGCTCTTAAATTTGAGAACTCAATTCACACAAAGTCTAAATGGATCTCCTTCAACTCATCTATGACGTGAACCAAATCATCTTTCACATCATTTTTAAGAACCAGCATGTACGTCTTCGGAACTCATCCAAAGTGGCGAAAATCGCCCCTAAAACCTCTCGCTTGTCTCATCGATGTGTCCATCCACATTGACTCTTCGTGCATCGTTTTTGATAAAACTTTATACAATTAATTCGCTGAGATTAGTGACAGCGTACAAAATTACTAACAAATAACAGAACGGAATCAGCAGTATTGGGAGGAAATCTGGAAAATGCCTTTGGCTGAAGATCTTAAGAATCTCGCTCTGAAGGCGGGCTTTGTATCTGTTGGGATTGCTACACCCCAAATGCTTCAGGGCTTGCCACATGGATGGGTTAGCACAGTCATTAACCTGCAGACGCCGGAAGAGGCGTTATCGACTGTGAAATCAGTAATATTGCTGGGTTATTATGCCTGGGATAAGTCCTTCAATTTAGCAGTCGATGCATCTTATCTTGTGAGTCGCGAGATGTACACACCAAACGTGCCAAAAGAACGCTACCAACTGTATGATGAAATCTTGAAGAATAAAGCCTGGACCATCGTGGACTACCTTACCAAGAAAGGATATGAATCTAGCCTATCCCTTTCGATCCCGCTCAAAACAGCCGCCGTGCGATGCGGTCTCGGCAGCCAAGGGAAAAACACACTCCTAATTACTCCTAACTATGGACCGCGAATACGATTAATCGCCGTGCTAACAACAGCCGAACTAGAAGTCGATGAACCCTTCCAAGATGATTTATGTGGAGATTGTGGGAAATGCATCACCACGTGTCCCACAAAGGCGTTGGAACCATATCAAATCACGATCAACCGGTGTCTGACGTATGCTGCAGAAGAACCCCATGCCCAAGCTGTCCCCGATGATGTGCGAAAACTTGAAAAGAAACTCATTCAAAGACCCACTTCAAATAGCTACATAGAATGTTCCACTTGCATTGACGTTTGTCCAATCGGAAAACCGCTTAGGTCGAAATAAGTTTACAATTAGAGACACAAATACCTAATGAATGACGTGAACCAAATCATCTTTCACATCATTTGTAAATAATCGCACATACGTCTTCGGCACTTACTAAATGCAGCACATAACTCACTAAAAATAAACTGACGGCAATCAATGGGGTTAATTCACCCAGATACCGCAATATTATCTGAATTAACAGTTGGTTAAGCTCTGTTTATTATTATAATTATTGTAATATATAACTAAACATTATTGTTCATTGGGATTATATTAAGTGCGGCTACCATTAATTCATGCAAGGATTTCTCGAGGGAGTTGCATGAGATCGATTATAAAAAATCTTAGAAGATTCCTAGCTCTAATGCTGCTTTTTTCAGCGGTTTATCCGGTTTTTTATTATCCGCTAAATTCTGCTGGTTCTTCATGGGAACTTAAAACTTCAGAAACAATGCACGCCACATTACCGCATCATAAACTACAAGTGAATGATGAGCATTATCCAGAATGGAATGCAACATTAGGAGGGACTGGTACTCAAACCGGTGCTTCGATTATTGAATGCCGAAGTGGTGGTTATGCCATAGTTGGCCATGGCGCCGGCTGGGGAGTCAGAGATGCGTTTCTTATTCGTCTCGATCAGGATGGGGTGTTTCTTTGGAATCAGACGTATGGCGGGGAGGACATGGATGGGGCTGGAGGCATTGTAGAATGTAGCGATGGTGGGTTTGCAATCACCGGGGGGTCATCGAATTTCACTACGGGAGACCACGCGTGGCTACTTCGCACTGATGCAAATGGTAACCAACTTTGGAACTACACTTACCCAAGTATCAATTTTGATTCATTTGGGGCCATTATCGCGCTCTCAGGTGGCGGATTCGCCGTGTCAGGGAATACCGGGAGTTTTGGAGCAGGAGGAATGGATGCTTGGCTGGTCTTTTTTGACGCCCTTGGACAGCCAATTCAGAATTTCACCTATGGTGGTACTGACAACGATTACGCAACTCGTATGATCCGGTGTCAAAGTGGTGGATTTGCCATTGCAGGGACGACTAGCAGTTATGGGGAAGGAATACGGAGCTTGTGGTTGCTACGTGTCAATGACAACGGCGATGTAGCTTGGAATCGAACCTATGGTGACGCCGGTTGGGATTCTCTATACGGTATCATCGAATGTCATAATCGAAACCTGGCCCTCGCTGGAACCGCAAACAGTACCGGGGCAGGTTCCTGGGACATGATTCTCATTCTAACTGATATGAATGGTAATGAGCTCTGGAACCAAACCTTTGGAGGCACCGATAGAGATGGCGCCTATGATCTTGTCCAGCTAGCCGATCTAGGCTTTGCCCTAGCTGGTTGGACTTACTCCTTTGGAGCAGGCTCCGAGGATATCTGGGTTGTCCGCACCAACCAAAATGGAAACCAACTTTGGAATCAGACCTTTGGTGGAGCAAGTTATGATGAATGCTTTGACGTCGAAAAAACCTCAGACGGAGGGTTCATCCTGGTTGGTGATACCTTCAACTTCGGAGTACCCATCGATGTTTGGGTCCTTTATTTCAAAGACGACTCTCAACCCTTCACACCCTCACTTCCAATAGAACTCATTGTAATCATAGTGATTATCATCCTTGTAATCGTTATTGCAGGACTACTATTGAATCGGCGCCGGCGAACAGCGGCTTGATCACCACCTCTAACTCCATGCAAAGCAGGAAATTGCACAAGGAATTTTACAAATTCCTAATAAAACCGTTAATCCAAAGGTATGATGTGATACAAATCATCTTTCACGTCATTTTTTAGAAACAGCATGTACGTCTTCGAAACCAATCAAAATTGCGTATAATGCAGAAAAATTATTGACTCGAACCATTTAATGTGTCTGGTTAATTCAAGGTGCCATTCTTTCCAGCTGTATTTTGATCCATTAAATTTTGATCACAATTATTGTTGGTTTCACTAGCACGATGGATGGCAAATTTAAGTGCAAGTGGTCCAAAGATTTGGAAAACAAGCGTTGAAATCCCAATAACACCAACAATGAGAAAAGCGTAATTTGGAAACCCTAGCTGATTTAGTCGATCCGCGATTACCACGCTCAATCCTACTGCAACACCGGCTTGACTAAAAAGACATAATCCAAGATAACGTTTAACCGTTGGAGGATTATCCCCAATATTTGCGGCTAAACGCGTTCCGAGATATTTCGCCAAACCTCGCCCAATTACATAAAGGATGCTCGTCGTAACAATAAATATGCCTCCGATTGTTATCACGGCGGGGTCAATCATCCCAGCGCCGAAGAGAACAAAGAAAAGCAGTATTACGGGGCTAGTGATTTTTTCTGCCTCATGACTTAGTTCTTGTGCTTCCTTCGGTCCACGGTTACCCACAACTATCCCTAAAATCATACAAGAGAGAAGAGAACTGAAGTGTAAAAATTCTGCAATCCCAATAACGAGGAGAATCACACTCACTAACAACAGTATATACCGTCCATGATCATCCACACGTTTTAATACAAATGTAAGAAGAACCCCTACACCTGCACCCAAGACCAAGGACATACTGATTTCAATTACTGGTGCTGCAACAAGAAGAGATAATGGCAAAACTACTGGGACAAGAAACAACAAAACTATACTCATTGTAATGCTGGTAAGGATAATTGCGATGACATCGTCGATGATTAATGTGAACATAACTGCATCTGTGACCGGACCCCGGCTTTTGAATTCCCAGATTACATCTGCTGTTGCTGCAGGAGCAGTAGCACTAGCTAGACCGGCTAATAGAATGGCTGGTATTGGGTCACGAAGCCAGAAGAAGACAAGACTAAAAACGAGGAGAGCAGAACCAAGGCTTTCAGCTAAGATAATGGGTATCAAGTTCCGTGACTGTTGTCGAATTTTACTAAACTTGAGTTCATTTCCAATATTATAACCGATGAATCCTAACGCTACAGCAGTAACCACTGGTGAAAGAGCAAGAAGCCTTTCATCTATCAGACCCAGAAAGAGAGGGCCAAGTACAATTCCTGTTAGGATAAAACCAAGAACTTGAGGTATTCCTAAGCGATGTTGGATTTCCGCACTTATTACTGTCAGAACTACAACTAGGCTGACGACTAACAGTAGTGGAAGATCAATAACAAGCTGTAGCATAGGAATTCACTAGTTTTTATGTAGTCAGAGTAAAATACAAATCTAATATTGTTTATATAAACTTATTTCTATAATAAATGGAAAGGGTTGTTTTCGTTATGGAACTGCATGTTCGCTTTCGCTACTCAACCAAAGTGGCGAATAATACACTAGAAAAAAGCTCTGCCCAATATGATTTTGGCTATTCATAGAGATAGAGCTCTTTATTGAACCTGTTGTGTAAATTATTGTCATCAGGTCAACGAACTTGCCTTTCGTGAATGCCAGCTCACAATGAGGATGACCACCAGCATCCACATCACACCCAGCAATAATGATCCCAAGAATATAGGAAGCGGAAGCAGTCCTGCCATTGCATAGATCAAATAAGTCACTGCGACCACCGGCTGGTAAAGGAAAATCGCCGTGATCACTCCAGGCGTGTATCTCCTTTCCCGCACGGAATTCCGAATATGGATAAGTCCATTCGTTGCAATTAACGCAGCTACAGAAAGGCTGAATAGTGGAAACGCCGCATTTACCATGAGCGCAGTTACACATAGTAGCAGGAAGAGCGCATTCACTATCCAAAACTGTCGAGCCGTCATTGAAGGCATATAGCGCTGAAACCAAGAAACCCATCCGGTGAGAGTCTCCTCGATAATATGTAATACACCTGAAATCAATACCAACCAAAAAACTACAACCAGAACCACAATAACGCCCTCAATCCGTAATTAGGATGGTTAGTGCATCGAATAATATTCATTAACAGTTCAACTCTTTAAAGATTCAAGATAAGGTTCTCCTTCTAGATTTGATTAAAAACAAGATTCTTGCTTTGTCGCGTTTGGTATGCCTTGGGCAGCTCCCTATCCCAGATCAACGAGTTCTATTATCCAAGTAGCAACTTATAACGATGGGGTTTTTCGCGATCCAATTGCTCTTATAGAACTATGAGAAAAACAATTCTCGGTTTGGACAAGAGATGCGATGTGAAACAAATCATCTTTCACATCATTTGTCAGAATTGCACTTACATCTTCGAAAATGCTACAACAAGTCTATAACACTTGGAAAAGAGATCTACTCTAAGAAAATCAAGAATCTTTACTTAACTACCGTCCTCGATTTAGACCACCTTGAAAGAAATTCAACTAGGAAACTAATCGAGAACTTCATGTCGATGATGTACAAGACGTTCAGCATACGAATACGCTGCAAATCTATCTACATCTTTTTGACTGACAATACCGACGAGTTTCCCTTCATCATCAATAACGGCTAGTCTGCTCACCTTGGATTTCAGAAATTCATCCTCAGCCTGACTAATTGGTGTATTCATATGAATTGTTTGGACCGGGCTTACCATCACGTCCTTCGCAACATAATCCATTGGATTACGCCCCTTGGCAATCAACCTAAAGATTATCCCATCTGTCACGATTCCTACTGGCTTCCCGTTCTCTTCGATTAAAACAGTACTAACCCAAGAATCAACCATTTTTTTGGCAACAACAGGCAGGGAATCATTCAAGTGACCTGTAATAACTTTTTTCCGGGCCACCTCGATTATACGCTTTGACTTGGTCACCCTTATCACTATCCAATCCTTTGCAAAGTGGTTAATTAAAAAACGATTGGTCTTCTAAATCATTCAACAACACGAGGGCAAAAAACCGCCCTAGCTGAACCTGCCACTTATTGAAATAGCTGTTACGTCTTCGAATCTACTCTGAATGGCGATTAACGCACCGAAAACTTGTGTGCTCTACTCTTAAACGGGCATCAAGCTCCTCCATGACCTAAGTTAGTAAACCTCAAACAATGTAGAAGCGCGCTAGCAAAACTTACCTTCCTGTTTTTCTTTGACGAAACACAATTACTTGCCCCAGGCCGCGTCAACCATAGCTACTATAGGAAAGACCGCTTCTGTCTCCTCTAAAGTCCCATATTTGACGAAATCAGCTTCAATTGGACACTATTATTCGATGAGTCTTAATTCCCGCAGGTGATCTGCAAGGAGGTAGATGGCCTTCTTCGTAATGGATTCTTTATTCGTGCCAGCACACACAATTCGACCACTACTAAAGAGGAGAAAAACAGCCTTTGGCGTCTTCATCCGGTAGATGAGCCCGGGAAAAACTTCG
>JAEOTO010000001.1 GCA_016839805.1 Candidatus Hermodarchaeota archaeon
ACCGGTTTGAACGAGCGGCCGTGTACGCACCAAGCCTCGGCGAGGTGTTGAGCGGGCCGCCACGTACCGCCTAAGTGTGTCGGTTTCGAAAGGAGCCATAAGCGCTGGTTCTGGAGCGATATTAGTCCGGGGGTATGCGACCACCACTTTCTTTTTCATCGAAATATTTCGTAGGGATTTATACCAAGTTAGTTGTGAATAGTGCCAGGTCGGCAAGCATGACAACTCAAAACAAAGCATGGATTGAAGAGTATCAGAAAGTTGTTGTTAATTGGGGAATTGAGCCAGATTGGGTATTGATGAGATATCACCAATTGGTTTCGCAGGGTCCTGTGTTAGACTTGGGAATGGGTAATGGTCGAAATGCATTGTTTTTCGCAGAGTTGGGTCATGCCGTTGATTGTGTTGATGTATCTAAGACGTGGGTAAAAAAATGCCAAGAGCGGGCTAAGGCAAAGAACCTGCAAATGACCGCGTATAATGTAGATCTACGTTCGTTTGAGATTCCAAAAAGACACTATTCGCTGATCATCGCATCCAAAGTCCTGCAGTTTTTCATCAAATCAGATATCAAAGCGCTAGTGGAAAAAATGTACCATGGGCTAGCCCGTAGAGGTTTGATTTACCTTCAGGTATTTTCACTCGAAGAGTTTGAATACTATTTGAAACACAAAAGGGAAATTCATTTGGTTGAACCGAACACCTACTACGTACCCAAGTACAAATTACACTACCATTTCTATACAAAGGAGGAAGTATTGTCATTATTTCCAAAGTTGAAAGTCATTCATTGTGTTGAGGGCTTAGAGTCAGATTTACGGTTCAAGAAACCTCGGAAAGAGTGGATTATCAATTTTCTCGGACAACGCATTCGCTAGTCCAACTCAAAATAGGTACCTATTTAAAATGCCTGTCAGCGAATAGTACTCTCCGCCAATTTTGTGGGAGGTTTCAAGGTGCTTCAAATCGTTAGATTCGCGATTTTTCTTATCACAGGATTAGTGACGGGGTTGGTGGTTGGTTTTATTGGTTGGTTACTTCTTCGAGTCCTTTCTAAGACCAAGCTGTCTCCACTCCAGTTCGTCCTTCTTGTTGTGATCGCAATGATTGGCATTCCAATCTATTACTGGGTCCATACGTTTATTCACGATATGACTAATTGGGCATTGCCTTGGCATTATAACTATTTTTCACCAGTGTTCGCATTTATTGGGGGAACCATAGTCTGCATGATCTACTACTTTCTGCTGTTGGTCTATCTTTTCAAAACCACTCGACAATCAGCGATTGTAATTGCCATAATCTTAGGTCTTATCACGTTCCCAATCTTCGGAGTTCTCTTGACTCTGTGGATACCTATTCTCCCTTACCTGCCACCCTGATTGCCTCGAATGTGGTATTCAAGTGCAGTTCCTTAGGGAATCATATATGATTGGAATTAGTGGAGACTATAAGGCTCATTGCAACTGATGCAATGAATAGAACATGGTAAATGAAAGACCTGCCATCGCAAAGGTTCTCATAGCAGGCGCGAGTGGTGTTGGGAAAACCAGTCTTGTCCATAGTTACGTCTTTGATGGATTCACCGAAGTAGCACCAACCATTGGGGTGAATTTTGCTCAGAAACTTTGGAATGGAGAAAACGGGCCAATCAACCTGAGTATCTGGGATTTAAGCGGACACCCACGATTTCGGTGTCTAATGCCCCGGTTCTGTACAGGGACAACAGGAGTTGTCCTCATGTTTGATCTCACCGCTCCAGAATCGCTGGAAACAGCACGGAAATGGTTACATTACATTTCTTCCTGGAATGCGCCCGACCACGAGTATTCGGTGGTTTTGGTAGGCAATAAAGCCGACCTTACACCCCATATTCAACCCAAAACAATACATAGTGTGTGTGCCGAAGAGCGTATCACAGAATACATTCAATGTTCAGCCAAATCAGGGAAAAATATCAAACGCGTTTTTGACACGCTATGTTCTGCAATGCAACGGACTCATCTTGAATTTAATGAACAACCTCACAATCTGATACATAGCTCAACGTAATACAGAATTAATAAGGCTAATACCGCTAAAGACACGTCCAGACGAGGTTGTCGATGATGGGTTCGAAAAAGAAATACAACGGCTATCAAGCCTATCAATACCTGACCCCTGGAAAAGATTACAAAGCCTTCAAATTACGTAAAGCGATTAAACGCGACTGGTCCTACAAAGTACCCGTTTCCGGTTCGGAGGAGGAAAGAGTTCAAGAAATCCTCGAAAAGTATATTGTCATCGACTTGCACAATCATCCCGTTTTCATGACAGAAGATTACAGTCAATGCCTCAATCACAATAGTGAAGGTCGCGAGTTCATGGCCTATGAGGCACTTAGCATCTCGGGAATCGATGCGGTTTTTGACAATCTAATGAACGGCGCCGTAACTATCACATCCAAACATGGATGGAAATGGACTGACACCATCCATGATCTAGGCCAACGATTATGTGATATTGCTCACCAAGATTTCGTCATTCATTGCAAAAAAGTAGACGACATTATCCTAGCTCATCAAACAGGAAAGTTAGCTTGGGTTCCAGTTCTCGAATCATCTTCGTGCATTGAGAATGAAGTTGATCGGATTGATGTGCTCTACGGGCTGGGAATACGATCGATGGGATTAGCCTATAGTGAATCCAACATGCTCGGTTCGGGATTAGGTGAACTCCGAGATGGAGGTCTCACAGACTTTGGCTACGATGCTGTTGTTCGTATGAACAAGGTAGGCATGCTTGTCGATGTAAGCCATACCAGTGATCAGACAGCACTGGACGCCATTGACGCCAGTAAAAAGCCAATTGTCATTTCCCATGCAGGCGCCCAGTCCGTCATGCCCATTATTCGCATGTTTCCAGATGAAGTCCTCAAAGCGTTATCTGAAAAAGGGGGGGTTATCGGCATTGAAGCTGCTCCAGGAACCACAGGGACTACAAAACAACCCAAAAACGACATCGAAACTTACATGGCCCACGTTGAATACTGTATCAAGCTTATGGGTTTGAATCATGTTGGATGCGGACCAGACACCATCTATGGGGACCATGTCGGTTATTATCGAGCTCTCGAGGAAGCCCTTACAACAGCTGGACTAGGTCACTATTCACGTCCGGGAGGAAAAGTAGACGAAGGTCTTAACACGCTCCCAAGATACGTTAAGGGCTTAGAAAACCCAACCGAAGCTCTCCAAAACGTGACCCGTTGGATGGTAAAACATGGCTACTCTGACAGTGAAATCGCCAAAATCATAGGGGGAAATGCTCTGGAATTATTGAAGAAAGTCTGGTGAAGTAGTCCCCTTATCAATTCATCTTTCTCATTTATCATAGATGAGGCAAATTAAGGGCGTTTTGAGGGGTTTTTAACCGGTTTCGAAAGATTTCCGGTGGTAAATAACGGTGCGGTTAATACCAGGAGGTGACATGCTCATTACCCAATTCATTGAACAACTCTTCCTCTACCTCAATCTTAGTTGGGGGGTTATCATCCTAATTGGTGATTTCATTGCAATGTTTCTCATCGCACTTGGATTCATAAGCTGGCTAACGGACAGGCAACCCATTAGAGGAAAACGTATGATAATCGGAGGCATTCTTCTGTTTCTCATCATCCAATGGATGGCAATCTCTTCACCCTTGATGCTAATTTTTTAAGTTCAGCAACTAGTACGGGAGTCAAAGGGATGGAGATTAAGTTCCCAGAGGATTTGGTGGGCGTAGCTCAATTAATTCAATAATAGTCCCAAACCGCTGTTGTGTATCCAAGTAAGTAAAAGGGACAGAATAGATCGTGCCGCTCCAAAGCACTTTAATTCCCTCATCAGAAACTCCGTCAAGAGCCTTACGCAAGTTAGGGACGTTAATACCAACATGATGTAATCCCTCACCACACTGAACAAGAAAGTCGGTGTATATCTTCGGGGTTCCATCTAAGACTTGAATAAATTCTAGCTGCAGCTCCCCAAGTGTCAAAAAGGCAATTTTAATCTTATATGGGGGAATTGCCTGTTCCCAAAGGTTCTCCTTTACCTCTGCTTCCATGATGACTGGGGAATCACAATCAAAAAGGATTTGCTGGCGTGTCGCAATATCAGTTGCATCCTTTACAACAAAGCCTAACTGATTAATACCTTGAAACGGAAAACCCATGGCGCCTATCACAACCCAATTACTAGTGATAAGGCAGTCAAGTTACTTATTTACCCAGGATATTCTTGAACTGATCACAAAGTTCAGGGTTCCGTAACATCACTCCCAGTACAGCTACAACATCTGAGAGGTATTTTATCTCATACAAATTTTCCTTACTGAAAAGGTCGGAGAGAGCCTCGTTTTCTGGTACTTTACGCCATAACTCCATGATGTTTCCATCATGCTTTTCAAAATACTGTTCCATTAGCTTCTTGAAGGCTGCCTTATCCTTGAGTTTGACACCAAATAATTCTTGGACAAGAACAGTTAATCTCTGAATTATTCGTGCTCCTTTGTCTGATATCCACCATTTCGTTTTGGCTTCATCTTCTTGAAGAATGAAGATGTTAGCTGTACGACAAAACAACTTCTCGGTCAATCGACTATCATGGGGTTTCCGATGACCACACGCTTTAACCAAACCATTCTGTTCTAGCGTTTCAAGATACCGGTAAACGGTCTTGATGGTCTTATTATACTTCTCTTTGTCTGGATTCCAATACAAGGCATGGATCTCTTTAACCGTGAGATTTTTTCCAACAAGCGCTTTTATAATGTCGCCATGATCTTTTACTACGGCTTCTTGTTCTTTTGATAGAAAGAGAATAGGTTCAGGACGTTCTTTTAAGAAGTCATCATAATCTTTCGGCTTGTCCTTTTTCTCGTAATCGCCCATAATTATCAATCCTGTGTTGCTGTCTAGGGGTGTTTTATTATAATTGGTATTGTCACATACAGTAATATTAATATACCGGAATGACACATAAGGGACGTGGCGTGACATTCAAATGACAGTAAGCGTGAATAAGAGCTGTATCACCGGCGCCTTAAGCTGTAACCTCTCGGACTACCATGAAGAAAAAACGGAATCAAAACTAAGAGGTGAGGTAACGATGTCCCCCACCCCAAATTGTGAGCACAGCACCGAACCTCAAATCACCGTCGAGGATGAGAAGAAACGCAAAAACCGAATCTTTGAGTCATATCTAAGGGAGAAAATACTCTAACTCTCATATAGGCCGAAGCGCTACGCGTAGATAGGTCATTTGCTAATAAATTCCTTTTTTCCAATTCTCGGATGCAGATAAATCCGATACACAAGAATCAAGATCACGGTAAAGACTTAGGAGGGAGCATTCCTTGTTGTTGAGGTTCTCCCTCCTCTTCTCCTTTTTCAACAAATCATTTTTGAGTAATGTCTTAGTAACCTAATTGTTTAATGCCACCCTAGAAGGGGAAAGGAGGAAATAAGCCAATGTCTAGTTCTAGTGTTGAAATCAAAAAATTGCATGAAATTTTACGCACGTTTCATGAAGCTCAAGAAACCGCAAACGAAAAACTGTTCCTCCAGGTTTGGCATCCTGAAGCACGTCGCTTTGGTTTTGGGTCTAATAACGAGCTCTACATCTTCTCTACTGAAGACATACTCTCAAACCAGTTTCAAGGCATTAAACAGGCAAAACAAGAAAATCCTGGGTATTCGCTCAGCTTCTTCATAAAACGGATAAGAAACATTGACGTGGATCCAGATCACCTAATCGCCTCGGCTACAGTAGAATGGCAAATGGTAAGCATGGGACGCGCTGTTGGTGTCCACTATACCTACTATCACTTTGTAAAACACAATGGTAAATGGGTCATCGCCAATGTTACTGATTGTGGAAAGGTAATTTAATATTTTGATGAATCGATAAGAACTAGTTCTTCAATCGTTAATTTCTGGAAGCTCCTTTACAATCCTGACACCCTGATCCGTTAGCAGAAATTCTTCCTTGTCATCTCTGTATGATCGAGTAAAATATGAGTAAGTCTCGATGGCTTTTTGGAGCACTTGGGCTACATTACTAATTTTGTAAGCTGAAAACAGGAGTTGGCTCTCAATAAAATCCACTGTTAAGCTCTTTTCGTCACCCATATACTGTTGCTGATAATATGCAACACAACATAAGATTTCGATATCAGTACGAGGACGCTTCGCTAATAAAAATTCATTCAATGTTAATGGACGGGTTATGGTCGGAACCGGTGCAGGAATATCAAACACTTTACACGCTAGCCGTCGCAATCGAACTAAACAAATTCCGTGTGCACAAAATTGTTTACCGGCATGCTGCACGTGGCGTAATTCTTCAATTCGTTCAATTGGTCTTGAACAAATTGCACAAAGGCTCGGTTTGCCACGTACCATTCACTCCTCCCCTGTTAACCAGAGAATGGGAGTTGTGGAGATGAGGAAAGCTACTCCTCCTCTTCTTCCATGATGCTACTTTTTTCCCAAATACGGCCTAGGATAACTAATCCAAGAACTAATTCGGAGTTCTGAAGTTTTTGAGCCATGAATTCAATGCTTTTTGAAACCGTATCATATTCCTGGGATCCCCAAGCCTCTTCAGCGACTGCATAGATCTCATCGAATTGTTCTTCTTTGAGATTCAATGCTACTGTAATGTTTTCGCTTTCATGATCCCCAACAGTTAATTTTCCAAGTTCGTAGGTGTTAGCCAACCTAGTTCACCTATTGAATCGTCAATCGATACTATCTTATTAAGATGCTGCTCTTGCACTTCGAGCATACAAGTTTTTAGTGAAGTCTTTTGAAAAATTCCTTGAAAACACTGAATCCAATACCATTGTGAAGTTGGGAGGCAAAACCTTTGAAGGGCGAAATCCTGTATTTTAGTGAAGAGTTCAAAAGTATTCAATGAATCAAACAGTACTAGCTGGTCCAAGAGCTCTGTTAGTTCCCTGGTTCATATGAGATGACCTGTAATGCATGAAGCCATGTTGTATACACCACTTCAAGACGGAAAAGTTGGCTGCCAGTTATGTGCACGCCGGTGTACAATATCGGATGGCAAACTAGGTTATTGTCGAGTGCGAAAAAATGAGGAGGGTACCCTTTACTCCCTCGTCTATGGTAAGGCTTGTTCTGCAAATCCTGATCCCATCGAAAAGAAACCCCTATGGCATTTTCACCCTGGCTCACTAGTGATGTCGATTGCTACTGTTGGATGTAACTTTCGGTGTCAATTTTGTCAGAACTGGCAAATCAGTCATGAAAGAGAAATATTCGGTCGTGACCTCCTACCTGATAAAATCGTTGAACTTGCACTCAAGACAGGGTGTTCAGGCGTCTCTTATACGTATACAGAGCCCACCATCTTTTTCGAATATGCTTACGATACTGCAAAAATCGCGAAACAGAAAGGGTTGTTCAATACCTTTGTCACGAATGGTTATCTAACACCTGAAGCCATTGAAACAATAGCACCATACCTTGACGCCGCAACCGTTGATTTCAAAGGCAATGCTAATCCGAAATTCTATGAAAGGTACTGCCACGTCCCCTCTGTAGATCCAATCTTTACTGCGCTTAAAGCTATGAAAAACGCGGGAATACATATCGAAATCACGAATCTTGTGGTTACCGATGTCGGTGATGACGTTAAAGATGCTGAAAAACTTGCTAAATGGATTGTAGAAGAACTTGGAGAGGAAACTCCCCTACATCTCCTCCGTTTCTATCCCCACCATCAAATGAGTAATCTTCCTCCCACATCCATTAAAGCCCTTGAAGCCGCAGCTAACGCTTCAACTCAAGCAGGATTAAAATATGTCTACTTAGGTAACGTTCCAGGGCATCAGGGTGCAAATACGATTTGTGCCAACTGTGGAGCTCTCCTTATCGAACGGTTGGGGGTACACACCACGTCAGTGCGATTAACACGGCAAGGTCACTGTCCTGCATGCAATTTACCCATTCCTATCATTCTACCAGAAGACCTATCTTCAACCTAATCAATGAGGTTCCAAATCTGCGAATAGCACTAGAAATCAGACTGCTGATTTTTTCCAACGTCATCTTTAAGTGGTTAATAACGCTGAATTCAAATAAGGAGGGTGATGAACGTTCGCCTCATTGCATCCCAGGAAACGGAAATAGCTAATTTCCAAGACCAATTTCTAGGACTCAAAACTATCTTTGAGGAAACCCAATATCCCTATTGGATTCTTGTCGATGATCAAACCGTTATGGGACTAATTGTCGTGTCCAAAGAACCTCGTGAATTTCTCCAACCCGCGAGTACTACATTTGTCCAAGTTTATCTTTTCCGCCATCAGCCTGACGCAGTTAAACAACTTCTTTCTCAAGCATTAAACATCGCCGCGGAACACCAAGCTGCGTACATCTGTTGCAAAGTTAGTGCTGACCAGCATGAGACCGTGCAGTTGTTAGAACAAGCAGAGTTAACCTTGTACGATGAAACGGTTAAAATGGGAACTCCCCTGGACAACATCGTTCCACCAGAGACAACGTTGACTTTCAATCGCACTTCTCCTGAGGAAACAGCTCTCGTGCTTGAAAACTTGGCATCTTCGTTAGCAGATACCCCTGGACGGCTCTTAAAAAGCGTCGTCCATAACATACAGCGTCTCCCCTCAAACCAGCTAGACACTACCCTATCTCAAATGGAGGTAGTTTTAGTTCAAGATGCCACAAAACCGGTTGGAATACTGAGTCTCGAAGGGCCTACCATTAGCATGCTTGGCGTTCAACCTGAAGCTCGTGGGAAAGGATACGGTCAAGTAATCACCCAATGGGCTAAAAATCATCTCTCCCAACAAGGACATTTTCGGGCCTGGCTCCGTGTATCCGTAGCAAACACCAAAGCAATCCACATTTTTGAAAAATTCGGTTTCAAAGTCACCGAGAATATCCGATATTATCTCAAAACAAATCCAAATATCTGGCAGGAAAATCCTCCATAACCAGTTACTACCTCAAGTCATCCGTTTTATCAGATGATCGACGAAACGCATTGCGAACCCGCTCTTCCACACTGTGCATAGGTAACTGTTGGACTCCTTCACGTAACATCTTAAGTAAAGGGTATCCAGCTTCTTTCTCCTTCCTCCATCCCTCAGATTCAGGGCTTGGGCACGTCCCTGATTTCCATACCCAATAATTTCCGATTGTGCAGTTCATTAAATGCGTCAAATCAGCATCTTCATCATAAAAGAAATGCAACCCAACTCACTTCCTGCAAATATGACCCAGATGTCATCATCTTAAAGGTGATTTAGCCTCAAAATTTCGAATCAAATGAGCTATTTCGATTGACTGCGAAGATCTTCCGGAGATACAGGACAATCGATGTAATCTGTATCAACACAGGTACAAACACTTTCTCCGCCCACATATTTGTACGCTTCATAAACGGCTAATACACCTTCAGCTACGCCAGTAATTGCTTGTTTGAATTCCGTATCGGTAACATCTCCTGCAGCGTAAATTCCATTGATGTTGGTTTCGGTTTGACGGTTGATTATAATCTCTCCCTTCGGGTTAGTCTTGACTCCTAGAGTTTTTGCCAGATCAGATAGGGGAGAACTACCGATTGCAATAAAAACACCTTGCACCGGAAGTTCGTTATTCCCCTGGTAAGGCTTATCCAAGAGAACCCTCTCGATATGCTCGCTACCTTCGATGCTAGTCACGTTCGTTTCCGAAATCATACGAATCTTGTTATTATTATTGACCCGCTCTAGGTTGACAGGTTCAGCTTTCAACCGTTCGCCTCGAATGATAATGTAGATTTCCTTAGCCCACTGTGAAAGTATCAACGCCTCTTTTGCTGCACTATCTCCACCCCCGATTACAGCTAATGTTTTATCCTGAAACAGGGGGCCATCACACAGACCACAAAACTGGACACCCTTCCCTTCATACTCAGCGGCACCTGGTACATCCAGCTTCCGATATTGGCTTCCAGTAGCAAAAACGATTGTTTTTGTGGTGTACTGGCCAAACGCCGTATAGGCAATGAAACAATTATTCTGGTGTTCGACTTTGGTAACATTATCAAGGATAATCTCGGTGTCATATTCTCTTGCATGTGCCGTGATTTTATCTGCTAGCTCCTTCCCGGAGAGAGAGATAAAACCGGGATAATTTTCAATCCAATCGGTTGTGGCAATTACACCCCCGGGTGGGTATCCAATGAGGATGCTTTTGAGTTTCATTCGACCAGCATACATGGCGGCAGCGAGTCCAGTGACGCCACCACCAATAATAACTATGTCATACATTTCTTGTGGGTCAGTCATCTTGTTCACAACCACAAATTTCTCTATTGTTTCCCCTTAGATAGTAGGTAAGATACCTGTAGGTGATCCTTGTGCCGCTTTTTGAATGAAATTAATAAATTCAGCAGGTGGGACAAGCCCCTCGAACTGCGTCGTCTCATTAATCACAGTTTTTGGTGTGCCAATTACATCATACTTGTTTGCTAAATGAGGAAACTCCGCAATCTCTACGATACTTACAGAAATATTATCATTCGTCACAGCATATTGAAATGCCATCGCGCCTAACACTGGACAGACAGGGCAGGTAGGAATAACAAACACCTGAATAAGTACTGGTTTTGTCGCTGCTTTAGTCAGGGCTGCTTTAACAGGTTCAGGTAACTGGCTATCCTCGCTAGAAACAAGTGTAATCCCCTCAATTAACGTCTGAAATTCATACCCTGAAGGAATACCAAAGAATCGCAGCCCGAAATCCTTCTCACCCAAAATAGCTAAGGCTGGAATCTTATCAACACCCAGCTCATCGGCTGTATCTTTGTCCTTTACAAAATCATAGACTTCAAGGCTAATTTTATCGGAAAAAGTCGCTACTTCTTCGATCATCTGACGAGTTTGAGTACAAAATGGGCATTCCATTTCTTGCGTGAAAAACACTAACCGAACTGGCTTCTTTAATTCCTCGTTAAATCGATTCACTACAGTTTCCTTCACATCATCAGGAACCGTCGTCATTCAAGCCACCTAAAGGGAAATATCACTTCTCACCAAAAAAGGTAGGGCTTTTCTATATATGATATTCCGTTAATGAAATGTATGTCTGGCAATCATAAGTGATGTACTTTCATTTGTAATTGAAGTAGAATTTCCAAAAAAACTTCCGGGGAATGCGGCATTACTTATTTTCCTTTAGCAATGGGTCTGACTCCATATCGTCTTACAAAGTTAACGAACTCGTGTGCAAGCCAATTATCATCTTTGACTGACATGGTTTCTTGTTCAAGGTCGATCCAATCATTGTGTTTCCAACAAGACTCAGGTATATCAAACGAAATGAGTGTTTTATTTCTAATTTTCTGGGATTGAATTGATTTACAATAAGTCAATTCGGTTTTCCCCTTAACATCTGTTATAACAATGATTCCATCTTCTTCACTCAAATCTACTTTTCTTCCTTTGAACTCGTTCATGTAACCCATGAAATCCCTAAGTGTATTTTTCGCAATTTTATCCTTCTCTTCGATGGTCTGTTGTTTCGGGTAGCCCTCCATTTTGATCACTTTGGCTGGAACACCCACAGCGAGGCTGTATGGGGGAATATTTTTCGTTACGAGTGATCCTGCACCAAGTGTGGCTCCCTTTCCAATAATGACATCAGGCAAAACCATTACGTGCCAAGGTAACCATGCGTCATCTTCTATCACAATCTTTCCAAAACTCACAGGATAGCCCTGAAAGATATTTTGCCACGTGCCGTGGGTAAACAGCATACAACGACCACCAATTCCAACGTTATTCCCAATTATGACCTCTCTGGTCGTGTTGATGTAAGATTCATGAAGAATGACACATCGACTACCAACTTCGAAGTAACTGTGCTGACTTTGAAGTCCGCCAATAATCACCCGTCTATCAATGATGGTATCATCGCCAATTTTGATGCCATTATAGGCATTAATAACGACACCTTCCTTGATCTGAACGTTACTTCCAATTTCGAGTTTACCAGCAGTTAACAGAATACAATCTTCAACAACTGTGCCCTTTCCAATCTTTTTTTCCTTGGCCTCAATACGCATGTTATAAGCTCCCTCAGGTTCAATAATAGTTGTTGGTACTCCGACTTCACCTAAGAACTTTTTTGGCACATCCCGGCTCCTATACTCTAGTAATCGGTGGGTAATACTAGCAATCCTTATTTTAGACCTCAAGACGACCCCGTCCTTCAGGTCGGGAGTAATCGTGAGGTTTAAATTATCCTCCGCATATCCAGGATTGAGGTTCCGGTGGGGACCGAGAATCAAGGTCCCATGAGACCGGGCAACATCGCTGGAACGGCGAGTAGAGCTTGTGGACCAGTCGGCAATAGTCGATGGTATGAAGCAGGAAGCTCCGTCCTTCAGGTCGGGGTAGTTCACAGGTTTCAGCTATTCATGGAAATTGGTGTTTCCTACATACCCTATGTTAAGGTATTACCTTCAATCTAAAGCAGAAATTACTAACGTCCCAAAGATAAGAAGAGGAAAACAGCATGAAAATTATCTTGACCCATGATGCGGACTCCATCGCCAAACCCATTGAACATATTCTTGCACGCCACGACCGGTTCACAAAACAAGATCTCAAAGCCGCGGAAAAGGGCACTATTAATCTTTACAATAATATTGAAGAAATTGTAGAACTGGAATCCGAGCTGGGGTTCCATTCAACATTTTTCATTCCGGCTTTCTTGTTTAATTTACATGCAATCTCGGGCACGCTCAAGAGAATTCAACGAAAAGGTTCAGAAGTTCAGCTGCACTACGTCCATGAACAACACCCACAATACGAGGGGCTATTTGCAATGCAAAAAGATTTTTTCATGGAGCTCATTGGTCCCGTGGATGGTGTGCGCTGTCATAATCTCTGGGTTACTGAAGCTCTCCTGAAACTTTTTCACGATAATGGGTTTCATTATGATTCCTCCTATCGCGCAGAAACAGTTAACACCGTTGAACCCTTTGCAATCCATGAAAACCTCATCGAAATCCCCATTGGGATTATGGATACGGACCTATTTGGTCGCTTCCACTTTACAGAAAAAGAAGCCTGGAAATATATCCTCAAGGAATTAGAGACAGCCAAAGACCATAGAAGTCAATCTTTTACCCTACTTTTTCACCAAGAATCATTTCGCATGAAAGGCGGACGGCTTTATGCAAAGCTCCTCAAACATTTCGCCCAGCAAGGTTATGAGTGCATCTGTTGCTGTGATGTGCCTTTAGTGCAAAAAGCCAAGGAACAATAACTCTTGTTATCGTAAAGGAATAGTCAGGTAATCAAGATCACGCGGATAATACGTTACCCATTCCATCCCATCTTCGGTAATAAACACTGTATCTGAATGTCGGAATCCACCAAGCGAACGATCATAGATTCCTGGCTCCACAGTGAACACCATCCCCGGCTCCATAATCACATCCATACCATGATCCAGAAACGGTTTTTCATGTCCTTCTAGGCCAATCGCATGACCGGTATGATGTTGCACCATGTTCATCACACCATGCTGCTTGAAGACAGCACGGCTCGCCTTATCAACCTTTGAACATGGTTCTCCTGGGGCAAATGCGTTTAATGCCGCATCTTGCGCCTCCATCATGATGTCAAAGTACTTTCGTTGTTTTTCATTTGGTGGACCCAAAAACATAGTTCGTTCCAATTCCGCATAATATCCCGCAACATTAGCTGTGGCTCCAGTCACCAGTGTATCACCAGGTTGAAACACCGCAAAGCGAGTCATTGCATGGGGAATCGCTGAATAGGTTCCTATCTGTCCCCGATATCCAGCATGAACTGGTAGACCACGAAACGTAAATGGTCGATAAGAAATGCCCAGAGCTTTACCCATGGCCATTGATGCTTCTAGCGAAGCTGCAGTAGTAACTTCAACCTCGTTGGCTCCAACAGTGGTCTTCTCTTGGAGAAGTTGATGTGCTAAATTCGCCCACATCGAAGACTCACGAATACAAGCCAGTTCATCAGCATCTTTGACCACCCGCATGTTCGTGAGTAACTCAGGAAAAACCTTCACAGGGAAGCCCATCACCTCCTCTAATTTAGGGCCTTCATATCCCCAACGACCTGGGCTACCTGGAGTCTCTGCTCCTAAATTCCCGGAAATACCGAGCTTGTTTTTCAGAAAGTTTGCAAAAAGCCTCATGGGGTGCGTCGCATCAGGATAATCAAAGTAGGCCTCAATTTTAGCTGCTTGAGGTACCTCTTCTTCAACATGCTGTTTCTCCAATTCAGGCACAAAAAAACTAAATTCCGAATCTTGGATCACCAACGCAAATGGACGTTCCGTGGGAATATGGACAAAACCTGTCAGATAATAGATGTGGGTTGGGTTAAACACGATAAAATGCTTAATTTTTTCATATGTCAACTTCTTACGAAGCTTTGTCAAACGTTCATCAAACCGGTGATCAGGTATTTTCGCAATTGGCAACCTAAACTACCTCCAATAGAACATGTTGGTACACATCAACTAAATTAACTTCCAAAAGGATTTCCATTATTCATTAAATCAGTTCATTTAAAAAAGTGAGAGGAAGGAGCTTAAGCTCCTCCACCTTCCGATTCGATGAAGAATAGAATGGCTCCAACTAGACAAAGGACCGCACCTGGTCCTCCGATTATCCCCCACTCATAGGCAAACACTGCACCAATGATTCCAAAGATTAGAATAATAATCGCTGCATTGATTCGATTTGTATCAACCATTCGTAAGAAAATGAAAAAGATTAGAAATCCAAAGATAACCGCGATAACACCTGAAACTAAACCAAAGGCTGGCCAGAAGTAAATTCCACCATAATTGATGAGATCATTTACAACATAAATCGCATATTCACCGATTTGTACAACGCCGGCAATAATGATGAGTAGTGCACCGATTCGGGTTAAGAGTTTTCCAACATCTATATTATCCATGACGGGTTCCTCCTATCAAGGAACACTAACTAATGCCTCTATCCTATGGAACTTTGACAAAAGATTTTCGTGCCCACCAAAATGAGGTGTTTTGAGAGCTTAAGGTTCTCCTTGACAACATGTGAATACTCGATGCGTTTCGTCTATGAGCTTCCTTACTCGGGTCTCCGGGAGTCCTACATCATTAGGATTTGTGTCGACTAATTGCTTTAATGTGAGTATTTTACGGGCATATATCTGATCCCTTTCAACTTCTGTAAGACTACGTAGAATTGTCACTGGATAGAGTTTCTTTTCTTCAATAAACCAGTCTAACCCTCGACCACGTGGAGTATTCCACCCGAAATGCTCAATCCCGACACACTCCGCATAGCGTTGAGCATGCTTCGTCAGCCGGGTATTGGTGACAATCAGTGCTCGATCAAAATTACAATCATTTAGTCCTTTTTCGCACCCCTCTTTCAAATCATCAAGTTTCGCTTTCGCTGCCAACGTAACTTCAAAGGGGGTATATCGTTCTAACACGCTGTGATGCTTCATTTCCACATACAATGTTTCCCCATCTCGTTCAGCAATGCCATCAACCTCATGGGTCACACAGGCTCCTTGAACCACAATATTTCCGGTAACTTTGTATCCATATTCTTCCAGGAGTAATCGAACGTATTCTTCAAAATGTAAGCCGCTACCAATTCGGGCCAATCCATCACGCAAGTCAAGGCGAAATTCCACGATTTCTTTGTGAGCTTCGAGTTCTCCAACCGCCATCTCATAGATTTCCTTTGTCGTCATGCCCTCCTCAATCCGATCTCCCAAATCCTCGGCAATCTCTTCAGCTACACCCTGTGGGGCACCCATTCGTGTCAAAGTACGCACAATTTTTAGCGGATCAAACTCCTCTGACCGCCCATCCCATTTCACAACCATAACCATCATCAATCGCCTTCATGACAACTTTTAATTCATTTTGATTTGGTTTTATTCTTTTTCACAGGATATGTGTACTGCTTAGAAATATAATGACTACGTGTCCGTCTAAACACATGATAGAAGGTTCCGGGTGGCTTTTTCTTCGCCCGCCGTCCATGATAGGTAATAGTAATGTGTTCACCAATACGGACAGCTGTACGTCCGGAACCACCCTGAAGATAGTCTTTCAGCATCTTGGCCATCGCTTGAATAACAATAAGGCGACTATTTGCGTCATCGAAGAGCAGAAACACAGGAACCTCACCAAAACGCGTGGTTCGGAAAAATTTACCTACAACTAAACCGGTTACCTCATCACCTGACCTTTCAAAGACAGCTTCTTCCAAAGTTATCCAATCGGGCATACGATATTGCACCAAAACCACCTGCATTCCATTGAGTCATAAAATCTGAAGCTTATTATTATAGGAACCAGAGAATATCAAACCTTAGGAACTTCGGAGGTTTGAATAACTATGAGACACAAGAGTCTAATCCTTGGCGCTTTGACAGTAATTTCTTTACTAGCATTTATTCCTGTGCCTACACGTGCTCATACTCCATCAAATATGACCCTCTCCTATGACTACGATAACCAAATTCTTACCGTCACAGTAATTCACTCCGTGGCAGATGTGAACACCCATTACATCGAGCAAATCATCATCAACAAGAACAGTCAATTTGTAATGGACCGCAACTATACAAGCCAGGCTAGCACCTCTTCAATGTCTGATACCTTTAACGTTGCTGCGGCTGATGATGACATCTTACAGGTCACTGCCATCTGCAGCATTTCAGGGCAAATAACTCGCCAACTGACCGTATCCAGCGGGGGATTAGAAACGGTGCCACCCCCTCAGATACCCGGATTCCCATTAGCTGCAATAGCGATGGGTCTCGTGTTTGGACTAGCATATACGCTATATCGGCGTCGAACACGTTCACCAGGATAACCATAAATTCCAAGGACGCCTTCCTACATTATTTTCCCTGAAGCCGTGTGACAAGGCGCGCAACACGTTCTCCTAATGCATGACAGGACTTTTGCTCTTTTTCATCGGGAGCACCTTTAGCAGCAGCACCATAATGCTCCATAGGTCCTCGAGCATTACCTTGAACAATCATTCCATGAACTAACATCGCTTCAAGGATCGACAAAATCGTTGTTTCAGCTCCCGTCGCATAACCGCCAGCTGATGCGAATGCCCCGCCAATTTTACCATCGAGTTTCCCATGGATTTTCACGGAGGCATCAAATACCGCCTTCAAGTTTGCCGACATCAACCCATAATAGACTGGTGAACCTGCAATAATGCCCTCCACGTTCAAAAGATCATCATTCGTTGTATCTGTTGCACGTTTCACAACGACATCAATACCGTCAATTTGTTGAGCACCTCTCGCCACGACTTGAGCCATTTTTTCAGTATTACCCGTTTCTGAATCATATACGATAAGTACAGTTGCCATTTCACACACTTTCCACTTTATCATAATTTTATACTGTTCTCCCTTGTACACTATCCCCTACTTATAGGAATATCACCGCGAAAGAACCTTCCAGGACGCTCTCCCTTATCTAAGGCTTCGAGAAGACTCCGTACTTTCAGGGTAGGATTGAATAGTGGAGTTTAAATAGATTTTTAAAAGCTCCTTAGTCGAGGTCCCGGTCGGTGACCAAGAACCAAGGTCCACAGCGACCGGGCAACATCGCCGGAACGGCGAGTAGAGCCTGTGGACCAGTCGACAATAGTCGATGGCATGAAGCAGGAAGCCTCGTCCTTCAAGTCGGAGTAGTTCACAGTTGTCCTTCCAGGCACCACTATGGTTTGCCCCGTAGTAATCAAATACTTTTAAGGAAAAACCACATAGGAAGTCCGCCTTCAACTCATCTTAACAGGGTGAATGCAATGGCTGAAGAATATGGAGTAGTATTACGCATCACATTCATCATCCACGTCATCGTCGGGTTCATCTATGGGCTTGGTTTCTTACTGATTCCTGACTTTCTTGCACCAATGTTCGGCCTCACTTTCACTGACCCAACCGTTCGAGTCTTAGGAGCAGTGTTGATCGCTTTCACAATCGGATCTCTCCTCTGTTTAATGGCCAAAGAATGGGTAAGAGTTAAAGTCGTTGTTGAAATGAATCTCATTTGGACCGTCCTCGGAGCCATCGTTATCACTTATCATTTCTTTTTCCCACCAATATACAACATTAATGCCTGGCTTAACGTTGGAATCTTTACGCTGCTCTTCTTTCTCTTCCTCGTTTCCTACATCCGAGAAGTCCGAAGCTAATCAACATTTCATCCTACTCCCCACGGGGTTGACTGATAGGGGTTACTTCTATCAGTCACCTTCTCTTTTATTACAATCCAGAAATGCAATGATTAGAGATATTCGGGTGTACCAAAAAATAAATAATTAGGCAAGCCTAAAATATAAATCGTATGTCTGGAGTTTAACTTCATGCAATTCTTTGGAATAGAATTTTTTCCCTTGCTCACAATTGGCATCTGGAATGGATGGATTCTCCTTCTCATTTTCTGGGTGGTTGAGCTTGTCTTAGTGGTGTCCTTTCCGAAGGGAACGCGAGGTCGGCTCTTTGAATATGATCATGCTACCTGGACAAAACGACACCGGGGCTTCCTCTACATTGGTAAAAGCTTCTCTCTCATCAGTCTTATCCTGTTCTTTTTTACTTCCTTGAAATTTGGCACGCCAGTATTCTATATCGGGCTCGTCATCTACGCCATCGGATTAATCGCATTTAGCATCGCTGTTATTAATTTCCGTAACACTCCCATCGATGAGCCGGTCACTCGAGGCATCTATCGGTATTCCCGCAACCCACAGGTGCTTACAATTCTAATCACGACCGTGGGCATTAGCCTGGCAGTAGGCTCAGGTATTGCTCTTTGCATTATGGTCATCTCAGCGATTTTTAACCGAGCACGGCTCATTGAAGAAGAAAAGGCCTGTCTAGTTAAATACGGTAACTCCTACCGCGAATACATGGAACGAGTCCCCCGATACCTGCTAATTAAAACCAAGATCACCAACTAGCTTTCCCATTCATTAGCATAAGCTTCACATGCTTCTGCAATCTCCAATGCATAGCCTTTTGCGATATTGAATTTCTGGCGAATTCGCCACTCCCCCTCTTTATTCCGTTGCCATCCCACCAATCGTAACTGCTGACCTTTAGCCTGTTCAATTAGGATAATTGCCTTATGCCAATTCGGTGTTTTCGTCAAGGTCTTACCACGAAGAATTTTCAACTTCGAACGATGTGGAAACGAATCACCTGGCTCATCTAACAGTGTAGATAGTCCTTTGAAGTACACTTCACACACCCAGTAAATACCTTAAGAATAGAATAACGGATGAATGTTTTCATTCCCGGGTGATTAAAAATATTCAGCCAATGACACTTGTCCCCTCATCCGTGTCAGATTCGTCACCCGAACGCCAACCAAACGTAACGCGGTATCTGGCTTCCGATGTTCCTCAAACAACGATGTTACCGTCTTGTACAATGTTTCTGGATTATTTGTACTCACGGGTAAAGTACGACTCCGTTGTATCGTTGTGTAATCCCGGTACCGGATTTTCACTGTCACGGTTCGGAAATGATAGGATTTCGACTGGAGCTTTTGGCTAATCCTTGTTGAAAGAGCTTCCAAGGTTTCCAGTGCAACCTCCATTGAGTTTGGGTCAACATCCTTAGAAAACGTCCGATCTTTACCCATTGATTTGCGGCGCCATGGACCAGATCGGATGATTCCTCGGTTATCAATGCCCCATGCTCGATCATACAACCATTTCGCTCCCTTTCCCATGCTGGGAAAGAGTTCTTGAAGGGTCATCTGCTGAATCTGACCAAGTGTCGTAATACCGAATTTCTTCAGGCGATTACCTGTGACTCGACCAATGCCATTTATCGCTGTTACTTCTAACGGAGCAAGAAATCTGGCAACCGCCTTTGGATCCTGTGGAACCAAAGTAATACCCATCGGCTTATTCTGATCAGTAGCAATTTTTGCCACTGCCATATTAGGCGCAATGCCAATCGAACAGGGGAGCTTCGTCTCCTCACGAATGGTTTTTTGAATTTCTTGTGCTAACGCCTTCGGACCTGGATACTTTTTTACGCTTTCTGTCACCTCAAGGTAGGCCTCATCTATACTCGCCTTACGAATCCTGTGCTCATCCGCAAACCGTGTAATTACCTTCATGACTTCATCAGAAGCTTCGAAGTAGTTCGAAAAATCCCCAAATACAAAGACTGCTTCAGGACACAAGTTGTACGCCTTCAGCACAGACATGGCTGATTTGATACCAAATGCCCGTGCCTCATATGACGCTGCACGAACCACTCCACGACCTTTACCCTGCTTGGGATCAGGACCCACACAAAGCGGGCGCCCAATATATTCAGGATGGAGTCGAAACTGCTCAACCGAAGCATAGAATGCATCCATGTCAATGTGAAAAATCCAACGGGCCATCATACCGACCTAGATACAAAGGTGTCTATACGCAGTGCTTCTAGGAACTGAGTATTAAATGGGAAGAGGGACCCAAAGCGAAGTGGGTTATTACCAGCAGCCCTTTCATACTCATGTTGGACTGAACGTTATTTCCGCCAGATGAACGTTTGCAAGTGTTCATCAATTGAAAATCCCAGTTTTTCATAAACATGGATGGCCCGTGTGTTCACAGCACTCACACCCAACTTCGCCTCTTTACAACCTTCATCTTGAAACAATTTTAAGCAAAACTGCAACATTTCACTCCCTACTCCCTTCCCCCGATGCGACGGTGCCACACCAATGTTACTAACCCATCCTGCTTGAGGACGCAAATCAAGGACACCCACAATCTCATCACCCAAATACACGAAGAACAACGTAATTTGAGCAAACCACATATCAAGTAACTGTTCAGGGATATTTTCCAGATTTTGTAATACGAGATCCAATACATTATCAGAAGACCCACTCATGAACTTCTTCATCAAGGGGAAAAATTGATCCAATTCCTCCCGAGCTAGTCTTCTAAAGCGGAGGTTTCCTGGCTGGTCAATTGGTTTATCCAAGGGGCGTGTCATCTCATATCGGTTTGCGAGTTCGTCAAATCCAATCCTCGCTAAATGGTGTGCAATACCGGTTTGTTCAGCAGGAAAAATCACATACGCATAATCCACCTTCTTGGCTTTGGACAATTTCAAGGCCTCCGAAAGAAACTCCTCCAGCACTGATGTAGGCTGTTCGTAATCTACAACATGAAATCGGGATAACGGGGTTCCCACAGGGGCTAGTAATTGGAGAGGCTCCTTTCCGACAAAGAAAAGTCCCACGACATCTTTGTCAAAAAGAAATACCCAGTAGGGTAAACCAAGTGGTTCATACTGTGACGTATAGGCAGATATGCTCTCTTTTACCGAGGCCAATTCTGCATCATTATGAGCGATAACACGCAAAACCATATCCAAAGAACCCCGTTTGATGATTAATAGCCTTTCTTGAGAGTTTATACTTATAATCACTCACAATACACCGCAACTAGTTTAGATCCTTTTTGAAAACACACTTGTCACTCACAACGACCACAAACGAAAAGCTACGAACGGTGAAGGCAAGTCCCTAGAGGGCTCTCAAGAGATATTGCGAATTCGACAACCAAAAGATACCAAAATCACGCTTTTAGCAGGGCTTAAAATCCTAAACTGCCTTAATCTAAGGACTGGTGATGGCTTGGGAGAAAATAATGACCTGTTCCAGCGGTCAGTCGCCGCCTTCACTGGCGGTAACCCCGAACGCGCGAAACAACAAATTCTAAAGCTTCTCGAAAAAGATCAAAATAACCTTGAACTCCTCACGTTCCTCACTGCAATCTACCAGCAATACCAGCAACCCCAAGACGCCCTTCACACCGCCCAACGTATCACCCAACTCGAACCTACCAACCCACAACATTGGAACAACTTGGGTTATCTCAACATCATCTTAGGTCGATGGAAAGAAGCGGAAGCATGCTACGCAAAAGCTACCTCGCTCCCCAACGCATCTCCCACCATTTTTCTTCACCATGCACTGACCCTTATTGAACTTAAGCAACAGAAAGCCGCCCTCAAAGATCTTCAGCATGCGCTGGCAATATCGCTCTCTGGTGAACTTGAATCCACCATCCAAACCGATCCCCAGTTCACTAAACTCCGCCCCCTCCTAGCAAAATTAGAGTGATAATCAACTCTTTGAAATTCTAATAGTATTTTTTTTCTGGTTTTCCTCAAAGCGAGTAGTTATACTGAAAGGACAGCGACTCTTACAAGAAGGGCAGGTTAAAAAAGAAATATGAACTGGCATAACTAGTAGCAGGAGGAAATAATCGCTAGAACTTCCGGGGAAGAAATAACTTGACTGGTACGCCTCTCAAAGAACTGTCTCGTGCGAAACGGTTGTTGGAAAAGGGTGAATACCAAAAATCATTCGTTTTGGCAGATGAGCTCTTAGAATCCTGTCGTGATACTGAGAATCCTTTGATTGTTGTGGACATCTTGAGAGTCAAAGCCGAGACTGCTTGGCGCTCAGGTCAACTGGAGGCGGGGCTTAATGCAGTGACAGAAGGTAAAGCATTACTCAAAGCCATAGAAAACAAACAAGGTGCAGACCAGGAAAACCAAATTAGGCAAAAGAAAGGAGACTTCCTGCATCACGAGGGAATTATCTACTGGTATAAGGGTGACCTCGAAGCCGCATTAGAGCATCACAGGCAAAGCCAAGCAATTAAAGAACAATTAGGCGACAGAAAGGGGCTTGCGGCCTCGTATAATAATTTAGGCCTCGTTTATTGGTCCAAAGGGGATCTTGATCAAGCGCTGGAATATTTTCAGCGGGCTTTAGCCATCAATAAAGAGCTGGGTGACAAACGGAACATTGCCGTGACACTTACTAACTTGGGTAATGTGTATACAAGAGCAGGGGATCTCGATCAAGCATTAGAGTACCAAACACAGAGTTTAGCCATCAAAGAGGAGCTGGATGACAAACATGACATTGTCATGTCGCTTATCAACTTAGGCGTCGTTTATCAATTGAAGGGAGACCTCATCGAAGCACTTGAGTATTATCAGCAGAGCTTAGTACTCAGCGAGGAGCGGGGAATCAAACGTGATATCGCTTTGGTGATCAATAATCTCGGTAATATCTACCAGTTGAAAGGCGACCTCGACCAAGCGTTGGAGTACTTTCAGAGGAGCTTGGAAATCTATCAGGAATTGGGCAGCAAAGAGAATACAGCCTTATTACTAGCCAATATTAGTGAAATTTACCGGAAGAAAGGCAATCTCAAAGAAGCGCAAAAATACTATCAACAAAGTTTGAAAATATATGATGCGATGGGCAACGCTCCGTTAACTGCCATCGTCCTTTTAGAACTCGTGTGGATTGGTTTAGAACGAGAAAATCCTCGTCTGGTAGAACAATCCCTTCAAAGACTCCAGCAAATCAATGAGCAAACCGATAACCGGATCATCAACCAGCGGTATCGTATTGCCACAGCCCTAGTCCTTAAGGCTAGCAAACGTGCCCGGGACAAGATGAAGGCAGGAGAAATACTTGAGCAAGTGGTCGAAGAAGAAGTCGGAGATCACTCACTTACCGTCACTGCAATGATCCATTTATGCGATCTGTTACTTTCTGAACTGAAGATGACGGGAGAAGACGAGTTGTTTGGGAAAATCAAGAATCTGACCAAACAGCTCCTCGAAATTGCCGAACGACAAACTTCACACTCACTGCTCGCAGAAACTTACTTGCTTCAATCTAAACTCGCCCTAATCGAACTGGACATGGGACGAGCTAAGAAATTACTAACAACGGCCCATCATATCGCACAAGAGAAAGGATTAGACAAACTCTCCTCCACATTAGAGAATGAACGAAATCAGCTCCAGTCTCAAATGCAAAAATGGGAACTACTCATCAAAGAAAATCCCTCTAAGCAAGAGCTAATAGACCTAACAAAACTTGACGACTTCCTTGACACAATGATTCAAAAAACAGTAGCAGACCTCATGGAAGAAAGGGGGATCTCGGACACTTCACTAAAAACAAAATACAAACTAGAATATCTTGACCTACTCAAAGTCACTCCCAAAATCGTGAAAAACCAATACCGTGTAGGCATCGCCCAAATTGGTTTATCACAAACCGATGACATCCTCCACGAATTCTACGAAGAACAAGCACCTGGACTTTTTAGTATCCGCCAGGACAAAATAAACCTAGTTCGAACTACACTTAGAAAAATGGTCAAACTTGCCAATTCCAAGAACATCAACATCCTCATCCTCCCAGAACTCACCATCGACCTAAATTACACCGAATTATATGACGACGTATTAACCCTAGCAAAAACCTACAATATGTACATCATTCCTGGATCCTATCATGATCCGAAAACCAAACGTAACCTCAGCATCGTCGTCGCCCCCGAAGGGATTCTGTGGAACCAAGAAAAGCACATCCCCGCTAACATCAACTTCAAAGGAAAACGGATTACCGAAGGCATCAACACAACAACACCCCGAACAATCATAATCGGCAATACCGAATATGGACGAATCGCCATTGTTCTCTGCCGTGATTTTCTTGACATGGACTTACGAGTCGAACTGAAAAACTTCGAACCTCCAATTGACCTCCTCATCAACCCCGCATTCACCCCCGTAACCGCCGACTTCAAGGCGGCACACTTCGACGCTCGCCGATCAATCTACGCATACTGCTTTTTTGCCAATGTTGCCGAATTCGGCGACTCCCTCATCTACACTCCCGAAAAAGAACGAACTGAACGAACCATTCCACCAAAAGAAGAAAATCTAATCTACAAAGACATCGACTTATTCAAATTACGCTCCGAACGCAAAAAATGGGAACACGAGCAAAAGAAACAACGTCCCTTCATTCAAAGCACTCGATAACTGATCAACGTGATGAACAGACAAAGACAGAAATAAACCAGAACCTTAATTGTTCTCATACCATAATAATTAAATATCAATTAGAAATATAACATTCACAAATCATGAGAACAATACATGAATCTCATGGAGGTTGATTCATTTTGAAAATAATTTACCGAACCTATGAGCCCGATCAAGGCTTAGATGAACTCCAAGCCCGAATCTACACCGAAGCCTCCGGTCTTCCTGTTCAAGCAGAACAGATCCGGCAACGTAACTTGAGTCGGCAACCCGAAATGACCCGTTACGCGCTCACCGACAAGGGCGAACCTCTAGCATATATTACCGCCCGTGATTCCAGTTCAGAACTGGGTAGAACCTACATCGGTTATCCTTGGACCATGCAAGGCACTCCGATCGAAGTTCAAACCAAGCTGTTTAACGGTATGTTCGATTATCTTAAAAATCGGGAAAAGACCCTCGAAATCGCCACCACGATTGTCCTCACCGCTAAAATCGCAGATCAGCAATTTGACTTCTTCCACAGCAAAGGGTTCGTTGAAAAGAACCGTCTGTACCGTTACAACCTTGATTTCGATGCCATTGAGGTCAGCACCTGGAAGAAATCTAAAGAAATTAGCAATTTCACCAGTCGTGGAGCTACCATAGACGATTTACATCTTCTTATCGAACTTTCTCAAGCCGATGCCTTTCTTAATCCCGCCTTTCCAACCCCCGAAGCACGTAAAATCTACTTTAAGGATCGTGTCCTCAAAGACGGGCACGCCGTAATAGTGTTTGATAACAGTCAACCCGTCGCGGCAAGTGCCTTACTTCGTCTCAAACCCAACCAACTTTTTCTGACAGGAAAAGAAGAACGGATTGTCATGCGGTTTACTGCCATTCGATCCGGCTTTCGTCACGCGTGGAAACGGCTCCTTATCGCCATGGCCAATGAAGTTCAAGCTGCTGGATGGGCAAAAATTCCATTAAGGGTGTCGTTTAACTTCCAAGCATCCGCACCTCTCGCAACAACACTCGCTGAAATGCAATCCGAACTCGAATTATTCGAAGTCGTTCTTACCCTTCCCAACAAGTGATGTGAAAAAACTTCCTTCTAAAATTATTCTCGATATAAATAAAATACGCAGAAGTCTCCTTGAAACATTTCAAGCTAACACAGACCAGAAAAAACCTTGTCACGATCGAACAAAATGAAATACTGTTAACACAGCTATGGAAGAGAAACACCTTTAAACCATAAACGGCTTCCCCACTCCTAGTAGCAAATAGGATCTAGTTTCGTCTTTTTGAAGAAATTCAGCTTATCGTGCTATATCGCTATTCCAATGAATTCCATTCATGGAACAGCACGGTTACGTGACACAACCAACTGCACCTGAAAAGTAACCACAAACCAATCGATGCGAATCGAGGTGAATAATATGGAAAAAGGAACTGTCAAATGGTTTAATCCCGACCGCAACTATGGCTTCATCGAACGCGAAAACGGTTCAGATGTCTTCGTCCATGGCAGCGAAGTTCAAGGCGACCGCCTCCTCAAAGAAGGCGATAAAGTCACCTTCAACGTCGAAGAAGGCGACCGCGGCCTCAAAGCCACCAACGTCTCAGTCGAATAAACCACCCACTCAACCCGAAACTGAAAGCCACGCTCATTGGTCTCATTTCGAGAATGATTTTTCTAAAATCCAAGCTGAGTAACGATACTGAGATTGACCCTGAACCAACACAAAATTTACGAGTTGATCGTATATGAATGAAAAAACCAACACCCAAGAACAGAAAGAAGGACGTGTTATACGGGATTTACACCGACGCCCACGATCCCGAAAACACCGTGAAATTGTTCTACTTTCCGGTGAACGTGTCAACCGAACGAGCATCGGATGGAAGGGCGCAGACAAAGAGGAAGACACAGATAATACAGAAGATTAATCGCGTCTCTTCCGAACTCCCTCTTTTAATGAAATCGTAACAATCAGATAAACATCCAGCTCTCGAGACCTTAGATCTAGGGCATGTTTGTATCTCAATATTCTAGCCGATTCAAAAAATGAATGATATGCGTTAGGTATTTAGCAATCCTAAAAGTGAAATAAGGCAAGCCTGATTCGCAGGTCTATCTGCTAACGAGGTAAAACGCCATGAGCGATGAGGAATCAGAACTTCAATCTTTTTTGGCGACTTTAAAGTCGCAATTTACCGTCAACAACTTCAAAATTCAAGGTAACCTCCTTTCACTTACAACGGACTCTACAACATATGTGGAACTTGCCACGTATCTCAAAGAGCACGATTTTGCACGGTGTTTAACCGTTTCTGCCACTGACTGGCTAGACACAAATGAATTCGAAATATACTACCTTGTTCACCATCTGAAAAACAACGTATACGTGAAGGTGGCTGTAAGCATTCCCCGAAACAAACCAGAGATTACAAGCTTATCTACAATCTGGAAATCCGCGGCTATGCATGAACGCGAGATGTGGGAGCTGTTCGGAATCACCTTTGTCGGAAATATGATGCTCAAGCCTCTATTCCTCGAAGATTGGACGAATCTGCCACCATTACGAAAAGACTTCAACTGGCGTGACTATGTTGCGCAAGAATATTACAAGACAGAGGAGGAGTAAGTCATGTCTCAACTTCTTAAAGCAATTAAGACAATCTTGGGTATCGCTGTATCAAAGCCGATGACCTTTTCGTTTCCACCCGATATGCCCCTAACTGAGCTACACCGTGGTCGCCAACTATACAAACCCGACTTGTGCAAAGGCTGTAAAATTTGTTCGATGGTATGTCCAAATAATGCAATCCTGATGGTTGAACGAGAGAAGAGTGAAGAAAATAAAACCGGTCTTCAACCTCAGATTGATTTCCGGAAATGCTGTTTCTGTGGGTTATGTGTAGACAATTGCCCAACCGGGGCCCTTTCTTTTACTAATTTCCCGATTTTACTGACGATGAAACCGGAAACTCTTAACTACACGCCAGAGATGTTGGCAATACCGCCTACGCTGGAGCATCCCGAGGCCCCCAAAATAAAAAATACTGTGTCTTGGGCGCGTTCCAGAAGTATTTGGATCATCAATTACATGACCGGCTGTTGTTTCATTGAAGCTGTACCTTGGGTCGCCAGTTCCTTCGATATGGAACGCTTCGGGCTTATAGCTGTGGGCTCTCCCCGACACGCAGATGCCATGATCGTCGGTGGTTATGTAACGCCAAAAACATTGAAGCGGATTATTCGCATTTACTCACTAATGCCGCAACCAAAATGGGTCATTTCCCTTGGCAATTGCCCTATGACGGGTGGAACCTATTGGGATAGCTATAACACAATCAAAGACATCAGCAAGTATATTCCTGTAGACATCTGGATTGCCGGATGTCCACCACGCCCTGAGCCCATTGGTGTTGCTGTTGTCCACGCCATCCAAGCAATTCAAGGCGGCTATATTGGTAAAGAGGAGAAGACGAATACTGATGCTGGCAAAATGAAGCTCCCTACCTATTCAATATTAGAAGCCGATTCAGGGCAAGCCCAGATGGACTTTGTCTTCGGATCACAACACTCGGCTTCAGGGAACTTCAATATGAGCCTCACATTAGATGGAGAAACTGTAGTCGATGCTACTCCGAACCCGGGCTACCTCCATCGTGGGTTCGAGAAACTCATGGAATACCGGACATGGCTACAGAACATCATGCTGGTCCCTCGAATATGTGTGCTTGACGGCGCCTCCTACGAACTAGCCTATAGTGGAGTCTCTGAGAAACTCGCTGGTATCGAGGTCCCTCTGCGAGGACAGTACTTACGTGTGATTCAGGCGGAACTCTCCCGAATCCAAAGCCACCAAATGAACCTTGGATTTGGCGGAGCTGCAACCGGCTTCGACACCAACGAACGTATCATCTGGGGTGATCGCGACCAAGTACTTCTCCTACTTGAAGAACTCACAGGGGCTAGAATCTACCATATTTTCAACACCATTGGAGGCGTCCGACGCGACATACAACCAGACTTTCCCACTAAAACAAACCAACTCATTAGTTACCTCCGTAAACGGCTTCAGATCTATGATGACCTCTTCTTTCACAACAAAACCTTTATCGACCGGACTCAAGGACTCGGCGTTCTAACCCAAGAAACTGCCATTGCAAACGATGTCACAGGACCAAATCTACGGGCAACCGACGTTGATTTTGATATCCGAACAGCGACACCCTATGAAGCCTACAAAGACATAGGCGTTAAGGTGGTCACAGCCTCTAAAGGAGACGCCTATCACCGATTTCTCTGTCGGCGACAAGAAATCGAAGAGAGCCTCAACATCATTGAACGAGCCCTGGATCAGCTTCCCAGTGGACCCGTTTGTACAACGAAGACACCCGAAGACAAGAAGATTACCTGGCGCCTAAAAATTCCCCAAGGCGAGGCATTCCATTGCATTGAGGCAGGTCGTGGAGAACTCTGTTTCCACGCAATTAGCACTGGTGAAAATACCCCCTATCGCGTCAAGGTACGAGGACCAACCTTCGGAACCATTCTCGTCATGTTTCCTAAACTGCTGCATGGTGTGAAAATCGCCGATGTCCCAGTTGTCTATTGGAGTCTTGACCAGTGCCCAGCAGACCACGACCGATAACACATTACAGACAGCTTACTCCAATCTTAAAATATTCCTAAACATACTTGGAAACATAATTCACCAATTTTTACGCACCCATCACGTTCAGGACGTATAAAACAGCAACAACTTTTTGAACACCATAATAACCAGGTTGAAGAACTCATACTCTATTTGTTGATGTGGTTCTATGAAACGTTTAGTCACATATTATTCACGAACTGGAACAACAAAACGGATTGGCGAAGAAATTGCCACATCCCTTGGAGCAGATTTAGACGAGATTCTTGATCAGAAGAGTCGGAAAGGCATTATCGGATGGCTTAGGGCTGGCAGAGACAGCCAAACGTATAAAATGACTGAAATTAAGGTTCAAAAGAACCCCAATGACTATGATATGATTATCATTGGTACACCAATTTGGGCAAACAACTTGACCCCCCCTGTCAGAACTTATCTTACACAATACTCATTCAAAGGAAAAAAGGTCGCATTTTTTACTACTCAAGGTGGAGATGAGCCCATAGACGCCTTAGCTGAAATGAAAGAGAGGGTCGCGGAATCGGAGATCATTGCAACACTGAGCATAAAGCAAAACTTTGTCAAAACAAATAATTATGAAGCCCGACTTTCATCGTTTCTAGAACATCTAAGATAATACATCGGAAGGATATCGTCAACTCACTAAATGCGAATGGCTAACAATTTTTTCATAACAGCTAACCCAAAATATTACAACGATTCAAATGGTAACGAGTCATCCAAATATCATGCTAAAGGGAAGCTTTTCACTTGACGACAAGACCCACAAAACTTCAACACCCAGATATTAACCTTGAAGCCATTCTCGCCCTAATCGGAGTCCTTCTTGGTTTCCTCTTCATTGTGATAATTTACTTCCTCGAATACCCTGATGACGCTCTAACCACATGGGGAATGCCCCTCATCATGTTTCTAACCATCTGCTACGCCTTAGGCCTTGTCATCATAGGATCGATCATAAGTTACGAAATTAATTTTTACTTAGCTAATCAAACCCTCAAAATGGACGCCGACAACTTCCCAGCAACGAAATTCACTGAACTGAAACAAAATACTCAACGAACCATTCGGCGAAGTATCCAAATGCTTCTCTATTTTATTTTCAGCTTTGGTTTATTCCTAATCAATTTAGCGAGTTTCGCCGCTGCTAAGTTCTTCTATCCCACATTTGTCAAAATTGAAGGTTCTATCCTACTGCTCTTCGGTCCAATAGCTCTCATCTTAATCCGATTACTGGTCATGTTCTTAGTCCAATTAATTCTAATAATTCCCTTTTCTAAATTCCAAGGCGATCTCTGGGAATCATACAAAACCATTGAACTTCTTCAGATCAAAAACAAAGAATCTGAACTGTAATCACAATCGTTAGTCTTCAAAGCCAATTGAAAAGAGAACCTCCAAGCTTACTAGCTTACTCTAGCCAATATTTCTTAACTCGAATGGATACTACCCTGCTGGCTTTTTCTCTTACCATTAAAATTTTAGTAAAACTAGGATGTAAAGAAATATGTGAGCATACAATATTATGTCGGCAGATCAACAATTAGACGTAAGTGAGCCAAATTGGAGTTATGGTTACTTATTTTAATTATTTTTTTCATAACCGTGTTGTTAATTATAACACAGAGGGTTCACCATACAACAGCAGCATTGATTGGAGCGGTATTAGCCTCGATTGCGCTAATATTGAATGGTATCCCAGGAGAAGCAATATTAGCAATGGTGCGCTTAGAACCGATTCTTGTCATTACCGGAATGACCGTAGTGGCCGAGGTGATACGGGGAGCTGGAGTGTTTCAGTTTCTCGCCGTGTATTGTATTCGCTTGACTCGCGGGAACCCAAAAAAACTGTTCATTTTATTTTGCCTACTAACAGCGGTTTTATCGACAGTCTTGATAAATACAGTGGTCATCCTGATAATGGGGTATTTGGTGATATTGACATGTCACGCCCTCAAGCTAAAACCTCATACGTTTCTATTAGGGATAATGTTAGCTGTAGGTGTTGGTGGAGCCTTCACGCTGATTGGCACCTCCTCAAATGTAATCGTTGCTGATTACGCAGGATTCAATTTCGGTTACTACATAATCCGATTTGGTGGGTTAGCACTCATTGTGTTCGCAGCGACGTTGGTTATCCTGTTTTTTATTATCCGACGTCAGTTAACCGTAACTGATCCAAAGGCGTTCGAACAAATCATGGAATTAGATCCTTGGATGATGGTACCAAATCGACGTCTGTTCTTAGTATATGCAGGGCTCTTTGTCCTGCTTATCGCAGCATTTATTGTATTCCCACAGGCATATGTTGTAGCCCTTGCAGGAATGACGATTTTTATGATTGTAAGTCACGCTGATCCACGGCTGAGCCTTCGTGATGTAGAGTGGGACATTATCTTTTTCATAGGCGGTCTCTTTGTCCTAGCAGGAGCGTTAGAGCTTGTCGGAATTCTTAGCGTCGTTTCAGGAGCAATTCTCACAGTAAGCGGAGGGCAACTGGTACCTGCATCCTTATTGTTGTTATGGGGAACATGGATCAGTGCTTTCGTAATTGGTAATTCTCCTGTTGCTACTATCTTTGCTCCTCTTGCCATTGAAATTTCAACCTTAATGGGGTGGCCAATCGGAATACGAGATCCCCTGTTTTGGGGAGTTGGATTCGGGACTGCTTTAGGTGGAATAGCGACACCCTTTGGAGCAGTACCATTGTTAGTTTTATCAATGATTAGTTTCAAAAATTCAAAGATGTCCTGGGGTCGATTTTTCATTATCGCAATACTAGTGAACATCCTTCAGATTGGAATCTGTTCAATCTATATTCTATTCCTTGCGCCTCCTGTGTAAAAACCGCAACCTCTCCCACCCTTAATACCACTAATAGATTACGTACTAAACATTGCGCTATCATCGGTGTTATGAATTTTAAGCAGTAGAATCCGGCTCTTCCAAACCCCACGTAACCCTTTGAAATACCCGTTCTAGCAGATAGTAAACAATGGTCTTGATAAGATTCGCTACGATTGCTATTAAAAGCGACATCTCCAAACTACCAGTAAACAACCACGCTGCAAGATAAGTGATTGACAACGCTATTGCTCGCCAGGTCAAAGACTTGACTAATGATCGTGTTCGTGTTTCCTTCATCATTTATCCTCCAAATATTCCTTAAATTCATCGTACTGGATAATTGGTTTTTCCAAAGGAAACAATAATAGCATAAAAATGGTTCTTCAATCCACTTCAACCCACCTCAAAACCCTTGAAGAAAAACTTCTCTAACCCGTCTAAACGCGCATCCACAGGTATGGTCAATTTAGTAATTTGATTAATTTTTCAAACTAGAATACAATTTATCTAACAGGTGTAAGAGAATCTAGGTAGTGAGGGATAGTGACTGGTACCAAAGTTGAAGAAAGTCTGCATCGCAAATCTGAGCGACGCGCGATGCACATCATCACTGATGCTGTATTCGGTCTAGCCCTCGGGCTTGCCGCCTTCAGCCTTGTCGATTACCAAATTACCATTGTAGAAGATGTTTACTTCGCCATTGGCTTCTTCGCCATAACCTTTTTCCTACTCGTCCTCTTTTGGATCTGGATCCGCCGATTCTTCGAGGATCTCCCTGTCTACGGTGGTGCACAACTTGGGATTCTCTTTACACTATGCTTTCTAGTAGCGATTCTACCTTTTATCATGCGATTATTTTTCACAAACATGTATGGAGGCACACCCGAAGTCGCTACATTAGCCCTTGTCGCCCTATATCCCCTCGACATGGGCGCCATCGGACTACTCGTTGGACTATTACACCTGCTCTTCATAAAACAAGCCCGAGCAAGAACCCCCTGGGACGATTACAAGCACATAGCCTCCGATAGTGTCGCCGCGCTAGCCCTCGGATCCGGATTTCTCGTAACAGCACTAATTCCTCCAATCATGACCTTTGGAGAACTTCTCCCCATCGGACTCCCTCCCCCTCTGGCCACCCTTCCAGCCCGATTCGGCATTTGGATTCCCATCGCAATCATTTGCGTAATAATCTTCATTGTAGTGGAAGTTGCACTACGGAGAATGCAACCTACATCACCATTTCCTAATACAACTCCGGACCAAGCGTCAACTTCCACCGATTGAAATTGGTGGCTTGTACTTCGCGTCCTATTACTGAACACGGTACGTCAGGGTGGTTGACGGCACCCCGGGTTCAATGCGGTCTACGTCATTGAGCCACAGCCATATAATATTTGTAGCAGCGACTACATCGGCATTGTTCTGATACTTACACCTTTGACAACGATAGTTGTCACGCCGTCTGTGGCACTTCGAGACCATTCCACATGCGGGACAGCGTTGTGAGGTGTAAGCTGGATCCACTGTTGTCATAGGAAGACCCAGTTCCTCAGCTTTGTACTCTGTTTCCTTCTCTTCCTATCTGCAAGTAGCTTCAATGTTCAAGCTAAGTCCTCAAAGACGACAATCAGTTGTGATATGATTCTTCATCCAACACCAGGAGAAGACCCTGATAGGTTTTGGCCATTCCCACCAGAGCCCGGCATGACACACATTCGAGGAGGACCTCATGTCGGGTCTTTAACAGGAGACGATTTAGCTTGGGATATTTCCTACGATGGGAATAACAATCTTGATCTATTCACATTTACTGGTGTGGGCTGGGGACCAATCTTATTCTCAGGAACATGGGACGGCCTAACTGGTACTTTTGAGGGGCAACTGGTCATTCATTTTGATAACTTCTATCTTACTGGGAAGTTCGTGTGTCACGGAACTGGTGATTACGAAGGAATGCATCTCAAAGGCACGTTTGAAGTAATGTATGGTACTATTCCAACACCAATTGTAATTCACAATCCCCACGGGTAATCAAACAGCTGCTAAATTTGCCCTATGAAGCAGATAATCAAACTTGTACTATTGGCGGGATTTCCCGCCCCTCCTCCTTTTTCTCCTTGATTAGCGGGTTCTCATGAGACCAAAGAACATTGCTAAAAATATGAGACTCCAACTAAAATGGTGCATAACACAAAGAAAAACAGCCTGCTTTACCATCAAAAAAACAACATTTCCATATTTAGAAAGTGTTCTGCTTTGGTATTCCTTTGGATTTTTTCCTGATGTAGTGTATACTGAAAGCGCTAATCACTATTGTTCCAACAAATAGACACACAACAAGAAGGACAGTCCCGATAAAGGGTGGGATGAGTTGTGTGAAGAGGTCTCCAATGCGAATCGCTTTAACAAGAACTGGCTCCTCGCTGATCACGCCCGCCGCTCCGGGTATAACCAGGTCCAGTTCCTCATCGAGATTTAATTTAATGACTTCGTTAAAGTTGTGCTTCTGATAAATGTAGATATCTCGATGAACAAGATCAAAGATATTACTATACGCCGTTACATCTTCTTGATGAACAGCCTCCAGAATGTCACGACATGCTTCAATGGTTAAGTCACCCTCAGAAACAGTCTCATCCAGCATAGAACATGCGGTTTGATAACGCTCACAGGGATAATTGCCATTCGCATAATTGGCGAGATTAAAGTTCGTCGACACTAGATGTGTCGCGTTCCCCATACGAGTATATGCCAATTCTCCATTGGTTCCCGCACTTATGACGACGGCATCGCCTGTCGCATCCGCAAAATGA
>JAEOTO010000017.1 GCA_016839805.1 Candidatus Hermodarchaeota archaeon
ACTTCAAAGATAGAGTCCTCAAAGACAACCACGCCGTCATCGTCTTAGAAAACAATAAAGCCATAGCCGCGAGTGCACCCCTCCGACTCAAACCCGATCAACAATTTCTCCTAGGTGATGGAGAACGAATCATCATGCGCTTCACCGCCATTCGCCCCGGTTACCGACACGCCTGGCAATACCTTCTCATAGCCATCGCCCGCGAAGCCCAAGCAGCAGGATGGGCAAAGATTCCCCTCCGTGTCTCCTTCCCCTTCAACACCGGAGATCCCCTTGCCACAACCCTCGCAACCCTACAACCTGAACTAGAAAAGTACGAAGTCCTCTTGAAACTCCCACCCGAGAAGTAACTCCAATCGTTACCAGCACCCTACCTCAAAATAACTACCAACCCATCATAAACTAACCTTCGGTACTATTCGTAACTCTTTCCAATCCTCTCACAAAATCCTGGAACTCAATCGAACCACAACTTTCTCTGATATGACTACCTGCGCCACGTCTTCACGCGATCTCGTTCTTCCCGACTCTTCGCCTGGAACTAGATCCGCAGTGGTTTCTCACACCTCCCATCGAAATACGCCAAAATCATCCGATTCGTTTACTTGAAACATCTAGAAGTACAGAGAGTAACACCCAATTCCAGTAATTATTTATGCTCCGATTACTCTCTTCTAGCTTGGAGGCGAAAGGCATCAAAAACCGCGTCCAAAACCATAATAGAAAAGAGCAATATCGCCGCTGGAAGGCATACATCGAAGCAATGCGTGGACCCCTCAGCAGCATACCAGCTGATCACCAACAAATTGATGCAATGATTGTGAGAAAACGTGCTGAAGCACGATTCTTTGAGGGGCGCAATCAACATTCTGTGAATCGGTCCGCATTTCATCTGACTAAAATGCTTAAACGCCAAACCGGCTAATCCCCAAAACCCCGCCTATTCAAGACGCTGTTAAGGTTGAAAGCCCTTTTAAGCTATCTTCTTAAATATGGAGACAACTTGGAGTCGTCACGTGCTTGCCTGCCCACATGCTTCTCGACTCCTTGCTCAAAGCACGCCCACGGCTTTACTTCTTTCTTCCCATCCGGGTATGCCAAAATGATCCGATCCGTACATGAAAAACACGGTATCTGAGTTCCCATTCAAATCTAAAAACTCTATTATTACATGAAAGGGTGACTGGATTGTAAATGACGGGATTGTCAGATTATTGGATCATATGCCCCCAATTTGCAGTCGTCACGTGAAGCACATGGTGGGTCGCGTTCAAGACGACATATTGGTAAATTCTACTACCTACCAAATCACCATATTTGAGCATCATATGGACCATGAACGCATCTCCATAGGTTTCAGTATACGGAGGATATCTCGAAATCTCGTACCCTGTTGTAATCCATCGTGCCGATCGCATTGCATCTGAATTGACCTTCCAGGGAAAGGAAATCGTCATCGACTGGTTTGAAGCCACAATCGCACTACCAAAATTTACCTGAACCGTGAGGTTGGAAATCCAATACGCCGACGCATTATACTCGTATTCCGCAGAAATCCATGGCTTCGTTTTGGTGATGTTTTCCAATCGCGAGACCAAGTATTCGAGGGTCTCATTGTTGATAAAATTAAGCCAGGTTTCAAATCTACTGGGTGTCATAACATCACCATGCGACCAATAGGGTGTCCACTCCAAAATCTCGCTATAATTCGCTATCTCCGCGCTATGCATCGCATCCCGGGCAGGCCCCGCTGTTGGAGACCGATGAAACACCATCGAATGTGTGGGAAGTGGTTGTCCAAAATACCAGAAATATGACCCCACCATGAGGGCAATAAAAAAAACTAAAGGCACGGCAATAAGAACTCGCCTATCGAAACGACGCGATTTCACCTTTGATGTCATCATCACACAGCATAACATAGCGCATTATAAGAATGATAGTTTTGCGGAAACAAGTCACTTTTATAACAAAAAAAGGATACTACACTCCAAACTGCCTGAAAACCGTTCAAGTTTCAACTTAGTTCAGATTTACCATTTAACCAAGATAAGAATCATTAAAAACCAACCCTGATGTAAAGCTACACAAGGGAATCAATGATGCATTATCAGGTAGGCGGTTGGATGCTTCTCTGCTCGATGATCCAACCGCCACCATTCATTGACGACTTTGAATTGACCGCTTTGATGTATAACTTCCTACTTGGATTCTCCATTATTCTCGTCATCGCCCTCACCATCATTGTGGGGTGGCTTCTCAAACGAATATATCCTTCACCGAAACTCACTGGTCGAGATTACGCCGCACTAACCGCGTTTATCGGCATTGTATTTTTCGCGTGTGCCCCCTACTGCACACCCCTTGCCAGCCATTCCCCCCTCGTTGCATATCTTGCCGCAGTCTTTGGATGCTGGTACCTCGCATGCCGATCTCCATGGTGGAAAAAACGCTAAACCGACAAGAATTCACTTCAATCGGAAGACCAAGAGTAATCTAATGCACAGCATACGATCGATTACCCACGCCACATTTTTCAGCTTCACAGGCTTCCCGACTTTGCTTCTCAAACCAAGCCCACGGCTTCTCCTCTTTCGAGTCATCAGGATAAGCCAGGATAATCCGATCCACACAATTTCTGGTCAAATCCTCTTCAACTTAACAGCTTCATTTATTATGCTAACTGGAGATCAAAGAAACTCTAAGAGAATTCTTCGAGAGAAAAGAACTACTCATCCTCTTTAAAATCGAGTGAGACTGAATTAATACAGTAGCGTAACCCCGTCTTATCTCTCGGTCCATCATCAAACACATGACCAAGATGCCCACCACAGTTCTTACACAGAACTTCTATTCGTCGCATAGCATGAGAGAGATCGAGTTTCTCTTCAATTTTGTCTTTATCTAGGGCATCATAAAAACTCGGCCAACCACAACCAGAATCGAATTTTGCATCAGATGAAAAGAGTTCCACACCACAACCCGCACACTTGTAGGTACCCTTTTCTTTATGATTCCAATACTTACCAGTGAACGGACGTTCTGTCCCCTTCTCTCGCAACACAACATACTCTCGTTTAGAGAGTTTCTTCTTCCATTCGTCTTCGGTTAATTCTCCTGCAATCTTCATATCAATCACTTCGTTTATTGCCACAAATCACTAATTGCTTTTCGCAAATACTAGCACTAATAGCAATTGCTTAATGATTTGGAAACGTTACACTCATTCTGAAGATCAAGAGAAAATTATCAGCACCACACTTTTGCTCTTTCACGCTCTCCACGGCTCTTCTGCTGGAACCACGCCCCCAAACGCACCTCACGCCTTACACACCGTAATCCATTTAAAGAAACCAAAAACCGGACGCCATGGTGAGGTGTCCCCCACAATATGGTCCCCACCACCCCATCTGAGGAGTATAAAACTGCTACTACGAACCCTCCTACTGAAAATCACATGCCCTCCACCACAGCCACTCTGTTATCGACCCAATTTCTCCTGAAGACAGGCAAACCCATTAAAAAATGGACCCGCCTCCGCCACGATCTCGCCACCACGCCTGAAGCCGAACACCTTCTCGATAACTACGGTCACACCGCCTGGCAAACCCTCGAACACAACCTCCACCGACACCCCTACCTCCAAACCCGCACCACCTTCGACCACGCCTACATCAACACCCTCTGGCACCGCACCCTCACCGCCGCCCGCCACGACAGACACCTCACAAACAAAACCTACAAAGAACTCGAAACCATCACCGGCATCCCTGCCGGACGCATCCGCGACTGGCATCTTGGCGAAAAAGAACCCCACCTCGAACGCACCCTCCGCATCCACGAAAATGCACGCCAACAATGGGAGAACGAACTTCAAAACGAAGCCAAAGACCACATCCTCGACCCCAGCCTCGTCTACACCACCTTCAAACCCCTCCTCGACCACCCCGACCACCAAACCCCCCAAGCCCTCACCACCGCCATCGAAACCCTCTACCACCACGGCGACACCACCCGACTCACCATCGTCGAACTCAAACCCTACCACAAAACCGGACCCCAACCCCTCCGCACCATCGCCCACACCATCACCAAACACCAACCCCAGATTACCAACCTCCTCAACCAACACCTCAACCTCGCTGAAACGCAAGAGGAGCTCTGCTTCGCTATTGACCACGACATCCTCTACATTTGGCGCAAAACCACACACCCCGACCACTGGCTCAACACCTACAAAGACGAACTCCTCTACCTCAAACCCAAAATCAAAGAAGACCTCATCACCACCGCCCAACGCCACCTCAACGTCAACACCCAACAACTCGGACAACTCCTCACACAACTCACCGACCACAAAGGCCACCGCACCTACAACCCCCGCGCCACCCCCTACGAACTCACCCACTCCAGCCCCAGCCTCCACGGCAACACCCTCCACCTCCTCCTCGACGCCACCAACCAATCCTTTGATGCAATTAAAACCCATATCATCCAAATCGGACGCATCGTCAACCACGAAAAAGGCGGCGGCATCCAAAACCCTCAATTCCCTATAGGCGAAAAACTCGACGAAATCCGTGCACAGCTTATAGCCATCGCCCTCAGCGACTGCCATATCAACAAAAACACCCACGTCCTCACCTACCATGAAAAAGACAAAGATCGAATTGAATACGTACGAACACTCTTCCGAAAACTTGGTGAAACTGACTACAAAACTGAAGAACTTAAAGGAAAACGCAAGCGCCTCACCATCACAGCCGTAGTAGGTCGGCTCCTTGAAAACTGGGGCGTCCCCAAAGGCGACAAACACCTTCACCCCAACTTCCGGTTACCGCAGAGTATACGCGACGGAACAAATGCCACTAAATGCGCCTACCTTCAAGAAATAATCCCTGAAGAGGGTTACTTTGTCAAACGCGCACATCATCAATTCGGAATAAAGAGAGCTCAAATTCTTACATCTGGCGACAAAGGAGAAAATCATGGATTTTTACAAAAAGTTACTCCAGATGAAAAGGCGTTTATTCAAAAATATGGGCGAGAACAAATCTTTCAAATTAGAGATGATAAACCTCGACGGGTATTCATACTAGTCTGGGGGAAATTAAAGCATTTGGCAAAAAGAACAAAAGACAACCATGAAGTACAAATCGCCCAACACCTAGTAAAAACGATTCAAGAAAATAAATGCAAATTACTGGAGGATGAAATTCAATTAGCATCCAGTTTAGGAATCAGCATGTATAAACTAATTAAGCAAATTCAATTTTATGAAAGTGGACGAGTATCTACCATTTGGGAAGCCTACACCCGAACAAAAAAAGACACCTACAAATGGTCACAACTCGCTTTGCCTTCAACAGGAATTAAACGAAAAGCCGTTGAAAAATGGATTGCCCAATATCAATTAGAATCTCCTAAACATAAAAAGAACAAAAAACGTGAATTCTCCAAACTTCTGTGACTAACGGCGCCAAGCTTTAACTCGATCTCGTTCTTCCCGGCTCTTTTGCTGGAACCAGGCCCATGGCTTCTCCTCTTTCTTCCCATCAGGGTAGGAAAGAATGATGCGATCGGTGCATGAAAAACAAGGATCAATCGAAGCTAACGCGATGGGGACGTCGGCGATTTTGCCGCCTTTGAGGATTTCGATGACGCCTGGGATGTTGCCGAGGGTGGGGGCGCGGGCTTTGTGGCGTTCGGGCTTATCTGTTCCATTGGAGACGACGTAGTGGACGACTTCGCCGCGTGGGGCTTCGAAGGTGCTGAGGGCTTTGCCGGGTGGGACGCGGCGGGGGGCGCGGATGCTGATGTCGCCTGGGGGGAGGTTGTTGAGCCAGTGGATGCAGCAATTGGTGGCATCGATGGTTTCGAGGATGCGGACGACGACGCGACCGGCGACGTCGCAGAGGTCGGAGGTTCGGGTTTCCCAGTGTTTGCCTTCGCTTTCCTTGTAGGGGGTGCGTGGTTGGGTGTTGCGGACATCCCAGTGAATATCAGATGCTCGGGCTGTGGGACCGGTGGTACAGAGAGCTTTCCCGATCTCTGTTTCGAGAATGCCGACGCCTAAGGCGCGATCAAGAATGGTTTGTTCCTTTAAAATCAGGTTCAGGTAATGTTGCATCCGGTCACGGATTTTTTCCATCCGTTCAACCATGGATGGTACTTGGGGTTTGGTGACATCGTGGCGGACGCCACCAATGATGTTGTTGGCGTAATTGACCCGATTTCCACAGATCTCTTCGATGACATCCATGGCGTACTCGCGGTCCCGCCATGTATAATGGAAGAGCGTATCCCAGCCTATCTCATGACCAGCAACGCCTAGCCAGAGAATGTGGCTGTGAATTCGGTTTAACTCATTCATGATGCCCCGAATGTACAAACCACGTGGCGGCACATCCAAATCGAGAATCTCTTCTACAGCCTGGACATAACACGTCGTGTGGGATTGTGAGCAGATGCCACAGATGCGTTCCGCTAAGTAGACGTTTTGGCTATAACTTCGGCTTTCAAATGCTTTTTCAATTCCGCGATGGACGTATCCAATTCGGGCATCGACATCGACGACGATTTCTCCGTCAACGGTTATAGTGAAATTTTCGGGTTCTTTAAGAGCGGGGTGTTGGGGCCCGATGGGGATGGTCATGGTCATGGGTTGTTTTGCCATAGTGGGTCAACTACCTGAAAGCTTTCAAAGTAGTAGGTTCATGCCTATTCTTCCTTAAGAAATTAACCGTCAAACTACGATATACCTATCAGGTCGATCCATTTTCTGTCAGGTCGATGCATTGACAAAATCGTACCCTGCTTTTTAAAGGATGTACCTTTTGTAAACCACTCCCTTTACGCCAGTTAATATCGAACATCACACCTACTAGCCAACAGGTCGTTCCCGATAGTTGGAGGGACGATTTTTGGAGGAAAGAAAATTGCAATTTGGCAATAGAAGAAGAACGATACTGGCTGCGATCTCAATCTGCATCATGGCAAGTCTGCTACTCGCTGGTACGGCGGTCATGGCTCGGCCTCATCATGGCGTGTTCATTGTAGCACCCTCAGGTGATGTGTCAGGAGTCACGGATACGACCAACATACAGCAGGCACTTGACAACGCCATTGCGGCAGGAGGAGGAAGCACAGTGTTACTTGAGGAAGGTAACTTCTACCTCTGTGAAACCATAGTGGGAGTCAACTTCGACGGAACATTCAAGGGTGCTGGAGCTGGACTGACGGTTCTGCACAGTGTGGAGAACTTCCCTGCTCAAGACACGGGCAACCTTGGCGTAGCAAATCCGAGAATGCTGATGTTCTACCAGGATGAGTACTCGACTAGCACTCGTAGACATCCCTACAAGATACTGCTGCGTGACTTCTCCTTGAAAGTGGACCAACCAACTGAGGAGTGGTATTTTGGTTACTTCAGGGCCATGAACGTGCTTGACCTCTATGGCAAGATCGATGGTCAATGGACTGAGGATGTGTCCTACTTCGATGCCACCGTGAAGAATGTGGAGTTCTTGGGTGATGCTGGTGACGAATATGGCTACTTCGGCCTTAGCATTCAGAATGCTCTACTCATTCAAGGTGAGTGGGGCGCGGACTTTGCGAATGAGAGAATCAGCGGAAGGTATGTCGTTGAAGGTTGTCACTTCCAATACAGCGTCGGTTCAAGCGTCATGTTTGGATCATTCGGAGATTCACACATTCGAATAGTCCGAAACACCTACCAGGACACTCTGATCGGTCCAGAGCTCTATGACCTCGACAACTCACGTGCCGAGGTGGCATTCAACGAGGTTGCCGGAGTTGGCTGGTACGGCACGTATGTGTGCAATGGCCTCTACGCGACCAGTCTTGAACCAAGTCGGGTTCTCATCCATCACAACCACATTGAGTGTGCACCAGGTGCAAATGGCATCTGGCTTGACGACTCCCTTGCCGTACCGGGAGAGGTAGAGGGAGTCTCAGTCTTTGCGCATCACAACGAGATTGTCCTGAATGATCCATATAGTTGGGGTGTCTTCGGTTATGGTGCTCAGAAAGTGTGGCTAGTCCACAACACCATCCGTGGAAGTGGAGAAGCGGGAATCGTGACAGGAATCTGGGGTGATGCGGTAGAAGGGTGGAAGCTGGTCCTGAATGACCTTTCCGACTTCGACGCAGAGGTAGCAGACATCTGGTTGGGTCAGGGAACATCGCATTGTTGGCTAATCCATCGCGGACCCAGTGATTCAGTCCTCGACGAGGGCACTGACAACTGGCTGCTCCTCCTCCCGTAGATCGAGCGAGTCGTACGAGATTGGACAACATAAACGGTCGGGGTCGAACCCTTTCTAAGGTGGGATGTCCCGACCAAACCTCTCTTTTTCCTCTTCCACAACTAGAAAAACTTCTAGCCGATACGCTCAGGCTAGAATACACCTTCCTTCCCACAACCCCTTTCCTATTGGAGATTCTAGGTTTAACTTGAGAATCCCTTAAGAGATTTTGGTTTTGCCAACCTTTAACGGGGTTAACTCGTGGTTCTATTTGTGCTGTTTTGCCAGCCTTTTGACTTCAGTAATGTCAAGCTTTAATCCTTTTGCGACGCGGGTCCCATATTCTGGGTGAACTCTATAGAAGATAGCGGTTTGACGGAGTTGAATCTCTTTTTTGGCGTTTCCGAGGTGATCGACGATATTGCCGATGAGATGATCTCGGTCACTGTCAGTCATTACCTTTTCGTAGAGGGCACGAGGCTGGATGAAGTCATCGTTGGGGTGACTATACGCGTGGCGACCAACTTTTCCGGTCACTTCGAATTGTGGTTCTGCTGTGGTTGGATCGGGTTCAGGTCCGCCCATACTGTTTGGCCAGTAGTTGGGATGACCACTAGTTTCTTCCCGTCGCATGAATCCGTCACGTTGGTAGTTGTGAACTGGACCTTTGGGTGCGTTGATGGGGAGTTGTTCATAGTTAGCTCCTAGACGATATCGGTGAGCGTCATGGTAGGAGAATATGCGTCCTTGCAGCATCTTGTCAGGTGATGCAGCGATACCAGGTACGAAGTTACCGGGGCAGAATGCTGATTGCTCCACATCCGCGAAATAATTGGTGGGGTTGCGGTTGAGGACCATCCGTCCTAGGGGTTTGACAGGGTAGTCACCGTGTGGCCAGACTTTGGTGATGTCAAAGATGTTGAAGCGGTATTTTTCGGCATCTTCCGGAGGCATTATTTGTACTTCGACATTCCAGGCGGGGTAGTCACCCCGTTCGATAGCATCGTATAGGTCGCGAGTCGCGTGGTCAGGGTCCTTGCCTTTCATGATTTCGGCTTCTTGTCTTGTGAAGTTTTGAATGCGTTGGGCGGTTTTGAAGTGGTATTTGACCCACCAGTATTCGCCTTGGTCGTTGTACCATTTGTAGGTGTGTCCGCTGTAGCCGTTCATGTGCCGATGCGTTTTGGGTGTGCCTCTATCGGAAAAGAGGATGGTGACTTGGTGGATGGATTCGGGGGTGAGGGAAAGGAAATCCCAGAACATATCTGGGTCTTTGGTGTTTGTGGCGGGATTGCGTTTCTGAGTATGGATGAAATCGGGGAATTTCATAGGGTCACGAATGAAGAAGACGGGTGTGTTGTTCATCACCAGGTCATAGTTGCCTTCTTCTGTGTAGATCTTTACGGCAAAGCCGCGAGGATCTCTTTCAGCATCGGCTGATCCCTTCTCGCCCCCGACAGTTGAGAATCGAACAAAAAGATCGGTTTTCTTGCCAACCTTTGACAGGAATTTTGCTTTTGTGTATTTCGAGAGGTCATGGGTGACTTCAAGGTACCCAAAAGCTCCCGCACCTTTAGCATGGACGACTCTTTCAGGGATTCGTTCGCGGTTGAAATGGGCAAGTTTATGGACAAGGTGGACATCCTGTAGAAGAACTGGACCAGGATCACCGGCCGTTACACTATTTTGGTCATCATCCACGGGAGAGCCAAAACTGGTTGTATACCTTTTTTTCTTCGCCAATACTTACTCCTCCAAGATTTGATTAATCAGAGGTAGTACTGTTCAGCTTTAAATTCCCTTACCTCTTTCTAGTCACTAAAGTTATTGATGACATTAGTGAGACATGAGTTTAGGGAAATCTCAACGATATTAAATAGGAGAGTGTTCAATGATTTTCTAATCCTTATGGAGGATTTAATATGTCAAAATTAGATGCACGACAACTTCGGGCTCGATGTCCAGTGCGTGAATTCGCCTGTAAGACCAGTGCTGAGTTATCTCTCTTGGAAGGTGTCGTGGGGCAACCCCGTGCCCTCAATGCAATGCAATTCGGGTTAGAAATTCCTGATAAAGGCTTCAATATTTATGTAGCGGGTATGCCCGGAACAGGGCGATCTACAGCGATTGAACGATTTTTAAAGGAACTTGCAGCAGCTCAACCAGTCCCATCAGATTGGTGTTATGTGACTAATTATGCTAATCAGTTTATACCAAAGGCTCTTGAGTTTCCTGCTGGGATGGGGAAAGTCTTTGTTAATAAGGTTGATCGGTTTATTGAAGCTTCACGAACGTCAATTCAGCAAATGTTAGAAAGTGAGGAATACGCGAAGCAACGTGAAGAACAAACTCAGATCTTCGAAGCTCAACGAGATAAATTAACTGAAGAGATGCGATCGAAAGCCCAGGAAGCTGGTTTCGTTTTGCAGGGCACACAAACTGGATTACTTATGGTACCCATAATCAAGGGACAACCCATCACTCCTGAAATGATAGCTCAACTAAAACCTGAGGCTCGGAAGGAAATTGAATCTCGGCGAAACGCATTAGAAAAGGAACTCCGGGCAACTTTCCGGAAACTTAGGAATCTCGAACGGGAGCTTCGTGAGAAACTCCGTCAAATGGAAGAGAAAGCGGTTCGATTCACCCTTGAACCCTTAATTGCTGAGCTTGAAGAAGAATATCAGGGAAATGAAAAAGCGGTAAAATGGGTTCATGAGCTTTCAGATGATTTGATTGAGAACCTTAACCAATTCATTGGTCGCCAACCCGAAGGACTCCCACCCCTACTAGCTGCTCGAATTCCATCACCAGAAGATTTTGCTCAACGCTATAAAGTAAATTTGATCGTTGATAATTCAGAGCAGGATGGAGCACCCATTGTCATTGTTTCCAATGCGACATACACAAATCTCTTCGGACGAGTAGAAAAGGAACCGCGGTTTGGCGCCCTAGTGACTGATACAACCATGATTCGGGCGGGTGATCTTCATCGCGCCAATGGCGGATATCTTGTCATCCCGGTTCGTGAAATGTTAATGAATCCAGTTTCATATCCGGCGCTGAAACGCGCACTTCAGAATGATCAAGTTGGCATGGAAGAAGCCTCTGAAGTTATGGGATTCCTAACCGTCAAAACCCTTCATCCAGAACCAATTCCTCTGAAGCTAAAAGTTATACTCCTTGGTGAACCAATGTGGTATCAACAGCTCTATCAACTTGACCCTGATTTCCGTGAACTGTTCAAAGTGAAAGCAGATTTTGATACAACGATGGATCGCAACCAAGATTCAGTAAGAATCTATGGCGACTTTGTGTGTACCCTTACGGAGAAAGAGTCGCTTCTGCCATTAACCGTTCAAGCTATCGCTGAGGTTGTAGATTTCAGCTCACGGCTGGCAGATAGTAAAGATAAACTTTCAACACGATTCGACGTCGTCTCTGATGTGATTCGTGAAGCCAACTTCTATGCGAAAAAAGAAGATAAAAAAGAGATTGGATTATCCCACATCAAAAAAACCATTGATGAACGCTATTTTCGATCCAGCTTATACGCGGAGAAAATCCGAGAGTATATTAAGAAAGGTGTGGTTCTCATTGACACCGAAGGAGACGTGGTAGGGCAAATCAATGGGCTTTCTGTACTTTCACTGGGTGATTTCACTTTCGGACAACCTTCTCGAATTACCGCTACAGTAGCACCAGGACGTGGTCAAGTAATTGACATCGAACGTGAAGCCCAGCTTAGTGGCCCTCTCCAAATCAAAGGAGTTCAAATTCTCACTGGGTTCCTTCACGAATCCTTTGGTCAAGATAAACCCTTGAGCTTGTCTGCTCGAATTACTTTTGAACAAAGCTACGGTGGAGTTGATGGAGATAGTGCCAGCAGCACGGAGCTATATGCTATGCTATCTGCCCTTTCTGAAGTTCCTATTCAGCAGCGTTTTGCTGTTACGGGATCAGTTAACCAACATGGTCAAGTACAAGCTATTGGTGGGGTCAACCAGAAAATCGAGGGTTATTTTGCGGTGTGCAAAGAAATCGGCTTAACGGGTGAACAGGGTGTTCTTGTTCCGAAATCTAATGTTCAAAACCTCATGCTTAAGGATGAGGTGATTGAAGCAGTCGAGGCAGGAAAATTCCATATCTTCTCGGTCGAGACAATTGAAGAAGGTATTGAACTTTTGACGGGTATGCCTGCTGGGAAACGACAAGTTGATGGCAAATTCCCATCAGATTCAATCTTCGGACGAGTGGATAAACGGTTACGAGAAATGGCAAATATCATGCGAGAACATAACCGACCCGATGTTGGAAATTAACTGCGCAATTCACTTTTAAGCATAGTCTACACAAATCCCTGCTAGGGAAAGCTTGTATGCCATCTAGCGGAGAAACTCAATCAGATCAAGAGGCGATTGTCAACCCTCATAGTCAGAGTGCAACAAAGTTGGCAAAACAGCTTGGTACGGATCTTAATAATGGATTAATGAGTGGCGAAGCTCTGAACCGGTTAGACAAATATGGACCTAACAAGCTCCCCCGAATTCGTGGGTCCTTTTGGAGAGTGTATTTAGCACCAATCCTAAATGGACTCATCCTCATTTACTTGATTGTAATCGTTATTCTGTCAGCAATTGTCATTTTCTTTGATACTCCTGGAACCTCAAATGTGATTGTCTGGATCGTTATCATTGCTTTTAACGCGCTTTTGGCTATTGTTCAACAATACCGAGCACAGAAACAACTCGAAGCTCTTCAATCACTTACAGCGGATACAACTATGGTTATTCGAGAAGGACTGAAGAAAGAAATACGCGCAGATGATGTAGTTCCTGGGGATGTCGTTGTTCTCGCACAGGGTGATCGAATTCCTGCTGATGGTCGACTCTTAGAGGCAAACCAATTAACCACCGTTGAAGCTTCTTTAACGGGCGAAAGTGCACCTGTGACGAAGATGGCTACACGAGCACCATTAAATCCTGAACTACCCTTACATGCTCGTCACAATATGGTCTATAATGGGACTTATGTCGCAACAGGCTCTGGTCGATTTCTTGTAACCGGGACTGGTGTAACAACCGAAATTGGTGATATCAGTCAAGGCTTGGAAACCCTGAACACTGGGGACATACCACTTCGTCGAAAGGTTAATCGGCTGGCAATTTATCTTGGTGCGACTGCGATTTTTCTTGGTCTATTAGGTTTTATCTCTTACATGCTGTTTCCCAGGTCTGTTAATGGTATAATTCTAACTCCACCTGAGGTTGCGGTAGAAGCGATTATTAACGCTATGACAGTGATGCCAATCAACATACCCTTACTCACTACGATCGTATTGCTGACCGGCGTCTTAGCCATGGCTGGGGTTGGGGTTATTGTGAGTAATCTCTCAGCCGTTGAAAGTCTTGGACGGGTCAGCATCATTTGTACTGACAAAACAGGAACTCTAACGAGAAGTGAGATGATGGTGAGTCTCATCTGGGATGGAACTCGTTTGTTTCATGTCACTGGACAGGGATATGATCCTGAGGGAGAAATCCATTTAGTAAAAAATCGCTCAGATCTCACGGACACAACCCTAGAGCAACCAGTGAACATCGAGGATTATGATCAACTAGCCCTGTTGATTCGGATTGGTTCATTAAATAATGACGCTCAAATTTTGTCAGAAACAAATCCTGATCTAAATGTTGTTCAATGGCGTGCTATTGGTGACCCAACTGAAGCAGCATTGTTGGTTCTTCTTCATAAGAGTGGGATTGTGGAAGACGCATTACGTGCAGCATATACGGTAGTTCAAGACCATCCCTTCGATTCAAGGTTAAAACGCATGACCCGGGTCTTTACACATCCCGAAGGAGGGTATATTGCTTTTGTCAAGGGGGCAACAGATAGCCTACTACCATTGTGTAATCAAATCGGAGATGACCGGTCCTCACAAAAACTTACCAAAAAGCAAATGAAAGCGATTGAAAAATACGCTAATGAGTTTGCGGCAGGAGGATATAGAGTTCTCTCCTTTGCTATACGTCGCTTCACAAAATTACCGCCAGGACATGGACAGACACTTCGTGATGCCATCGAACAAGACTTGACCTACGTTGGGTTCGTATCCATCGTCGATCCACCACGAGAGGGCGTTCGTGAAGCCGTAATAGAAGTTGCGAATGCCGGAATTAAAACTGTCATGATTACTGGCGATGCCGCTGCCACCGCAGAAACGATTGGTCGACAACTTGCAATTGTCAAAGAAGAGGATTATGTCATTGAAGGAAAGGATGTCCGAAATATTAACGATGCACAATTCAATCATGCAAGCGTCTTCGCACGAGTGGATCCAGAGGATAAGCAAATCATCGTACAACGCTACAAAGACGCTAAACGGGCTGTAGCGGTCACCGGTGATGGAGTAAATGATGCGCTTGCGTTAAGCATGAGTGACGTCGGTATTGCAATGGGAATAACTGGCACGGATGTCGCAAAAGAAGCCGCTGATATGATTATCGCAGACGATAGTTACAACTCTATTGTTGAAGGCGTGCGCCAAGGTCGAGGACTCTTCAACAAAATTCGGATGATGATTTTCTTCTATATCTGTATCAACGTAGGAGAATCCATCCTCTTTTTTGGTACATTCCTATTAGGTATCCCATTTCTCACTCCCAGTCAACATATTTTTCTTACTATCTCGAGTCATAGCTGGCCAGGTCTCGCCCTTGTCTTTGATCGGACGGCGAAATATGTGATGGAGGAAAGACCCCGAAACACTGAAGCTATTATTACAAAACGCCTTGGATTTTACTTGCTCCTCAATGCGTTCCTCATCTTTCTCGGTGCGGCAACTGCCTTCTATTTTACCACTACTGCAATTTTACCTGGGAGCGAATTTCTAGAGCCACACAGCCCTTTCGCTGTCCAAAAAGCCCTTGTATTGACGATTGCCGTTCTGCTTTTTACTGAATCCTTAATGATTCTCAGTATTCGTCGAATCAACCAATCTCTTGTCCGATCAATACGATTTGAAAGCTATTGGCTCATCTATGTCCTCATTGGCTTGGTCTTCCTTATGTTTGCAGGGTTGATGTATATCCCCGCTGTAAACCTCTTCCTCGTTAGTTTGGGCATTGATTTCCAATTTATACCCTTATCTGCCATAGACTGGCTTGTCGCTTTTCTCCTTGCAACACCAGCAATTTTTGGAATGGAATTAGTTAAGTGGGTCAGCCGAAAACGTGATATCTACTTTTGAACTGTTCCTCAATCCAAAACTTTTTCCTTCCTACTTAATACACTCACAGTTCCAAGACGGTGATTAACTATGGTTGATGAGCGAATTTCTCGACTAGCTCGACTTACTGTTGAATATTCCATCGGAGTAAAAAAGGATGAATTAATTGGAATTAGTGCTCCTGCTTTTGCTGAACCCCTTGTTCTCGAATTAACTCGGGAAATTATCAAAGCCGGCGGATATCCCTATACCCGCATTTACTTACCCCGTACTCAAGAAATATTTTACAAATATGCTCAAAATCATCAACTCGACTATGTCAATCCACTCATGCTTGACATGATTGAGAAAGTAGATGGCTACATTGTCATTTATTCCTCTGACAACCGAAAAGCGTTAACGAACGTTGATCCTGCGAAACAAGCCCGAGCAGCTAAAGCGCAAACTGAACTCCAAGAACGTTTCACTGCTCGGCTGAAACAGGGTTGGTATGCTCTAGTTCCCTATCCTTCTCCCAGTCTCGCTCAAGAAGGTAACATGGGTACCGAAGAATATGAAGAATTCGTTTATCATGCCTGTCTAGTTGACAAACCAAACCCTGTGAAGCTATGGAAAAAGATTAGTGAAAAGCAAGCAAAAATCACAGCTTATCTTAATACCAAAAAGATGGTTCGATTTGAAAGTACCGATGTCGATTTTTCTGCCAAAGTGACTGGACGCAACTGGGTCAATGCAGACGGACATCTCAATATGCCTGATGGAGAGGTGTTTACATCGCCTATTGAGGACAGTGTGGAAGGAACTATTCGCTTCAGTTATCCGGGTATATTCATGGGTAAGGAAGTCGAAGGAATCGAATTGACCTTTAAGAGGGGTGTCGTAGTCAAAGGCACGGCTGAAAAGGGTCAAGATCTTTTAAATCACATTCTTGGAATTGATGAGGGTGCCCAACGTCTGGGTGAAATTGCCATAGGGACAAATCCGGGTATCACGAAGTTTACAAAGAATATTTTGTTTGATGAAAAGCTGACTGGCACTATTCATTGTGCATTGGGTAATGGGTTTGAGGAAGCTGGAGGAAAGAACAAATCAGCGATTCACTGGGATCTCTTAGCTAACATGACTAAAGATGGCAAAATTTTCGCAGATGATGAACTCTTCTATAAGAATGGGAAGTTCCTCATGATGGTCATTGAGGCAAAGTGATAAATCGAACTATCTAGTACGAACTGACTCCATTTTGAAAATTACTTTACAACCCTTTAGGGTAGCATGCACTTGATTTGCTACCTCAATCATATCCTGTACAGAGCCGTTCTCATCCCATTCGATGACAAAATCATGTTCTCCTGCGATGGGTTGGAATCCCATTCGCATCAGCCGCTCAACGACTTCGCTGGGAGCTGCCCCTTCACTACTCAGATAGATAGTTAGGTAGCTTTTCATATTCTGAAGCCTCCAGAGAATACATGAAACGGGGTAACAAGCTATTTATCCCTAATCAATGCGGCATAGTCCCTCATAGCTCCAATGTACTCGGGAAATGCGAAAAGGCTATTTGAATATTCATCACATTAAGCGCTCTAGAGATGTATTGAATGTCAAAGAAGTCTCGTTTACCTCCTGGACAACGTTGGATTACTGGATTCCCCGTTCGAACTGCTGAACGGATGCCTGACCCCTTTAATCCAGAGACTTGGAACCTCACGGTTGATGGGGAGGTCAAAACCCCACTCGTTTTTTCTTATGATGAATTCTGTGCTTTACCTGTTACCACTCAGATTAGTGATTTTCACTGCGTTGAGGGGTGGTCTGTTCCTGATAACAAATGGGAAGGTGTCCTCTTCAAGGAAATAGCTAACCGCGTCAAACCCAAGTCTTCAGCCAAATATGTACTATTTCATGCTGAACACGAATACACCTCTTCTATTGCTCTTGACGTTGTTGTGGAGGAAGATGTAATTCTCGCCTGGAATCGCAACGATGAACCTCTCCATGTGGAAGACGGGTGGCCCCTACGCCTAGTAATCCCACGTCTTTATGCCTACAAAAGCGTGAAATGGGTTCGTCGCATCACCTTTCTCAAAGATGTTGAACTGGGATTTTGGGAAAAACGGGGCTATCATCAGGAAGCTGATCCTTGGCTAAGTCAACGGTTCGCTCAACGCTAGGATGTTCCAAAAAAAGGAATAAGGCCCTTGCGGGCCTTAGCGACTCCTTTGCAGGAGTCAAGGACTGGGAGAGCATTCACTTCTGTTGCATCTGAGAGTATAAGGTTAGGTACTCCCCAAGCATACACCTACATGATGCCTGGTTCTAGCTCTGCGTAATATTGGGGCATTTAAAGAAAATAGATTTTTTTTCACTTACTGTGATTGGAAAAAACTTATGATGGTGGTCACGAGACGGACGCAAGTCTGACTGCTTTATGTGTTCCTTTGTGATTGTTATACCGGAGTTGTGTGACAAATGGTGAAAACGGTGAGGAAAGTATTGGATGGGTTTTATTGGATTATGGCGCGGGAAGGAATGTTGCCAGATAGTAATATCTTTCTAGTCCAAGATGAGGACCGGTTTGTGCTTTTTGACGCGGGAATTCATCACTTTTTTACTGATACATGTCAAGCAATTTCGGAATTAGGATTGAATTTGAAACAGTTAGATCGTCTTATCCTAACGCATACGCATCTTGATCACTCGGGGTCAACGCCTGAATTTCTTCGTGATGCAAAGGATTGTGAAGTGTGGGTATCTGAGGAGGAGGGTACTCTCTTAGAGCAGGGAGATGATACGATTGTATTGGGAAGCATGTTAGGTCAACGTTTGCCTCCCATTTCTATCGCAAAAAAACTGCAAGAAGGTGACGTGATCACCGTTGGTAATTATTCCTTTAAAGTGCTTCATACTCCCGGTCATAGCGCTGGAAGTCTTTGCTTCTTCGAACCACAACAGCAACTGCTGATTTCAGGAGACGTCGTGTTTCGACATGGGTCTTTTGGGCGAGTGGATTTTCCCACCGGTAATGGGGCAGTATTGAAGGAATCGATTGCCCGACTCGCTGAACTTCCTGTAGAAATGCTACTACCTGGACATATGGGTATAGCAACTAAGGGTGGGAAACGTGAAATTCAATTGTCTTTACAGTTTGCTCGTCAGGTACTCTAGCATCCGTGAAGATAGCGTGAGGCGAGGGCATAAATTCATCAGGTAATGGAAGCCTTGGGATATGGTGCTCGCAATAGGTAAGAACCGGAGTCGGATTGTAGCCTACTTAGCTGTGTTTATAGCTCTAGTAACGGTTTTTGATGCGATTCCAATTATTCCAGGATTATATAGCGGAGTATGGGACTCCTGGATTTTCCTTTTGAGCCCAATTATTGGTGTACTTCTCGGTCCAATGTTTGCCATTCTTGCTGTTGGACTTGGTAGCTATCTAGGACACTTTATCTATTTTCGTGATCCTTTTGAATTCCTCTTTTTGCTAGGCGCGGTATTAGGTGCTGCGTGTGCAGCCTTAATATTCCAACGTCGCTGGAAACCCGTTTTAATCATTTATTCGGTTTTACTTGCGGGTTATTTCCTAACACCAGTAACCTGGATCTTACCACTTATCGGAATATGGGATATTCTCCTTGGTTATGGTATACTCCTGCTCTTCATACTGTTAATTAACCAAAAATGGTGGCCTACTGTACATTCTCAGGACATATGGCTACGACTACTCTTTTGCGTCATTATCGGATTGGAAGCCGATATTCTCCTTCGCGTTTTCATCTTGGTTCCTGGGCAAACATACTGGCTTTTCTATGGATGGACAGTTGAAGTACTTCAAATTCTCTGGTTGACTGCAGGATTAATCACCCCAACAAAAGTGGCGTTGGCTACCCTATTCACGGTCACCATTGGCTTCAGCTTACTTCAAATCCTCCCACAAACCGGTGTTCCTCTCACAGAAGAATATCGCGGTATGAATAACACACTACCTCCGAAAGCAGAGGGGCGCGTTTGATTCCCCCCAAATGTTTGACGAAAATAAGCGCCAGAAGGTTTTTACGGGCGAATTCCTAGCCAGACACTAGATTTTCATTAATCGATATCGAGGTTGAAGGAAATGGCCAAATTACCTAAACTTGATACTCAAATAAAGGCAGTTACAATATATCGAAATGGTGCCAAAATCGAGCGGACAGGAACTATCGAATTAAAACCTGGAACTCATAAACTCGAAATTGCGAATCTAACACGTTACCTTGACAAAGAAAGTGTTAGAGTCTCCGGTCGTGGACACGCTACCATTGTAAGCTTTGATACTGTGGACGCCACAGTTGAGGTCACTGGTTACTCGAAGTTAGATGATCTTATCAAGAAACGAGAAACCCTGCAAAAGAAACAAATCCAAACCCAAAGTGAACAAGCTCGTATAACCCAACGCATGGAATTCTATTCTCAAGTTCTAGCCAATTCAGCAGGAGAATTTTCACGCTGGATACCTGCGGGTGAAAGTGAAGTTGACCGGTTAAGCTCTCTCGAAACCCTAGTCACGAAACAACTAGATGCGCTTCATAAACTTCAGTTAAAACTGAATGAAGACCTTGAGAAGCTGCAAAAGGAGATCGCCATAATTACACGTGAGATTGATAAGTTCCGCAGTGAGGTCAACCAATACGAAATCACTCACAGTGTATTAGTAAATGTTGAAGCCCATAAACTCGGAAAATGTGAGTTTAATATTTCTTATTTTGTAAGTAACGCATATTGGGAACCAACCTATGATTTTGTCCTCTCAGAGGAATCAACGGATGTCACAATGTACACAGTCGTTCAGAATAATACTCAGGAAGACTGGGATAAAGTCAATCTCACAGTTTCAACAGCCTCTCGGCGTACGGCAACAATCACTGAACCATCTCCATACTTCTTGTCAATCTATGCCCCCCCTCCACCACGTCCTCGGAGGGCAATGGCAAAGGAGCGTAAGTTGGCAGCACCAGCTGCTTCTGGTGCAGTCGCCGATGAATTAGAAGTTGAAGAAATGGCTGTGATACCTGAAGAACCACTTCCGGATATGGCTCCCCCCCCAGTCACAGCCACTGCTATGGAAGTTGGTGGCGTCTTTGTATTTGTACTCCCTGATCCTGTAAAGGTAGCTGCAGATGGTGAACCACATGCCTTTCCAACAAGTCATATCAACCTAGAAGCAGACAGGAAGTTCTTCTGGAATGCAGTTGACTTTGCCGAAGCGATTGAGGTAACTACCATTGAGAATGGTGATAGTGTCTTGCTCCCTGGCAGAGCACGAATCTACTTCCAGGATGAATATCTCGGTGAAACCCATCTCAGCCTTATAGCTCCTAACGAGAAAGTTGATGTGGGTATGCGCTTCTCGTATGATCTCAAAGTGGAAAAGAAGTTGGTTGCAAAAAGCACCGAAAAGAAGGGATTACTCAAGGGGAACGTTGCTCGGGATTATGCCTATGAGTTGACCATCAAGAATTACGGGCAGAAAATGAGTGCTGTTAAGATAATGGATCGGATTCCCCACAGCGATTCGGAAGTCATCAAGGTAGAAGACAGGAAATTCTCTCCACAACCAACAAAGGATGAGCTTGGTGTGCTAACGTGGGAAATTGAAGTTCCCAAAGAAGGCGAAACCAAAATCACATACTCCTTTCAAGTAGAATATCCACGCGGACAAAGAATCACACCCCCCTTACCCTAACTTCCTTAATACTATTCAACCATTGGTGTACTCAATATGGCACCCTACGAGGAACCCCCGAAAGAATCACCTCAGTCTACTCCAACATCACCTACTAAACGTTATGTCCTGCAACCCCACCTCCACCCCAATAAATGGAAACTGCAATTGAAAGACAGCTCAGGCCAGATAATATATAAGATTCTTCGGCGACTTACCATACCGATCCGTTACCGTGTTCAGACCAATCAATTGCAAGAAACAAATCCGCTAACGATAAAAACAGTGACCATCGGAGATATTCAACGCTACATCTTCTTTGAAGGAAATCAAGCAAAGTTATCACTTCGTCAATCTGCTTCCTCTGAACTAGTGCTTCTCCAAGATGCTAAACGCAAAATCATAGCACACTTTATTTCAATAACTCCTGAAATCACCCTTCTTAGGGCGCAAACAAATGTCATCGCACGTCTTCGGTTTAAAGAAAATCCTACACCAGCTGGATTTGTCGTTGATTGTCAAGTTCAACCAGAATTAAAATGGCTTCATGCAATACTGCTCTACGTAATTGCCAAGATTGAAGAACCAAAGCCATCTACCTTACCAGAAGAGCCTTTTGAAGTCGAACCAGAAAATAATGCATCAGAAGCTGCAAGTCCTTAAGCTTTTAGAGTGAGGAATACAATTCATCTTTCAAGACAAATAATTATATTCGAAATGGTTCACGGACATGCAAATTCAAGTTCTAGGAAGCTCTTCTTTTATCCCGACAATAAAGGGTAGCTGGTCCAGTTTTTTTATCAACCTTGATAATGGAGATAAAATATTGGTTGATGCTGGAACACGACGACTCCTTGGATTACGAAAGGATATCCTAGCCGTGAGCCATATATTCATCACTCATCGACACCCAGATCATATTATGTTCCTTGGCGCTCTATTGCGACGAATGAAACGGAACAAAAGAAAAAAGATCTTAACAATCTTCTGTCCAGTCAACGCATTTTACCACATCCAGGGCTTTATCCGATTTTACAATCCCAGCGGAGTTCCTGAATTCGTTAAGTTCAAAACCTATACACCCAACGACCCTGAAATTCTAGTTAAGTTATCCAAATCAAAAACTGAGATCTGGGCGGCTGCGGCCTGTCACACGACAATGGCCGCAGGTTTTGGCATTATTCAAGGCGATAAGAAGGTAGTTATTGTTCCTGATACTCGCCCCAATTGTCCAACTATTCTTGCTTTAGCAAAGAACGCTAGGGCATTTTTCCATGATTGTACCTTCCCAACAGCTGTACATACTTTTGCCCTTTCAAAAGGACACTCAAGCCCAGAAGGCGCGGGTATTGACGCTACTAAGGCTGGTGTGCAAACCCTAGTACTCATTCATACCAGTTATGTTCGGGCCCTCGATCGACAAACCTTGGTCACTGGTGCCGCTGGTCATTTTAATGGAGAAATCCTCGTCGCAACTGATAATTCTACTTTCAAATTTTAGATTCAATCGAATTTCATGACGAATTCTCAGAGAAACTTGATTAGGGAACACAATAACGATATACTGTATGGTGACCCGCTGTTTCAGATTCTCGTTTTATTTGTATTACATCACCAGGTCGGGCACCTATGGCTTTCGCGGCAGGATCTCCAGCTTTGATTTTAGGGAGTTGTTCTCGTGAAGCACCATACTCTTTTTCGATTTCTAGGATTTCTTTTTCAGTCAATATGTCATGTTCTGGAACGAGGTCGTGCAAAAAGAGATCAATTGATAGGAAGCGACGATGTAAAAGTTCAACATCCATTTCCTTAGCCTCGCGGCGAGCGGCATATGTGTAACGCTCTCCACCAATAAGAATCGCTTGACCGAATTCGCCACTATCACGTTCCTTAATGGTATTTCGGAGAATCTCTACTCCAACTGTTGGAGTGTCTAGGATTATCCGAACTAAAAGAGTTTCTTTCTTTTTCTTGTCAGTGTCTTTCGCATGAATATCGGTGATACCTTCCTTTTCCCCTTCGACTTTCTTAGTAATTATAAACCCACGGCGTTGGATGAGCCGTTTTAAATAGCCGAATTGTTTATCCGTTAACATATGTTTCACCACTGGGTCCGAGAAAAAGTCGACTATTGCCTTCACTCGCGCCGCGACAGTGCTAAAAATTGCTTATAAACGTTTGTATCATCTGGCTTTCAAATCTTAGGTTGGAGGTTTGAGAAGAAGCTTCCGAATGCGTTGAGGATCCACGAAATTAGTCAACGCCTCTTTTTCTTCTTGGGTTGGGAGTGGAGTTGAATCAATTCGACGTGGGATTTGGAACGGAAATCTCGTTTGCTCTTTAATAATATCAACATCGGCGCCTGGATGGATGGATTTGAGGTGTATATTTCGATCCCGCCGATCGAAACTAAATACACAGAGATTAGTGACAATTACGTCTGGCCCACCATGCCGGGTTCCCTTTGCACTGGAAATCCATCCCGGACTTGTAATAAAGGGCACTTGGTTAACGAGATTTCGTAAACTATGGTTGGGGCGCCAAGCGATAATGCGACGAAAACTTCGAATCATAATCGGACCTCCGGCACCACCTGGCAATCGTACTTTTGGCTGGTCATAATCCTCACCAATGACGCTCATATTTAGACTGCCAAATTGGTCAATTTGAACTCCACTCAAAAACGCAACATCCATTAGACCATTATTAGCAAGATCAAAAATTTCAGGAAAGGTGATAGCATTTTCACAACAATCGAAAAGGTGAGGATCTCCTGTAGAGAAGGGAAGCCTATGTGGAGAGGGATTGATGGTTCCAAGAATGGTGAAGTAGAGTAAATTCGGAGCATGGGTAGCCTTGGCAAGTAACACCGCCATCATTTGCACAGGACTCGCTACTCCGATAAACACTCGGTCCCGGTCTTTTAGTTGACGTCCAAGTGTTGATAAAATTAGTTCATCGTAGGTGTAATCCTTAACGGAATTCATGATGTATTTTCCTCCTCTCACTTGTTACTTGATTGGGTCCTAGTCCAGGAAGGAGGTAAACCAATTTTCTTAACAAAATCCCTTTGGTTGAAGCAGCTGAGGATAAACTCTTCTAAGAACTTATCAAAGCCCTCTTCAGTTTTAGCAGCATCCTGATATCCCGCAATATGGTTTGCGTGGACTTCATATCTTTGATTTAAGGCGGTTGGTGTGGCACCATAAGGAACTAGGGCAATTGCATCCACGAGGAAATGGGGGATTGTAATGCGGTGCACTGGTAGGGATCCTGGTTCAACAATCTCCTCGACGGTAACTAAGACCTTTTGACAGGCTTGTGCGGTGGTGAGAGTGAAATTTGGCCAGGGCTCATCAAGAAAAATATTTCCTCTTTCATCAGCGGAATGGGCGTGAAGTAAAAGGACATCGGGTCGAAGGGCGGGCACTGTAATCACAATGTCGTTAGTATTGTAGGGCGAGGGTATTTCCCGGTAATCCGTACGAATGCTTAATAAATCTGAACCTCTGAAATCCGGAAGGGGAATGAATGGAATCCCATATGCACCCGCTCTTAAGGCCATGACAATCGCATACCCCATACTTTCCTTTACACGTATCGTCCCGGTTTCAGCTGCTGTGCGAAATCGTTGCATCGACGCAAATCCTTGCTCAGTCATGAATCCTAAGAAATAAAATTCGACCTCAGTGACACACCCTGCACCAACGAGTTGATCCACAGCTAGACCATTTGGAGCACTAACTATTCGTAGTTGATGGCATTTGGACCGGATAATCTCATGTACCGCGGCCATGGGCAAACGATTGACAAGTAATCCTTCTAGATATATCCGAGACTGATCGGGAACGAAGTTTTGAACCATTTCTCTCAATGACATTATTTTATTTTCCCTAGACACTATTGAACAGACTCCTGCAAGTTTCAACTTACTCAAGGTAAGGCGGTTGTGAAGCTTAAGCTATTTCTTCTTTTTATCAGGTCGATACATTCGAACCCAGCCCTTGTTAATCACCCAAATTATGGGGATTATTACAGCTGGAATCATAATTAACAATTGAATTTGCCAGGTATAAACTGGAATGCCACTTGGAAGGAAAAACAGGGGTAACGGGTTGAACACGTTATACATACCTAATATATTGGCAATTAACGATGGAACAGCTACCGTAACTGTAATCGCTGTCAAAATCACAATCACTCGATTTAAGCGGTTGGCAAGTAACACTGAATGTAGTGATACGAGATCAGTTAAACCTCGGGCATTGAGTTCCAGTGTCTGTTGTTGTCGTTCAATTTCGGAAAGTGCCGTGCTAAGGAGGGTCCTCAAATCCTCATTGAGCTGTAAATGACGTGGAACCTGTTGAAGCATCAAATCTACAATATGCCGCTGGACTGTCAGATGTTTGTAGAATTCATTTTGCAAGTGCCGAAATCGCTGGATTTTTTCTAATATAATATTAATACCCACGTCAGCAAGGGTTTGTTCCAACTCCAGCGAACCTTTGACGATATCATCAATTATAATCGTGTTCCGCTCAATGATTTCTTGCACGATTCGGACGGCGACAATCGATGGGGTGACTTCTTGCTCTATTGAGACAAGATTTCGAATTGTTTCTTCAACTTCTTCAATGGCGTCCGGTTGAATACTCTTTGCAATAGTTGCCACCATACGTTCTCCAAGTAGTATAAGGGCAGTTTCCGTGTGTTGGACGGGTTCGGCAATCATTATTGGCACATGAAATGCGGAAAAATTAAAAAAACGGTGGTATCGACCCCTCTGTGAATGCTCTAATACTCGAGGTATACTCTTTGGGTCAACAGAAAGATACAGGCCTAGTTGGGAGTGCTCCTCTAAGCTAGGATCAACTGCTAAAATCCAGACGAAGTCCAGTTCTCGCCAAATTTTTTGGAAGTCCTCGGTACGGGCTAGCTTGCGAAATTCTCCATTCTTAATGTAATAAACTTGGAGCATTTACTCGCTAACCTTCCTGCTCAATATTAAAGGAATTGATTCTTGTAATCCTAGGGTTGCTCCTCTTAAAAGGTTGAATGCTAAAAGCCGATTATTATTTACGACGGGCTAATTTGACTTTATCGTCTTTGAGTTCAAGTAGTCTTGCACGTACTAATTCTTGTACACGACGTCGCGCTTCGAACACTCCAACTCCCAATATTTTACTGAGTTCTTCAAGAGTACGTTGTCCCGTCTCTCGAACAAGAAGGTAAATTCGATATTTTGAATCCTTTTCAAGGGCTTTTTTCAGCTGCTCTAATTCTACTTCTAAATCATTAACGCGTCGACGGAGCACAGTAGTGTCCTGTACTGCTTCTCGTTGAACAATTCCTACAGTTCGGAGTTGGTCTGCCTCAGTCTGTGCATCCTGGGCTATATCCTTCTTTGTGAGTATGTCTTTTTGTAACGCGACAAGCTCCTCATCCCGCTTCTTAACTACTCCACGTAATTTGCCAATTTGCTCCGCCATTGCCTCCAATTGACCGAGGAGCTGTTCTTCTCGAGACTTGGAAAGTTTCTCCTGTTTTTTCAGCTCCTTTTCAAGGGTAGAAACTTGATTCCCGGATTCAGTGAGTTTTTTATCCAATTCTTTGATTTGCTTGGTCCTTTGTTTGATTTCGTCTTCGAGTTGAGGGATTTTTTCTTGAAATTGTGCGTTATCCGTGTTAGCTTGGTTAAGTTCTTCTGTTAACGAGGCTATTTGATTCTCGAATTCATTCTTCTTGCTGTTAATCTCATCAACCTGGTTGATAAGCTCGGATACTTGTTTAGATAATTCTTGGTTCTTTTGTTTCGATTGCTCAATTTCGGTATTCAGCTGGCTAATCTTAGAACGGAGTTCCGTTACTATATCCTCTTCTTCAACTGCTTCTGCCATGGATACTTCTGGTTCCTCTTCGATGGGTTCTTCTGTGGTGTCTTCTGGTTCCTCTTCGATGGGTTCTTCTGTGGTGTCTTCTGGTTCCTCTTCGATGGG
>JAEOTO010000018.1 GCA_016839805.1 Candidatus Hermodarchaeota archaeon
CGTTCTCCATCACCTAGGAGAAATTGTTGATCGGGTTTGAGTCGGAGGGGTGCACTCGCGGCTATGGCTTTATTGTTTTCTAAGACGATGACGGCGTGGTTGTCTTTGAGGACTCTATCTTTGAAGTACTGTTTCCAGGCGTCTTCCGTTGGAAACGCTTGTCGGAGAAAAGTATCGGCTTGGGCAAGTTCGATTAAGAGTGGGAGATCTTTGATGGTGGCTTTCCGACTTGTGAAGGTGTTGTCTGTTTTAGATTGTTTCCAGGTACTGACATCGCTAATATCATAGTCGCGGTTATAGCGGAAGACACGTTCTCCTTCGACAAAGCCTTGTTCTTTGAAGAATGCGAGTTGTTTGTCAACGATTTTGCTGGTCAGGACTACGGCGGTACGGATTTCGCGGGTTTTTTTACGTGATTTGAGATAGGTAATCATGTCGTTGAAAAGTTGGGGTTGGACTTCTTTGGGGGCGTCAGGCATGGTCCAGGGGTAGCCGATGTTGGTACGTCCGATTTCAGAATCCGAATCATAAGCAGTGATATAGCCTAAGGGTTCGCCCTTTTCGGTGAGAGCATATCGGGTCATTTTCGCTCCGCGGGTTATGTTGCGTTGTTCGATTTCTTCGGCGCGGGCTGGAAGCCCGGAGGCGGTTGTGTAGATTTTGGCTTGGATTTCGCCTAAGCCTTTATTGGGTTTGAAGATTTTATACTCGATTTTCAAAATGGTTCGACCTCCATGAGATTACTTAATTGTTCTCATATTATGCGAATTTAATATCATTAAGTGTCTTATAATTATTGTGGTATGAGAACAATTAGGGTTCAAAATTCAGGGAACATCACTAATTGTTTAGTATTAACGTAGGTCGTGTTTTGAATTTAAAAACGCGTTCCTTTAAACTAATATTGGTTGAAATTCGCTTTTCTTCTCATATGTTGATAGTGTTTTCGCACACTATGAGAAAGTTTATAACGTTTTAGCAACCCTTGGAATACGTGATTTAGATGGAGCCAACAGTAGCAGTAGTAGATAGCGATTCTTTTTCCGAAGCCATTGACCTCATAGGCGGGCTAAGGGGGTTGAATACACCTAACCGCAGAGTAGTTGTGAAAGTGGGGATTTACAACCCTGAGACTGGAATTTGTACTACGGTGAAGGCTTTGAATGCAATGGCTGCTGTATTTGATAAGGCCTCCGTGGTTCGTGTGGTAGAGTCGGATAGTGGGGCAGGACCGGGGTTGGAACGCTTGCAGGTGTGGGCGGACTGTTTTAATGATCGGGTGGTTCCTTTCAATCTCTCTGATGACCCAGAGACCCGAGAGGTCGAGGTGGCAGGTGAAAGGGTTCCTTTTTCCCATATTCTGTTGGAGCCGAATACGTTTGTGAGCACGCATGTACCCCGGCGGTATGAGGAGGCGGGTGATGAGGATCTGATGAATATGGGTTTTGTTACTAAGAATCTGTTAGGATTGATTCTGGATACAAAGAAATTTCGATTCCATGACCAGCTTCCGACGGCGTTGATTGACATGTATGAGGCGGTTGGTGGGATTGACTTGGCGGTATTGGATGCAACGCATGTCTTTCTGGGATGGAAAAAGAAACGAATCAGTGTGTCTCCAAAATTGCTGATCGTTGGTAAGGATGCCTTTGCGGTCGAGGCAGTTGGAGCTCACTTGGTGGGCTTTGACCCATTGGAGATGCCTGTCCTACAGGAAGCTCAGAAGCGGGGATTGGGTGTAATCAACCTTGATGAGATCAATGTCATTGGTGATATTGAGAGCCCAAAACAGATGGTATTGAAAGCGTTTAGGGGATTATTCCTAAAGAAGGAACGTAGGGCGCGGGGATGGGATTAGCGCTACATTGTATTTCTTTTACCGAGTAAATTGGTTTGAGAATAATCTGCTAGACTGCCTGTTTTTTTAGGTGGCAGTCACTTCTAGTTTCTTGTTACGCTTACCAATAGAAGCACATTGCGTGGCGTCACTGGTTAGTTATGCAAAGTCCATTTCTAGGCGTTTGATAGCTGTATGAAGAAGGGTTACCGCTTCATCGTTTTTGTTTTGTGCTATTAGGAGTACAGCTTTTTCGAATTCAGCAAGGGAGGTGGTGATTTCGCGCCAGTAGGGGTTTTGTTTCATGGATAATGCGATGTCCACGGGCATTTGGTAGCGTCGATGTAGCCATCCGATTATTGCTGCAAGGGGGATGTATATTACGAGGAATATGAAGAGGAAATGAAGGAGTGTCGGGAAGATGACTAGTACACCGGGGATGTTGACTAATACGAGTTCATAGACGAGAATGCTGAAATTCATGAATGCGAGGAAGTATACGAGATAGGTTCCGTGTCCGGTTCGGAAGTCTGCCCAACGGCGTTGAAAGAAGCCTTTTTTCCTTGTCAATATGAGGTCACCTAGTGCGTCTAATGTATTGATGCCTATTTCTGTGTTTTACTAGTGTTGGCAGTTTCTCAAATATCAAAAAATTGTGGTAGTAGAAGGTTTTTTTAGCAGAAGTGTTTCATAGGTGTGACCCACTGGAGTGTGCGCCACTGTGGTGCTTGAAGCAATCATAACCGTCCTCATGATCATCATTTTCCCTGGCTTCCTCTTCTTGATGGGTTATGCCTTTTACCTCGAATGGGTAGACAGAAAATTCTATGCCGATCAACAACACCGAATCGGTCCCGTATATACTGGTTGGCGTGGAATCCTCCAACCATTCGCTGACTTTGTAAAACTCATGGCCAAAGAGGATATCACCCCCGCAGCTGCGGACAAAATCGGGTTTACCCTCACACCCATCCTAGCTTTAGCAATTCCCCTGACGACCCTGATGCTCGTTCCCATTGCTGGTTTGACCGGTATTATGTACTTTGAAGGGGACCTGCTCATGATTGGATTCTTTAGCACCATGTTTTCCATGATGCTGTTCATTGCAGGTTGGTCGTCTTCGAATCGGTTTGGCTTTACTGGTGCAGTGCGCGGTGTCATCCAAATGCTCGCCTACGAAATTCCTCTGCTCCTTGCACTCTTTGCCGCGGGTATGGTGGCTGGTAGTCTGAGTCTCACTGGTGTGGTGATCTACCAAGCCAATCTTGGCCTTCCTCTTATCTTGCATCCCGCTTTTCTTGGTCTCTTCATCGTCTTCATCTTAGCGGCACAGGCTGAAGCAGAGCGTATTCCCTTTGACGCGCCAATTGCTGAGACCGAAATTGTCGGTGGCTGGGAAACCGAATATTCTGGCAAGAAACTTGCTTTCTTCCGCCTTTCTAATGATTTTGAAGTCTTACTCGCAGCAGCTTTAGGTGCTGCCATCTTCCTTGGAGGTCCTCTTGGACCAGAAATCTTGGCTGTTTTTATCAACAATGGCCTCTGGGCACCCGTCACCATCGCTTCAGGCGAATACCTTATCTATATCCAACAATTCATGCCCTGGCTGCTCAACCCCTTCATCGCCGGTGTTTACTACACCTTCTGGTTCATCCTGAAAACCACCATCCTCGTCCTAATCCTCTCCAACATGAAAGCCCTCTTAGCCCGTTGGCGCATTGACCAAATCATCCACACCAGCTGGAAATGGGTCATCCCCTTCAGCCTCATCATGGTAGGCATAGTTCTTGCCTGGCCATGGGTGATGAACTGGTTCCTCCCCCTCGTCGGAATCGTCCCATAAGGAGTGTGAAAACAAAACATGCCACGACCAGGAGCAATGCAAACAGAAATTCTCGGCACTGTCCTCAGACGAAAAACCGCTACGATACGCTATCCATTCCAAGAAGCCGTCCGCCCCGAACGCCTCCGCGGTAAAATCGAACACGACATCGAAAAATGCACCGGCTGTGGCCTTTGCAGCAGGGATTGCCCTGCCACAGCTATCACCATGGTAGAATCCACGAAAACCAAGACTAAAAAGAAACCTGAATTCCGATTTGACCGCTGTATATTCTGTGGAACATGCGAAGCAGTTTGCCCGAAGAAAGCAATTACGATGTCGACATCCTTCGAGATGGCGGCCTTTGATTTAAAGGATGAGAGTCTTATTGTAGTGTCAGAAGATCCAGAGCCCGCGGAGCAGGCTGAAGAATAGTTTCTTCATACTAACGTTTCATTGGATTGTGGCGTTAGTGTTGTCCTTTTAGTCGTTCCAACAGTCGGTCCACGACGTGTTGGAAGGCTTCAGCGACGGGGGATTTGGCGTCGGTGACAATGAAGGGTCTACCTTCATCAGAGAGTAGCATAACCCGTGGATCGAAGGGAAGATCGCCCAAATAGTAGAGGTTGAGGTCTTTGGCGGCTTGCTTACCGCCGCCTTTGCTAAAGATGTTGGTGACTTCGCCACAATGGGGGCAGTGGAAGCCAGACATGTTTTCGATGAGACCAAGAATGGGAACACTCATTTGGCGGACCATATTAGCAGCTTTTCGGGAATCGAGGAGGGCGACTTCTTGGGGTGTAGTGACGATGATGACGCCGTCGAGATCTGAGAGGAGCTGCATGATGCTAAGGGATTCATCGCCTGTACCAGGTGGAAGGTCGATGATGAGGTAGTTGAGGTTACCCCAATTGACTTTCGAGAGAAATTCACTGATGATCTTCATTTTAAGGGGCCCTCGCCAGATGACGGGAGTGTCAGCTGTTTGGAGTAGGAATTCCATGGAAACTATAAGGACATTTAGTGGTCCAACGACGGGTTCCAACCCTTTATCACCGCCGACCATTCGGGCACCTTCCATGCCGAGCATTTTGGGGACATCTGGTCCGTGGATATCAGCATCAAGAATACCGACGGTGTTTCCCTTCCACGCGAGGGCTGTAGCTAAATTTACCGCTACTGTTGATTTTCCGACGCCTCCTTTTCCGGAGAGGATGACGATTTTGTGTTTGATGTGGCGCATCCGCTCTGCAATTTCTTGCTCTGCACTGGTTTGGGCACCAACTTTAAGGTCTTTAGGAATTGTCCCAGATGGGTTTGTGGGTTGTTTAGCCATCTTTATGCTCACATTCCAAAGTATCGAGTGATTTAGGTGGTCCTTAATGGGGGACACCTTTAACCTTCCGCATCCGTTAAGCTGGCATAAGGCTCAAAAGTGCAATAGTTGCTATTGAGTACCTATCATTGTTCATGGAGCTATTTGTATGGTGAAAGTAATTGGTCATCGCGGAAGTGGCAGTGGTCCATTGGAGAATACGTTGCAAGGAATGAAACTGGCCTTGGCGTGGGGTGTGGATGGTATTGAATGCGATGTTCAAAGTTCTCAGGATGGCGAGCTTATAGTATTTCATGATAGTTCCTTGGATCGCTTAACAAACGGAACCGGGCTAGTGGCAGAGCATTCGTTAGAAGAATTGAAACAGCTCAAAGTCAGCAACCAAGATAGAATTCCAACTTTAGCTGAATTACTTACACTGCTTAAACCCCATCGCGATTTGATAATCGACATTGATATCAAAGTTCAAGATATCGAAGCAGAGATTCTGAAAGAACTTCAAACTCAAGACGTGATTGACCGGACAATTCTCTCCTCTAAGGCTACACAGATTATGCGGAAGATACGTGACTTGAACGCAACCATCGAAACTGGTTTGATATATGAGTATAATTATGAAGACCCAATTAGTATTGCAATTGATATTGGATGTAAGGCCCTCTTTCCTAGACTCGATTTGGTTTCAAAAGAGCTCGTTCATGCGTGTAAACAGAATGGTTTGAAGTTGAATCCATGGTCAATCAATTCAGAAGAAGATATGCTCCGATTTATCAACTTGGGTGTTGATTGGATAATTACCGATAATCCACAACGGTTGCTCAAAATTCTTGATCGAATGGATAGGTGATATTATGCGAAAGTTACTTCATGAGCTGGTGTTAGCTGATGCGCCTCCTGGTCGTGAATGTGAAGTTCGTGATATCATGATTCGCGAAGTCGAACCGCTTGTTGATGATCTGCATGTGGATGCTTTGGGAAACGTAATTGCTCGACGGAAGGGTATAACCAAAAAGACTTTCATGCTGGTGGCGCATCAGGATGAGGATTGGGCCTTACTGATTACCCACATCGATGAATTAGGATTTCTTCGATTTACGCGTCTGGTAGGGCACCGTTGGAATCTTCTTGGACAACGAGTATTAGTTCATGGAACAAAAGGGAAAAAACAAGGAGTTGTCGGGTTACCTGCACCTCATCTTATTCCGGTGAAGGAACAACAACGGGGGTATCGACCCGAATTCGACAAAATGTTCATAGATTGCGGAACTAAAACTGCTGATGATGCTCAAGAGATCGGATTGGAGGTTGGACAATATGTGACTGCTGTGAAGCATTTTGGTGAACTCGCGAATAACCGGTTAATCGGTAATTGTTTTGATAACCGAGCTGGTCTAGTTGCGATGATTGAAACACTGCGACGCACACATCAACAGGATCTGGGCATGAACCTTGTTGCGGTCGCTTCGGTTCAAGAGGAATTAGACACTCGGGGAGCTCGACCTGCAGCGTTTGCTATTGAGCCGGATTATGCAATTGCTTTGGATGTTTCAGCAACTGGTGATCACCCTAATATCAAGGAGGATCTCATTCCAGTGAAACTAGGACAGGGACCCACCTTGCTTAAAGCAGATCAACATCATGTTACCTCTCAACTTCTTAATGCTTGGATAACATCGCTAGCGGAAAAGCATCAATTTCCTTTACAAGAAGTTGTATTACGAACCCCGATACACTTTGGTACTGATGCAGCTGCTGTTGAGTTAGAAAAATCAGGCAGTATGACTACAGCGTTACTTGTGCCCACCCGGTATTTCCATACCACAAATTCAGTTATTGACTATTCTGATCTTGAAATCTTAGTCCAGCTCTTAGTAAAATGCCTTGAATCCCTCGACCAACTAGCCAAGGGGAAGGACTAATGCCGAATCAGCGAAATGGCGTGTCAGGCTATTCAATGAGCCCCAAATCACGCATATGATCTGCCAGGAGATAAATGGCTTTCCTGGTGATGGACTCTTTGTTGGTTCCCGCACAGACTATCCGACCGCTGCTAAAGATGAGGAAGACCGCCTTGGGGGTTTTCATTCGGTAGATAAGCCCGGGGAAGACTTCGGGTTCATACAAACAGCGTTCTAGTGCCATCTGCGCCATGTCCAGGTCAACCCGACTGTGCAAGTCGCCACTGGCGACGATGTTTTGAATAGTAATTTTCGGCGTGCCACTAACTGTAATGCCGGCTTTACGGATTTTAGCAATCACATTTTCGACGGCTTTTTCGGCTTCACTTTCCCGGCGTAGACCAGTTATAACCATACGACCACTATTGAAGACGAGAATGGTGGCTTTTGGATTTTTCACACGTAACATTAACCCAGGGAATTGTTCAGGGTTATATTCAGCATCACGTTGTTTACGGGCAAGAAGATTTAGATCTATTTTCGCATCAACTTCGACGCTGGCAACTACATTTTCAATTTTATATTTCGGCCTCTTAGTCACGAAGGACACCTCCCAGTCCAGCTGAGTGTGCATTTATAAACCGTTTATAAACTCTTTATAAAGCAGCGATTGCCCTTATAAACTTTTTATAGTGTCCGGGAGAAGATCTGGTCCTTCAAGGCTAGAATAAATCGCGGAGTTTAAATTGCTCAATCCGTAGGTAGGGGTGAGGTCCCGATTAGCTGTCCGAGAACCAAGGCGCAGTATGGTCGGGCAACATCGCCGGAACGGCGAGTAGAGCCTGTGGACCAGTTGACAATGGTCGATGGCATGAAGCAGGAAGCCCCGTCCCTTAGGATTGGGTAGTTCACAGTGTCCGCTTACCAACATTAAAAAAGGGGAGAGTTCGGCTCTTCCAGAGCCGAAATTGGCAGTGTGTACTCGATTAGGCATAAGGGCCTGGTGTTGTGCTAATAGCGTCGCGTTTTGTGGACATCGCTACAGTATATTCCTCGTAGGCTTTCAACATTTCTGGGGTGATACTGGGTTTTATTTTGTCGAGGGCAGATTCAAAGTGTTTAGCTTTGACAATAGCTGCGTCTTCTTCAGTACGGATGGCATACATACCTGCTTCACGAACGACATTTGCGAGATCAGCGCCAGAGTAGCCTTCAGTGATTTTAGCGATTTTTTGAAGGTCTACGTCATCGTGTAGTGGCATATTGCGTGTATGAACTTGGAGAATTTCTAAGCGTGCTTCTTGATCAGGTGCAGGGACGAGGATGATTCGGTCGAAGCGACCAGGTCGCAGGAGAGCCTTGTCAATGATTTCGGGGCGATTGGTCGCAGCGATAACAACGACGTTTTTGAGTTCTTCCATCCCGTCTAATTCAGCGAGTAGCTGATTAAGAACGGTTTCGTAGACATGGCTGCCATGCCACTGACCCCGAGCAGGGGCTAGACTATCAAGCTCGTCGAAAAAGATAATGCTGGGAGCTACTTGTCGAGCTTTTCGAAAGATTTTCCGAATGCCTTTTTCAGATTCACCAACCCATTTACTGAAGATTTCAGGACCACGGATAGCTATGAAGTTGGCTTCGCTCTCGGTGGCTACTGCTTTTGCCAGAAGGGTCTTCCCTCCACCAGGCGGACCCACAAGGAGAATTCCCTTTGGGGGATCGACACCTACTTTTTCGAATTTACTAGGATATTTGAGTGGCCATTCGACAGCTTCCCGTAATTCCTCTTGCACGTCCTTTAAGCCACCAACATCTTCCCAAGAGACTTTGGGGATTTCAAGGTAGACTTCTCGCATAGCCGATGGTTCCGCCCTACGGAGAGACTCATCAAAGTCTGCTCCAGTGACTTCGAGATCCTCAATAATTTCAGGCGCAATAGGGTGGTCCTCATCTAAATTGATTTTCGGTAGGATACGACGAAGCGTATTCATAGCCGCTTCACGTGCAATTGCAGCGAGATCAGCACCCACCATACCATGCGTTGCATCAGCTAGTTGGTCAAGATCCACGTCTTTCGTAAGGGGCATTCCACGAGTGTGGATGAGTAAGACTTCTTTGCGTCCACTTCGGGTTGGAACGGGAATTTCAATTTCTCGATCGAATCGTCCCGGACGTCGTAGAGCAGGATCTAAGGCCCCTTCGCGATTAGTCGCAGCGATGACAATAACGCGTCCTCGGGCTTGAAGGCCATCCATAAGAGCAAGAAGCTGAGCGACAACTCGGCGTTCCACTTCACCTTGAACTTCTTCACGTTTAGGTGCAATACTATCAATTTCATCAATGAAAATAATGCTAGGTGCTTGTTGAGACGCCTTGTCGAAGAGCTCACGAAGGCGTTTTTCAGATTCACCATAGAATTTACTCATGATTTCGGGACCGTTAATGGAAATAAACGTAGCATCTGATTCATTGGCAACAGCCCGTGCGAGAAGGGTTTTCCCAGTCCCAGGTGGACCAAACAAAAGGACTCCCTTAGGTGGATCAATACCAAGACGGTCGAAGAGTTCGGGATGTTTCAGGGGAAGTTCTATCATTTCGCGGACACGAGCAATGGCTTCATCTAAGCCACCAATATCTTCGTATGTTACGATAGGAGCTTTAGCGGTTACTTCCACCGCTTCGGGTTGAATTTGGATAATTGTATCTTCAGTAATTTTAACAACGCCTTTAGGCGTGGTGTTCGTGACGACGAATTTGATTTCCCCAAGAGCAAAAGGCGCTCCTGCACTTCGCATCATTGCTTCAAACAATGAATAATCGTCACTACGGTAAGCCCCAGCTCCTGCGGTGCTAATAATATCACCGGGAGCAACCGGACGTTGATTCAGACTAGGTTTTACAGCATCCCCTTCAGCGACAATTCTGACACCGCGTTGGGCGGGAGCTAAGACAACCCGCTTAGCCACCGGAGGATCAATCCGTTTAACTTCAATAAATTCACCAATTCCAGTTCCTGAGTTATTACGCACAAGTCCGTCCATGAATATTTTTCCTGATCCAGCATGAATCGATTGTCCACGCCAAACCCTAGCACCAGTAGTTTTTTTCCCAATAATCTCAATGATGTCTCCAGAGGTAACACCCAATCGTTCCATGACTTTCGGATCAACGCGAACGATACCTCGTCCAGCTTCGTCGCTGGGGAGTGAGACAACTCGAAGTTGAATTTTTTCAGGCATTTAGTCAATTTCCTCCATTAAATCAATTAAGCGTTTACGTACAGATCGGAACTCGGTTGCCATTATTTGGAAGAGTGCATCATAGGTGTCAAAGTAATGGTCAATCATTGCTGTAAGAAGCTCATCACCAGCATCGGTTAGTCGATAGTAGCGACGCATGGGGCCACGTCCTTGACTTCGAATCTTGACGTCTCCTTTAATCCACCCTTTTTCTGCAAGGCGATTGAGGAGAGGATAGATGGTTCCCGGTTCCAATTGAATACGACCCTCCGACATATCTTCGATTAGAGAGGAAATACGCGCTCCGTATAAAGCTTCCCGGCGTAAAAGGTTGAGGACCCAAAACTCAAGAAAGCCACGGTTGATTTCACGTGTCCACTCTCGGAGTTTATCGATGTTTTTGTCGACAGGGGTTTCGGTCATTTTGTTTCCTTCGAATATATAGCGTAACTATATAGTATGACAAAGCAGTAATACTATTCTTTATAAACCTACCTCTTTCATTAATAGCAAAACAGCTCTGCTCGTGACAAAAGCTCAAAAATGGCACTGTTTTCCCAACCTCCCAGTTAGAAAGACTTTAAAAGCTACACCAAACATTGGCTCTGCACCCCATGACCGGAAAGTACAAGGTGAGCTACCTAGTGAAACTGTCTCTTCGCATGAGCATTTTACTGATTGCAGCGTTAATTTTAGTTTCAGCCTTTGGTTTTAGCGCTTATTCGACGGTATCGGCTCAGCCCCCTCCGATTCAAATCAACGATATTGTGGTGCCTGAAGAAGTCGCTCAAGACGAAAATGGACAGGTACAGGCAACCATAATCAATATCCAAAACCAGTCATTTGATGGTTTTGCTAAATTCTATGACGATTTAGATGAAATTAGTAGCTATGATCCTTCTGATCCCTTCGAGCCCAGATTAAACTTTACAATCGCAGCGGAATCAGAACTAGATCTTGTTCTCCCTTACACAGTTGCTTACAACGCGACAATCGGGTTACACATCGTCACGTTCGAGATTGATGTTGGTGGGTTTTCGTTCCTCTTTAACCAATACGAAGTCACTGTCATTCCAGTAGCCTCCATCTCTTCAATCGTTCCTGGGCATGTGTTTACTCAGGCGCAAGTGGGAACTCTTCTTGTCTCTATTGAAAATCATGTAGATCATCTGGTAAATGTGAGCCTGGATGTCTTTGGACCGAAATTTGTGAATGCATCAGAGGAGGTTGAACTCTCACCTGGGCAGAATAATATCGTTATCCCGATTTTGAATAACGCCACTCACGTCTACGATTTTGGTATTTCTCCAGTGAATGTGTCTATGTATTATAATGATGAGCTGATTGGTAGCCAAGTAATTCTAGTCCCTGTTGACATGACTCTACCCAACAAAATCTTGGCAGTTATCTTACCAGCAAGCATCTTCCTCATTCTTGTTGTGTTCTATGCGTTTCGAAAGCGACGACGAGTTCGACAGGCAGCAACCAGTGAATAGCATTAAGAGGGAGATAGACTTCCTCTAGTTTGCTGTACTGTCCAAGTGGTGGAACTATGACCCAACCGCCTGATGAATGGGAGAGCCTGCGGCAAGAAATTTGTGAGTGTCATCAATGTCCTCTAGCTAAATCGCGATCGCAGGCTGTTCCAGGGGTGGGACCCAATGATGCTCAGCTCATGTTTATTGGTGAAGCCCCAGGTCGTCAGGAGGATATCAAAGGAGAGCCTTTTGTGGGAGCCGCAGGTCAGCTCTTAACGAAGTTATTGGAACAGGTGGGAATCAAAAGGCAGTCAGTGTTTATCTCTAATGCTGTAAAATGCCGACCACCCGAAAACCGACAACCTACCCGAAGTGAACGTGCTGCCTGTCGTCCATTCTTGGATCGTCAACTCCAGTATATTCAACCACGGGTAATTGTTCTAGTTGGACGAGTTCCAACGGAGACTCTGCTGGAGACCTCAGTGCGGATGGGTGAGATGCATGGGCGAGTCTATCATCGCAACGGTAAGACTTTCTTTGTGATGTATCACCCCGCAGCAGGCCTCTACAATCAAACCCTTGTTCCGACCTTGGAAGAGGACATGCAGAAACTAAAGAAACTACTACATAGTGACCCAGCGCCAGCAGAGGAGCGGGAACAAGGACAACTACCCCTGAGTGAATTTTTCTCTGAAGAAAAGAAATGAACAACAACTTAAAGATGCTATTCTTCATCTTCGAGGGCGGTTTCAAGTTGTGCACGCCGTCGGGCAAGGAATGATTGGAGCTCACCTTGCATTTGCGCACGAATACCAAAACCACCAGTTGCAGCCATGGGAGAGGTCGGCGTTCTTGGTGGTGGTGCAGCCATACCTGGTGGCACACTGGGTCCTGCAGGACTTCCAGGCGGCATTCCAGGGCTAGGTGGTGGCGTAAGAGGAGCTTCAGCAGCATCAGGAGTTCCAGCGGTTGGAGCTGTGGCGCTTGTTCCACCGATACGGAGCACTGTATCAACTTGAGTTTCAATCTTGGATAGCCGAGTCCTCATTTCGTCGAGTTGCTTTTCTAAAGCGCCAACCCCGTTGAGAAAAATTGTAGCCACTCTTTCAAGGACTTGAGCCAGTTCTTCAACTTTTTTAGACATATCCTTTTCCGCTGCTAGAAAATCAAAACCACCAAATGCCATTCTCTATCGACTTCACTGTAGATTAATTAGTTTAAAACCTTGTGGGGTATGAGGGCTATTCAAAGCAGTTTTTAGAGAAAACCAATGAATAACCCATTCTTACCGTTATTATACAATGGAAGTCTTGGATATGCACCTTTCATGCGTGTACACACGGTTAGTAACACAGTTACTAGGCCTACTTCATCGTCGCATCCAACGAAAACGCATAGTGGACCTCGAAGGACTTCAGGTTCAGATATGTCCCCATGTCTTCAACCCATTAACAGCTCGAACGACAAAATTTTTCATACAACATATGCGAATTCAGCCTGATACGCGGGTATTAGAAATTGGGACAGGAACGGGAGCAATCGCCGCTGCTGCGGGTAGAATAACCAGTCCTGTCGTTGCTACTGATATCAATCCATATGCCGTAGAATGTGCTCAGAAAACAATGA
>JAEOTO010000002.1 GCA_016839805.1 Candidatus Hermodarchaeota archaeon
ATAAATCTGCTTCAGAATTGCTTTTTCCTTCTCTAGACTTGGATTCGTGTGAGATCTTTTCCAGAAGGGACATATCTTGCACCGGAGATTGCAGTTATATGTTAGCTTGTGCCCACAAAACAGTGGAACCCTTATTCCCAGGAAGTTTGAGAATAGCCCACGATAGAGCCTCAGCCCTAGCCACAACGTTTCCACGTAATAGCGCGCGCTTTTTTCTTTATTGAACCAGTTGGAAACTCGCCTCATCCTTGAAATCACTAGAAAATACATTTACAAATTCATGCTTATAAAAACATGTTCGTTTCTTAGCATCAAATACGTTTTTGTTTTCCTTTAGCTCTGGCGTGCATGCCTGTTCTTAAATTCGTTTGCGAGTAGCTCAACTAAAAATAAAAAGTCTCATTAATCTTAACTAAATAGCTATGGCTCTATTTATGTTTGAACCTTACCAAATTAAATACTCTCTACTAATGCATTTCATTATCATAGACATCAAGCTATTCAATATATGAAAAATGCCATCATCGGAAGGCAAGAAACGTTTTGAGTTTTATTGAAAAGTTGTGATTTATTGTTGTTCAACAGCCGGAACTTTAATACCCTGATTGTTCTAAGCGTTAAACTCAATTAACTCACAACACTGGTTCGGATACGAGAAGAGGCTTGAAGAAATGGCACAAGATATCATCCCTAAAGTCACTTGGCGACACACTTTCTATATCGCAGGATTGATGTGTTTAGTCTTCATTGGAATTGACTGGCTGCACTTCTTTGTCTTTGGAACCAAGTTCACTTATCTCCTCAACCCGGGCTCTCCAACGGCTGCCATTGATTTCGTTTTCTACATTTTAGTATTCGCTGGGATGGCTTTTTTGGTTGGGTGCTTAGTAAACTTCGGGACCAAGGATGTCGTTGTTGCTGGAATTCTAGGTCCTTTACTCTTTCTGATTGTAAACGGTTTTATCCTCTATGGGCTTCTCCTTCTAAACCCAGCATATGGTTCACAATTAATTCCCCATTGGCACTGGATTTGGGGTTCCTTTCCTGACTGGAATGCCATACTCCCTGAAGTCATAATCGGGTTTGTACTGTTATATCTTCAAAGTTTTCTCATCTTTTTCGTCCTTGCTCTTCCCTTTATTCTCTCGTCGAGTTTCGGTGGCCATGCCATTCGCGAAACAATGGGCTGGAACTTCCCCTGATAATATCTAATTTGAAGAAACAGAGATAAAGCCAAGGTTCTATCCCTATTATTATCAACGGCGTTCAAAGGTGAGACGCATTGATCGAGGGTGAAAAGGTAACTCTACGTGGTCTTCAACTAGATGATGCTGGGACTATTCTTGCTCATTTTAATGATGTTGAGGTGCGCCAATATCTTGGACATCTTATCCCGATTTCAAAAGATGAAGAGCAACAATGGATTCGGAACACTTGGGAATCAAGACAAAAAGGCACAGAACACGTTTTTGGCATCGAGCTCAACAAAAACCAACAACTTATCGGAACCTGCAGCCTTTTTGATATTCACCAGATCAACCGGTCAGCGGAATTAGGTATTGCCATCTGGAATAAGCAATATTGGAGTAAAGGTCTGGGACAAGAAGCCCTCCGATTACTTTTGAATTATGGCTTCTACTTCCTCAACCTCCATAGCATTTTCCTTATCGTAAACGAGGATAATCCACGAGCGATTCGCGCATATGAAAAAGTAGGATTTCAACACTCGGCTCACCACCGAGATGCACTCTTTCAAAATGGTATATACAAGGATACCATCTTAATGGATATCCTGGAAACCGAGTTTCAACAACTTCATCCGCCAACTCTACCTCCTTTGAAGAAAGGTGAGTGACTTGTTCGAGGGAACCAATATCCAGTTACGCGGGTTTGAACTTGAAGACGCAGCAACAATAATCAAATACTACAATGATTTAGATGTGCGTCGATTCTTAGATCATCCCTTTCCTCTTTCACTGCAAGATGCCGAACAGTGGATTCGTAATACGTGGGAAACTTCAAAAAAAGGCAAAGCCTACTTTTTTGCTATCGCATTAAAAGAAACCAATCAACTCATTGGAACCTGTGGACTATTTGCCTTAAACCGAATCAACCGAAAAGCAGAACTAATGATTGTAATTTACAATAAAAAATACTGGGGAAAGGGATTCGGCACTGAAGCCATTCGGCTCCTTCTTAATTACGGGTTTAAACAACTTAACCTCAATCGAATCCTTTTATTCACCCATGATGACAACACTCGTGCCCAACATATCTACGAAAAAATAGGGTTTAAGCCCGGCGGAAAGCGCCGCCAGGCTTCGTATTTTGAAGGTGCCTATCACGATTTATTATTGTACGATTTACTAGCGTCTGAATTCCAAGAGTAATCTATGCTTCAGCTCGTGAAAATAAGTATGTTCCTAGGACAATCATCGCCAGTGAGAATCCACTAAGCACACCTAAGGTGATCAATGGTCCGAGAAGACCAAGAAGTGGTGTGATGTATCCTGTAAGACAGAAACGTAGCAATTCGACTCCATAGAATAATGGGTCCAGTAACATTGCTATTTGAAGCGCTAGTGGAGCGGTGTCAATCGGAAAGAAGACACCAGATAACATGAATAGGGGCCACATCACAAAGGTCGTGATTAATTGGAAGGCATGGAAATCTGTTAAGGCAGAACCAATAGCAACGCCTAATCCAACGAATCCTGCAGTAATTAGGAGCATAACACCGATTGCACCAAAAATCCCAAGGGCAAAACGTAAATCAATGAAAAAAGCCCCTAACACTGTTGAGACGACTAAGATGAGAATTCCCTGAATAGAAGCAGTTACCGCACCTCCAAGAATCTTCCCAGTAATGATGCTCGTTCGGCTAACTGGTGCGACTAACATTTCTTTGAAGAAACCAAATTGCCGGTCAAAAATGACTGAAACACCAGAAAAGACAGAGGCAAATAACAGGCTCATAGCTATAATTCCTGGGGCGATGTACGTAAGGTAATTACCTCCGAGAGCTCCACCAAAGAGGCCTCCGATTCCAAACCCCAGAATGAGGAGGAAAAAGAAGCTTTGGGCAATTGAAGCAATGATTCGTGCTTTCGCTCGCCAAAATCGTTTCAATTCACGTAATAAGACCACATAAATTGCTTGTCCAGAAATGGGCTGCATTTTCTTTTCACATCTCCTAGTGAGGAGTTGTTCCTCCACGAGCTTGACGCATCGTTCGAAATCGTCGGAACATTTGTATCATACTTCCAGATTCATCACGAATTCTGCGTCCCGTTACCGAAAGGAACACATCGTCAAGTGTTGGTTTGTGCATCTGAACTGACTCAAGCTCAACTCCAGATCCATCTACAATCTTAACTAACTCCGGCAGACGTTGACTAGCATTGTCAACAAGTAACTGAATTTGCCGAAAATTCATCAATTGCTCCCCATGCTCTCCCATGGCTTTCATCACAGCTGTCATCTTTTCTGGATCCTTAGGCATTGAGGGAAGACTTCCACCACTGCCAGCCATCGAAGGCATCATACCATCCATACCTCCACCTCCAGCCATACCTCGCATCCTTTGCATTATTTGCATCATTTGGCTCATGCCAACTTGGTTATTAGTTCCAGACACAGGAAGTGCACTCTGAACCCATTCAAGCTGATTAAGCCTAGGCAGCATTTTCTTAGCATCTGATGGTTCCTTGAAAGTGAGTCCAACCACATCGCCTTTCAGAGTTGCCTTCAAATTTTCTGTAGTATCTAAAGCAACAATCTTACCAAAATCGATAATTTGGATTCGGTTACACAGATGATCGGCTTCCTCAGTGTAATGCGTTGTCAGAATTATAGTAACGTTTTGTTCTTGATTGAGTTTCAGAATATAATCCCAGATAGCCCGTCGTGTCTGCGGGTCAAGTCCAAGTGTTGGTTCATCAAGGAATAATACCTTGGGGTAATGAAGAAGTCCTCGGGCAATTTCAAGTCGACGTTTCATTCCACCACTATAGGTCTTCACGAATGCATCTACTCGGTCAGTTAATTGAACCACTTTTAGAATCTCTTCGATTCGTTCTTTGCGTTCCTTCTTAGTAAGACCATAGAGCCGTCCATGAAAATCAAGGTTCTCACGACCAGTTAATTCGGTATCAAGCGTTGGATCCTGAAATACGAACCCGATGCTACGACGAACCGAATCGGGATCTTTGTGGATGTCATGTCCATTGATTGTTGCTGTTCCACTTGTTGGTCTTAATAGTGTGGCTAACATATTGAGGGTCGTGGTTTTTCCAGCCCCATTTGGACCCAAAAAACCAAAGATTTCACCCTCTTCAACCGTGAATGAAATGTTGTCCACGGCTGTGAGACTGCCGTTGAAGACCTTGGTGAGTTCTTTCACTTCAATAATACTAATTCTGTTCACATCTCCTAATATTTGGTTATCTTGGGGAATCGTTCTTCAGATTTTGAATTAATTTCTTTACAAGGTGTATTGCTTGCTTCACCGTCTTTTCGTGGTCCTTAAGAAGATCAAGACGATGCTGAAGCAGTGCAATGCCCTTTTCGGGTTTTGAAACTGCCTTATCAGGAAGCATAGCCACTTCGTTAAGAAACAGTTTTACGTTTTCCAGTTTAGCTAATGCCTTATCCACATCGAAAGCGGGTGGATGTGGAAAATGTGGTCCACCATGTGCACCAAGAATATTCCTCATAATAACGACAAATCGTGCATGCTGTAACGCTGCTTTCTCTAAATCCGCTCTACCCTTCGAACATAACTTATAGACGATTCGACGTCGGCCTTCCTGATCTACTTCCTTCCCTGCAATCAATCCGTGTTCATGTAAATCATGAAGGATAGGATAAATAGTACCTGGAGAAGGCCGCCAACCATCACTCGCATCCGACAACACCTGAAGGATTTCATAGCCATATCGTGGTTGTTCCGCTAACAAGGCGAGAACGATGCCCCGCAAGTACCCCTTACCTAGCTTCTTCACCGCGTGTCGAAGAGCAGGTGGTTGTTCACGTCTAATTGAAGTCAAGATGGGTAGCTCTTTTATGTCGTTAAGAGAAATATCGGAATCCGATAGTATCGCTTTCCGATAAAAAGTTTTTGCTTAGCGCATTTCTAGCATTAATTGAGGATTCTCATAACGGGCAGTCTGTAGGTCCTGGTTCGTCAAGAATAAGGTCTGTGTAAGATTGGTTTTCAGGAAGTGCTAAGAAGGTGCGTAATCGATTTCGGACAGCATTAATGGATGGAAAGCTAGTGGGACCAGGGGTTTCCACATTGAAGGATGCACTAGATGATGCGAAGAAAGCCGACCATAATGGCCGTCCAGTTTGTTGTAGCTCAATGAGAAAACTAATCGAAAACGTATCTCCGCTTCCAGTGAAATCCACAATGGTTCGAGAGGGAATAGCAGGAACTTTCTGTAACTGTTGGTTCTGGTAAAGGTATGAACCATGTTGACCATGGGTAATGAGGATGATTTTACAGCCAGCCTTATGAGCTTCCTCGGCTCCCTTTTCAACAGTGGTTGCTCCAGTTAGTTGACAAATCTCATCAACATCCGCTTTCAATACATCAATGCACGAGGCATACTCTGAGAAAGCCTCCCATTGGCAAGATATAATGTGATGGTTTTGATCAGAAATACGGCGTCGAATGAATCCTTGTGCATCCACAGAAATATTCACGCCCTGATTCTTTCCAACTGGAATGATCTCTGAATCGACTTCTTGTAACACTGGACTAAGATGCATCCAAGCAGTATCCCAAAATGGTTCGGGTATATCAGTTACCTTGATAGGCTCTGCAATTCGTTCTGCTTCCTGGCTACGATCTCCATTCGAGGTATAAACATTGACAAATTGGGTCGTTTCTTTTCCTTCCAGTACACCTTCAAGATTCAGGCCGGAGCTTCGTAATAGTCCATAATATTCAGCAGGGAATTCTTTGCCAATTCGTGAAACGATTGCTACTTGTTTCACACCTAGAGCGGGTGCAACCATCGCATACGCGGGTGGACCACCCAATGCAAAACGTTCCTGACCTCCAACTACAATACGATCCACAGTGATATGACCGATAATCACTAGATCATAGGTTTTTGATTGCTTTTTATCACGCACCCAGGATTCACCAGAAATATTTGATATTCCTTTGTGGTAGTTACTCCATATATTGCTTTTTTTTAAGAATACTGAAAGGCGATTTAGTGATAAACGAGCCAACGATGGTCTTTACCCCAAAGGCTCGCCCAATCACCACGTTTTAGTTTCAACACTGTTGGTTTTTGTCATTCAGACGACCTAAACTTTCTTGTCTTTTGCATCTTTTCATCGAAAGAGCTATTTGTTATATATGAGAGGGTAGTTGAGAGCGTCGGTGTAACCTGGGGAACGAAAGGTGTGCACACATTGGGATTAACAATCTCCACCGAGCTCAAATAAGGTGAATTAAGAATGCCTTCAGATGAGCAAACCTTATCATCAGAGAAAAATACTTCTGCATCAGTTTTTGAGACGATTGCCCGTCAAGCTCCTCTTGGGGTTATCGTGATTCAAGATGAAAAGGTTCTGTATGCAAATGAGGAACTTGCCCAGCTCATCGGTTATTCCTTAAAAGATATCCGCAAAATGACAGCAGATGATTTTCTAACATTTGTGGCAGATGCTGATAAAATCGAGGCTAGTCGGAGACTCAAATCAGCTGTTGCGGGTGACGTTAAAACAAAATTCTATGACCTCCGTGTGAAAGATAAACAAGGAAAATCCCGTTGGCTCCAAATTTTACCACGCCTAATTACAGTGGACGAAAAACCTGCAATTCTGGCTATGGTCATCGATGCAACTGAACCAAAACGAATTGAAAACGCCTATCGAGAACTTGTTGACCACTCACTTCAAGGACTAATTATCATCCAGGATATGAAAGTGGTTTTTGCAAATCAAGCCTTCGCAGATATTAGTGGCTATACTATCGAAGAAATGTTTGCACTCACTCTCAAAGAGGTTCAAGCTATTGTTCATCCGGATTATCAGGCCCGGGTTTGGGGGCGAATGCGGGATCGCTTAGAGGGGAAGGATGTTCCCTCTCATTATCAGTTTAAAGGGATTCGTAAAGATGGTGAAGAGCGTTGGGTGGAGATGTATGCGACGGTTATCCAGTACAATGGCCAACCTGCTATTCAAGCAACCTTCATCGATGTTACCGAACGTCAAGAAGCGGATACCAGGCTCCAAGAATCGGAATTACGTTATCGCGGTCTCTTTGATGAAATCCCCACTGGTCTTTATCGAACAACGGGTGATGGCAAAATCATCGATGCTAATCCTGCCCTTGTTGCACTTTTAGGTGCGAAAGATAAAGACGCCCTTCTCGAAATGAATGCTGCTGATTTTTATGTGGATCAAAAAGAGCGTAAACAATGGCATGAGCTGATGGCTCAAGAGGGCATTGTATCGGGACATGAAGTGCAATTCAAACGCCTAGATGGAAAAACCATCTGGGTCCGTGATAGTTTCCGTGCTATCCGAGATGAAAAAGGAAATGTTATTCATTTTGAAGGTTCTTTAGAAGACATCACTGAAAGAAAACGTGCAGAAATTGCACTTCGCGAACGAGAACAACGGTATCGTGCTTTATTTGAGCGAACCAATGATGCGGTGTTTATTCTCTCGCTAGATTTGAAACACTTAGATGCCAATCAACAGGCTGCAGACATGCTCGGATATACGCGCGATGAACTCATAGGTATGCCAGTTGACGAAATTGTCGCTCCTAAAGAATACGACGACAGCAAGCGAATACTTCGGGCTTTATTAGCCGGTGACCCTGTGCCTGTTTATGAAAGAATAGTTCGAAAAAAGAATGGCGAGGAATTCCCTGTTGAAGTTAATGCGGCTTTAGTCTTTGATGCTGAAGGTGATCCACTTCATATTCAAAGTGTAGTTCGGGATATCACTGAACGTAAACAGGCTGAACTGGCTCTCAGAGAAAGTGAGGAGAAATACCGAACTCTTGTTGAAACCTCACCTGACTCGATCACCGTTACTGATCTTGAAGGCAAGATAATTATGGTGAATCAACAGGCTCTGAAGCTTTATGGTGTTGAAGACGAAAAAGAGCTAATTGGTGTTTCGGCATTCGAGCTCATTGTCCCCGAAGATGTTTCAAGAGCAATGGAGAATCTACAAAAGACATTGCAAGAAGGCCATTCAGGTACCCTTGAATATACCTTGATACGTCGAGATGGCACACGTTATCCCGCTGAATTGAATGCCGCACTTTTTAAGGATGCAGAAGGAAATCCCACCGCTTTCATTGGTGTTATTCGTGACATTAGTGAACGAAAAGAGGCAGAAGCGAAATATCGAAGTCTATTTGATAGCGTTCCAATCGGATTATTCCGAACAACGCCAGATGGAACCATCCTGGATGTGAATCCTGCGCTAATAGGAATGCTCGGTTTCGAGCAAAAAGAAAAGCTTCTCGAACGTAAGGCCTCAAGCTTTTATGTTAATCCCAAAGATCGCAAACATTGGGAAACAGCTGTTGCGCGTGAAGACGTTGTGACAGGTGTTCATGCAGAATTTCAACGAGAAGACGGGGAGAAAATTTGGGTCGAATTGGCAGCACGCGCTCTTCGGGACAAAGATGGAAACGTTGAATGCTACGAAGGAACTCTAGAGGATATCACTGACCGAAAACTCAGCGAAGATGCAGTCCGTGAATCCGAAGCTAAATATCGAGCTCTAGTCGATCAGTCTCTCCAAGGACTAGTGATTTATCAGGACAATCGGATTGTCTTCGCAAATCCTATTATTCAAGATGTAATTGGTTTGACCTCTGAGGAATTTTCTAAGTTGAATCCTGAAGCAGTATGGGGTCTCCTTCATCCGGATGATTTAGAGTGGGTACAACAACGCTTTGAGGACCGTATGAAAGGGATTGAGGTTCCTGATCGATACACAGTACGAGCAATAGCTTCTGGTGGTCGACCTCTATGGATTGAGGTCTGGGTAAAGGTTATTGAGTACCTCGCTAAACCAGCGCTCCAGGTTTCTCTCATAGATGTTACTGAAAGAATGCGAGCTGAGCAAGCCCTTAAAGAATCCGAAGAAAAATATCGAAACCTTGTCGAGCAATCACTATACGGCATTGTCATTTCACAGGGCGTTCCGCCTCGAATTTTCTTTGCCAATGAAGCCTTTGCACATATCATCGGTTACACAGTTGAGGAAATTCTTGCTTTTTCACCCAAGAAAATTCAAAATCTTATTCATCCGAATGACCAGGAACTCGTTATGGAGCGAGTTAAATCTAGACTTACTATAGAAACTACGCCCCAACAATACGAATATCGGATGATTCGAAAGGATGGAACGGTTCGCTGGGTAGAAATCTTTGCTGATGTAATCGAGTACGAAGGTGAACCAGCAATCCAAGCTGGATATCTCGACATTACAGATCGAAAACAAGTTGAAGCAGCACTCCTCGAATCTGAAGAAAAATTCCGGGCACTAGTAGAGGAGATGTCCGATTGGGTATGGGAGATGGACCTAAAAGGCAAATTTACCTACACCAATGGTGCTGTAGAAGACATCCTCGGCTTTTCTGCCGGTCAAGTATTAGGACGAACTCCCTGCGACTTCTTCCGACCCGCAGATATACCTCGAGCCCAACAAACATTTGCTGAAATTATTGAAAAACAACGTCCAATTCGAACCCTTGTCATCCAATTCGTCCACCGTGATGGATCCGATGTAATCCTTGAAGCGAGAGGACGACCCGTATTCTCTGAAACTGGGGAACTCCTCGCTTACCGAGGCATCTGCCGAGACATCACTGATCGGCTCAAGATGCTCGAACAACTCCGTGCCCTAGACGAACGCTTATAACATTGAAGCTGGTTGCTTTAGAATCCTTAAATGTAACAAGCAAACATCTCACCCCCTAAAGATTCACTATTCATTTCAAATATGAACCGCAGAAATAGATGACTCAATTCCACAAAACATCCTATCATAACCGGAAGCATAACTCATGCTTAATTTCAGTTACCTAATACCAGGTGTTCTCGCGGGCTCCAGTATGCCACGAGGACGAAAAGACCTCAAACGCCTTGTCAACGAGGGCATCCAAGTTCTTATTACTGCCATGGAACACTCACTCAATGAAGACCTCGTCAAAGAAGTAGGACTCGAATACCACTACTTTCCGGTTCTGCCCTATGGAACACCCTCTCTACAACACATCAACGACTTCGTCGATCTCGTCAATACTAATCGTGTAAAAAATCGACCCGTCGCCGTCCACTGTTACATGGGCTGGGGGCGCACCGGAACATTGCTTGCCTCGTACCTCATTAGTGAGAGAATGAGTGCTGATGAAGCTATCGACAAAGTTCGAGAAAAACGTCCAGGGTCTATTGAAACCCTTGGACAAGAACAAATCCTGCACATTTATGAACAAACCTTAGCTCTTCGAAAATGACGCATCCCGAAGTCAATTAGTGATGATGGTTATGCCTGTGTGGTTCCATTGATGGAATGAAATTACTCCGTTCATCATACTGATAATCTGTTATTTAATGTGATTTCGAGTAAAGAAATTGATGTAATTGGTATGGTGAGATTTGCTAGTCTTTCTTCCAGAGTTCATCGCCAATATATTTGCTAATCCCACTCGAGTCTTTAGGACCAACCTTCACAGTCCATCCCGAAGCATCCTCTGTTTCCCCACTTAATCTGGCTGCCATGCCTGGGCTGATGAGGATTCGATGGTTCACCTTCTCCTCGACCTTGAATTCCTTCATCGCTTCTGCAATCACATCAGCTGTGAGTTTCCGTCCAGCAACAGCTGATTGAATACTCAAGCCTTCGGTATCCACAACAAGGAGATACGCATCGATTCCAGCCTGTTTGATATCACTTTCTACTGTGAAGAAGGTTAAAGCGAAGTTAGAAGTATACATTACCGGGGAATCTTTTGTGGGATGACCAAACTCACGTAGACCCGCTTCCACCGCCACAGGCTTCACGGGATCCGTATAAAGATTTGTCCGCAGAAAAGTCAGTGGTAGTTGTACCCACATATCAAGGCTATGAAGAACCAAGATATCGGCATACCGGATAATCATGGAGGCCCCTGCCAGGGTTTCTTGCCACTTTGCCAGCTCTTCTGCTTCTCCTTCCTTGTAGTCGCCCCATACAGAAATCGGTGTTGCTAGAAGCGGAAATCCTACGCCCTGATCGCCTTCTCGAGTCGCAGCCCGACGAAGCATCGAAAAATCGTCCACTGTAGCCCCAAGAGCCGCACCAAATTCATTACCCGGATCTAACACCACATCAAGACCCATTTGATGAAGAGTTGACGATAAGGATTTTAACTCTGACAAATCGCCGGGTACATACGCCACAACTGGACATTGATGTTTTTGGGCTATCTCAGATACTTCTTGCCATGTATCAGTGGTGGCAGCGAATAGAAGTGGTCTACGTCCACTTAACGCCTCAGCCCCAGCAGCAAGAACCTTTGGATTAAGAGAACACAACATAATTGGCCAGTTAGTCAGTTCTCCTACCCGCTTCGCGACCTCAGCAAACTTCTTGGGATCACCTGTTACCGAGCGAAGCGCAACACCATCCAAACGGAGATCCATCCCAATATACAAGTAAGTCCAATTTTCAATGGCTTCAACACGTTTCTTCAGCTCATCACCTGATGCCGTGTCAGCAATGTCCACAAAGAAAGCTGTGGGATGCATATAACGGAGATCATGGCGATAAAGAACAAGTTCTCCTCCAATCGAGACTTTATTCTCACCTGTCCCAATCACGACTTCTCTAACGGGTGGTCGCATTAGTTCCTCGAGCTTGCCCCGTTTGTCACCATACTCTCGCTCACGATACAAAGGTGTACATGCCTTGATGCCAATCGTGTATTCTGCAGCTTTCGTTGCAAATGCCATACAATTGGCTTCTCCGCATTCCCCACAGTTCGTTTGCGGAAGTAACGGATAAATATCCATTGGTCCTGCACGCTTAGCCATAAGAACACATCATGTGTACTAAGTAGGAAGCAGATAATACCCGTTTAGATAATTAGCTTTTGTGCTTATGATAATAACTTCACTGTGTCTGTCATTAGAACCGTTCACTTTAAACTTGCTCCAACTCGTTTTTTGAGCATACAGAATGTACTGATATTTTTTACACTAAATAGTTTAAATTATAGATACTAATATAAATAAACACGTTTGTCGAAAACTACAAAAAAAACACGCTCAATCCCCTATGGTACAAATAACAATTGATCAAAAGAATCTGATTAAATTCCACTTTTTTTGAGTTGTCCCAAATAATACCTAGTTTTTTAAGGTGTTTGAATGAATGTGAAACACTTACTTCTGAAAAGGAGTAAGAACGAATTTAACCAATAAAATGGTGAAAAAAATTGGCTGAACGCCCTCTAGGAATAACAATCATTGCTATTCTGCAACTAATCGGTGCTATAATCATGCTTGCAGCCGGTGCTCTCGGTATTCTTGCTGGTCTAGCTATCCCGATCTTTGGAATCATTTTGCTAGCTATCGGAGCTGTCACGCTTATCTTGGGTATCTTTGGGTTCATTCTCTTCATCGGACTCTGGGGTATGAAAGGATGGGCCTGGTGGCTTGCATTAATCATCAATCTCGTCTCAGTAATCCTTGGCATCTATGGCTTCTACAATTCCGGCTTTCTCGATTACACGCCACTTATGAGCATGATTCTCCCACTGATCATCGTCATCTACCTCTTCTTCGTCAAAAAGCACTTCTAGACCAACCCCCACTGCACCAAAGAAATTCAATGGTGCCCCCGAGATGGGCACCTTGCATCTTTTTTTTATTTGAAATCTGACGGATGATCCATCATAATTATTCACTGTCAGATTGGAAATATTGAGCCTGAAAAATCCGCAGATAAGATAATATTCGCAGTAGATGAAACCAGTTAAAGGATTATATTGTCCTGCAAAAACTTGATACATTCGAGAAGAGCTTTCTACGCGGATGAATGTTAGAAGGTCAGTAAGGGTTGGAGATAATGACGAATGTAATAACATGGGATCAAATTAACGCTTTTCGAATGGAGCGTCATTTCCTCACAAAACGTGTACCACGTACTGCAATTGTGTCAGTGGTTTCTTCTGTGTGTGGAATCCAAGCGCAAATGCTTCCTGCAGCTCAACTCCAATTATGGGCACGAATAGAGAATCTCACGCCCCAAGATGTCACCGAAGCACTCTGGGGGTCCAAACAACTCTTAAGAACATGGTGTATGCGCGGAACAGCCCATTATATTGCCACAACACAGTTTTCAGCATACCTGAAAGCCATCATCGAACCACGTATCCCACGGCATAAAGAGTGGTTAACCAAACGAGGAATGCGAGAATTTGGTGAACTCGCAAAAATGGACCCGTCTCATCATGATTTTGAAGCTATTCTCACAGCAGTCATGAATGCCCTTGTAAGTGGACCGGCTACTCGAGACGAGGTAGCACAGAAAGTCGCTGATGAGGTCGGACCTGAAGCCCGTCCTTGGGTCGATACAGGATACTATATTGTGACCAAACTCCTTGCCTATGAGGGGAAAGTCTGTTTTGGTCCTGATTTGGATGGGAAATCGTCATTGGTATTGACTGACCAGTGGCTCTCTAAACGACCTCAGATCAAAAAGGAAATAGCTGAAGATATGATTCTAAACAATTACCTTCATTGCTATGGTCCAGCTAAACCGCAAGATTTCTCGGTTTGGTCGGGCCTGAAAATGAAGACAGTCAAACCAATCTGGGAACGAAACCAAAAGCAATTCGCTGAAGTAATGCTCAAAGAGAAACCACTTTGGCTTCTACAACAGGATCTTAATGCCCTCCTAGAAACTCCGGTTGAATCACGGCATGTTCGGTTACTCCCCCATTTTGACATCTTCCTGCTTGGCCACAAAGACAAAAGCCATATCGTCGGTGAAGCCCACTATAAGCAGGTATTTAAAAAAGCAGCCTGGATTGCGCCAATACTCCTATGTGATGGACGTGCAATTGGAATTTGGAAACAGAAGCGCACCTCCAAGAAGGTAGTCGTTATCGTTGAACCATTTGAACAGCTCACCGAATTTCAACAGAATGAAGTTGAAACCGAAGCCCAGCGATTAGGCGAATTTTTTGACCTCACCCATGAGGTAAAATACACCAAATGGTCTTGAATTGAGAACAAGTAACATAATCCAATAAACAAACTCTTCATTGAATGGTGGAAAGAATGCTCGAAGATGTAATACAATATCTAGAAAAACACACCAATCAGGCATTAGAAACTGTCAAACAACTCGTACGGATTCCGTCGGTTGCCGCAAAGGGTGAAGGCATTGAGGAGACAGCAACACTCCTCAAGTCAATGTTTGAAGAACTGGGGATGAAAACTCAACTCCACCCAACTTCGGGCTCACCAGTTGTAACCGCTAGTCTTGATGTCGGGGCCAAACGAACGCTATTATTCTATGACCATTATGACGTACAACCAGCTGAACCGTTTGACCTTTGGGACTCACCCCCATTTGAACCCGAAATACGGAATGGTCGACTCTATGGTCGTGGTACTGCCGATAATAAAGGTGATACAACGTCTCGTATCTGGACCATCCGGGCCTTCCAAGAAACCGATACACCACTTCCTGTCAATATCAAATTCGTGGTAGAAGGTGAAGAAGAAATTGGGAGCATTCACCTTTCCGAATTTGTGGAACCAAATAAACACTTCCTCAAAGCCGATGGTGGCATCTGGGAATTTGGCGGAGCAGCAATTGATGGTATTCAAGAGGCATGGCTTGGACTCAAAGGTGATTTCTATGTCCAATTAGAAGTTGAACGCTTAAACCGTGATGTCCATTCAAGTACGGCGACCCACCTCCCCTCAGCTCCCTTTCGACTGATTTGGGCTCTAAATTCTCTTAAGGACGAGAAAGAGAGAATCCTGATCCCTGGCTGGTATGACGATATTACACCATTAACCAAGGCGGATTGGCAGCATCTCGACAAAGTAGACATGTTGGAAGAAGATACCAAAAAATACTATGGTGTCGACTCCTACGTTCTCAACCTTACTGGGGATAAGCTGAAAGAGGTCTACTATAACGGACCAACCTGTTGTATTAGTGGATTAACCAGCGGTTGGCAAGGCAAAGGCTCGAAAACCGTCCTCCCTGCCAAAGCTTCAGCTAAAGTCGACTTTCGAATCGTTGAAGACATGGACCCAGAAGATCTCCTGAAAAAATTACGAGCTCACCTTGATAACCAAGGATTTTCGGATGTGAAAATCACCTGGCATGAAGCTTACCCTGCTGCAAAAACCTCTCCGGATCATCCCTTCATTCAACTCGTAAATACTGCCAACAAGAAAATCTTTGGCCATGATTTACGAGTTCACATCACAAGTCCGGGATCAGGTCCTCTCTATTTGTTCAAAGACCATGTACCAATGGTATCCATTGGGGTAAGTGATTACGATTCACGCGGACATGCACCAAATGAAAGTATCAAAATTGATAACTTCAGAAATGGCATGAAACGAATTGCAATCATCATAGATGAGATGAGTCGCTGGTAGAACTCAATTTCCTACCAGTATCCTCCTCCGCGTCTATTAGCCCATCTATAATATTGCCATGATTTACGCTTGTCACCTTCCGGATCATCAAGAACCGAACTAGCTTCTTTCAACACTTCGTACAAGACTTGATATTCGCCATCAGTCAAAGGAATCAAGGGTTTACCAAATTTACTTTGGAACCATCTTTGCTGAGACTGAAACATATGATGATTTGTCAATAACTTCTGGAAATCAATAGTATACACTGGCATTACTCTCTCGGTCAATTCCATCCAATATGTGATTTTTGCAGGAAACGCTGTATCATCGAGCATTCCAATCTCTGCACTCTCAAAAGGTGAGCTATTGGCCCGATAAATTCCTCGCAGCTCATAGGTCTGTTTTATGCAAAAAACCAGCGAATCACCGGGTTGAACCTGGTCCAGCAGGGGTCGATATTCATCACTTACACCCCAAACACGATTTTCTAAAATTATTCCCTAATTTGCTTCATCTATAGGGCAAAGCCAGTTCGCCATGGAATTAAATCCCTCTATGGGTAACAACAAAAAATATGCCAAAATACCTTACGATTTCACCTATAAGGATGAATCATTTCTTCTCGATGGGATCTTTTTCCCATTAATATCGCTAGAATATGTGAGTTAGTGCTTCTTCTCTTTTCGAGCCTCCCAGCCATGACAGGCCACCCATCGATTAGGTCCAATTTGCTGAAGCTCTGGCTCGTCATCTGTGCAATACTCATCAACGGCCTGACACCGAGGTCGAAAACGACAACCTGGTGGCAAGTCAATAGGTGTCGGGGTCTCACCTGGAATGTCAATTCTATCCCGTTCTTCAGTGGGATCTGGAATGGGGATATGAGAAATAAGGGCTTGGGTGTACGGATGGATTGGATCTTGAAGGACATCTTCCACAGGTCCCATTTCCATGACCTTCCCCAGATACATAATGATTAGCCAATTTCCGATGTATCGGGCTTGTGCAAGATCGTGAGTGATGAAAATATAGGTGAGATTATGTTCTTTTTGTAAATCTGTCATTAAATTCATTATTTCAGTCCGAATACTCGCATCCAGCATGGAAACGGGTTCATCAGCGATAACGAGTTTAGGCTCAAGAATTAGAGAACGAGCTATCGCGACTCGTTGTAATTGCCCCCCACTGAGTTCATGAGGAAACCGACGTGAAAAATCTTCAGCAGGTATGAGACGTACATCTTCTAAAGCATTTAAAACCCGCTTCATCAATTCTTCTTCATCGCTAACCATTTCATGTATCACTAATCCTTCACCAACAAGATCTTTTACAGTGTGACGCGGATCCAAAGCTTCAAAGGGATTTTGGAAGATTAACTGCACACGTCGTCTAAATAGCCTTAGATCATCTGGTATCATCGTAAAAACAGCTTCCCCTTCAAAGTTAACAGAGCCTGCTGTCGGTTCAATTAATCGTAACATTGTTCGCACTAGAGTGGTTTTTCCTGACCCTGATTCACCTGCAATAACTAAAGAATCACCAGGCTTAACATCAAAAAAGACACCATCAACAGCCTTCACCCACCTTTGTTCGCTAAAAAATGAACGAATACCAGTTCTTACGGGAAACCATTTCTTTAGATTTTCAACTTTAATAATCGGAGCTGAAACAGTCATGACTCCACCTCGAAATTTATTTCACCAGCAAAATGACAAGCCACCCAATGTTTTTTTTCATATTCACGATATTCAGGAACTTCTAAATTACAGATCTCCTGAGCCCAGGGACAGCGTGGATGAAAACGACAACCAGATGGAGGTCGTACTAAATCCGGTGGAGTACCTGGTATGAATTCGAGACGCCTTTTAGGTCCCTTTACGCTTGGAAATGCACCAATGAGCTTGTATGTGTAGGGGTGCAATGATCTTTTAAAGACATTAACAGTTGATCCTACTTCAACTAATTTTCCTGCATACATAATTCCCACTCTATCGCTATTTTCTGCAACAACTGAAAGATCGTGAGTAATCAGTAAAACAGCTAATTTGTATTTTTTCTGAAGACTTCTAAGAAGACCTAATATCTTGTTTTGAACAATAACATCAAGAGCTGTCACAGGTTCATCAGCAATGATAAGACGAGGTTCAGCGGCCAATGCTTGGGCAATAATGGCCCGTTGCCGCATACCCCCACTAAACTCATGCGGGTAATCCCGTATTCGTTCTGGCTCAAGACCCACTTCATCAAATAACTCTTTAACTCGTTTAGTTGCTTCCTCCTTGTCAATGGATTGTTTTTCTTGCATTACTTCAACAATCTGGTTTCCAATACGTAAAACTGGATTAAATGCATTCATGGCATATTGAAAAACAATTGAAACCTTACGCCATCGTAACTGTCGCATTTCCTCATCTGTTTTTTCAACCACATCATCACCATCAAGGAATATTTGACCATTGACAATGGCACCATTTTCTGGCAAAATTCGCATAATACTATAAGCTGCTGTTGTCTTGCCACATCCAGACTCACCAGCTAATCCAAATATTTCCGATTCCGCGATGTCAAATGTTATTTTATCAACTGCTTGAACTCGGTCTTCGCCAAGGAAATAATGGGTGCATAAATCCTCTATTCTAAGTACTGACAATTATTTCCGTCTCCTTCGTAATCGTGGATTTACAACCTTATCAGCTGAATGGCTTATAAAAGCAAAACCAAGGGTTGTCACCAGAATTAATACGCCAGGTGGAATGAACCACCACCATGCACCACTTACCAGAGCGGCTCCTCTAGTGGCCCAATGTAAGACTATGCCCCAACTTGGTTCTCCGTGAATGTCTCCAAATCCAAGAAAGGTTATGCCGGCTTCAGCTAGGATTGCATTTACAACTCCCAATATTACATTGGCGAGAATTAGCGGAAGAGTGTTAGGAAGAATATGCTTAACTATGATATAGCTGTCTTTGGCTCCTATGGCATGGGCAGCTTCGGTTAATGGTCTTTCTCGTAATGATAAGGTTTCACTTCGAACCATTCGGGCTGTTCCAGTCCAACCTAAAATTGCTATGACAATAATAACATTATGCAGGCCTTGACCAAAGAGTTGAAGAAAAATCAACATTAACGGCAACGTAGGCAGGGATAAAAAGACATCTGTAACTCGCATGAGTACACTGTCAACTATTCCGCCAAAATAACCCGCTATGAGGCCTACTAATGTTCCTAGGGTAACTGCAATTACACTAGCAGTAAAACCAACAATGAGTGATATCTGACTTCCATATATGACACGACTGAAGATATCCTCGCCACGTGCATTTGTACCTAATATGTGTAAGGGGCTTGGAGGTAGGTAGAGATCTTCAAGATTCAAGCTGCCTTGACTCCAATGATATGGAGCAATCCAGGGAGCAAATACGGCTAATATTATTATTGATCCAATAAGTATCAAGCCAAGTATTCCCATGAAATCACGACTATATTCAATCCAAAAGTTTTCAATTCGAATTCGGGCATTCCAGAATGAGCGCCAGATTCGTGGTAAAAGTGCGTAAATGGGAATAAAAATTACTAAACCTATCAAGCATATGGGTGCTAATCCATAAGGACGCAATAAATTAGAAAGTGAATTCGTTAGGATTGGTGGAAATAAGATGCTCCCAATTATTCCACTTGACACGATAGACTCAACAATAATCCCGATCAGTAATGTTCCTAGTATCACGCCTCTATAGATAAGAAGTTTCTTTTTCGGCCAGTGAATGAAGGGCTTGGGTGTCCATAAAAAGATTAAGAAAATATAAATTAGACTAAAGGCGAGATTGATGCAAAATAATAGGATGAGACCGATACAAATCAATAGGAATTTCGTTAAAATCGAGCCAAACCGTCGATAATACACTGGGGCTCCAAGAAATCCGCCCCAAATTATCATAATTAGAAGAACAACGCCCAAAACACGAATAGATGTAACAACTATCAATGATAGGTAATAATCTAGTCCTGCAATGTTTACTATCCACATGCCAAATGAAGAAAAGAAGACATCCAGTAAAAGAGGTGTAGTCAAAACTAGAAGAAAAATTGTGCCAAAGAAGACTATACGAACATGTAGTGGTTTCGAAGAATCTTTATCAATTTCTGGAGTGGAGGGTATTCCTTGTTCCTGTTCTGTATTTTCTATTTTTCTATTCATTGAACCGAAATTCTCCTAGTATCTGATTCGTGGGTCCAAGTACAAGTAGAGGATATCCGCAACAAAGTTTGATAATACTGCGACTGTTGCGAGAAAGAGAAAAATCCCTTGTAGAACTGGCCAATCATTGGCTACAACTGAATTATACGTTAAAAGACCAAGTCCACTCCAACTGAATACAGTTTCTGTAATTGTAGCTCCACTGATTAGAAATGGCATGTTTACTGCAATAACGCTAACCATTGGTAACATTGCATTACGCATAGCGTGACCAAAAAGAATAGCTCGTTCCTTTAGACCTTTAGCTCGGGCTGCCAATATATAATCCTGAGTAAAAATATCCAAAACCGAATCACGCATGATTAAATAGAATCCGCCAATAAAAGACAATGTAAGGACCACTAAAGGTCCAGTCATATGCCAAAGATAGTCAGCAACATAATGGAAAATATTAACATGGACAATACCGCGCGTAATTGTGCCTGCCAAAGGAATAACACGCAAAATGAAACCAAAATAATAAAGGATCATTAATCCAAGCCAAAAAACAGGCATACTATAAGCTACGAGAAAAACTGTAGTAGAACCAACATCAATTGCTCGGTCTCTACGAGATGCCGCAATGACACCCATAATGATTGCAACTATAAGTGCGATAAGAATGGATGTCCCCATTAAAATGACTGTGTTCCAAAACCTAAAAGCGAAGATGGTTTCAATGACTGGCTGGCCATAATGTGAGAAGGATTCTCCTAAATCACCTCGGAAGAGATTGACGATGTAAAGGACAAATTGAGTAGCGATTGGTTGATCAAGACCAAATCTGATCGCAATTGCTTGAATAACTTCTGGTGGCATGTGTTCAGCAATGAGTGTACCCCTTGGATCACCAGGCATAATGCGGAAAATAAAGAAGTTTAAAGTAATTATGCCAAACCAGACCACAATGGTTTGTGCGACACGTGTAGCAATGTATTGTCTAGTTCCAACCGCTTTTTTTTCAGACATTTACGACCATCTTTTATTGAATAGAGATTAATTTGGTGTTTATTGAAAACTTCTCTAATAAATGATATTCGGTTATGGTCACAGTATTTGAAAAAAAGATGTGGGGAAGGGATGAATTAATTATCCCTTCCGCATTCGGAATATCAAGTAGGTAATAACGATTCCGATGACTAGTGCAACAGCACCTACAATCCCAATTAGGATTAGATTTGGTGGCGGTGGTGGAAGCACAACGCCTGGATATTCCCGAACGCCATCGCCATCGACGTCAAGGTAGCCTGCCGCATCAAGGATGTTATTTCCTATGGTTGCATTATGTTCCCAGAAATCGCCATCAGGATGGTAAAGGCTGGCGTAAAATGTTTCTGGAATGATACTATGTGTTTCCCGGCCATGACCGAGTCGACCGATATTAACTAGTTGTGCTCGATCAATAGCATGACTCATAGCTTTTCGCACTTGGAAATCTGAGATACCTAGTCCAGGGAAGCCAGGTTCTGTCACGTTGAGGTGGAATCCCAAAACATAATCCCATTGGGATGCTAAGCCAGTGACAAGAGTTAGTTCTGGAGCATTCAGCACTACGTTTACGTAAGCACCGAAAACCTCGTAGCGTTCAGAGTCCGCATCACCTGCACGCATAGCAAGGATACGGGCATCCTGTCCAATTACAACGTCAATTCGGAACTGCAAAATGTTCGGTAGTTGTCCTACATAGGGGTTTGATGGGCCCCACCAGTTATTGAACCTGTCTACCAGTGTAAATTCATCTGGATCTCTGGAATTGAACTCATAGGGTCCTGAACCAGTATGAGCAGTGGCATTATCTGGATCATCCCATCGGGCGTCATTCTGTGGTGCGTCATCACGAACATGTTCGGGTAACACGTACATCTGGGTACCAAAAATGTGAGGCGCAAAAGCCATTGTCTGGTCCATATTAATGGTTATTACTTGACCATCGACTGATGTGCTAGTGATATGTTGAAAGGTGGGCCAATCGTTGACATCTGAAGGGCCATTCTTGTAATAATTGATAGAAAATTCAACATCCTCTGGTCTTACTGGGAGTCCATCGTGCCACTGAGCACCTGTCCTTAGGGTGTAGTTGATTTGTGTTCCATCGGCACTTACTGCATAATCTTCAGCGAGCCACGGGATAAGATTGCTTTCATTGTCAAAGCTGAGGAGAGTGTCATAGACAAGCATATTGTACCAGTGGGAGCGTTCGCTTCGCCAGAACAAGGGATTCATTTCTCCAATATCTGAGCTATAGGCCATCACAAACAAGGAGTTGTCAACGGATGATGTCATGAAGACTACCGTTTGAGGATTAAATGTGGTAAAGATTCCTCCGGGTTTAACAGTGTAGTTGGTCCATTCGCTACGAATGGCATGGGTGTCATCGGAAAGATAGAGGGGTATATAGGGAATATTGTGTTTTGCTGCGACTTGGACAAGTCGGGCTGCCTCTGCAAGTTCGGCTGGGGTGGCAGACAAGTAGTCCTCAATAAGAGTGTCTACGGTAGCATTATCCAATACGTAGGGGTTTCCTCCATAATAGACTATGTTATCAGAGTGCATTCGATCGTAGGGATGATCGGGGAATGGGGAGTAACCATGGCTCATTTCATAGAGAATGAATGCTTGATCAGGGTTGATGCCCTCATACATGGGGTCATCGTCCATGATTACGACGGCAAGCTCAATACCGATTTGTGCCATTTGTAGTTTTAGACCAGTTCCAGTATCAACGGAGATATCATCCCAAGAGAGAACCCATAACGGGAAGGACAATTCAGGGAGTGCATCATATACTTGTGCAGCTGCAGGTACACCAGAAACACTCAGAAAAACGAAAAGCGCAAGAAACGTTAGACCTAATAATTTTTTATTTGCCAATTTTTTAGTTCCTCCAAATTGAGAGATAAGTTCAACCTCTCAATACCGCTAAAATGGACTCTTCTTACCTAAAAGAGTTATTAATCGGGTTTATCTAGTGAATTCAAAGTATTTCTAAGCCGTTTTTGACATTCAGAATTCAATGAATATATGCGTGTTAGTGCATGACCATTTTTTTGCGCATTTTCTAAGGTTTTGACTCCCGCAGTCTCTAAGAAGACATACCGCGTTAAACCTGTTTCGATGTGTGAATATTCAGCGGTAATAGTTCTAACTCCAATTCGCTCTTCCTGGACGCTCTGTTGAATCACATAACCTTCTGGACAATTTGTTACTACCGTTGATGCGGTGAGAAAACTCTGTAGACCTTTTTTTTCTTCTATTAATTCACGCTCTTCGCGACGTTGGGCTGGCGTTCGTGGGATGAATGCTCCAAACGCTGTATGAATTCCGGATTGAATGTGCCTTAGGGAAGGATTGATGGCAGATAGGGTGAGTTGTGCCATATACCTTTTTTCGGTAAATTTGTGAATAGTATTTTGTAGTGTAGATTCATCGGTCAAAAAAATTCGGGAAAATTGCTCGGGTTCACTAAGAGAGGATGTCGGTAAGCTGGCATAATGTGGGCGCCACAAGAGTAATAGTTCATTCGGATCTGTGACACAACCAGCGAGTTGTTCATCCAACAAAGAATAGCATGGTTCGACTCTTTTCCCATTTTCTTTGATGCTTTCCCACCGAACGCGCCGAAATACCCGCCAGACTGGGGGATATACTGTGAGCGATTCTATCAAACGTCGTCGAAGAAGACCTCGAGACTGAATTCGTTTCTTTAGAAATTTATGAATTTGATCAGTTGAAAACTCAGCTCCAAGAATAACTTCAACCATGAACCAACACCATTACTTTTTCTTGCTGGCATCTTATTGTGAGGATATTCAAACCAGCATTGCTGAATCAACACGTAAGAATCCTATGGTTCGTCTTCAGAAAGTTACAGGGTTAAACTAAAACCAACTCCTTTTAGGTTATTCACTGGTTAGGATGTTAGTATGAAACCATTTCAGGAACTCAACTACCGTGGTAAGGTTCGAAGACTGAGGAAACAGGCACAAGCGGCACTTGAACCGTATGGATTATCACAAGCCAGTATGAAGTTCCTTAGCTATTCCGGAAATACGCATTACCAAGTAGATACGTCAAAGTGTGCTCCACCTGAATTGGATGACGGAAGGTATTGGGAGAATCACTACATCCTTCGCTTGCACCAGCCCAGGTATCAGACATTGGATGCCATTCGGTCTGAATTGCTTTGGCTTAAGGCGCTTTTACAGGACACGGATCTTGTCGTACCCGAACCTATGCGAAATGCTGAAGGTGAACTTGTGACCATTACAGATGTATCGGGATTACCTAAACCCCAATATGCAACTTTCCTTCGTTGGGTAAAAGGTCGAAAAACTCCTAAACAACTATGTGAAGACCACTACAAAGCCTTGGGTCGAGTGGCAGCTCAGCTCCATAATCATTCGACTCACTGGCGACCCCCAAAAGGGTTCACCCGCATACACTATGATTGGGAGGGGTTATTCAGTGATGCTGGACTATTCGAAATCCCAGCCGCAGAAATTTGGGCATCAATACCCAAACGCTATCAGGATCCTTTCGTAAAGGTCATAGATCATGTGCGGGATGTCATGGATAAACTAGGTAAAACTTCAGATGTGTATGGTTTGATTCATGCAGATTTATGCTTAGATGTCAATATGCTTTGGTATCGAGGCGAGATTCGTCCTATTGACTTCGACGACTCCGCCTACGGTTACTGGATTTACGACCTGGCGATTTCATTGGCTGAAGTGCAAGACGATGAGATACGGCATCGTTTCCAAAACGCCCTATTAGATGGTTATTCTGAGATTCGGTCTATGCCACCTTCGCAATGGAAACATCTGGACCTCTTCATCGGCGCTTGGCATGCGACTGCAATGTTATATGCGATTAACGCCTGGTTAGCACAACCCAGGTTTCGTGAATGGTCTACGCGTTGGCGGGATCAAGAGGGAGAATATCTAATCCAGACACTAGCCAGATTGTGAGTGTGATACCTTGTTATTAGAAAAATCTGAAATCACCAAGTTCTACGAGACTGTAGAAAAGAAATTTACCAAATGGGCCAGAACCCAACACCATATTCGCGTTGCTATCGTAGTTGGATCACGGGCGAGAATGGATGCTCCAGCTGACGAATGGTCTGACCTAGACATAGTAATCTTTTCGACTGAACCAAAAACGCTTATTGAATTAGCTGAATGGGTGGGCGAGTTTGGGAATCCAGTTATCACCTTTATTGAACCGACAGCGGCGGGATCGGGTGAGAGCTATGAACGCCGGGTTCTTTATGACAACGGATTAGATGTAGATTTTGCGGTGGATCCATTCACCTATGTGCTTAACGCTCAAAAACGCGGTGTTACCCCCGAATTGGTTAAGGAAACTTATGATGTCTTAGGTCGTGGCATCCGTGTATTAGTTGATAAAGACAATATCATGGATGATTTTCTCAAAGAGTATAAGGCAATCAAGCCTCCACTCCCAAAACCCCCTACAGAGCATGAGTATCTTGAAAGGGTAAATGATTTCTGGTATCATACGGTGTGGACTGCAAAGAAGCTTCGGCGGGGTGAGTTGTGGGAGGCAAAATCTTGTCTTGACTCTTTTATGAAAGGACGATGCTTTCTACCCCTCATCGAATGGCACTCCCGCATCAGCCATGGATATAATTACGATACGTGGTTTCGAGGGCGCTTCATGGAAAGATGGGCAGATCCCCGTATCATTGCTGAACTGCGAAGTTCGTTCGCTCACTACGATGAAGATGATGTCTGGCAAGCATTAGCAAATAGTATGCAGCTCTTTCGGTGGATAGCCAAAGAAGTAGCAAAAAAACTTGGTTATACTTACCCAAAAGTAGCTGATCAATTTGCGAGTCGATGGGTGGACGCAGCTTACTGGGACCGGGGATCCAATGATTAATGCTTCGTTACTCCCCCCTCCCCCTGTGTGACCCCCACCCCCCGGGTTATGGGGGGTTGATGTGGCTGATGCGGGTGAGCATGTCGATGTAGGATTTTTCCATGGTGGCGAGTCCGCCGGTGGGTCCGCCTTCGTCGATGACGATGTATTCGTTGGGGGAATGGGCGCGGGCGCCATGGCCTAGGCCTGCGGCGACGAAGGGGAGGTTGAAGGGTGGTTGGGCGAAGAGGGAGAAGGGGGCACTGCCTGCCAGGGTGGGCCACGTTTCGATAGGATAGCTAAATTCTTGGTAGGATTCAATGATTGCTTGGGCGAGTGGGTGGTTGACGCTGAGTTTGGCCCATCCGTATCCGCTTTCCATGGATCGGATTTTCACTTCGGAAAAGCCGTGTTTATCGAGATGGCGGCGAACCATTGGGAGGATGTCTTCGATTTTCATGTTAGGGACTAACCGGACATCGACTTTGGCGGTGGCTTTCCAGGGTAAGACGGTTTTGGTGCCTGCTTCGATGTATCCGGACCAGATACCGTCAATATTTAGCTGCGGGTCAAAGAGGTACTTGGTTAAGGCTTCGCGTCCATGGACATCGTCCATGAGGCGCTCAATTTTTAGAAGTTCCTTGAATGATTTTTCATCGAAGGTTTCAGCCAGTTTGTCAAGTGCTTCCTTATCTTCATCTGAAATGGGAGCAACAGCATCATAGAAGTCGTCGATTAAAACGCGGTTCCCATCCGGGGTTGTCATCGAGGCTAGGGCTTGGACGAGTCGCCAAGTGGGGCTGTCCATGACACATTTCATACTTCCATGAATATCAAATTCTGTAGGACCATACCCCCAGGATTTTCCATCCACTTCTAACTCGAAATAGATAATTCCCTTTACACCTAAGAAATTCTGGACTTTACCGGTCTGGTCTTGAGACATGAAGGGAAAAAAGACATAATCAGCAGTTTTAACTAGTTTCTCTTCTTTTTTCAGAAATTCTGGAAGGTTACGGCTACCCAATTCTTCTTCGCCCTCTGCGACGAAGATAAGGTTCAGGGGCAATTCTTCTCCCGCATTTTGAATTGCTCGACATGCATTGATGAATCCAACCATCGGTCCCTTACTATTGTAAGCTCCACGGGCCATGAGTACCCGACCAAATGGCTTCAAATCAACTAACCTGGCTTCTAGAGGAGGCACTGTCCAACCAGGGTCATCGATGGGCTGGGTATCATACATAAAATATGCTAGAACAGTCTTGTCTGCTCCAGCATCTAACTCCCCTACAACCACGGGATTCCCAGCGGTTTCAACGAGTTTTGCTCGTTTGCATCCTAATTCCTTGAAATATTTTTGAACCAGTTTTGCACAGTCTCGAACACCGACATCCTGTGGTGAAATCGACGGCTGTCGCACAAGCTCTTGAACCTTTGCAATGTGTTCATCAATGTGCTTGTCAATATGAGAAAAAACGGATTTCACATTCACGAGGTACACCCTCAGTTAAAGCAAGTAGTGGCTAAGTATTTATCCCATAAGATAAATGCCTTTACGCTCCCAAGAAAAATCGATAATTCAGTTAGTCCCTTTCAAATCATTTCAAAGTTTTTAGTACCGTTTCAATTGCCTTGAGTGTCACTTCAAGATCGTTTTGTGAGTGAGCGAAAGAAAGACCTCCGAGTCCATGGTATCCAAAAACACCTTCTTCGACAAGCAAGCTCTGAAATAAATCCGTTCTTGCCTTATCAAAAGCATCCCCTAACTTTGTGACAGTAAGGGGGCCTTCTTCAATTGGACGAGAGAGACAATGAATAAAGATGATTGAACCCATTCCCACCGCTATAGCTTGAGTCTGGGGTAAAATTTCATTAATTTGGTGACAAAATCGTTCACCAATATTATTCAAGCTCTGGTATTTTTCTTTGCCAGCACGTAGAGCGTTTAAAGTAGCGATACCAGCCACCATGCTCAAGGGGTGACTCGAAAATGTTCCTCCACCCACCCATCGGCCTTTTGGTGCACCAGGAGCAGCAAGCGCCATCACATCTTCTCTTCCACCATAAACACCTAAAGGCATACCACTGGCTGCAATCTTTCCCAAAGTTATGAGATCTGGTTCAACGTTGAAGACAGCTGTACCTGCAGCTCCATAACATAAACGAAACCCGGTGATGATTTCATCGAAAATTAAGAGAATATCGCGTTTTGCTGTTTCTACTCGAAGATATGAGAGGAAATCTGGTTCAGGTGGTATTCCTCCAGCTGCTCCAATTACGGGTTCAACGATTACAGCTGCTAGCTTCGTCCCGTATTTGTTCATTAACGCATCAATACTATCTCTGTCATTAAATTCAAATGAAACCCCATTATAATATGGTTTATCATCAAAGGGGTATCGCAGATAATAACCGAGAGCATCATTCCCGCCATGCCATCCACCGAAGACTTTTGCAACAAGAGGTTTACCCGTGAAAAGTCGACATAATCGGACAGCATACCCTGTAGCTTCGCTTCCTGTTGAACAGAAGCGCATTCGTTTTAACTCAGGAATCGCCTCCTGAAGTAATTCACCGAAGACTACTTGATGCTCATTTAGAGCTCCCAGGTGTACACCTTTAGCAAGTTGATTATCGAGAGCTTTTCTAATCGTTGGATGGTTATGACCAAGAATCATTGAGAAGTGCGTCATCCAATAATCGATGTATTCGTTGCCGTCCACGTCCCAAAGATGGCTACCTTCACCTCGTTCCATGAAAGGTGGATAAGCTTGGCAACGATCAAGACCAAAGGTCCGAATGTTGTGATTAATACCTCCAGAGAAAAGTTTGAGTGCTCGCGTCCAAAATTTCTTTGATTGTACTGATGCTTGCTTGTACTTCTCAAGCATAAAAGCCACCTATTACTACTTGGTGGCGTGAAGAGCTTTTAACTTACTTACCGAGAAGTCCTCCATATTCCAGGGCGGTGTTGAATAAGCATTAGATCGACAGACTGAAAAATCATGAAAGGGTCATACATCTAGATAACAGCTTTTTCATTTACAATAAAAAATTCTCTCCGAGTAAACTTCTTTCTATCTACAAAAAATAATTCCCCCTCTTTTCAGGTTTCTTTGTTTCTTTTAGAGAGGAAATATTTTCCAACAAGCGCAATTACAGGAATAGAAAAAAGTATACCCATGACGATAAAGAACGAAAGCGGGATTTGGGCGATGAAGGTTTTTTCGTTCAATGATTGCTTTAGCGATATTCTGTCCAAGAGTTCCAAATCCGATTTGAAGTACACGAAATGGCTTGAGCATAATTTAAGCATTCAAAATCCATGTAATAAAAGCTGTTCCATTGTAAGAATTACATAATGTGTAGTACTGTTAAAATCGACGTGGTTTTTTTGGATATGCCTGGAAGGGTGTTCGGGGTTCTAAACTAAACCAGTCAGTCTTCTCGTCCAGGTGTGAGAGCGATCGCAAGATATCAAAAGTAATCCACCGCGATGCTTCTGGATATCGTTGGTATTCCCAGAGTCCATATGGGCCTTGCAGATCTTTCACAAACTTCACGTTCTCTGCAATCCGGGGATCTTCTAAGCTTGCTTCGATACGCCACGATAAATCTAGGATTTGTGCCACATCATAACGTTTGAAATAGGTAAAACCACCCCGTAGACGCTCTGTTCCAATAATCCGTGCAACTTCGAATCCAAGTGCATGCGCTTGTCGGTGTTCATGCGCAAGTAGTTTATCTAATCCTCGACGAGCGGATTCACTCGTGCGTCGGCTTGGATGTAAGGCTAGCGCACTAACTGCAGCCGTTGTATTGGTTCGACAGCCAAATTTTGAATGCGCAAGTCGTCGATAACCTGCCGCAAAGATGTATTTATCCTGATGTCTCCCTGATGGCCACCCGCCCTCAGATAGCTCCTCCTTTAGAAGCCATTCATAGGCGGCTTCTGCTCGTTTATCGGTCGCATAACCTGCCCAAGCTAAGCCCAATAAAGGCAACGCAGTTTGAATAGGCATTGCATGATATTTCACATCATCTGCCCGTCCTCCGTCTAAAACTGCACCTTTCGCTATCAAGGGAAAGGAACCATCTGTTTGTTGTTTGGAAAAAATAAACTCGACACCGCTTTTGACAGCCGGATGATCTGGTCCCAATCCAAGAAAACCTAATGCCATCAGGGTTTGACTTGTGAGTCGAATTCGTCCCAAGATTGAAGAACCACTCTCTTCTCCTCGAAACGATCCATCTGAATCCTGTAAGGCTAGGAACTTTTTAACCAATGGATCATGTTCCTGAAGTGCTCGTAATTCTTTGACCTCCTCATCGGTTTCTGGCCGATGTAAGAGATCTCGTAAAACGAGTAATCGTAAACTCGGTGAAGGGTCAGCTAACAAGAGAGGTGCCCAGGTCATGTTTTCACCCCCATGACTTTCCGGAGATAGGGAGCTGTTGGAGTATCGTGAGTAATTATTTTCTCTGGCGTTCCCGTGGCAATCACTTTACCCCCATCCGGTCCTCCAACAGGTCCAAGTTCTATAATCCAATCACAAGTCGCTAACAAGTGTGGATGATGTTCAACCACGACCACAGAGTGTCCGGCATCGACTAAACGGTGTAATACACTGGCTAATCGTGCAACATCTTCCATGTGGAGACCCACGGTGGGTTCATCCAGGATATACATGGTTTGTGTTGAAGTTCCTTTAATAAGCTCTTTTGCAATTTTTAACCGTTGAACTTCTCCGCCTGAAAGGGTATATGATCGTTGTCTCCAGACTAGGTATCCTAATCCCACTTGCTTTGCGATCCTCAGGGGCTCAGCAATTCGTTTTTCCTCTTTGAAAAGTTCATAAACTTCGTCAAGAGTCATTCCATTGATTTCTGGTAATGTGACGTCCTTTACATGAATTTCCCACGCTTCGGGTTGATATCCTGTCCCCTTACAGGTTTCGCATTCTACAAATTCGTTGGGTAAAAATCCCATGTCGATTCGTAATATACCTCGTCCCTTGCATGCTGAACAGGGTCTGCTGAGATCCTTCTTAGTTACACCTAAGGTTTTCGCATCATCACTATCCGAAAAAATCTGAATTAATGGTTTTAGGAGACCCAGGAAACTAGCAGGACTTCGGATTCCTCGACGTGATTGATCGACAAGAAGGGTACGTTTTGGTTCGTTGGAGATCGAATCGTATTCACCAGCTTCCAGAGGCTCACGGGCAAAAGACGATGAATGGACCTGCTTGACAAGAGCTCGTCCAATAGTATCAATGAGTAGCGTACTTTTTCCAGACCCTGATACTCCACACACACCAGTTAAGGTTCCTAAGGGAATTCGTATTTTTTCACCGCGGAGATTATTTGCTCGAGCGCCTTTGACTACCATCCAGTCTTGAGATTTTCGACGTTGAGTTCTGGTCATCCATTGGTGCAGTCCAGCTTTTCGTGGGAATTTTTTCTGTTGATCCGCTTGAAGCCATTTCCCAGTTATGGTTTGAGCTTTGATGATATCTGCTGGCTTTCCTTGGGCAATGAGTTTTCCCCCATTAATCCCGGCACCTGGTCCTAGATCGATTATATAATCTGCTGCCCGAATGATGAGTAAGTCATGTTCAACAACGACGACCGTGTTGCCCTCATCTCGAAGTTCTTGTAGCGCTTGTAGGAGGGCTTCAAGTTCAGAGGGATGCATTCCTCGTGACGGCTCATCAACTAAAATCGTCAAAGATGTTAAACCACTTCCTAGTAGACTAGCTAATTGAATTCGTTGCGCCTCTCCAGCAGAAAGGGTTCCGGTTGGACGATTCAAATGAAGATACCCGATTCCTACCTGTCTTAGGAATCGTAACCGTTTATGAATTATTTGAAGACTTGTTTCGATTAAGGGAATCTCAGTAGAGGGTAATGCTATCTTTTTGACGAGTTTTTCTAAGTCGATAAGGGGCATCTCACTTAATTCATTCATGTTCTTGCCCTGCAAAGTTACTGCTAAGAACTCCGGTCGCAGTCCAGCGCCCTGGCACTCAGGGCATTGAACTTGTTTCGTATAGGTGCCATGAATATCCCAATCGAAAATCCAACTATCCTCTCGGTAGAAGCCTCTCCATTTCCAAGTCGTTTGTCGTTCTTTTCCCTTCCACTTTCCCGCTGATTTACTAATATAGGTAAATTTGTAGGTTCTGTCATCCCCATAAAAGAACACATCTTTAGCCTTTTGTGACATTTTATTCCAGGGGGTTTTGAAAGGATCAAATCCATACTGTTTGCCAAGCTCAGAAATAATAGGTTGGTCTTTACAGAGATACGTTTTGGGCCAATAACCGGGAGACCACATAGCTCCAGCACATAGGGGTTTGTCAGGATTCACAATAAGCTTCTCCGGTTGAGGAAGATGCAACACCCCTAATCCATTACATTTCTCGCATGAACTCGTCCAATGAGCTGGGGAGAAATGCTGAGGTTTAGCAAAGGGAGCTGTAACTTCACATTTAGGACAGATCCATTCTTCCCTTCGCTTCATTTTCGATCCACAATTCAAACAGTTACGTTTGCCGAGTGAAGCAAGTAGATTGGCTAAATGAAAACTAATCTCTGTCAGAGCACCTACAGTATTTCGACGTGTAAACTGTGGAATGTGACTCCATAAATGCGCTCGATGAGTTGCTACTGTGAGAGTAACCCCCAAACCTGTAATTGAATCAACCGGAGCTTCTGCACTCTCCTTCACACCTTGTCGTTCATACATCGACAAGGTCTCTAAATACCGGCGTCGGGCCTCTGCCTGCAATGTGTCATTAACCAAACTCGATTTTCCTGAACCTGACACACCGGTTACAACAGTTAGTGCACCCTTCGGGATATCAACATCAATTCCTTGTAGATTATTTGCTTGAGTATTTCGAATCTTGATACTCGGAATCAATGGTTTTGTAGTGTGTTTCGGAGTTCTTTCAGGTTGAACTGCCAGTTCATCCTTTAATGCAGAACCAGTGACAGATGATTTTACTTCAAACAAGTTGTTAAGAGGACCCGCATACAGGACTTGGCCACCTGCGGGTCCTGCACCTGGTCCAAGGTCAATAATCCAATCAGCAGCTCGGATAAAGTCCGAGTTATGTTCAACTACAACGATAGTAGCACCATGACGCACTAACCGATCAAGAACAGTAAGCAACCCATCCAGGTCCTTTGGATGCAAACCTGTTGAGGGTTCATCAAGAATAATAAGCTGATTCGTTAGCTTGTTCCGACCCAAGAATTTAGTTAATTTCACACGTTGAGCCTCACCACCAGAAAGAGTAGGTGAGGGCTGACCCAGTTCCAAATAACCTAAACCCACATCATTGAGAGCTTTCAGAATCCGCAAACCAGACTCTCGTTTTATTTCAGAAAGATGCTTCGACTTGTGAAATTGCTCCTCAATTTCAGCAATAGGTAGACTATAGAAATCAGCAATGGATAGGTTCTCTCCATCGAATTCAACTTGTGCAGATAATACTTCGTTATTAAATCGTTGTCCCTCACAATCAGAACAAGGAATCCAAATGGACTGTAAATATCGCATTTTAACCTCGCTAGCCCCGATGCCTTTACACTTAGGACATGCACCTTCAGGTCGATTAAAAGAAAAATGCGACTTAGATAATCCTGTAGCTTCCGCATAAAGGTCACGGATTATCTCTGATAATTTCGTATACGTTGCTGGGTTGGAACGCGGATTACGACCGATAGGGCTTTGATCCACCATGACCGGTTTGATACTTGGACCTTCAATATGCTCACACCCTATTGGCTCCTTCTTCCTTAAGGATGGTACCAAGACATGCTCAACGAACGTGCTTTTTCCGGACCCAGAAACCCCGGTAATGACAGTTAATCGACCTAAAGGAATTTGAACATCAATATTTTGAAGATTATGTTGAATCGCTTTTCTTACACTAAGAAATTTCTCGGGTGGGGAGCGAGGTTCAAGGGTCTTTACCCGATCTCGGAGACTGAAATACCGCCCTGTTGCGGTGTCAGCTTTCCATAATTTTGCTGGCGAACCCGAAAAGATGACTTCACCTCCCTCTTTGCCTGCACCTGGTCCTAGATCTACAGCGTAATCTGCAGAAGCAGCAGCAACCCGGTCATGTTCAACAAAAATCACTGGACCTGATAGGTCTCGAAAAGCAGGGAGGAACCGTGAAACATCTACGGGATGTTGACCAATCGTTGGCTCATCAAGAACATGTAGAATGTCTTCTAATCGGCTGGATAATGAGATAGCAAGTCTTACTCTTTGAGACTCGCCCCGAGATAACGTGGGTGCCGACCTATTATGAGTAATATATCCGAGTCCCACTCGTTTGAGAGCATCAAGACGTCGTTGAATCTCTGAGCGTAACCGATTCGCTGTGGCAGGAAGATTCACATTCAAAAACAGCTCATGGGCTTCATCAACAGAAAGACAAAGCAGTTCAGGTAACCGCAATCCCTCCCATCGCACAGATGCAGCCTGCGGATGCATCCCCGTTGAATCACAGCGCTTACACCCTTTCCCTTTGCAAAAAGAACATATCTGATTGAAATGCGTAGGTTCTAAATCCCGGAACCCAGTTGCACAAACACTACAGATTTGTGTCGTTGTTAGAGTCACATCGAGGTTTTGACCTCGAGCTTGAATAGCTCCTGCACCTAGCGCTGTAGCCTGTCGTGTGAAATTTCTAACATCTTTTACAGAAGTTCTCTTATCAATTACACCTATCTCAACTTCAATCGAATGAGCCTGTAATGGATCAAGAGGGTTACCATCCCACTCACGACCATCAACGATAAGTGAACTCCGCTCAAACTCAGCATCTAAAATCCTAAGGAGCGTTCTATGGCTTCCTTTCACCTTCTGCACCAAAGGTGCAAATACTCGTACCAGTTTCTGTTTACTCAGAAGGTTTAGTTGCCCAACGATTTCGTCCTCAGTAAAAACGCTCAATGGTGTTCCACAATGTAAACAGTGGCGTACTCCAAAATTCGAATATAAGAGACGAAAGAATGGATGTAATCCGGATGCTGTTGCAAGGGTGGATGCTGGATTTCGATTCAAAAGGTTTTGACCAACTGCAATGGTCGGGACCATTCCAGTGATTACTTCAACATTCGATGGAGCAAGACGTTGCCCGCCACGACCATACGAAAAGACATCCAAAAAGCGTCTGTGAGCCTCATGATACAAGGTATCAAAAACAAGGGAGGTTTTCCCTGAACCAGAAACACCTGTGACAACGGTGAGGCCATCACCAAACTGTACATCGATATTTTTGAGGTTGTGTTCCTTTGCACCCTTGACACGGATGTCCATGAGCATCTTTCCTAGATAGTGTTGTGTGAACTATATATTTTTACAATGGCAAAAATGTCCCTTTGACCGTATAAAACCAAATAGAGACTGCACTAAAAGTAATTGGCAAATCTAGGAAAAACCTAAACAACATGAAAAGCTAGAAAACAAACTAAGTGATACCCATGGATTTACCGGTCACCCCTGAAAGTAAGAAACTGCTGCTAATGGGCAGTAAGGCATTCGAAAACCGGCAATTACCGGTTGAGGTGACGCAGCGTATCGATAGTGCAATGGATAAGGGAATGATCATCATTGTGGGGGAAGCGCATGGAACCCCGCGCCTTTACCAAGATTATCTACACGCAAAAGGGTATGAAAACGTAATTGTGGGCCATGCAAAAAGCCTGCGATATAACGCAGGTAACTGGACTGCCATCCAGTACGGTCAAGATCTCAAGGAACGCGAACGTAATATGATTGAAGATTGCGATGAAGCCATCGTAATTTGGATGAATAAAAGCGGGGTAATTGCCCAGAATCTAGAGCAGCTAAAGCGATTGGGGAAACCAACGTTTCTTTATGAGTGTTATAGCCACACACATGAAGTAAATGCTGGGCCTCTAGATCCCACGCGCATCTACGATCAGTATTTTGACTGGAAACTTCGAAAGAAAAAACCTTAATCATCAAGGAACTGAATTCACACTACCTCATCGTTAAGGGAAACTTAACCTAGACCTTACTAAAGCCATTCTGGAGTTACGGTTTAAATAGCAACATGGCAACGTCGCTTTTGGGGATATCACTATGTCTGAACATCTCTACATTCCAGTAGACCAACTAAATCCTGGTTTCCAGCAACTCATTCCTGGTGGAGCAAACATTCTGTACACAACCCGCGCTGAAGTTCTTAAACGGGGCTTTGGTGCCCATAAGAAAAGTGGCTTTGTCGTGGTCACTGATAAGGGAATTGCTTTTCACGCAGCCAAAACGGGGCTCTTTGACGTTAGCTTAGTTTCAATGGCCTCTGGTGCTCTCGCAGGATTTATTCCCTGGGCAAATATCCAAAAACTGGGAAACTACAAAGACAAGATTCAAGTTAAACACACACTCACTGATAATCCGAAGAAGAAACTTGAATGGTTCTTCAAATGTGAACGATGCAAAGACCAGGGTGAAGAGAAAAAGGAGTTCGAAGCACGCAAAAAAGGCTTTGGACCCTTCGTTGAAACTCTCTACAAACAGAACAAGTAATTGCTCCGAATCGCGCTAGAGGACTAGAAGAACACCTTCTAGCCTCTAATTTTTGTTTTTAGATACGATACTTAATCGAGTTTCTTGGGCTTACGTTTGATAGCGATGAGTCTTTTCAGATCCTCAAAAAGAGATGCGTCAGGAATGCGTATCCATAACCATTTACCATCATGTAATTTCGGTGTGTTTCGGAATATATCTACGATAGAGGGTAAAAAATCAGCTGCTTGAGCAGCAAATTTCTCAATCTCTTTTTTACCATAGACAATGAGAAAGCTAAAACTTTGCTTTTCAGGGAAAAGGGACACGATAGTACGACCACTTTTACGATATCGAACAAGCCACCCATATTTATCGCCATAATAGAGAATTTCTTTTGACAAGTCATAGTGGATTTCTAGGTATTCTTGAATTTGCTTCCACGCTGTAATGGCATCCGCATCAGAGATGAATGTGAAGATGTCAGTTTCTGTGGGTTCTCGGGTCCGATCAAACATTCTTTGATGAGTCTCTTGTTCCGTCATCTTAATCCCTATTAGTCCTAAGAGATTAAAAGATTCTAATTCTTATAATAAAAAATAGTTGGAGTGGCGGTGTAACGTGATAGTTGAAGATTACTCCCAGTTTGGTGCAACCGAGCGAACTGCTGGAGCACTACGCAATATTTTGGATTATGAAGGCGTTGTAGCACCACATAGTGGCAAACCGTTTACAGAAGCTTTGCTCATGGGCATTGGCGGCGGATTGGGTGCTGAATATGCGACCTGGGCCTTTAGAGGAATTGATCCATCACGCCCCCGGAAGAGCCAACTCTATCTCCGCTATCATCATGTCAAGAATTACATCGAGAAAAAAGAAGAGACACTATTACGTAAAATAGCTACTAGGATTGGTGCTCCTCTCACGGTGAAAGAAACAACGAGTCGGGAACGGGCAGACCAATTTCTCCACCAATCACTCCAAGCAGGCAACCCAGTGATGGTCCAACTTTCCATTTGGCATTCGATTTATTCCCGTCAAGAAGTGAATGACCGCTACCATAATAACCGTGAATTCTATCCACCACTGCTATATGATGAATATGTCTCGTTTCTTCCTTACTATTCACTCCCTTATCCATGGATCTCAGGACATTTTGCTACCGTTTACGGAATTGACGAGGACAGCAATCAAGTCTTCCTAACCGACTATAGTAACCGACCTCACACCCTCAGTCTCCACCAATTCACCGATTCACGGAGTATTATTAAAGGTTGGAAAAATGCCGCATATACCATTACGGTCCCACAAACGAAACCAGATCTAGTGAAAGCTATCCGTCTTGGTATCCATGACTGCACTGAGAGCCTTCTTCATGAAAAAGCTGTCATCTCTGGTGCACACCTTCGTGTTGAAGCTTGGAAGGACATGGCAACCAGGATTGGTGATCTCAATGGAAAACGCGGATGGCTCGCTCTCTTCAACGAACCCTGGCAACTTTACAATACTCTCACTCGTCTCCATGCTCAAATCGCCTTCCATAATAGTGACGGCGGCGCACTCCGCTCCTCCTACGCTGATTTCTTAGAGGAAGCAAGCAATATCCTGAAGAAACCCACTCTCAAACAAATAGCCCACCAGTTCTCCGATATCGGCAT
>JAEOTO010000019.1 GCA_016839805.1 Candidatus Hermodarchaeota archaeon
TATTCAAGTACCACAATGAAACTCGATTTAACGTGTGGGTGCGAAGGTGATTCTCTTAGGCACAGCCGGGTGGAAGTATGATGATTGGGTAGGAAGCTTCTATCCCTCTAAGAAACATCAGTTCACTTACTTTAGTAAGATTTTCAATACCGCTGAGATTAATTCGACCTTCTATCATTTTCCTAGCCGAAAAGTTGTGGCAACCTGGTCCCGTGCTCCTGAGGATTTTATTTTTACAGCGAAAGTTCCCCAAGAGATAACCCATAAGCTTCGATTGGATGTGACCGCAGGGGCAGATCAGCGGATGCACGAGTATCTACAATTGATGTCTCCGCTTCGTGAAGCGCGACGATTGGGACCGCTCCTCCTCCAACTTCCGCCCTCATTTGATTACACTCATTTAGGTATCCTCGAAGCGTTTTTACAAACACTTCCAAGCGATTGGGAGTTTGCAGTGGAATTCCGTCATCTATCTTGGATGCAGGATGAGACCTTCTCACTGTTACAGCGCCATCAGGTCGCATACTGCATTGTCGATGAACCTCTTCTGCCTCCTCGGATTGAAGTGACCGCTCCTTTTTCGTATATTCGGTGGCATGGTCATGGCAAGAAGCTGTGGTACTATTACTTGTACAGCCAGGAAGAATTACAAGAATGGGTGCCAAAAGTCGAAGATATCGTTGAACGCACCCCTAAGAACGTCTACGGTTATTTCAATAATCACTGGTATGGATTTGCTGCCCGGAATTGTATTGACATGATGGAATTGTTAGGAATGAACCATCGAATGCCTAAGCATGTTCGAGATCGAGTCACTCGGGTGACAGATCAGCGTATCAAAAAGAAGTCGACCCAACAAACATCCTTAAGCCAATTTTCTGAGGATTGAAAGTAAGTACATACGTCGAGAAAAATCTGATGCTTTTCGATTAAGACTTCCAAACTAGGAAACCTTTCCCTTTTTATCTGGAAGCGACATTATGGTTAGCTATTCTTGAGTTGGGTGCAATCCTTATGCCTTCAAAATTACGATTTGCCGTTGAGTTTGTGCCACAAGAAGCCTACTGGCAAACTACTGCCCTGGGTATTCTCGCTGAGAAATATGGCTTTGACTTTTGCTGGATCACTGATCACTTCAACAATCGGAGCGTTTATGTGATTCTCAGCCTTCTAGCCAATTATACTGACAAAATTATGATTGGTCCAGGTGTTACCAATCCCTATCTGATTAATCCCGTTCAAACAGCGTCCACGCTTATGTCACTTGACAACCTTTCAGGCGGTCGAGCCATACTAGGAATTGGTGCAGGGGATAAAATCACTTTGAATCTCCTAGGCATTGAAAGGAAAAAACCATTGACGGCTGTAAAAGAAAGTGTGAAAATATTTCGATCAATTTTTGATTCAGGGAAAATCAAAGGATTTGAGGGGAAAGTGTTCACCGTAGAGAAAGCAAAAGTCGCTTTTGAGAAATCCGGAGACCTTCCCATCTATATTGGTGCACAGGGTCCCAAAATGCTCCAACTCGCAGGCTCAATGGGACAAGGCGTTCTCGTTAATGCCTCCCACCCAATTGATTTTGATTTCGCTCTCAAACAAATTAGAAAGGGCGTAAAAGAAGCTAACCGCAAAATTTCTGACATAGATGTCTCCGCCTATGCCAGCGTGTCAGTAGCACGGAAAATCGAAAAGGCCACCAAAGCTGCTACTCCCGTAGTTGCTTTCATCGTAGCCGGTTCACCTCCCGTTGTATTAAAAAGACACAATATTCAAACTGATAGTGTAACACCCATTGCTGAAGGCTTGGCAAAGGGTGATTTTCCAACCGCTTTTGGGGCTGTTACCAACGAGATGTTAGATGCTTTCTGCATACGAGGCACACCAGCGGAATGCACAGAGAAAATTGCAGCCTTACACAAAACAGGTATAACGCAATTTGTCTTCGGATCGCCCATTGGACCTAAAAAACGAGAAGCTATGGAATTGGCTAGCAAGGAAATCCTTCCTCACTTTGCATAAGTTGAATTCTCAGATCTTATTAACACTTAATATGAAGAATTACATTCTGGAACTGATTTGAATCTATAGATCTTGTTCAGCGTAAGCTTGCCAAGAAAGTGTAGGTGTATCGCCGGTAGCAGAGAGCGCTAATGACGCAACTTTTTTACGAGATTGGCGGCCTTCAATCAGAGTTTCCATAAATACCGTTAGGTAATGGATGTCTTGGTCATTTGCATCTTTGCGAGTTTCAATCACCTTGACGAGTCTGAAGGCATGATCGGGTAGTCCAGGTACCCTACTGGTCTGCGATGTGATTTGTGGCGGATTCATACAAAAAGCCTCTAATATATATTTAATACCATATTACATATATAGATTGGGGCAATACCGCAAATACACTTACACTCAAACCAAATAATAATTATTATTATAAAAGATATATACCCTTTTTATTCCGACCTATACAAAAATCGGTGCATGTCGAACACCAGGTAGTCTAATACTACTCCTACAATTTCGCTGCAGACAATAATCGCAAGGTTGCCAATGAACCCAGGTGGGCAAGGGCTTCAGCGTCCAAATAAGATCCAGCAGTACTGTCCAGATATACCTTAACTTGAGGTGGGAATTCATCATCGGCTTTCCAGAGAGCATAAGTCAGTGGTACCCGCGGAAGTGTGGGGATGGCGTAAGCAATGTCACCAAGCTTCGTAGCCGTTCCCTGGAGGTGTTCTGCGGCTTTTTTAAAGAAATCAGGATTGGGTCCGAGGTGTTTTTCGATGGGGTTAACGACACGCCCCTCAAAAACAGGGAAATAAACACGTCCCCCGGAGATATGTTTGTAGGTGATGAGTTCACCTGTTAGAGGGATGTCCTTTGCTTCAGCATAACGGTTTAGAAGAAAGAAAATATGTTCAATCTTTGGATCGAAGGGTTGCCCAATAGCCACATCAGTGACAGAACCATCCTTAAGATTGACTTCGAGACCAAGAAACCGGAGTGTCGAGCCTTTGGGGAACCCTAACCGACCTGGAAGCGTCAAGATTTTTGTCTTGCTTTTTTTCCAGGTCCATCGGTCCCAGGATTCAGAAGTCTGCATGATTTATCACCTAGAAGCCAACTAAGCCAGATTATTTGTTGGGTGAAGCATTGTTATATGTTTAGTGGATTTTTTGATGGGATTTTCGCAATGAAAATTGCTATTTTTTACGCGTGCCCGATATTTTTAAGGGGACTGTTGGCGCGATAGTAGTCTATCTGAGGTTCGAGATGGCTGATGAGATGGCGAGAACGACAGTCCACGATGCAAATCACGAAAAAATCCTTCGTGAAGTAATTGCGGAACTTGAACAGCATCGTGATGTAAAAGGATGGGCTGTAATAAGCCAAGAGGGGTTGCTAATTGAGCACAGGATGCCATCAACTGTGAACCCACATCTACTCGCTGGAAATGCTGCAGCCCTTGCCCATTCAGCTCAAGTTGTTATTAGTCAAACTGACTCTGGACCCATGAAAATCATCCATCTTGACGGAGAACGGAATTTCATAATTTTAGTTGGTGGCGAATTCCAAATCATTTTTCTCGTAATGGCCAAGCAAGGAACGGATCTCCAGCCACTCGGAGAATTTCTTGCTACTGCGGCTAACAAATTCCAGTCGCAGTAATCGATTGCAGCTATTCTTTTTCTACAAAATCAATCTCAATACCTGATTCTTTGAGCATTTCTATGCCATCTTCGTCCGGGTATTGACACTTGACAACGACGCGCGCTATTCCAGCATTTATCAGCATCTTCGCACAAATGGTACAGGGTGAATGAGTGACATACAGCGTCGCATCTCGACTGCTTACACCATGCAGAGCACATTGAATGATGGCGTTTTGTTCAGCATGAACCCCACGACAGAGCTCGTGACGTTCACCCGGTTTTACCCCTGTTTTTAACCGCAGACAGGTTTCTGTGGTGCAATGCTCCATATTCGCAGGAGCGCCGTTATACCCAGTTGATAGAATATGCTTATCGCGGACTAAAACGGCGCCTACCTGACGTCGAACACAGGTGGATCGAGTGGCAGCTAACTCGGCAAACCGAATGAAATACTCTTCAATTGTCGGTCGCTTCCTCACTAGCCCTGATTGTGTTTTTGAAGGGACCAAACCGTCATTTTGAGGGTCAGTGGATTTTGGCATTGTGGTAGAGTCCTAATAGCGTGCTTCCCTTTATTGTCGTTACCCAATCGCATGTTTTCGTTTTAGAATTGCATCAATGAAGGCAAGATATAGCGGATTGGGTTGATCAGGACGCGATGTGTATTCTGGATGGAACTGTGTGCCTACCACCCAATAGCGATTAGTAAGTTCGATGGCATTGATAATCTTGCCCGACAAATCAGTCGCTGAGACTATGAGACCTTCTTTTTCGGCCTTTTTCGCAGGTTCCCACATAAGATGATAACGGTGACGGAATCGCTCACGAATCTTTGATTTCTTATAGATTGTACGGAGTTTCGTCTTGGGAAGAACTTTAATGGGATGTCCAGCGAGACGCATAGTTCCTCCTTTTTCTTCAATTTCTCGTTGTTCGGGGAGTAAGTCGACAACCGGGTAGGGGGTTTTAGGATCTATCTCCGTACTATTCGCCTTTTTCATTCCTAGCCCATATCGGCATAGGGCTACGAATAATAGCTGTGCCCCGAAACATATACCCAGATAAGGAATATCTTCTTCCAGCGCAATCCATGCTGACCGAATCATTCCCTCGGTTCCCCGCGTTCCAAATCCGGGTGTAAGAAGAATACCGTCATATTGGATGAGCTGATCCTTTGCATCATTACTTTGCTCTAGTTGTTCGGCGTCAACCATTTCAATCGTTGTCGCAGCACCCAAATGCGCCCCAGCGTGTCTTAATGATTCATAAATACTCACATAGGTATCCGCCATGGCCACATATTTCCCAGGCATGGCAATCCGTATATGTTCAGTTGGGTGGAGGAATCGATTCACAACCTCCTGCCAATCTGTCATGCCTGTTGGTGGGTGAGCTATCATTTCTAATCGTTGAAGAATAAACGCATCAAGTCCTTGTTCATAGAACTTCAAGGGTAATTCGTAGATTTCCTTCAAATCCGGATTTGATATCACAGCTTCCGGCCGCACGTTGCTATACAGAGCGATTTTTCGACGGCTCTCCTCTGTTAAAGAATTCTCACTTCGTGCAATGATGATATCTGGTTGAAGCCCCCTGGACAGTAACTGTTTAACAGAATGCTGTGTGGGTTTAGTTTTCATCTCCCCTACTGTTGCTAATAAAGGAACCAAAGTAACATGAACTAATAACGTGTTTCCTGACCCATGTTCGAGCCTGAATTGTCGAATGGCTTCGAGAAATGGGTCAGCCTCAATATCACCAACTGTGCCTCCTATTTCAACCATTATTACATCGAGCTTGTTCCTTTCCCGTTTTCCAGCTTTAGCAATCTCAACTAACCTGCGTTTAATCTCATCCGTGATATGAGGAATAATTTGAACGGTTTTTCCTAAGAACTTCCCAAGTCGTTCCTGCAAAATGACACTCAAATAAACTTGTCCGGAAGTGATGTTATTTCGAGGATGTATCGCCCGACCGATAAACCGCTCATAAGTGCCAAAATCTTGGTCCACCTCTGCAGTGGTATAACTGAAACTTGGAGCTGGATTGAATTCAAAAATCTGATCAGTGATGAAGGGTTCCCCATGCTCAACTGGGTTCAACGTCCCTGGATCCACATTCAAATATGGATCAATTTTCACCAAATCGACCCCATAGCCTCGAAACTGTAAGAGTTTAGCAATACTTGCGGTGGTGTGACCTTTCCCAATACCTGATAACACACCGCCGGTCACAAAAATGAACTTAGGCATATTTCCTCTTTGACTAACCGATACATAAGCCTAGCGGTAACACTGTCTTTGTTCTTATGGCTATTCATTGGTTCGCTTGAATCGCCTTTTTTTGACAGCCATTAAGTTTAAATAGATGTACCTATCGATATACATAGCGTGGCAAGGTATAACGGTTAACGAGATTATGTATCTCACAAGGCACATGGTCTCGCACACCGAAACCTGCCACTGATACAACCGCTCTCAGGCGGAGAACACACAATGCCTAAACAGAAACCTCTTGAATCATGGGAAAGCGACGTTCGCCGGGGTCTCCTCAGACTCCTTGTCCTCGCCGTCATCAAGGAATCCAAGTCGACCTTTGGCTACGAGATTGCCCAAAGTATCAAAAAACGCACCGCTGAACGACTTATCGTACAAGATGGCACCCTCTATCCGTTACTCCGCCGTCTGGAAGACCAAAAAATGGTCCGCAGCACCTGGAACGTGGCTGGTGAACGGCCACGGAAATACTACCAGCTTACGGCAGCTGGTGAAAAAGACCTCTTAGCAATGCTAGAGTTCTGGAACGATCTGGTACTCTCTTTAGATCCCCTCTTCCGCAGTATAGTGGTAGGGCGTGAAGCGAACGGTGATTACCAAGAACAAATCCAGTTCTGTACGAGTTGCGGGAACCAAGTCTTTCCTGGAGCTATCTATTGTGCGAACTGCGGAGCGGAATTAACAGAAAGTGAATAAAAAATGTCTAAAGAATATGGAACTAACGACGAATATTCAGGTGATGGGAATCCTCAACCGACACCTAAACCAGGTGATGAGGCTTCAGCTCGAAAAATCATTGCAGACTACCTTGATCAAGTGAAAGCCCGGTTACCTCGCGAAGTTGCAGCGGAGGTAATTCCTGAACTCCGATCACACCTCATGGAACAAGCGAGTCAGCCCAGCGGACAATTAAACAGTGCTGGCGCATGGGACGCCGTAGTTGCTATGGGTAGCCCCGATATTGTGGCTCGGGAGTTCCGACGAGAAAGTGAAACTCACGACATTGATAGAGCTCAGAGTTTCCTTGAAGCCCTCACTCCAAGAAATCGTCAGATTTTCTGGTGGGTTATCGTAGGAATCGTCATCGCTGACCTTGTGCTAATTGCATACATCGTATCAGTTGTATTAATCAATATTACAACAACTCCATGGCAAGTCTTTGGTCCCTGGATCTTGACGGGAGTTGTAGCGCAAGTCTGGGTGTTTATGGGAATTGCCATATCTTACCTGGTATTGTTACTCTTATCCCATCCTGAAGGTGCCCCGTTAATGGAACTCCTGCGAAATATCTTCGAGGAGTCCAAAGAGAAAGAAGACCGCATTCCTCGAACCCAACGTCGGGTTCAAAAACGCGTGAAGAAATTCAACGAGCTTACCGGTCGAACCCACCTCATGGGACAAATGATCGGTCACATCGTTGGAATCACAGTTGCAATTGTCTTTGCAGTTATGTTACCAATTTTGGTACCTACATATCCAATCTTTGATATCCAAGTGCTTTACTGGCTTGCCATCATTGGACTGACCCATGCAGGCCTAACAGCAATTCGAATCCTTGTCGGAGACAGCTCACTCGCGGCTGCAAGACTGCTAGCGTCAATCAATGTCCTCTACGGAATCGTTGGATTGTGGATGGTCACCATGTTCTTCTATGGGCCACTATCCTTCCCCATTCCATTCTGGAATGCAGGGCAATGGTTCCTGCTTCACTGGAAACCTTATGTAATGTTCTTTGCATGGCTTGCCCCGCTATTGATCCTCCTCATTATCGTTGGTATGACCATCCAACTCATCCAAGTCAACGTCTATATCCAACCGCTTTACAATGGCTATACTATTACTACCGAAGATCTAGCTTAAACATCCCATATCTTCCCTCGGGGTAGTACATGGTGGATTGTGCTACCCCTTCTTCTCTTTTTTTTCTCACAAACCTTATCAGCAGCTGAGTGTATTCGTGCCTTATAGCTGAGGGTTTCAACATGAGTTCTCGGATAGCGGTCAATATTCGTGAGTATGATGTAAAGGATTTCGTGGTTTTATGTCACTTAGTAGCTGACTTTTTCACATTTCACCGTCGACTCCAAGGGCGCGGTCCCCTTCCACCGGAGGAGGCTGCCACGATTATTCCCCGTGACATGATCCGGGAAAGCTCCTATCTTCTTGTTGCGGAACCGCAAGAGGGAGGCGACATCATTGGTTTTTGTCGTATTGAAGATCACGAAGGAGCTTTTTTCCTTCGAGAAATCATGGTAGCTGAGAACCAGCGGATTCGTGGTGTGGGAACAGCTCTGCTCAAGGCAGCGGAGGAGCACATCAAGGCGAAGGGGCGGAGCAATTTGTATCTATCAGTTGTTCCTTACAATATTGATGCAGTTAGGTTTTTTGTTCGCCGTGGATATAATATTCTTAACACCATCGAATTACGAATGGAAGCACCAGATGAAAAAATCCAACGGAAACCACTTCACTTTTTGGGTCTTCAGTTTCGGTATTAGCCAAAGCGAAAGTAATGGATTCAATGTAAATGTAAAAACGACACATTTAGAAGTGAAGCCCTTACAAGGGATGCATAAATAGGATAACTTTTGGAGAATTGAAGGTCGTGGCACCGAAAAAACCCGCTAAGAACAATTCTGGATTAGCAATAAAGATTGGTTCAATTGAATTAGCGAATCCAACTATATTAGCTTCAGGAGTACTTGGTGTCGCTGCTGGTGGGTTGATCCGAGCCTGGCAGGGTGGTGCAGCAGCCGTTGTGACAAAGACTGTGGGAATAGAATCTCGCACAGGACACCCAGGACCGCGTATTGTGGGAATTTACGGTGATAGCCTCATGAATGCTATGGGCATTCCAAATCCTGGCATCCAAGAGTATCTTCCAGAAATTGAATCAACGATTAAGCATGAAATTCCTGTGATTGGGAGTGCTCTAGGTAATAGTCCTGACGAATTTGCTTCTGTTGCCGAACAATTAGCTAAGGCAGGCGTGACTGCGATTGAATTGAATGTATCTTGTCCCCATGTTGGCTCTCTTTATCTGCTTGGCATGGACCCACAGAGTGTCACCGAAGTAGTAACCGAAGTTGTTCAACGTGTTAAAGGTAAGACACCAGTGTGGGTTAAATTACCAGGCTCGACCGATTATCCATGCCTTGTTAAAGTAGCCCAAGCTGCTGAAGCTGCTGGGGCATCAGCACTCGTTGCCTTAAACACCCTTCCTGCTCTGGCAATTGACATTGAATCTAGACGACCTCTGCTAGGTGCTGGTATCGGTGGACTATCAGGTCCAGCTGTAAAACCGATTGCAATCCGTGCAGTGTGGGAATTACATCAAGCTGGGATTGCCATTCCCATAATTGGTGTTGGTGGTATCCTTACCGGTTCTGATGTGATTGAATACTTTCTGGCGGGGGCATCAGCTGTTCAAATTGGCACAGGTGTGTTAACTCGTGGATCTACAATTTTTTCTAATGTATGTAATGAAATCTCTGATTACCTCAAGGAACATGGGATTAATCAAATTTCTGAGTTAGTAGGACGAATCAACGACGCAGGAGTGAGTTCCTGAAGATGGCCGTCCATGACCTGAAGATTGAAAATGGACGCCTGATTTTGCCAGACAGGATTGAAGAAGCAGATTTGTGCGTTGATAAGGGGCTCATCTCAGCGATAGTAAAACCCGGGGTATCTACGAAGGAAAAAGCCGAATCAGTGATTGATGGTTCAGGGTACCTGATTCTTCCTGGTTTAGTCGATGTGCATGTACACTTCCGTGACCCTGGATTTCCTGAAAAGGAGGATTTTGCTTCAGGCTCATTAGCTGCAGCAGCAGGTGGTGTAACTACAATCGCTGATATGCCTAATACACTTCCACCAACCACAACACCTCAATGGCTTGAAGAAAAAATCCATTGTGCCGAGGAACGCTGTATTGTTGATTTTACCTTCCATGGGGGTCCATATCTTCCTGAGGAGGGCGAAAGCCGTCAGGAAACACACTTAGAGAGTGATGAGTTAGCGCTCGTTGATATGGCTAAACAGTTAATCGAGAAAGGGATTCTTTCATTTAAAATCTACATGCCTCATTTTGAATACCCCAGTATCCAATACCTCGCCCCATTAGGACAGTTACTGACAATTCATGCCGAAGAACCCAGCAAACTCTCAGATCCTACTGATGGCTCATCTTATGCTTTTTTAGCAAGCCGCCCTCCCGAAGCAGAAGTATATGCAATTGAAAGACTACTTGCCGAGCCACCGCAATGCAGTTTTCACATCTGTCATATTTCAACCGCAGCTGGATTTCGACACATTCTTACTGCTCAACATAGAGGGATTCCGGTTTCCACAGAGGTAACACCACATCATCTTCTACTCACTGTAAAGGATTTAGCGGAAATTGGTCCAATCGCGAAATGTTATCCACCATTACGATCAACTACAGATACTGAAGCTCTATTGAATGCCTGCTTCGCCAGTCAGATTAATATCATCGCATCCGATCACGCCCCCCATACAGCCACGGAGAAAACTGGATCAGATGCTGATTTTGCTTCCGCTCCAGGAGGCATCATTGGTGTGGAAACCACATTATCGCTCTTATACACCAAACTAGTTCATGCTGCAGAGATGAGCTTACCTCAGCTTACTCGTATGATGGGGTTTAACCCAGCTTATCGCTTTGGTATTTGTAACTCCCAAGGGATTGAAAAGGGTCAGCTTGTTGTAGGTGCTGATGCAGACCTTGTCCTCTTTGATAGCAAGAAGGCCTATACGATTAGAGGTGACGCTCTTCATAATAAAGCTACACTAACACCCTTTGAAGGTTGGAAAGTAAAGGGGCAGGTATATCAAACTCTGATTCGAGGTAAAACCGTATTTGAACGTGATGATGAATGACTATGAATGATAACTTCAACCCATCTGCAATCATTCGACCGATAGTAACACCCATTCTGGGGGTAACGACAGAGACACCCCGAACCAAAGCGTTTACTATTTCTGCACCAAGTATTGGTAAACATGCAGTACCAGGGCAATTTGTGATGGTCTGGGTCCCAGGAATTGATGAAATCCCAATGAGTATATCTAGCGTGAATCAAGGTGTAGAATTCGCCGCAGCACGTGTAGGGGATGCAACTACCCAGCTTCATAAATTGAAGAAAGGTGATCTCTTGGGAGTGCGTGGACCACTTGGAAAGGGATTTGTCTTTCCGAAAGCGACTGAAGAGAAAATCATGTTATTGGTTGCTGGGGGTTGTGGTTCTCCACCGATTGCCTTCGCAGCTACCATGGCTATTCGGATGGGATTCGTTGTTGATGTCGCATTAGGAGCGACGAGTAAGGCAGAACTCCTCTTTTTTAACAGATTCAAGGACCTCGAAACCCAAGGCGTTCGCAGATTTGTAGTTGCTACAGACGATGGCTCCGACGGGTTATTAGGAACATCTGTGGACGCCGCAACATTTCTCCTCGATACAGACCCCGCTTATTCTGCTTGTCTTGCCTGTGGTCCTGAGGGTATGCTGGTGAATCTAAACACACTTTTACAGAAGTACTCAATTCCCCTACAAGTGAGCTTAGAACGGTACATGAAATGTGGTGTAGGCCTCTGTGGACATTGTATTATTGACTTGGAGGGTAGTCGCGTATGCCATGAGGGACCGGTTTTTGATGCAAAGAACCTTGAAGAGAGTGACTTTGGAAAGGTAACACGTGATGCCACGGGCAAAAAAGAGCCATTACAATTCGAAAGTAACACTTCTTAATACTAATCTGAAATCGCTTGATGAGAGGAACTTGTGGTGAAACCATCAAATGTTCTCGCGGCTATTCCGCCTTTAATCCTCTACATCGTAGGTTTCGTGTTCCTTGCAGTAGGTGGGTTAATATACGCAGTTTTTGTGATATTATTAAGTCCTCTAGCTCTTTTTTTTCTGACCTTAGGAGCCATACTACTGCTACAATCATCCCATGGTTTCCGATTAAACAATGATCTCCGTTTAATACTTAGTATAATCCTTTCAGCCATACTCGTCATATTTGTAGACTTTTGGCCAATCCAATTAGCCTACTCGCAGGGTGCAGCTGCTGTCTTGCAATTCGGGGGATTCAACACTGTCCTGTATGTTAGTTCTCATTTTGGAGGAATCCAAGTTTTACTTTTTGTCCAACAGGCAGGTACTGGAAGTCTGGTAGGTGGAGAAATTGATAACGCCTGCGCTGGTCTCATCGCGTTAATTCCTTGCCTATTACTAATTTTCTTTTCAAATCGGACTCCCCAACCAATACCGAATCGAATTGCTGTAGGTGCTGTAGCGATTTGCATAATCGTTTTAGGGAATTTTTTCCGAATCTGTGTGGAACTATGGTTGCCTGCCATAGGATTAGCTCCCTTTGAATTAGTTCATTATCCCCTCGCTTTCATTCTTGGAATCCTGGGACTTACAGGGATAGTTATTGCTGGTCAAAGATTAACTGTAAAACAAAAAGAGAACTAAAACAGGTTCTTATTTCTGTTCGGAAATGTAGGCCAGAATCTGGTCTACTTCTTGTTTGGTTAATCGTTTTTCTTTACCCAAGGCTTGAACCAGACAAGAAATCGTAGCAAGACTATGGAGGTTTAACTTTTCTGTAGCTAGTTGTTCTACGCCTCCCTGTTCGCGATCCACGACTACTAAAACCTCTGTGACCTTGGCTTTCGCTTCGCGAAGGGCTTTTACTGCGTCAATTTTGCTTCCACCGTCTGTGATGAGGTCATCAACTACTAAAACCTGGTCACCTGAATTAAGAAGCCCTTCTACGCGTTTTTGTCGTCCATACTTCTTGGGTGTACTACGAACATAAAGTAGGGGAACATTCAAACGATTGCAAATAGCTGTGGCAAACGATATCCCAGCTGTTGGCACTCCTGCGATGCGGTCAAAACTAATATTCGGGTGCTCATTTAGCCATTGGATAAAGAGGTTGGTAAGGTTAGAAAAGGCATGGGGATAAGAGGGTATGACTCGCAAATCGATGTAATATGGGCTGGTTTTACCTGAGGCAAGAGTGAACGAGCCGAATTTGATGGCACCAGTATCATCGAGGAGCATGGCTATGTCTCGGATTAACGCATCTCTTCGAGTAATAGTGGTTCGGCGTTTTGGCGGTTTCACTTCGAATGTTTGTTGAGCGAGTTCTTTGGCTTTTATGGCGGGGTGCTTGGCTTGATAGATTGACCTACCAATGATTTCATAATCTGCACCAGCGGCAATAGCAGATCCTGGTTTTCCACCCTGAGCACCAACCCCAGGCGCCAGAATAAGTGGATCAGAACCAATCCAAGAGCGAATCTCACTCACATGTTTTGGCCTGGTCCCGGGAGCAATAACTCCTGACACCTTTAGTTTCACGGCCATCTGTGCCATTTGTTGAGTTTGAGGATGGATGAACTGAGTGGCCCCAGGATGGCTCATATCTACTACAAGAATTACACCACGATCGCCATAACTTCGAGCTTCATCCAATACCGCTTGGATGGCATCATCACCGATGAATCCATGAACGATGATAGCATCAAACCCTGCCGCAAAGGTATGGCGAGCAATCCAGGCATTAGTATTATCAATATCAGCGACTTTAAAATCAGCAATCAGGGGGAGTTCAGGAACCACCATTTTCAAATGATGAGCAACTTCGACACCAGTTGCTAACACAAGAGGATAATTCAGTTTAATCGCTACGACGTGCGGACCAACAGCTGCTGCAAGATGACAAGCGTTTTCAATCAATTCTTTACGTGCCGAATCAGGAGCATCCGGAGATAATGTATTAGCGATATCCAGTGCGTGAATAACACGAGTCTGGTTAGTTTGGGTCCGTTCTTCAAGTGTCCTTACGAATGCCTGTCCGAATAATTTCGCCATGGGTTACTCCTTCTGAAGTTGATTATGAGAGGTTAATATTGACCTAGGAGCTGCTCTATGATGTTATCATGTCCTGTGATCCGTTTACAGTAATCGCATCGAAGGGTCACAGGAGTCCGGTCAACAACTTGAAAGTTACTCCTAATCCCCCGTTCATTATTGGTAATACAGCTAGGATTTTGACAACGGACAATTCCGATTATTTTATCAGGAACAGAAATGCGGGTCTTTTCATGAATTTTGTAATCCCGGATAATATTGATTGTGGCATTTGGCGCAATAAGGGCTATGCGATTAATTTCTTCGGTTGTGATTTCACGACCTTCAACCTTGATGATATCCTTTTTCTCCATCCGTTTACTTTGGACATTCATAGCTATACTGATTATGTCTCCCTCTCGTCCCGTAATTCCCAAAATCTGCATGACAGCGAGTGCATATCCTGCAGTAATATGATCAATGACTGTACCAGCCTGGATTTTTTGAACGAGTAGCTCCTTTGATTTCGCTTCCGTTTTTGGTTGTCTTGATTTCTTTTTGGTTTGGGTCATGTCTGTTTTGCCTCCAACAGCAGTGTTAGGATTGCCATTCGTATAAGGACACCATGAAACATTTGAGTGAAATATCGAGCATACGGAGTCGCATCGACTTCTGGAGCAATTTCATCTACCCGCGGTAGTGGATGCAAGATATCAAGAGTTGGTTTTACATCCTGTAACGAGGTTTTATCGATTTGATAGATACCACGAACTTTTTCATAATCAGCAGGTGTGGGAAATCGTTCCTTTTGTATACGAGTTACATACAAGACATCTAATTCAGGTAATATTGCTTGTAGATCGGTAGTTTCAATCACTTCTTTCCCCTGTTCTTTTAGATCACCTACTATTTCGGCGGGGAGCTCTAGTCCGTTTGGTGCAATGCAATATAGCCGATCAGTGAATCGAGTAATTGCATAGGAGAGGGAGTGAACCGTTCGACCAAAGCGGAGATCTCCCAGCATTGCTATATTGAGATTATCAAGTCGTCCCTGGCTCCGACGAATGGTCGATAAATCTAGTAACGTTTGGGTGGGATGGCGTCCGGCTCCATCGCCTGCATTAATGATTGGCACGTTAGCTACTTCAGAAGCCCATTGAGCTGAACCTTCCTGGGGATGCCGGATGACAATAATATCCGCATAATTTTCAACCGTTCGAATTGTATCTGCTAAGGATTCGCCTTTAGCGACGGATGATGCACCCACATCAGCAACTGAGATACTGGACCCGCCAAGGCGTGCCATAGCTGATTCAAAGCTAAGTCGGGTCCGTGTGGATGGTTCATAAAAAAGTGTCGCGAGGATTCGTCCTGCTAACCGCTTAGAGGGTTTTTCACTTCGGACAATTTTTTCCATTTCATCCGCTTGATCAAGAATTGTCATAATTTCCTTAGTGCTCAAGTCTGCGATACTAATTAGATCCTTAACTGATAATGACACCGTTACTCCTCATAACCGGCAAAGGACTGAGTTACAATAAAAATCTTCGCCCTTCCTGTTTCAAAAATCAAGTCTTCCATTGAATCATGTTACCTTTCTGCGATAATACTACTGATACGAGCCACATAATTGCGAATGACATCTTCTGTGGGTGCTTTGACAACAGATTCTCGCTGATCAGCTGTAGCCTGATACATATTAAGTGCCATACGCACAAGATGTCGGGTTTGGGTCATTGCAATCATCTTTTCTTTCAGAGGAAGATCTAAGAGGAGAGGAGGGAAGAAGAGTTTGGGTGCAATTAGGAAGATCTGTAATCGATGAATGGTTTTGTGGAGGCTGTAGGGAAGTTGTTGGTCATAAGCATCTGGTGTTAATTTGACAATCATGCGTTCGAGTTCTGTTTTTGCCTTTTTATTTTCCTTTGAATCATTTGTGGAAGCAAATATTGCGATTGATGATAAGGCGGTTAGAAGTTGTCGTAATTGACGAAGACTCCGATCGGTTTCCCGATTCAAACTCGAGGCTAGTTCTTTGAAGAGCTTACTTGCATGAGAATAATTACCACGTTTGATGATACTGAGACCATCAACGAGTCCTACAAATGTGGTACCAAAAGTGCTGAATACCGAATAAATCTCTGCGAGACTAGGAATTAGTTCAGCAACCTTGTCAAAGGATTTCTGCACCTTATCAAAATATTCTTGGGCTCCATGATAATCTTCTTTGAGCAGATGAATCTGACCGATACGCCAATAATTTTCACCTTCGTCATGGAAGAAAAATAGGTTTGAATAGATGTTAGCGGCTTTTTGATGTAATCGCTCACTTTGCATCAAATAATGTTTTCGAGTAGTTTCCTTCACAGTAAAATCAAGGCTACTGAAATAGAGGAATGTATCAGCTAGTTGGGTTAGGGCATTTGCGTGTTTGTTTCGTTCACCAGTTTTTGACCATGCCTGTACGGCATAATCATATAATTCAATTGCCTTTTTCAGTAATTCCCCATCACCACAAAGAATACCTAAACGCTGAGCTGCGTTTCCGGCTTGCTGATAAGCATTGGCAGTAATGACTGGATCAATGATCTTTTGAGCGCCTTCGATCGCGAGTTCCCCATACAGGAACATGTCTTCAAACAACGCCTTTTTTTCTTCGAATGTAGGTGTTAGGTCAGCTAATTTACTACAAGCGAATGCTGCACTACTGAGAGCAGCGACTAAGCCTTTCTTATCTAGAGTTTTTTGAAATAACGCGAGACTCGTTCGGCTTAATTTTTGTTGTTTTATAGCCCAATCGCGTTTTTGATTGCTCCGAGTTTCAAGATCGGATAGAAATCCAGATACTTCACTCGCATACATAGTTGCATAACCCGCTTCTTGCAGACTCTTAGTCTGTTGTGCAAAGTCTCGTCCTTCAATTTGTAATTCATAAATTTCTATTAGCTTCTTCTTTCGGCGTTCCAGACTCAACTCAAACCATGATAACCGTTCCAAGGCAACTCCTAGATTTATTGCTGCACGTGCCCGTAGTTGCAAGAGCCGGGTGAATCCTCCAATGGATCGGGATTTTTGTAAGTGCATCTCACCTAGCTGATAGTATTCATTTCGTTGATTGAAATCATGTTCTAATTCAGCAATTGACAGAAAACCTTCACCAGCTAAAGTATAAGCCCGAAGAAGTTCACCATAAGCTGAAGTTCGTTCTAGCATTGAAACAGACTGCAGGAAGTAGTCTTTTGCTTTCTTAAACAGTTCCTGACGTATATCCGTAATTGCTTCAGCTTCAGCCATTCGATAGTGTGAAGTCCCCAATAGGTTTAGAAGCATTCCTTGTATTCGATTATGGGTGGTTTTATCGAGGGACCGTACTAATTCATGGACATTATCTTGTCGGATACTATGGATTTCAACCTCTTGTATTCGATAGGGTTGAATCAAGTCTAATCCTGTTAATACTGCAATGTTTCCTAAATGGTCGCGATTATTTATTTGACTCAACGCTTTTGTGCGATTATAAATTTCTTTAAGAAGCGCTTCCTTCGTTTCAACATCTTCGTATAGGAGGAGAGGCTCGACTAAGAGGAGATAGTATGTATCTTTTTTTTCAGGAGAAAGTGTTGTAGCGATTTCTATTCCATGTTGAGCCCAGTGGATTTGTTTGTCGGGATTGAGATATGCAATAAGGCTAGTTATGAGATTTAAGGCATGTTCAAGTTCTCCTAGCTTGATAAAACATTCAGTAGCTTGAATGAATTTTTCAGAATCCGGTGGTTCTGCCAGCCATCCTTCTGCTTCAAGTGCGACCGCTTCTAAATAGGCGAGTTGGTCCTTTTCAAATTTCATTGTCTCTTTTGCCTTTCTAATTCTTGAAATCAAGTCAGAAAGACCGGTCCGCATTTCAGCAAGATTATTCGAACGCCAGATGCTACTATTTAGATTACGGAATCCTCGAAGGGCTAGATCGGAGTCTTGGGTTTGTTGATACACAAGGAAGCATTGCTCAGCTGCATCATGATACTCAGCATTTCGCTCTAGGATTGTGATACGACGAAGCTCCATACTTGCATCGGTCATAGACACATCCTTTCACCGCTAATTTCCCTTTTCAAAGTGTTCAGCTAATCGACTAATAGACTGAGAAAATTCATGATCTGGGTGTTTTTTCACGAAGAGATGTCTTCCCATATTTTCCATGACTTCACAAAAACAGGGAATGATTCCAATAATTTCGATACCTAATTTTAGGCTGAGTTCAGATTTAAGGCGTTTATAATCTTCAGGATTTTGTAGCATGCTACAAGGAACCTTATTTACAACTAATTCTGGTTTCTTTCCTAAGGTCTGGTCATAAACACCTTTTATGAGATGATAGGTTCCAACGATATCAAGATGGTCCATTTTGATGACAAGAATGGGGTCATCAGCAGCTAATATTGCATTAATAGAACTCATTGCAAAACCAGGGCTAGTATCGAATATTTGAAAGTTAATTCCATATTGTTCGAAAAGGAGATCCTTGCCATCTAAGACGAGTTGGAGAACTCGAGCCTGCCATTCCTCATCAAGGCTATGCATGGTCATCTCATTAATGGCTTTGCCACTTGGATTAGTGAAGCCGACAAGGAACTTACCCATGGTTTGATAACGGTCACTCAGATCGACCAGAACCTCATTTAATTCACAACGTTGGGCGAGCCAATCATTGATCCAGTATTTGATGCTGTTCATCTGGAATAAAGCATTGAGACTAGGAGCACGAAAATCAAAATCGAGGAGGACAACATTCCATCCTCGTTCGGCAAGTATGAGTGCCATATTCGCTGAAAGATTGGATTTACCTGTTCCACCCTTGAAGCTATGAATGGTGATGGCTCTGTTTTTATTTCGGTTTGGGTTCCAATCACCAACCGATGCATTAGACATCTTCCATTCATCTCTGATATTCAGCCTACTAGACCGGGTAGACTATATTGGTAGAAATTCTTGATTCGGGTTCTTTCTAAATAGCCAAGCCGAAAAATTGAGCCCAGATAATAGGATTCGACCTTTGGTTTTTTCCCTGTGATTGTTGCAACTTCGCGAGCGTTTGCTTGATGTAGTTTTAACATCGCCATCGCTGTTCGTTTGTAACGGGGTGGAATCCGAAGTAAGATCATTGCATTCAAGGGAGTAACTTTGCGAGATCTTTCAACTGTGACTGTCTCACTAAGCTCAGTCCCTCGAATGTGGTATTGACTATCCACATAAAGAATGAGTATATGAGCGGGATTACCATGCAAATGGGCGTGACTGATAGGATAAGACTTGGCATTATCTATGATTGCCCTTGAAACCATGACGTTGAGATCTTGTTTGCAACCATGACAGTAGGTGCGTAATGTTACTGTGTCTTCAATATCCACTGCTTTCGACATGCAGATATCCCCGCTTGTAGTGTTGCATGTTTCACTTCTTCACCACTCAGTAGACTCTCTTAAACATTTTCTGTGTTTTTCAGCAGCCTGTTAGCTGATGCGGACTTCTCAAGCCAGTACAGCTACGCATCCCCCTTAAATTAGCGGAAAAGTTTCTAAAGGGCAATTCAGAAGAATGTGTATAATCTTCAGTGGCTGTAATGATGCCTGCAATACTTGTGGTTGGATTCAATGTTCGCCCCCTGGCACGATCGGTTAAGAAAGCAGGTTATCGAGTACTGGCAGTTGACTTTTGGGGCGACCTCGATCTTTCTGATTGGACAGATGCTCATATTTCGGTTTTAGACCAGCAACCCCAACATCGACCAGAACGCCCCATGTTACCCACAGCTGAAGCACTCGTCTCTGGTGTTCAACAACTGATTGAAGACCAAGGACCAGTGGAATATATTCTCGCAAGTGGAGGCTTCGATGATCATCCTGATGCGTGGAACAACCTTAGTCAACTTGGAAACCTATTAGGTAATTCTACTCAAACTCTTATTCGGGCACGAAATAGGCAATTAACATGCGAAATAGCTCAAAAGGCAGGTGCTGCGACTCCTAAGAGTTCCGAAGCAACTACAGCTAAACAGTTACAGGCAGCAACCAACCTTCTCGACCTACCAATCCTTGTAAAACCAAAATATGGAAGCGGAGGATTTCATACACGTGTTCTCCGAACGGAAGAGGAAATTACTCAATATATTCAACGTCATCATTTCACTCCATCCACACCACTTCTTGTCCAAGAGTTGATTATAGGAACGGATGCCAGTGTTTCCGTTCTTAGCTCAGGTAAAACCAGTCTAGCCTTATCTGTCAATGAACAACTAATTGGTCTTCCCGAACTGGGGAAAGGTAAAACCAAAGCCTATTGCGGTAATATAATCCCCCTTGACACTAGTTCAGAAACAATGCATCAATTAGCCAGGATATCCGAGGAAATTAGCTCGAAAATAGAATTAAAGGGGAGTAATGGTTTCGACTTTGTGGTAGCCACTGGTGGAACACCGTTTTTCATGGAAATCAACCCACGAATTCAGGCTACTATTGAAGCCGTTGAACTCGTTAGTAAAATAAACCTTGTTTCGCTCCATATCGACGCCTGCCAAGGTCGTTTACCACTAAAGGCCCCAGAACCTAAGGGGTTTTGTGCCCGTGTTATAGTATATGCCAAATCCACCTGTAAGGTCCCTGATCTACGAAATATTCCCGGAGTGGTAGACATCCCTATACCAGGTAGTATTGCTGAACGTGGTGATCCGGTTTGCACTGTGAACCATATCGGCGAAACCCGTGAACAGGCCTTGAGTGTAGCACGGGAAATCGTTAAAACAATTTACAACCATCTCAGACCGATAACTTCAAAGAAATAGCCATGTAACATAAAATAATCTACTGAGAGGAATGCAAAATGGTACGTGTTATTGGTATTGACCCCGGAACTCGATCCTTCGATTTCTGTGGATTAGAAGACGGCAAAATATTCCTTCAAACATCTATTACGAGTGTTGAAGTAGCAGAGAACCCCCAAAGCATCTTAGATGTCATTACAGAAGCAGGAGAAATTGACCTCGTAGCAGGACCTTCCGGATATGGGCTCCCGTTACTCCCTGCATCAAAAGTCACAGAAAAAGAATTCTTTCAACTAGTCTTAGTCCGTCATGATGATGATAAAATACCTGTCCTTGAAGCCATCAAAGATATGGTCCGGCTAGTTCAAAAAACCGATATGAACATGGTCTTCATTCCTGGTGTCATTCACCTTCATTCCGTCCCAGTATGGCGAAAACATAATCGTATTGATTTAGGAACAGCCGATAAGTTATGTTGTGCCGTTCTCGGCGTCTATGACCAAGCGAATCGTTTGAAGAGACCCTATCAAGAAACGGCTTTTATCTTAGTTGAACTTGGGTACGGATATCCTGCCGCCGTTGCGGTTCAAAACGGAATGATAGTAGATGGTATAGGAGGTACAATCGGAGGACCTGGTTTCCTTACACTAGGTGGAATGGACGGAGAGTTAGCCTATCTTCTTCGAGGATTTTCAAAAGGCACCCTATTTCAAGGTGGTGTCATGTCTAGGTTAGACGATCCAACATTAAGTCCTGAAGCTTTTGCTGAACTACTCTCTCAGGGCGAGCCTAAAGCAACAGAAGCTTGGAATGCAGTCGCTGAAGGATTAGTCAAATCCGTTGCAGCCCTTACAATTTCTGTAAAAAAACCTCAGGAAATTTTGTTATCCGGTCGACTTACACGCGTACCAGCTCTTGTCAAGGACCTCGAGAAACGCATGCAAAATTTTGGATACCCAGTGTCACGAGTTCAACGATTAGGGGAGAAATCCAAAGAGGCAGCACAAGGTGCGGCACTTTTTGCAGAAGGGCTAGTGGAGGGTCCAGCAGCAGAGTTAGTTAAGGTTATGCGTTTACGAGAATGTAGTGGGACAGTCCTGGATTGGATTAGTCTACCACAAGCCAAAGAAATCCGGAATATGTATCGTGAGGCTTAGGTTGTTGATATTCGGGCACCATAATTATTTACTGTGGATGTAAACATTGATCCTCCCGTCGCTGAATCCATTACTACTGACACAGTCCTTTCAATCTTGGACGCAGCTTTTTTCCCACGGACCAGACCATAACAGGCTGGTCCCCAGGAACTCTGACCAGCTCCTAGAGCTCCTGCTTCCAGCATTGCATTTACATAATCCGCCACTTCTGGACTTGCAAAGCGACCCCCCTGAGCACGGGCAAAAGCATCACCCACAAGAATCTGAATACGAGTCAAGGCCTCGCCAAACCGTTCAATATCATTTTCCACAAGCGCGGGAAGAAGCTTCATTAAAACCAATCGGCTGGTAAGTTGAGCTTGCCTGGGTTTAGCTGAGGGTAGGGTCGTAAAGGCCCGTTCTTCCCGTTCACCACTTAGACCCTTTGCAATTTTAGGTATGGCGACTACAAAAAACCAATCATTTGGAACTTCATAATTAACAAGAAGTGGAGGAACCGAATCTTTAACATCCTTACGTGAAGTTGATTTACCTCCGTCAACCACAAAGCCTCCATCCACAAAGGTGGCGGTGCCCACCCCTGAGACAGCTCCCCGTTGTAATAAACTAGCAATCGCATAAGGACTCATTTGTACATCATGTAATATTGAAATTCCCGTACCAATGGCTAGTGCAAGTTGAGTACCAGATCCAAGTCCGACATGATCTGGTATCGATTCCTTGACTATGATCTCCAATCCCTCAGTATATCCAAGCACCTCAACTAATTTTCTTGTTAGAGATTCAACTCGAATAGGTTGTTCTCCTGAAACCTTCAATCCCTTCGGGATACGACGGAGTTTTATTTCCCATTCTGGTCGTTCTAATGATACGCCTAGAGAACCATAAATTCGACCTAATCCACCATGTAAATCGATGAATCCCAGATGCAAGCGAGCCGTAGCGCTGATCGTTACTTTATCGAAATCAGAGTTTGTCATGGTTATCACCTAGACCACTTGGAAACTAAAATCATAATATCATGAATTACCATTGCAGCAGACGACTGAGGGGCAATTCGATCAACAAAGCTTTGAAGTTCTGTAATTTGGTAAACCAGCTTACGTGTTAAATCAACATCAGTTTTGTGTAATGCCTGAACTCGTGACGCATGAATGACACACTCTATTGCCGCACAACGGGCTCGAGAATGAACCATCGGGAAGGGGGCAAACACCTCCACATGCTGCACCTGACAAGTGAATTCATGGAATGGGGTATCGGATTTAGTAGCTCTAGGTTTGACTGTGACCTCAACATAACTAGGCATACCCTTTATTCGAGGTGGTTTCACCTTGTTGCTGGGTTCAAACTCGATTTGCACTGAAGAGCGCTGGGTTCCTTTGAAAGCTGTTACGAAGAAGAAGCGGGGATCAGAGGTAATATTCATCACCGCTTCACTACAGAATTCAAGATTTTGCCTAGTTTGAGTGCCATCATAAGGACGGATAAAAAGTTGGTTATTAGCTTCAACCCAAACTCCCATTGGAGCCGCATTTGGCTGCCCCTCCTTTGATAAAGTTGTAAGGATAGATTCCACCACATCGCCTTCCGAGAATCCCATCATTGCTATATCTGTAAACTTTACCATGAAAGGTTTGCCTCCCAGCTATTATAACTGGTGATGATTACTGTTAAGGTATTAAAGAATAAAACTGCGGTGGCTATTCGCCATAATTAACATACAATGGAATTTGACCCCGATCCTTCAGTGGATCTTCTATTGGCCACCCCAAAGCATCCAGTGCATGTCGAGCTAAAATACGAATCGCGTCCCAAGCAGCGTCCGTCCGTAACGTCTCTTCCAACCAGTAATGAATATTTTCAGGTCCACTAATCTCATCGAGTTTACGATTCAAATCCTCAAGGACGCGACGTTGCTTCCTACTGAAAGTCGTGCGGCGTGTTTTCATGACCTGATACCATTGATCAAATTCAATGGCTAATTCGTCAACCTTCCAGACGAAGCCGGGAAACAGTTGGAGTTGAATGTCAGCTGGAGCCGCTAAGGCTTGCAGTGACCATTTGAACCGCATTAAGTAATAGTCCAATGTAGTTCCTCCACCGTCGCATGTAACGTGTAATGTTTGGCGTTTGACCCGATAACGTCCAAAGCGGAACTAGAGTTAGGGTTGCTTCTCCTATAATTCCCTTATGGTGTCGAATCCAAAGCTAGCCTTTTACAACAAATGCAAATAGCTTAACAAACCAGGTTTTTCAGTTGCAAAATCACTATGCCTTTTTTAGTAAAACTTCGAGGGTTATTTTTCAACTAGGTATTGCTGAAATCTTTAATTCAGTAAAAGCTATAGGGAGACTACTCACCTCAGGATTCGGAGCCAAAAACTTATGCCAGGTCGAGATGTTCACATGGATACTCCCGAAGTTCCAGTTTCTGTTCGCCGTGTAGGTGTCACCGGAATTCGAGTGCCAATCCAGTTCATTTTCTTCGAAGAACAACCCGCCATTGTTGTTCCCACCTTCGATGTTTATGTGGATCTTCCTGCTTATCAAAAAGGCATCCATCCATCACGTAGCTATGAAGCTACAGTCGAGATAGTCAGTCAGCATGCTGAGAAGCTCCATCATCTCGAAGATCTATGTGCTGAAATCGCCCAAGAGCAACTACAACGGCACGATTATGCCACTGAAGCAGAAGTGCATGCCTTTGCTGATGTCGTTTATGCACGGACCACCCCCAAAACAGCTATTCGTACCTATGAATCCTGCACCATGAAAGCCCGTGCAATTGCTACTCGTAGAAAAAATGGTAAGATCCAGTTCCGACGATGGATTGGCGTTACTGTCGCTGGAATCACAGCATGTCCATGTGCTCAAGAGCTGCTTCGTGATAAAGCTGAAACCACATTAACGGCTGAACATCAACTCAAACCTGACCAAGCTCAGAAGATCGCTGACAACTTGCCAATCGGCAGCCACATGCAACGGAGTTTTGGCTCGGTCATGGTTGAGATTCCAGAGGGCTTCGATATTGATGCCATCCAATTAGTGGGTATTGTGGAGCAAGCCATGAGTGCAAATTCCTATGAATTACTAAAACGTCCAGACGAAGCTTCAGTGGTCGAAACTGCCCTTCAAAATCCAAAGTTTGTGGAAGATGCGATTCGCCAAATGGTCAAAAACGTAGTAGATACATACCCTAATCTTCCAGATTCCATGGAGTTACAGTTCATTCAACGCAACGAAGAGTGTATCCACCGTCACGATCTGGTAGCTGAAGAAACGATTACAATGGGTGGGGCTCGACGGCAGATTAATGACAATCATGCCCTCTAGTTACCAGGGCGAATCGTCAACCCTTATAGATGATTGCCGGAAAAGATGTGGCATAAGTGAGTCCCATCAACCTTAAGACATGGTGGCCTCGGTATCAAGCAATTATCGACCAATTTGGATACAGTATCACGGCTGACCAGGAAGCCGCGGATTTACTCAGTGAGTACATCAAACATGTGGCATATTCTATAGTGGATGCAAGTGAAAAAGTTCAGGAGAAAAATGTCGTGGTCTGTGGAGCAGGTCCATCAATAACCCAGAATCTGGAGTATGTCGTCACGAATATTACCTTCGAAGATACTGTAATATTCGCGGCAGATGGTGCAACCACAGCATGTTTAGAATACGAGATAGTGCCAGATTTCATCTTAACGGATTTAGACGGTAAAATGGAGGACATCATCGCTGCTCAGCAACAAGGCGCGATTATTATTGTGCATGCACACGGAGATAACATCAAAGCTTTGGAGCACTGGGTGCCACAAATAAAGCAGAACCAGTCCATGGGTTCCACCCAGGCAAGACCTCAACCTGGAGTTCATAATCTCGGTGGATTTACCGATGGAGACCGGTGCGTCTTTTGGGCTGAAGGCCTACGAGCAGATAAAATTGCACTCATTGGAATGGACCTAGGAAACGTAATTGGAAAATACTCAAAACCCGAATTAGATGAAGACGTGATGGCAACACCCTTGAAACAGCAAAAACTATTGGTTGCTAAAGAGCTATTAACATGGCTCGCAACCTGGAGCGAAAGTTCTATCATCAATTTAACTGGAATTTACACAAGTATCCCAGGAATTCCTAATCAATCGATCTCTGACTTTTCATGGGACAAAAAATAGGTGAGATGAAGGAGGAGGACTTACATCAATGAAAGTATTACTTATAACTGGAAAGTTAGCTGAACCCCTTATCCGAAAAATTATCTCTGAAACCAAAGCGCCCCATTCCTTTGATCTTCTGGTCCTGCCTTTAGCTGTGGCAGCATTTCTGCACCCCAAGTATGTATCATCACAACTCAAACTACGTGGACCATTAGAAGACTACAACCTTATCTTACTTCCCGGAATGACAGCAGGTGATGCTGCCATTGTCACGGAAAGCACCGGTATTCCTACATTCAAGGGAACTCGTCACGCTGCGGATCTCCCACTGCTTCTTGACGATATCTTTGATGCTGAATCAAGATTATCAACAACACAGCCTGCGGATCTAGCTTTCGCTGAACAACTAACTAAAAAAGCGGAACAGGATCTAGATAAGGGCTATCAACGACCGAAAGGCAAACTCCTTGAAGGAGTCCTTATAATTGGAAAAGGGGAGAACAGCTTTGCTATTGGGCGGCGATTACCTCTGCGAATAATCGCCGAAATCACTGATGCCCCACTCAGACAAGAAGACGAAATCATCCGGTTAGCAAATTATTTCGTCAATAGCGGAGCTGATGTCATTGACATAGGCATGGTAGCTAGTGCCCCTAAACCGTCCACAGCAAAAGCAATTGCGAAGCTGATTCACAAACACATCCCAGTTCCGGTCAGTATTGACTCCTTGAATGCCCAAGAAATAATTGGAGGAATTGAGGGGGGCGCACAACTCGTTCTAAGTCTTGATCAAGACAATATGATGGATATCCCTAAGAAGTATAGAAAACGTGCCACTTTTGCGGTTATCCCTGCAGCTCAAGATAGCGTAGAACTTCCCAAAACCCTTGATGAACGAATTCAACTTCTTGAGGATAATCTAACGAATGCCCGAGGACTAGGATATCGAAGCTTAATCGCGGACCCTCTTTGTGACCCACTAATAACACCAGGACTTTCTCAGGCGATAAGGGCTTATGCTGAATTCCATCAGCGACAACCCAATATACCCATGTTGATGGGAATTGGGAACATCACCGAGTTACTTGATGCAGATAGTCCCGGTGCGAATGCAGTCCTTGCTGGATTGGCAGCAGAGCTAGGCGTCTCACTTTTACTCACAACGGAGGTCAGCTCGAAGACAAAGGGTTCTGTCGAAGAAGTCTATCATGCTGCCCGAATGATGTACCTAGCTCGCCGGCGACGAGCTCACCCAAAGGATTTAGGCATTGATTTGCTTAGACTAAAATCGAAACGTTTTCCCGAACTTCCCTTTGAACCGATTCCCGATGCTGAATATCCTATCTATGATGTAACTAGTGAAAGGCTCACCCACCCACCAGACGCTCAAGGATACTTCACTTTTCATATTGACCGGCGTCAGCACCAGATTATCGTGCGACATTACCCAGCAGGTTCAACAGAAAATCCGACCATTGAACTCAAAGGAAACACCGCACAACAACTAATCGATGCTATCATCACTCGTGAACTGGTATCCCAACTCGATCATGCAGCTTATATTGGACGCGAGTTAGCAAAGGCTGAATTAGCCCTAACAACTGGGAGACCGTATATCCAAGAAGCGGCGCTTTTTCATAAATTAAAGTTAGAGTGATAATACAGATTATTTCCTTTAATGAGGAAGGGTTAACAGATAATCCCTCAATTAGCTCGATTTTCTATACTGGCATTGAATGTGATTTTTACGATACCTCGGTTAAGATTTTTATAGCGGTTTCATGTCATGTGTAAATAATTCAGCTTGAATGCGGTCGATTCCATCATCCTCTTTTTTCTGGTGGGACGTCTTCAAAGGAGTAAGCTGAAAGAAGGGAAATTAAAAATGAAAATTCTAAAAATAATGAGTTTAGTGTTACTAGTGACCCTCTGTATTCCTTTTCTTTCAATGAGTTCAGCACCTACACCTCTAGCCCTTGGAATTAATGAAGTTAGTGTGACAAGGAGTGCAGATCCCGTCTTACCATCACCTGAACCGCCACATCAACTAATCCCTCTGCGTCTTCTCGTGTATACAGAATATGCAGATGTTGATGAGGAAGTGGTCGCTGTATTTGCTTCCATCAACGCGACTTATGGGACTGATTACTATTGGACAAATTTGACCGATTATAATGACTTGAATACACTGTTACCTAGCCATGATGTTCTGTTAATTCCTGAACAAGAACAGACTCCCGATCCTGACACCATGGAAAGCATTGGAAATACTTGGTCAAGCATCCTGCCAAACTGGGTAACTCAGGGTGGAATCGTCGTCGCAATGGATTGCTTTGCCTTTCCAGCAGGCTTTAATGGCCCCACCGCTCATCTCGTCAATGAAACTGGCCTGTTAGAGATTTATGATCCCCTTTATTTCTGGGGAGCACCACAGAATCTAATAAACCAATCCGATGCGCTTGCTCGTGGTGTTACTACTGGTTATACTGCTCCGGATGGCAGCCTGCGCTTTGATGTCGCCGACGGAACGGTAGTCGTTGAAGATGGGCCCACCTCCCGAGCCACAGTTGTGCACAAAATCATTGGCCAAGGCCATGTCGCCATGCTGGGCTTCGACATGTGGAGCCGAAATGCTGACATAGATGCGATTCTAGCCAACGCGTTGAGACTCCATCGTCATGTTGTCTTCGATGAATCTCACGGACAATTTTATAGTATCCTGAATTCATACAGTGACTTTACTGATGACCTCGTCGCAGAAGGTTTTGCTGTATCGCGGATGGGTTCATTTAGTTCCAGTCTACTTGATGCTTGTGACGTTCTAGTGGTCACTGTTTGTACTATTTCTTATTCCGCAGCTGAAAAAGCAATCATCTCTTCCTTTATTGATAGCGGCGGAGGCGTTTTTCTCGCGGCCAACTGGGGACCATGGAGCGTGGAAATTGATGATCTAGCCAACTCTCTGGGATATGATGTTGAATACGAACAGATTCAAGATACCGATGATACTGAACCACCCCTTAACATCATTGGATACCCATTCTATGATACGACAAACATGCAAAACCACTCCTTAACCATTGAGGTATCGAGTGTCCAGTTCTATGCAGGAACCGGGATCACCTCGATGCCCGCTGGAGCAGTACCAATCGTCTTTACCGATTCTGATGGGACTGCACAATGGGATAACGGTACAGTTGTCAATGCAATGCCCTGCTATGTTGCGGGTGTCCATGGACCTGGTCGAGTCGTTGTTGCAGGGGAAGGAAACTTCTTGGCAGATGACTATGATAATGACAGCGATGGAACTGATGATTACTATGACCGAGACAATAGCCTATTGGCTAGGAATACAATTCGCTGGCTCTCAGCTGCAGGCATCACAGAACGAATCGTACTCTTCGACGAATCAACCAACCCGGCGTTTACGATTAGCTTTGGATTCGGTGAACTCGCCAGGTATCTAACGAGTAACGGATACACAGTAAAATGGATGAGTACCTTTTATCCAAGCTTACTTGCTCAAGCGCATGTCCTAGTGATATGTGATGGAGGTTCATCATCGTATACTGCTGGTCAAATAACGGATATTGTCAGTTTCGTTGGTGCTGGTGGTGGATTATTCCTCATTGGGGATAATACAGTCCTTAACGATATTGTCAGTCCTATTGCTTCCCAATTCGGTTTAATCTATAACGAAACCGCACTTTATGACACCGATGACTTCATTGGTGATCCACGGTACATTATATGGGATGGAGCGAACATCGGTACACATCCTATCACCTTAGGGATTCAGCGAATGGAAAGCAATCTCCTCACAGGGTTCCACTCAATCGGTTCTGGTACTGGACTAGTTATTACTGATGGTGATGGCACAACAACTTGGGGCTCAGGTGGTCCCCCTGCAATAAATGCAGCAGTATTTGCAGCAACTAATTATCAATTGGGACGTGTTGTTGCCAGTTGTGACTTGAATATCTTTGACAATTCCATTGATTACGATGCAGATGGAGAGACTCTCTTCTATGACAGTGATAATAACCTGTTTGGGGTCAATGCTTTCCAATGGCTTTCTGAAAACCGTCCTCCTGTAGTAACTGTTACAACACCTAATGGTGGAGAAACCCTTACTGGTGGAACAAACAGCATCACCTGGACGGCACAAGATCCCAATAAGGACTCAATGATCTTTGATATCTTCTACAGTGTGAATGGGGGTAGCACTTGGACTTCCATTGCCACTGGACAAACAACGACTAGTATCAATTGGGACGTTACCAGTGTTACAGAGAGCAGTGATGTCTTGATTCGTGTTGTTGCCCACGATTATGAGCTCTCAGGGCAAGATGAATCGAATGCTGTTTTCAGTGTTGAAAGTGAAGGACCAGTAATCTCTAATGTTGTGACGAATCCATCGACACCTTTGCCAGGTCTCCCAGTAACTGTTTCAGCAGATATCACGGATGTTAGTGGTGTGACCTCAGCTGTGTGTCAGGTGAGTGTAGATGGTGGATCAACTTGGATAGATCATACAATGAATCTTGTTTCCGGTGACAACTATGAAGTAGACATTGGCGCTTATTTGGCTGGAACAACGGTAGAGTATCGCATTACTGCCACCGATTCATCGGCTGCTGCCAGAGTTACCACGACTAGTACTTTCAGCTTTACGATCGCTGCAGGACCTCCACCTGGAATTCCAGGATTCCCACTTGAAGCAATCATCATTGCACTTGCTACTGGGTTGGGCTTAATTATGGTAGCTCGACGGCGTCGTCGTAAGGTGTCCTCCTAAAAGGACACCACTCTCTCTTTTTTAACTTCAGAATTTTTTTAACAGAATGTTGGTTCTACATCGACCAAACTAAAAATTCGTTGAAAGCTTCTTGGTGACTTATGCAAGGTGCTTTAGGTGCATTTAATGGCAGGTTCGAGGTGGCGTCGGAACTCTTCGGTTAAATCATTGACTACACCTTTAATTTCTCCTCGGAGGTCGAAGCGTCGATCGGCAAAATATTCCGCTAACAAGGCTTCTAATTCGAGTATGTTCTTGGTGAGCGCTTCATGCTCATCGAGTCCGCCCTCTGCAAGAAGTTCCCAATAACCATCAGTGAAAGCACTTAGGAAGGCGCTGAGGGTTCGGGGATCTTGGTTTTGCGCAATGCGGAGGGCTTCAAGTGCATTAGAAAAGGTGATGTTGGCTCGTCGGTCAAGCGGTAAATCGGCAATGGTTTCACAGAGCATGCCTTCGAGAAATGTGCGTCCGCGACAATCTTGTAGGTGGGCAGCATGTGGTTCGAGTCGGCAGTGGCTGAGAACTGACTTGTCGTAGAAGGGACATTCGCCTGGGGGGGAAGTATGCTTCTCCATAATGGTCTCGATGCGCCTCCGAGTGTGGAAGAGCTTGAGAAGCTCCCGTGCTGCCTCAATTCGCTTTAACTTACTAGGCATAGGTTTACATCCTGCCCTCGATTGCATGCCTGCAAGCCTATCTTGTGTTAGGGCAATGCGGAGATTTAAATACTTTGGATTGAGGCTCCGTAAATTTCTCTGATTAATCAGACCTAAGTTTTAGTTTTTCACTCAAGACACTGATAGTATTGGTATCAATGAGCACAAAGAAAATGGGAATTAGAATGATGAAGTTATGATGCCAAATTCCCGCGGGGGCACCGATTAGGAAGAAGACCATAGCCACAAAGCTATAGTTGATACACTGTTCATAATCGGGTTTTACGAATAACTTTACTAAAAGGTAAAAAGTGACAATTAGTGCAAGAGCTGTGAACACGGTACTAATCCGGATTCCTGTTGGTGGAATGATTCCGCGAGTAACGATCTGCAGAGGATCACCAATTAGTACCCAATCACTTGGAGGAATCATTGGTTGTCCCAAGCTAGCGAGGATTTGGTTGGTGACAATCCAGAAGCCATTAAAGATGATCGCAGGAATTGATCCAGTCCAACTCCACCAAGAATGGATATGTAAGGGCCAGGGTTCATATGGTCTACCAAATTGGACGAGAAGTAAATCGTTAATTAGTGCCATATTCCTGGTGGGATCAAGGAATATCACAGCCTCTAGTGATACCCATAACTGGAAGAGCCCGAAGATAACAACTGTCGGAAGAACTCCCATGATCCATTTCCGGTAACTTCGAAAGTGGTAGACAATAGCAAAAAGTAGCAGTAACCCGATATACTGGTATGTGATTGCTCCAATTCCTAACCAAAAGACCGACCAAAAGGGGTCCTTCCATTTTTCGTAACCCATCCAGAGTAAGAACAGAACCACACTCATATGAGTGACAAAGTTCAAAGTCACCATTACTGGATTAATCCACAGAAACAGTGCTACTATTCGATTCCCTCGACGCATCAGGCGGTCAAAGAGGAGAAAATCGAAGAAGCCATGTAACACCATGAAACTGGGTTGAAAATTCATACAACCTGCAAAATCAAAGGTATACGGATACACCATACATGGTATGTGAATTAGTAGGCTGCCTGGACCATAATTGATGAAATTTTGATGATAGATATCACACGGACCTAATGCCAGTGCTGAGAGATAATAATCGCGGTTATAGGGATTCAATCCACGGAACATATAGACAAGTCCTTGTGTAATGAGCTCGTTCATGTCATTGACGTCAGGAAAAGTGGGATTAATGGCTGCTAGGTAGAGGATGAGGAAAAGCGTAAGAAGACGTATGAAAATACCAAGACTGATTTCTTTCCACCATTGGTGATAAAGACGAAGGCTATGTGTAATGGTATTACCAAGCTTGGATGAAATGGTTGCTGATGTGTCAGGTGGAATATACAATTTTGAATCGTTATCTCCAGTTGACGAATTCAGGGAGACCCCTCCCTGTTTGAATGCAACACAATTGTTGGATTTACTGATGTGTGAGAACTAATTGAGGATGATGACTCGGTTGGAGGTGTGAAGCTGTCTTTTTGCCGCCAAAAGAGGAAAGGCAATGTAATACAGAGTACCCAGTAATGAGCAAGCCCCTCGGCAGTAGAGGCAATGAAGAGAGCGAGTAAGATGCCAGGAACAAATATCACAAGCGCCTTGCGATAATTGTTAAGAAAGTAAATGAGTGAAAGGATTCCTAGGACAGCGACAAATGCCATCATAAGAGGAGCAAATTGTGGAGCTACAGGCGGAGGGACGCCTAAGTAGATAGTGATATTGAATACGACAGATGGGATTGAGCCCATAAAGAGAAAAATCAGTGGATAATAGCGATTATAATATGGGCTAAGTGGGTTTGAGTCAAACCAGGAAATTGGTGGACGACCAATCTGGTGAATTATTAGATCTTGTACAAATAGAATGGGATTCCATAATAAGAACATGAATATTATAGCAAATGGTGGAATCATACTAAGAAGAGTTAGACGGAGTTTTCCTCGACGCCAGTAGTAGATGAGAAGAAAGGGGATGAAAATTGCACCCATTTGATAGGTGGCGGCAAGGCATATAGAATACACACCACTCCGAACAGGATTTTCTAGATTTAGGATGGTCAGAGTCAGGAACATAAGGGGAAGGGATATGAAGGTGATAACATCGACGAAGACGAAGAAGGGATTAATCCAGATTATTTTAGAGATGACCTTGTGTTTTTCCTGCCAGAACCGATAATAGATGACGAAGTCAAAGAATGTATGTAGTATAAAGAAACTGGGCATGAAATCCATAATACCTATACTTTGAGGACCGGGCCAAAATAGTGTTGGGAGATGGAAGAGAATGGCAAAGGGGGGGTAATTAAAATAATTCTGGGTATAGGGACCATTGAATGTATAAAGTGTGTAAGATTGGCCATAAGGGTTAATGAGAGCAACAAGATTGGCCATGCCTTTGAAGACGAGTTCATTCATATCTACAATGTCGCCAGCAACGTTTAGAAAAACTATGAAGCCTATGAGTGTAGCCGTACGAACAATTACACCAGCCCAGAAGCCAGTTGTACGAAGCAACTTAGTAATATCGGTAAGGTTCAAGAATTCAATGATGCGTTTCCAAGTGAAGGAAGAAGGTTGTGAATCTGGTAACTCTGTGGTCACGGCTTAAACGCACCATTAATTTCTGAAAGGAACAGGTGGATTACTGGCATGCGCTTGTGCCACGTTTGGACACAAAAGCCTTATGCTGATGAAGGAGTTAAAAAATCAGAGCTTATCCGATGCAGTTAGAGGTAACGCCGGAATAACTTGCCCCAACCACTCTTCATAATCCGCGCAATATGTCTTTTACCACGGGTCTTCAGCCAGATGTCACGGAGATAATGGCTAATTTTTACATTGACGTTAAAGAAGGCAGAACGCATCATGAAGGGTTCAAGCCAACTACTACGGAAGAGCCGGTCAAAACGAATCACAGGATCAAGTTTAGTTTCATAATCGAAACAAACTCCTTCGACATCGTCCCCAACAATTTCTTTCGTACACAGATCACCATTACCAAGCTCCTGTTCATGAGCCATACGAACATGGCCAATACTCATTGGATCATACCCAATCATTTGAGCGCAAAGGGCATCGAGGGCGACAAGATCGCCACTGGCAGCAATATAATTTTGCACGTAGGGTCGACCAGTTCTTGGTCCAGCTCCATCCATTGCAATGGTACTATCTGCAAAGCCAAAAAGTGGGCCACAGAATTCCTGTTGAATACGAAGTAAGTCTACTAAGATTTCGTGGATTTTCAGGTGATAGTGGTGACGTACGGTTCGTAAGAAACCGAAGGCATTTTTCAGTGAGCAGGTGATGGTACTATGTCCATGGCATTTGAAGGTGGGTAAGTGAATAACCTGGGCATCTATAATGGGTTTGGGCATGAGCATATCTTCTTGACCGAAAACCATAGGTTTAGAAGGATTAACCTCGACCCATTCCTCATCAATGAGTATTGTCCAGGGAATGTCATGCTTCTCAAGCAGAGGTACGTAACGATTCTTGTACATCCCCGTTCTTGCATCAGTAACTACCGTCATGTTTTCTAATGCTAGCACATCGCTGAAGTTGCGTTTCGATAACTCTTGGAGCATTGCATCGAGTTGATATGGTTGAGTCGAACAGGAGGGAAAATATTCCTGCCAGGATATATTGAGCTTCATAACAGTTCGGACTTTCGGGTCCATAAACTGGTCAAACTTGGCTAACCGAAACAATCGAGCTACATCATCAAAGTAAGTTTCAGGTGAAGTTTTGACGACAGCGAGCGGAAGTTTGCGTGGATCCATGATTTTCACATCGGATGTATACACTGCCCAGTACTGCACTGGGGGTTGTGAATCAGCTTTAACTTTTCGGTCTATCCATCATCTCTCGCAGGGGATTTTTTATTACTCATAACCGGAGTCTCTTCGTCTTGTTCCTCCAATGCACGATAGCCCCGCCCCATTAGTGCAATTGATGGTACTCCTAAGACTGCGAGACCAATGATATAGATCAGACCATCAAGAAGAGCAATACTAGCAACCTGTGAAATGCCAAAAGTGGGGAGAGAAAGTTGCAGCATGGCAAATTGAAAGATGAAGATTCCTATCCCAGCAGGCAAAAGGATGGCAAAAATATGTCCAGCCGTATAGCTGATTGAAGATACAAAAATAGATTCCAGTAAAGTGAGGGTTTCCCCAAAAGCTAAGGCTAGAAATGCAAGTTTCATCGTTTCCACAAGCCAGAGTGGAACACTCAAGAGCAACCCGATACCGGAGTTCCAGCTACCAATATCAGTTCGCATATCAGCAGCAAAGTTTTCAACAAACGTAGGAACTTCATCTTTGAGCCTTGCTGACGGTTTGAATAATCGTCCAACCAGGCGGGAGAGCCAAGACACAAATCGTTCATTCCGAATTAGGATGAAGAAGGCAATGAACGCAACGCCCAGTAAGATACCACTAATAAGAGGACCTAAAGCTTGTCCCGTAATCGCCCCGTAGAGGAAAAAGGTTGAAACAACAATAATCAATACCAGGCTAGCAAAATCCAGAAATCTAGCCAAAAGGACTGATGAAAGACCTGCAGAAAATCGAGTACCCTTTTTCTCTCGAAGCCAATACGGGGTTGCGATATCACCGGCGCGCAATGGAACAACATAGGTAATAAAAATCCCCCCAACTAACATTGGAAAAAGAGATGAAGGATTAGCCTTTGTGTCGAAGGGACGAAGTAATACCCACCAGCGTACTGCTCGAAGAATATATGCTATCCCAAAGAGCCCAAAGGCTGGAAGCATCCAAAATAGATTCGCAGATAATAATGTCCCGATAATTGCTAAGATACCAGGTTCGCCATTAAGGATCAATGCGATATGAAGCCAAACGATTATTAGAACTAGGCTTACTCCTGCGATGAGGTAATACCAACGTTGGCGCATTGATTACAGCTCAATGAGTATTGGTCGTGGCTCCCCTTCTTCAACTATCTAGGCTAAAACAGTTATCCTCGCAAAAAAATTCCCTATGAAATAGGTGGGTAAGGTTTTTTAGAATAAAGAAACGATGACTCAACATATGCCCCCCAAATACGCCGTGATTCCAGCTGCTGGTATAGGTCAACGAATTAAGCCATATTCTGAAAAAGTCCCTAAACCAATGATACAGGTATTAGGACGACCAATTTTAGCGTATGTGATTGATCGATGTAAAATGGCAGGTATCTTCAACATTATCATTATCGTAAACCCCAAATCGCAAGCGGTGAAAAATTACTTTGGTGATGGAGACGCATTGGGAGTGGAAATTGAGTATGTGGGACAACCTAAACCCGAGGGCATTGGTCACGCTGTGAGTCTCACTGAAGGAATCGTTGATACCCCCTTTGTAGTCTACCTAGGTGATGAGCTTTATTTTGAATCAGATCATAACGGTTTCATCCAATCTTTTGATGACAATGACTGTTCAGCAGCCATAGGGTTAATTCGAGTCAAAGATGAGACTCTCATTCGCAAAAATTACTCAGTTGAAATCGACCCAGAGTCCAATCTCATCAAGCACCTGATTGAAAAACCCAAAGTTATAACCAATGATATTCTGGGCTGTGGTTCTTACATCTTCGATGAAACTGTTTTCAAAGCAGTGCGACAAACACCGAGGTCAAAGAAGAACGAAATTGAAATCACTGATACACTGAACACAATTCGGGAATTAGGAAAGAACATTTATGGATATTTCTTAGGTGGTTCGTATCTAAACGTCACGTACCCCGAAGACATCGTTGAGGCCGAGACCCTCCTTCGTAAAGATTCAGATGGCGTGTTATAATCCTAAAATTACTTTGATCATATTCAGTCCATTTCGAAAAGCCTTACTTATAGAAGTCGTTATTTTCGCTTCTCCAACGCGCGTCAGATAGTAAACAGGTATCTCCTTGATTTTTCCTCCAGATCGTAGAACTTTCACAATCATTTGCGGTGAAAACGCGGCGTCTTCAGCATTTAATTCGGGTAAGATGGCTTCGAGCATTTCGCGGCGAATAGCCCGGAGAGTACACCCTACATCAGTTAAAGGCGAGTATCCATGGAGAATACCGAGGAGCTTCGCAACGGCCATATTTCCCACCACTAAGAAAAGCCCCATATTAGCTCCTTCTTCAAGGTAAGGAGTAGCAGTTCGAGTGCCAACAACAAAGTGATGGTTGGGCATATACTGTAAAAGCCGGACAACATCAACTCCCCGGAAAGTCTGGTCAGCTTCAGTAATGATGATGAAATCATATCCTCGATCTAGGGCTTCACGGAGCCCTCGACGAATCGCTGACCCATATCCTTGAATGGGTTCAGGAACGACCGTAGCCCCTGCTGCATTAGCGACCGTTGCAGTGTTATCCGTTGAATTATTATCAATAACGATGACTTCATCAACTTCAGGGGTCATGAAGTCTTTGATGGTGTGACCAATAGGTTCCTCCTCATTCCAAGCAGGAATTACAACACACACGCGTTTACCCTTGAACATCGATAGCACACCTAGATACTATCAGGGATTAGGAACTACTGAGGGTTCTTGCATGCATCTCCCTATAAAAGTACAGAAGCTTGATTTCAATAACGTGAAAAACGTCATTAAAGAAAATTATTAGCGCACAGAATACGCAGGCATGATTCTTCCTTCATCCGTTGCTTTGATCAACCTTGAGGCCATATAGGAAAAGATCTGGTCTATATTTTCGCCAGTATTAGCTGATACAGGGAAGAACGCAATTATTCCATGTCGCTGACAGAAATCATGAATATCATCTTCACTGGGTCCACCCGGTAAATCTGATTTAGCACCGACCAAAATAACAGGAATTACACCAGCACTTTCCCGGATGATTTCCATCCAAAAACCCAACTGAAGAAAAGTCGAATAACGACTAAGATCAAAGACGAGAAGTGCTCCATGGGCACCTAGACAGAAAATAGGCATCAAATCCCTAAACCGTTCTTCACCACCAAAATCCCAAATCGATAAACCAACTTTCTGAAAGTTCACTTCCAGTTCTTGATAAGCAAACTCAGATCCAACAGTCATAATGGGCGTTGTGATGCATCCGGTAACGTATCGATGAATGATGCTGGTCTTCCCCACTCCTCCTTCACCAGCTACTATCAGTTTAAAAATCGGAGTTTTTACCTTCAAGACTTGTGTCGACACTACAGCTGCTGTCTTAACATTGGTCTGCTGATTAGTAGCCAGAGTAATACACCACGCCGGGAGTCATAGGTAGACCCACTCCAAAGTGAGCTACCACACCTTTCATGCCCTATTCACGGTTTGAGATTTTTATACTCTTCTAAATTATTGCAGAAATCCTTGTTTCTTTCAGTTTTCCTGGATTTGTAGTAACCACAAGTATTTCTAAAAATCCTAACAGGTAAAAAGTTTGGATGTAATAATAAGTGGTATCATGAAGAGACCGTTATCAAGAAATTAGAGAATTTCATTCGGGTCTCCAACTTCAGGTGGTTTGCTGACCATTAGTATATTAAACCCAGCGATAATACCAAGAAAGGGCCCAATCACAAAACCCGACCCGGGAACAAATAAACCAATACCTGAACAAATTAACCCCGCAACTGCACCAATTTTTTGATTCACTAGATACATCACAGCACTACTTACAAACAACAGTGAAGCCATGAGAACACCAAAATAAAATCCCTCTACTGCTTGTAAGAAGACAATAGGAACCAGTTCTTCTGGAATAAAGAGAAATAAATCAAATGAAATATGATATTGCCAAGCACCACCGGCTAAAATTAGTATAGCTGCAAGAATTAGTAAAAAGGAATTTTTGAAAGAGCGTTTCGGTTTTTCTTTTATCATATCACTTACTCGTTCAAAATTCGATTCCTCAGTTGACATTCAGGGCACCTATTCGCAATGAAATGAATGCAGCGATAATCAAATTTAAATAAATTATCATTAGGGTAACCTAATTCGAATCATTTTCTCCAAATAATTTCACTGGTGCCTAAAAATGATTGGATACGCCTTTAAACGAATTATACGAAGTAAATTACTCTTCGTTATTCTCTTTGGAGGCGTCTTCATCTCCTCGACAACTTTTGCCACAATCACCTTAGGCACAAATGCACTCTTTTTGGGAATGGTTGACAATGCTTTTGCTGAGTCACCATTTGATATGGAAATGACCACGTTCTTTTACAAGCAGTACCCGCTGGAACTAATGGAACTCAAAGCGAGAATAAGTCTAAATGATGTAGTTCAACACTCAGAAATTGTTACAAGAGTTCAAAGACACGAGTATTGGGGTCCGAATATAGAATCTTCGCGATGGGAAGTATTTGCTGGAATTGAAAACGACTCACTTGCTTACAATGGAATCAAACTTCTTTCAGGGAACAGCACCTTAAGACCCAACCAGGTCTGGATTGTGAATTCATCGACAAGACGACCGAATTTCAACCTCTGCGACGTATTTAATTTAACTTTTAGAGTTATTGTACCTTATTCTACCGAATTTCATGAACCCTATGACTATCCTCGAAATCTCACATTACAGGTCGCAGGATTTGTCACCTTAACAGATCAAGCTTTAAAAATTCTTGTAGAGGATCCCGAAGTTTGGAAAAAAACTCCAGATCATGATCTTTATATTACTAGCTGGCCTCTGACATTTGCTCCTGAAATTCAAATAACACACGATCTTTTGCTTGGCTATCCATTACCTCACGCATTTGAACACAGTATCATGATAGTGCTAGACAGATCCGCTATAATCAATCCCTTTGATGTTCAGGGATCATTTGTAAGGTTGACTATCGTCGATGCGGAGATACGCGAAATCGCTGAACTTTCGTATAGCCACTTGTTCAATAATTTGAAAGACAATATTGACATCATTACTGAAGAATCATTGAATATGCTTATCATGTTCCTCAGTTCTTCAATACCGATCTTCTTCATTGCTCTTTATTTGGGAGTAACCATGAGTGATGTTACGTTCAATGGTAGACGCAGGGAAATTGGTTTACTAGTGACGAAAGGAGCAAAGCGACAAACAGTATTACGTCTCTTTCTTACTGAAGCATTATTAATTGGCCTACTAGCTGGGGGAATTAGTATTGTAATAGCCTTCCTCATCTTACCTATACTCTTAGGGCCAATTATAATTATCAAACCCGCTTCAGATTTCTCAATACTACTCATCATAATGATCTTGCTTTTTGCTTGTCTTATGGCATTTTTCTCCACCTATTCTTCAGCTAACCATGCCACCAAATTACCAACAATTGAAGCATTGAGAGAATATAGTCCAACAACGCATCCAAGCGAATACAATAAAACAGTAGTTTGGATCGCGTTAATTGCTGGCATTTACAAAATTATCATGTGGTTAACTGGTATTGATCCCCTCACCATAATTTTGGGAATAGGTACCCCATCATTAATTATGTTGATTTTATTATCAACATGGTTAATTTTTGATTTATTGTTAACACCAATTGCACTCTTGCTCTTCCTTTATGGACTAAGTAAAATCCTAATTCAGGGAAGTCAGATTTTCTATCAAGTCTCTGAAAAGCTATTACAACGCATTATGGCGGGCATTGGTGTACTTGCTACGAAGAGTATTAAACGGAGCCCAGCCAGGACAGCAGCGATTGTCTTTATGTTGGCTCTCGTAATAGGATATGGATTTCAAACATTATCAGTGCTTGCAAGCGAGCAAGACTATATTTACCGTTCATCCTATGCAGATGTTGGATCAGACATTGCAGCATCAATCGTTCCAGCCTTGAAAGCCTCTACTCTGATTCCTTTTGTTGAAAACATTTCAGGTGTACAATCGGTTACTGTTGAGTTTTGGACTTTTGTTAAGATTGATCCATTGTGGGATATTGGCCTTCGGGCAATTAACGCAAGCGATTGGTATCAGTCAGCCTATTATGAAGAAAATTGGTTTAGCGGAGTTCCATCAACCGAAGCTTTCAGTGCACTAAGTAACAACAATCATATAATTATACTTCAAAAGGGAGTTGCAGCAACCCGGGCATTACGAATTGGCGACTCTCTTAATGTATGGAGTGGAGAGAATTCTATTTCACTAATAGTCGGAGGATTTTTTGGACCTGCTGAATTCCCAGTTATAGAAACGATTTCCCCTCGTGGTGACTATTCTCTGGTTTCCATTGAATTACTTGAAGAACTCGAAATCCTTAGTAACTCTTCTTGTCAACTATTAATACGAGCCGTTACTCAGTCGAAAGTAAATGACATCATCACAGAAGTTCAATCCCATCCTTATGTATCGATTATCGACTCGTTTCAAAATCGACTTGTTGAGTATTCATCTAATCCGATACTTAGTGCTCCAGGGAATATTTTACAGATTGAGGTTTTGTTTTCATTCTTACTAGCTTCTTTCGGAACAACCATTATTATTACAGCCTCATTGAAGGAAAAAGACCGGGAACTTGCTTTAATGGCAGCCCGAGGATCCTCAAAACAACAAATCCGTATACTTCTGCTAGGAGAAACGATATTGTGGATTGCATTTGCCCTCTCAATTGGTGGATTCACAGGATTAGTTGCTTCCTATGCTCAACTAAATAACCTAGCAGCTTTGGATGCTTTTACACCACGTTCTATATCCATCCTTCTTTCTCCAATCCTTATCTTACAATTTGCAGGGTTGATCATCCTTCTAATCATTTTTGCATTAATTCCGGTTTTACAGGCAACTCGCCGTGCACAAAGAGGAGCCGAGGTGCTTAGGCAGGGATAAATCATGGCATTCATATCTTGTACAGATGTTGTGAGAGTTTATCGGATTGGTGATATCGAAATTGCAGCTCTTCGAGGTCTCTCCTTAGAAGTTGATCGTGGTGAGATGATTTCAATAATGGGTCCCTCAGGATCAGGTAAAACAACTTTACTTAATATTCTTGGAGGATTAGACCGAGCTAATGCTGGAACAATCAGGGTCGATGATGTATCACTTGGTTTTACTCCCGTGTCAGAATTGGTCAATTATCGTCGCAGAGTCGTTGGTCATATTTTTCAAAACTTGAACCTAATTCACACTCTAACAGCTCTAGAAAATGTTGAATTACCTATGATCTTTAACGAAACAGACCGAGGTACAAGGAAAAAACGAGCTGAAGAACTACTGCACATTGTAGATTTATCGGATCGATTACAGCATAAACCCGATGAGTTAAGTGGGGGACAACAACAACGCGTAGCAATTGCTGCAGCTCTTGCCAACGATCCTCCTATCCTTCTAGCAGATGAACCAACAGGAGAATTGGATTCTGAAACAAGTCGGATTATTGTTAATTATTTGCTGCGGATTAACCGTGAATTCGATAAAACCATCATTATGGTCACACATAATCCCATAGTTGCAGCTGCTACCCGCCGAATCCTTCGAATTGAAGATGGAAATATTGTGGGCACCTACACTCCAGCTCAGATGGGAGTTAACACCGGTACTGTGAATTATGTTGACCAGCTTCAAGAACGAATCACAAAGTTGAACCGAGAATTGGCTGACTTGGATAAAAGAATCCAACAAGGCCAAATAAATGGCGAAGATTACGTAAAAGAAAGATTACGACTCACCGCCTCAATAAAGGGATTAGAGGACGAAATCCATCGACATGGTGGCTAACTCAAACCAAGGATAGATTTTTCATTGTCCAAAAGCACTAACTCAGGAAAATAGCCAGTTAATTATCATTGAAGTGAGCAGTTGTGACAGACTCTGTTGCAGTCTTCTATGATGAACGTTATATGGACTATGATTTAGGACCAAATCATCCACTTCATTCAGAACGGATTTTACTTCACTACGAGCTAAGTAAAGCTCTAGGGCTCTTAAAGGCTCCAGGAATGAGTGAACCCCAATTCAGACCTGCTACCGATGATCAATTGGCATTGATTCATTCTCACGAATATATTGATCAGATACGTAGGTTAAGTACACAAGAAAAGTATTCTCTGCTGGATAGCGGTGATACCTTCGCATTTCCAGGTGCATATGATGTTGCTCGGCTCAAGGTTGGAGGTACTCTTGCTGCAGTTGATGCGGTGATGGAGGGACATGCAGAGCACAGCTGGAATCCTGGTGGTGGGCTCCATCATGCGCATACAGATCGAGCAGCTGGCTTCTGTATTTTTAATGACGTGGCCATTGCCTGCCGTTACTTACAAGAACACTACAAAATACAACGTATTCTGTATCTTGATATTGATGTTCACCATGGTGATGGTGTACAGGAACAATTCTATAATGATCCGGGTGTACTTACGCTTTCGATTCATGAATCGGGACGAACGTTATTTCCGCAGTCGGGATTTATTGAGGAAATTGGAGATGGGGAGGGCAGAGGTTACACGGTTAACCTCCCACTGCCTCCATATGTTCAGGATGAGCAATATCTTGAAGCCTTTGAGGCTATTGTCCCACCCATCATTGATGCATACAAGCCCATGGTCATTGTAATGCAAAACGGTGTTGATACTCACTTCCAAGATCAACTTGGACACTTACTACTCACTACACGAACCTTTGCGGAAATCAGTAATCGTATTCATCAACTTGCACATCAGTATTCAAACGGACGGTTAGTTGCTGTTGGAGGCGGTGGCTATTCATATCATTCCGTTCCAAGATGTTGGACAATCATTCTAGCTAACATAGTTGGATTCAAGATTAGTAATGACATCCCAAAAAGTTGGCAGGAACTTTTCACTCAAACTACCGGATTAGAACCTCCAACCCGACTCCATGATGATAAAGTACCTAGTTTATCACAAGTTGATCATACACGAGTAGGACGAATAGTAATAGAAAGTGTCAGACGGGTGAAAGATCTGATATTTCCACTCCTTTCAATTAAAGAATAGAAATTCGATACCTTTCTAACTTTTACCCTCAGCAGTAACCAGCTGTGCCTTGAAATGGTCCCGGAGTAGATATAAGTGGCGAACTGCTTGGCGGGGTACAACATCTATCTTATCGTACCGATTAATGGTTATGGAGATCAGGTATTCAGGGTAGACTGTTATGACGGTAGTATCAGCCACTAAGAATAATCCAGCATCCTTATCGTAGAAAGAGAGTTTCGGTGAACTTGCAAGCGTTAGAAAACATTCCAGCTTTGTTAATAGGCTATTGTAGCACTTGTCGTTCTTTGTGAAAGCGGATGCCCCATGCTCAAGAGTTTATTTCGAATTTGCATTTGACGAATACGAATGCTTCCTGCACGTGCTAAACGAGTACGGTAAGCCCGATCTCTTTCAACAGCTGCAATCGATCCATCAGCATATTGGGAATCAACGACCTCAATTTCTTTCTTAAGTCGATTCCGTTCAGCTTCAAGATGTTCATGTTCCTGGATTAAAACTTCCACTTCGGTGGGAGGTTTGATCACAGTCTCTGATTGCTTATCCTCAACTGGAACGTTGGGCTCCTTACGGCGCTTAAACCATGCTTTGATTTTGTCAAAAAATCCCATGTTGATCACCTCTTATTTTCGGAGTTACCTATACCTGATAACCAGGTTCTGGAAGAACTCCAATATGACAAAGTCCCCCTTGAAGACCTAGAAAATCTTTCTAACATTGACTGACAAATTAATCGCATACAGTCTCCTCGGTTTCCCTGTGCAACTTTCCCCTTTTCGAACTGATTAAAAAGTCTTTGTAAGATAACTACAAATACTGATTCTGGAGTGCGGAAATCACAGTAGCTAAATACTTACCAATTTCCTGGGTTTCTTTTGTTTTGGTCTGTAATCGTTGGATGATATCGATTGCCGCGCGTTTTCGATCAAGCTCATTAGGAATTCCTGGTAACCGTTGAGCTGCTACCACTAGCTGGTAGATCTCCGGATAATGACGTTGAACAAGTCCTTTTACAGTTCGTGGAGGACGAGAACCAGGGACGATACGGACTACGCGTACACCTGTTGGCGTGATGTGAACGGATAATCGGACGGTTTTGGTTAACCGATAGTATTTACGGGGTGGTCCACGGATGCTTTCATCTTCATAGGTTTCGAGAAAACCTTTTTCGATGAGTTCATCTAAGTGGCGGAGAATTGCTTGTTGATGGGCAGCTAGTTCCCGGCTAAGTTGCCCTAAAAACATGGGTTCATGGGCTAACCGTCGCAGAATTTCGAATCGTGTTGGATTCCCAAGCAGCCAAAAAAGTCGAACATTGTCATCGATTTGATTGCGTTCTGCCACGGTTATTTACTTCCTGTGTGTCTTTTTAACTCACTAAATGTTAGTGACTTTTAGCGAGTATTTAGTGTTGTGGTATTGTGGTAATCTTTATAAGGATGTTTTACACACATTTAGTTAGTCACAATATGTGAGTAAGTTAGTGTGATTAACACTTGGAGGCATAACTACAATGAACCTATTCGATGATATTGACGAACTAATCAAACGCGAAATGCAACGATTTCGCCGAATGACCAAAGAAATGCCGTCACCAGATGACCCCAGGCAACCCCATATTGAAGAACGCGAAGGCGAACGCATAATGAGCTGGGGACCCTTCGTCTACGGTCGAACCACTATCATTGATCCTGATGGACGCAGGCACACCCAAGAATGGGGAAACCTCACTCCTGAGGCTCAAGAGAAGATGAAAGAGCAAATGAAGAATCCAACCTTTAGGTTTATGTTTCCACCCCAACCCCAAGATCGTCGACCTTCTCCAATCCCTGATCCCTTAAATCCGGATCGACCATTTCCAGGTCCACAACCCCAGTTCCAACTCAAGGAGAAGGAGTACCTTATTGACATAATGGACAACGAGGATGGCTATACTGCCATCTTTGACACCCCTGCCACAAGCACCGACGATGTCAAGACCCGCGTGGATGGTCGTCA
>JAEOTO010000020.1 GCA_016839805.1 Candidatus Hermodarchaeota archaeon
AATCGGTTAAAAGCAAAAAAAACAATTTAACTATTTTATACGTAAAAGGAGTAAATTTTATATGCCGCAATAACCACTAAGAAAAAAGAGAGTAGAATCCGTACCTCTCACAAGATAAAGACCAGAACCTACTGAGAGTGAATGGCAGTGCATGACACTTCCAAAAGCATGGATGAGTCATTAGACGCAAGGAGTATTATGACACTGGTAGTAAGTTACGTGTTCTTTAGTATCGGATTTTGGATAACGATCCAATTGGCCACTTTCAATTTTTATCACTCGGGATCACAACTAGGTTGGTTTTTCCTTGGATGGAATCCTGCGGATCTAATATGGATGCACACTCTGAAATATGGACTGAGATTGTATGTGACCTTGGTTCCACTATTGACGATAATGGGAATCAGTATCGGCGTGTATGCCTGGTTTTTAGAAGCCAAAGTCCGAGTATGGATGACCTTGCTGAAAACAATAGGATTGAGTCTCGCCTTTGCGCTTCCCCTCATTGTACTATTGGTTTTCTTAATGCAGGGATTTTGGGATTTAATCAGTTTCCTCCCGTATTTACCATATTCTAATTATTACCTGATTATGATTGGATTCTTTTATACGATTTTATTTGTGTATTTGACAGCCATAGTGGTATTCAGTTCCCCAACGCCATTTTATATCGCCAATGAAATAATCCGAAACCCCATGTTCTGGATGCTTTACTCTGGGTTCTTCATAATTTTAGTTGTGACCTTAGTTCCCTTTGTAGACTCCCTGATTACTGATTCGTGGCAGTACCTACCAGCCGAAGTATATGCGTCTAGATGGATGGCTGGAATAACGATGGCATCGCTTCCTGTTGCTTTTGTACTCCCAGCGTTTCCGCTTCTTTTCAGCAGTTCAGATTACTATCCCAAGTTGGCCGATTCAAAACCACTTGCCTAGAAAGTGTGGATTAATCAAGACGGATTCGATTTGAGCGGTTTGAATTTAAGAAAGACAACAACCACCACCACAATGACACCGATAAGCCCACCAGCAATAAGGAAACCCAAGACCAATCCCAAGCCGGAACTACCGGCTGTTATCGTTGCCGAGGGGAGGATGTAGTTCTCAATGAGTGAAAATATGTCTAAATTGTTGCTAGCAGCTGTGATGACTACGATCATGTCGTGGTTGGGAATGACGAAGATATGCTGATTCTCATAGCCGTGCGCTGCATAAGCCTCCATATTGGGACGAATCCACCATTGATATCCATAACCAGTATTCGTATTCAAGATGACTTGTTGCGAAGAGGAGGCAGCAACCCAAGAGGAGGGGAGAATCACGGTCCCATCCCAGGTTCCACGATGCAGATAAAGAAATCCGAATTTGGCCATATCCCTAGGTCGGAGCTGTAGACCTGATCCACCGCATTGAATGCCGTTTGGTGAATTTTGCCAAGTATAATCGGTGATGCCTAATGGCGTAAATAACTGAGCTTCTGCAAAGGCAAGGGTTGTCATGTTAGTTGCTTGTGCAACAATTGCGGAGAGAAGGTGTGATCCTCCAGTATTATAGGCCCATTGTTCGCCCGGATTATATTCCATGGGTCGGTCGATAACGAACTGCTCCCAATCGGGGCTAGTCGTCATGCGATACCAGTCGTTATTGGGATGTGTATAGGGGTAAGTCGATTCATCCCATGGGAGACCGGAGGTCATAGTGAGGAGGTCTTCTACAGTAACAGCTTCTTTGCGGGCATCAAGGTTATCGATTGTCATATGGGGGAAGAAGTCCACCATATAGTCGTGAATCGAAAGATATCCTTGTGAAACGGCAATACCAATTAGCGCAGATGTGACACTTTTAGTGCAAGAAAAGATGTTTCGGGTTTGATTAATACGATTTGAGACATAGAAGTAGTTCTCATATACTAAATACCCGTGGCGAATTATTAGGACGGAACGGAGAGTCGCACTGGATTCCCATCCACTGATATAGTTCTCCATTTGAGGGTACCAGGTTGAATCCAGACCCTGAGACTCGGGGGTGGCGGTTAGCCAGCCTGAGGTAGGCCAATAATCTGGTTCACTGACCTGGGCATTAACTTGAACCGGTAAATAATTACTGAAGATGGTAATAAGAAAGCATAGTAGAATTAACACACCGAACTTCCTAGAAGACATGTTAATCTCTTCCGATGAATAATTCCACAGAATCATCAGGTAAAAAGTTAATGAAAACAGCTAGTTAGTAAATAGGCTGAAAATTAAAAAGATAGACTTAATTCCGAATTGATTGGTTCGGAAACCGAAACATAGAGAAGATATGATAGAATCGGTTCGATTTTCGATCAAACTTACTTTCGAGCAGGTTGACTATATTTATCCAAGACCTGCCAAGCTACGGGTTTTATTGCGGGTTCGGTGAGATTGATTGGCATAGGATAACGAATGCCGACTTTCGTACCAGCCTTATCGAGAGCGTCGATTGTGTCGTGGAGCATCTCCACAGGCAATGAAAAGATTATTTCATAGTCTTGAACCGCGGCATAAACGCGATCGCCTGCACCAGGAATGACGACATTGGGTTTCCGAGAAAGAATGGTTTGGAGAATACCATTAACACAACTTGCCGCTAGACCCATTTGTTTTGTGAGGATTGGTGCACCGGATTTGTAGATATTGGCTTGGATGAGTCGCATGATCTGAGTTGAATTGCCATGGATGAGGACCACATCAGGTTCAACTTTTGTCCAACCTAAAGGTGAGATAATAATGCCTTCATATTCCCCAGGTGTTAGCATAGGAAAGTGTTCTCGCATTGTGGCTGTTGCTGCGTCGGTTTCATAATAGTCCATGGCTCGAAAGGCTTCAATAAATCCCTGGTCATCTTTAAGTTCGTGGAACCCGTAAGCGACAAGATTAGGGGTGCAGTTCATGTCTTCGGCGGTTAAACCCATGGTCCAACCGATTCGTCGTGAAAAGGTGTACCCTTGACACATTGTGATTTTCATGTTAAACACATTAGGGCGTCGTGTCTTCTCAGGGAATTGGTCTTTACTTTTTACAAGCCGTATTGCTAAGGGAAAGGTTTGGAGACGAAGTTTCTCAGAAAGTATTCGGCCGTATTGATGGTACTGTTCAAATTTTGACAAGGTATGTTCATTCCATTATTTGTGGTTCGCAATTACTTTCTCAGTTTTTTGAGCATGATAGATTAAATAGATAATCCCAAAGTTGATAGGAAGTATAAGGCTACTAGCAATCAGGGGAAGAGCTGGTTGGAATGCGTAACTAAGACCACCAATATAGGGCGTAAGTGGTGAAATTGCCCGAGATGTCAAGACGAATGTAGCGAATGCATTCGGTAATTGACTGGGATGGATCTGATGAGAGATGATGGCGTTTGTGAGGATGTAACCTCCATAAGATAAACCTCGAATAACATAGGCTAGGGGAAGAAAGATGGGAACAGGGATGATGAATAAGAGCGCGTAGTAACTTATGGATCCAAGGATTGGTATAGTAAGCATCTTAGTATAACCCCATCGATCGCCAGCAACTCCGAGGAGAGGCCCGAGAATAGCGCCACTAGCACTAAGTATGGTAAAGAGGACACCGATTGTGGATTCCTCCAAACCAAATTTATCGTAGAGATAGAGGGGAACGAAGAAATCTGCGAAGGTGTAGACTGAAAATACGACACCCATGAAAATAGTCGTAAAAATGAATACTCGATTTTTAATGAAATCCCACCGCCAACGCCTTTTAAGACCTTCAGATTTCTGCGGAACAGCTGTGAGCGGAAAAAGAAGAAGTGTACTAATGATATAGCAGATTACTGAGACAAGAAAAAGATTCGAGTAACCGAATAAGGAGATTATTAGGCCACCAATTGTGGGAGCAGGAATACCAGCGAAGGCAGAAGAGCTCGCAATGAGAGAGTATCCAATCCCGCGTTGTTTTCGACTAGTAACATGGGATGTATAAGTTCGAAATGGCGCCGAAGCTAATAATGCTGTTCCTTCAAAGAAGGCTGCAAGTAGTGCCCACTGCCATCCAAGAGTTTGGGCGAGGATGTAAATAATCGGTGCGGGAATAACGATTATCCAACCCAAAATGAGGAGTGGTTTTACACCAAAACGTGTGGTAAGGACTCCTCCTAGTCCTGTCCAAAGGATCCCACTTGCCATCATAATCGAGGAAAAGAGTCCTGCCTGAACGGGGGTCGCCCCAATGCTAGTGAGGAAGATGCTAAGGAAATTCGTATAAAGACCTAGACCAAAAAACCACATGAAATTTGAGACTAATAGAAAACCATAACTCCGTCGAGGGTGGTCAAGTATATCTGAATCCGATTCGACGGAACCAATCTCTTTTCCATCCAATTCGTAACCTAGGTTATTTTGCTCCATACGAATCAAACTTAATCTTAGTAGCAGATCAGACCCTGGATGTACCCTAATTAATTTTGCAATAAGTGAATTTTGAAGTCATGATTGGCTTCCTTTGTTAAAAACAGAAACCGAAAAGAGCTTCAGTAATTCTGAATGCGATTGAGGAAAGTATGTGGACTTTCAATTATCTTAATTTTAATTGGATTAAAGACCACTTGAACCCAGGGTTTGTCATCACCTCGTCGGTCTCCTTCAATGATGAATTCTTTCACAAGGTTTCCGTAACTTGGAGCGACACTGTTCAAGTGAGGATCAGTATCCAATAACCGAACTCCACTGGCAGCATCAGATAGAATAGTTGCGATAAGAAACCCAGGGTGTTCATTCTCTAGGGAATAAGCGGTTTGGAGTCCGGATTGACCTTGGAAGAAGGTAAAATCATTATGTGTTTCAATTGCATCCATAAAGATTTCATAACTGAGTTGTAGGTTTCCAACCTTCCGGAGAATGACCAACACTGTTACGAAGGGACCATGCCCTGCGAATTCACGATCGCGTCCATCCACGTAGGGTGGATAGAATGGTTTTGAAGGTGAGATTTTCACATCGATTTCTTTTGAGAACGGCTGTTCCAATTTCATTTTAATACCTATTATTAAGAGTATGTTCCACGGTTTTCAACTTACGGGAACCTTTAGGGTGAAAAAACTGCGATAGCCGGGAAGAACCAACGTTTTTAGGAACTTTTGGGTTCGGATTTCCTCAGAATTAGTATCCAATTCAAAAAACATAAACTCTAATATTAATGAAGAATTGATGAGGCTGACAAGTCATGGATGAGGAAAGTGAACTAAGTTGGAATGATGAAGAAATATCTTCACCTCTCAACCGTTGGCTCATTAGATGTTGTGCAGTCCTTATTATCGTCATCTTTATTACAGCATTAGTATTAGGATACGCTTCCTGGTTCTTCCCCTATCCATCCCCTTTCCCTTGAATTTTAAAATGGATAATAGTTGACTTTATTAGATTTTTCCCGTTTAAGAAAGGGAAGTGGAACGGCTCCCCGGACATCCGAATGGACCAAGAGGTTGGAGGGAAATTGGAGCATTCGGTCCAGGTTTTCCAAGATTTCCAATGCTTGGGGGCCTACTGCTGGTGGACAACGGATTTCGGAAATTTTGAAAGTCAGACATCCTTTGGGGAGCCGTCTTCGGTGTCAGCTTGTTGACCTTGGAGGAATAATCTTGAACATGCTGATACAGTGAACCTCTTGGTTGTCATCCGCGTCCTTCCTGGTACGTTTCAGCAAGTAGAAAGTCTGTAATTCAGAGGTATATAGTCGTGGATACCGGCAAGTTCGAAAAGTAGTCTTTCAAGCTAAAAGAACAACAGGAAACCGAACTTACTGGTTCATTATTCATCCGATGAAAACTCGTAGAAGAAGAAGCCTATCTTGTTATGCTCCTGCTTGCTCTAAAATCTCGTCCAGTAGAATCTCCCTTAGACCTTTGAAGTGTCGCATAGGATAGAGTACAAGAATTTCCACTTGATCAACCATCGGGCCACGTTTGATTCCATGGGCAATTCGTTCAAACAAATTCATATTATCAACGACAAAGGTACTGAAAAGAATCGGTTCCGTGGCTGAAGTATAGGAATACCAATGCTCACGGGGGAACTGTTTTTCAAGCCATTCGACTAATTTTTTTGGTTCTACTTGATTTTCGTCATAGGTGATTCGTGTTACGTATGATATGTTTCCACCGGAATTCAAGTTCCATATCGTACGAAAATGTATAGGTTCACTATAAGCACGATTTTCTGGCGGAATATCGTTCCGTATTATAAAGGCCCTAGTTGTACTCTTGTTTCCACCTAGCGTGTCGAGAACTCGTCGGATAGTTCGTGCAGTTAATCCAGTTCGTTTTGCTAGTTCCACTATAGACATACGAGCGTCTATTCTTAATTCCCGTAAGACTTTCAGTTGGAGCGGTTTGAACTCAATTTTTCCACCTTTTTCAGTTAATAGAGTGTGGATTTCAACCTGAGCAACTCCATCTAATCCGCGAAGGAACCTACTTAGATCAGCCAGTCCTTGGGCTCCCACATATTCTCCGAATAGCATTACGTCCCCACTAGATAGAAAAGCAGCTCGATGAACCATTGGATTAGTGCCAATCGTAGTAATGAGAACTTCATCGTCGTTGGATCCATCAGTTGTAACAAAAGCCACAAACATTTCGGCATCGATCATCCCAAGACTTAACCAAATTCCAAACCGTTTGAGAATACCACATTTCTGAAGCTTGGTGACTCGCTTCTTAATTGCGTTGGCACTGAGGTTAAATTGTCTAGACAATGCCTCGTACGAGATGCGGCAATTTGCATCTAATTCGTAGAAAATCCCTTTGTCAATTTGGTCCACCGCAGACACCGCGTACCAGGAAAGTAGTATCCTACCGAGTAGGGGAAGCTAGCTAACTGATAATTCAAGGCTATCAGTCTTAAGCTCTACTCGACAGCATTAAGCGAAAGAAAGTTCTTCGATTTAAGCTAAACCGTAGCTGCATTCCTTCCCAGATTTCTCAGTATCAGGGAGGTAATAACAGTTCAAATATTTTTCGAGATGGAGGTTTTGAAAATGAATGAGACGCTGTCCAAAGACAATCGTGCTTTATAACATCCAATGTGAATCCAGATTGATGTAGTCGCAAGAGATATTGCATTAATTCAATCAATCTAGATAATGTGTGCCCTAAATTATCATCCTTAGATGAATCCTGTGAATTATCCAAGGTTTCATCACGAACCTCTTTGCGGTGGGGTAACCAGACTTCCACTTCGATGGATACCATCTTGGGATCCTTTGTTGTCCGAAGTAAGAGTATTCGAAACGAACTGGTTTGCATGAGAGGAGTAACTGATTCCCCCAATTCAGATAATAATGAAGAGTTAACAGGGGAGGTAGTGATTTGCTGGTATTTTTGCATCAGTTCTTCAAGCTTCATCATTAATTCTTTTTTATCCCCTCCCAAGGTGAGTTATTTATTCATGGCAACCGCAGGGTTCGGAAATAATACAAAGGTCCCTGTTCTAGGGAGAAATTGTAAATCGTCTGGTTCGTTTTAATTCATTCTAAAGTAATTGGATATTTTCACCCAAATGATAAATCTCTTATGCAAGCATGGGGAAACTAATGACATGTTCATGTATGGATGGAAATAGATTGGTTAGAAAAAGATTCCATCCAAGACCCAGCTTCACCATTTTCATTTTGGTATCGCTCATGCTAGCCCCAATATGGATCCAAATCTCATATGAATTACCGAAAACATCGAACAATAACCATCCATCATCAACAGAATATCATAGAGGATCTAGCCTAGAACAGCCAACCAATCTGGAACACATGCAGATAGAAAAAATGTGGAACCGAACCTACAGCCGTTCGATGTACGATATCGGGTATGGGATAATCGAATGTCACGATGGTGGATTTGCGATAATTGGGGCTACCCAGCAAACAAGCATGGAAATGAGTCACCGATACAATTTATGGCTAATCCGAACAGATGCCTCAGGAAACGAGCGCTGGAACACTAGTTTTGGCCAAATAGGTTACGATGGAGGGTATGATCTCGTTGAATGCCCTGACGGTGGATTCGCTCTTCTGGGATATTCAATGAACAATCAAAGTGATGCATCTGATATCTTTGTGGTGAGAACGGATGCCCAGGGGGGCCTCCTTTGGCATAGAATTCATCAAGTCACTGGTTCAGATTCAGGCTATTCGATTATACGGGTCCGTGCAGGTGGCTTTGCAGTGCTATGTAATCTCATGTTTCGTGAGACATATTTACTTCGAATTGGTGAGGATGGATCTTGGTTGTGGAACCAAACCTTTCCAGTGCCATCTCTTCGTACGAATAAGGGACTTGTTGAATGTCCGGATGGAGGATTTGCATTTATTGCTAGTAATGATCCCCTCCGATGGTCCAGTGTAGGACTGTTTCGAACTGATGCGAATGGACAAATGTTATGGAATCGCTCATTTGGTGATGTTTCAGACACATATTCTGGACGAGGGTTGGTGCTATGCTCTGATGGAGGATTCGCCTTCACCGGAGGTATATGGACAACAAATACAAATAATTGGGATATATGGTTGGTTCGTTCCGATTCTCAAGGTACCCTCTTATGGGATCGAAGTTTCGGAAGTTTGGAGTATGAAATTGCATATTCAATAACTCAAATCCAGGGAGGAGGATTCGCGTGTACAGGAATAGTGGAAACCGCTGAGGGATTTCATAATATCAGATTAGTAATTACGGATCCATTAGGAGAAACACTATTGGATCATAGAATTGTATGCTATAGTAATTATCGAGCATATTCTATTGTCGAATGTAAAGATGGAGGACTGGCATTTACCGGGGGATTTGATGAGGGAGATACTGGAATGAACTTGATATTATTCCGAATACCTGGAAACCCAAATTCGATTCTTACTAATCGAGTTGTGTGGGTTATTCTCGTTTTATTGCTTCCTCTGATGACTAGTGTCCTAGTGGTTTGGATTGCACTTCATTTTCTTCGATCAAAGGGCAAACAAAAGAAGGCCAAATCGCCGTAGAGTATTCCTGATGAGTTACCGGTATCCTAAGCTTTTTTTGGGATTTCACAATGAAACACCAATGATGGTTGTTTCCGACTCATGAACGAGGAGACTCACTGAATTGATTGTCAAACATATTCGCGACAACCTGAGTAACCGTGATGGTACCTTACGTCTCCTAGGAATCTGGGATGATACTCTAAACCCTGGTACGTTAGTTGATCCTCATTCTCACCCCAATATTGAAGAAGTCTACTATATCCTTGAAGGTAAAGGGGAAGTCTTGGTAGGTCAAGAAACCCAACTTGTTAGCCCTGGACACATCATCTACATCCCCCCGAATACCATACACACAATTAGACCACGAGAGAATAAACCCCTTAGATGGATTACGATAGCAATTGCGATTGATTCCCAATCCGAGCCTTCAAAAATAAAATCTAAACCACGTACACAAGAACCCTATATCGTTTGAACACGAAAATTGTAGAGTCCAGAGTTTTGTAGATTGTAAATTTAATAGAGGGCACTGAGACTTATACTTGAAAATGTAAATGGACGGATCTTAATGCCAAAGGATGATCAAGAAAAATCATGTTTGTCAGATTTAGGCGGATTAATCCAATTATTTGGCGGGATCCTTGTTTTAGGGGCTCAAGTCACCCTGTTTTTTTTCCTTCAAGGCTTCTTAGCCTGGATCACCACGCAGCCTCCAGATCTGCAGATTCTTTTTGGCCAGCTAGCATTGATGCTTTTAATCTCAATCGCCATCATGGTAATCTGTGGAATTGTAACTATTCTAGCGGGTTTTATATCGTTTTACCGTAGTGGGACTCTTGGTGGATTTCTAGCCCTGTTTTTGGGAATTATTGTATTAGCCGTTGGTATCTGGTTAACTTTCGGTCTGAGTCTTTATCCCGGTCCCCTTCAATATGCTAGCGGGGTGCTGGCAATAGTAGGTGGCATTGTAAGTATCATTCCAGCATGGAAGCCACCTCAAGAACCTGAAAGTCGAAGACAACGCGATCAACGAGAACGAGAAAAACGGAAATAAATGATTTGAATTTGGATGAGGAACCGGAGGTCGAGGGCGGGTTATTAGCTCTTTGCACTGCATGAAATATGGTGATACAAGGAAGGAATGTGTTGCTGAACTAGCTAAGAATTCGCCTAAAGGAATAGCGTGAAAATACGAAAATAATGGGTAGAAAGACCAATGCTCCAAATATGATAGTTGCACCCTTAGCTATCAGAAATAGTTGATAACGAATTAGCATCTCAGATACTGTTGAGACATAGAGATTGCTGTTCAAATACACCGTAGACCCATCTAAGGTGTAATATACTAACTGAGATGCTGATTGGAATTTTTGTAGATGAACAAGATAGCTGTATTGGGAATCAATCATCACAAGATCGACATACGAATTCTGTGTGGGGATATCAGTGAGTAGGATTGGGGAGTCCCAACTCGTGCCAATTCGCTTCATAATATAGAAACGAATTAGTAAGTTCCAGGAAGAAGCCACAAAGTTAGGAGGGGGAATAAAATGTTCTTGCCCTAAGAGTTGAAGGTTATTATCTGAATCCACTTCCAAATCGAAGAGTCGTCCGGGAATTTGATCAAAATGAGTAGTTGCACTCCACGTTTGGTTATAGTAGGATCGGTGAAAAATATCACCTGAATATTCACACCATACAACATGAATTGTTTCATCCGGACTCATAACCACCAACCATTCATCAAGACCCCAGGTGCCATTATTAACCAGTACGTCTTGAGACCAGGATCCATTGCGATAGGAACGAAATGCTAGCCCAAAGTTATCTTGACTGTAATTATCCCAGAAAAAGTAAAGGTGGTCATCGAAACCTGCCAAGAGCTGTGATCGTTGTAGATAATGAGCACCCTCAGCTGTCTCATCTAACAAGGTTACTGGAGGTAACATCGATCCAACTTGCCAACACTGGAGTTGCCACTGAGAATCAGATAGGTGGTTGAGATAAAAGGCATGAAGAGTGCCATTCAACCCATATTGGAGTTGAAATTTGGATACCACATGGGTATTGGGAAGTATTTGGATGGTTGACCAGGCTGTGTTATTGTACACTCGAAGATAGCCTTGTCCATCTCTTGGATCAAAATACCAATTAGGGAGGGGTTGAATCCACCCAATAGCGATATTTCCTGTTGAATCACATGTCAGGGTGGTTCGAATATCTTCAGAATAAGACCAGATTTGATAAGGTAACCAATTGGTTCTAAATGGTTCTGATATGAGTATCGGATCAATATCGTGAGTAGGGGCCTGGTATTTCATGACACAGCGTACGGAACCATTGGGGAGAGAGATTACTTCTCCCCAGCATACTTGTAACTGGTTAGCCCCATCTAATTCCGCTTGAGGGGATATTGGACCAATTGCCGGTTGATAATACAACCCATCTATTGCGGGGGCAGTCATAACGGATACAAAAAGGAAGACCCCAATTATCATCACTTGGAAAAGAATAATCAGAGTAGGCTTAAGCGATTGTGAAGAATTAGGGCTCCTTGTCAAGGTAGTACACCTTCCCAAAGTAATTGTATCCGATAATGTGGTGGGGGTTGATTTCGCCAGTCTCGTTGTTGAAACGTGGTAAATAGAAACCATAGGAAGATACCGATCATGAAAAGGGTGATAATGGAAGTGAGATAGAGGAATAACGCACTTATGAACACCGATAAGCTGGTTAGCATACCTAACAAGAAAGTGCAGGAGTTGGCTATTACCGTAGTGGCTCCAATGAATTGCCAATGATTGAGGGGACCAAGCTCGTTTGTTGTTCTACCTGGTATTTGGAGAAACCATTTGGTTCCACTTCGCCAGAACCAGAATTCGAGGAGAATAGGAGCTAAGAAAAATCCGATGAACACACCCCAGGGATTGTAAGCAAGGTTAATTCCTAGGTGAAGAAGAACAGTGTATGAAGGTGATGTTATGGGGCTGATGAAAAGGCCAAAGAGTAAGATGGCAATTCCAAAGGATAAGGGTGTGCTGATGACCTGAACAAAACTCATGTAACCAAGAATATGGACAGCGCGGATATTCCCTAGTTGGCGTTTGAGTATCTGGTGCCAGACGAGGCCCTCAATGAAGGCACTCATGGCCCAGCTAGCTAACAGCGATCCTAATAACAGGTAAATTTCGTATGAATATAGCACGCTCATAACTATGATCCCTCACCGTTGCACCAAATGCTAGAAGGAAGAGCAGGCTTTTTAGATTGTGCTGTGGGCAAATAAATATTGAATTCATTGGAAGTGATGTTCGTGAGTTTGGATGAGTATCGGGCAAAACGCGATTTTAGCAAAACTTCTGAACCCCCTCCAGAAGTCAAGGTTAGTGCTGGTAACTTATATGTAATTCAACGGCATGAAGCCAGAAATCTGCACTGGGACCTTAGACTAGAACAGAATGGAGTTTTAGTGAGTTGGGCAGTACCTAAGGAACCACCCACAAAAAAAGGGGTCCGTCGACTAGCCATTCAAACAGAAGATCATCCATTAGAGTATGCTAGTTTTTCGGGGACAATTCCTGAGGGCGAATATGGTGCTGGGAAAGTGGAGATTTGGGATAGGGGAAATTTTGAAACGGAGAAATGGGAAGAGAAGGAGATCATCGTGATTCTACATGGGAAGCGCTTAGAGGGACAATATTGTCTTATTCGGTTTCAAAAAGTCAAGGACGGTTGGCTGTTCTTCCGCTGTGGACCGTAAGAGGCCTTTTTGTCGAGGCAATCTTGTCACATAGACAATCTTTTAGGTTTAAACAGAGAATTATACATATTCGTTAAAGTCACGTTTTGACTGGAGAGAAGCCATCAGGTGAAGCTGGTCACCTACGTAACAGATGCTGGTCCCCGCGTTGGTTGTATTGATGATGGAGAGGTTGTACCAACACCCGGCATCCCGGATATAATTAACTTATTCTACGATCCCTCATTGGAACACTCCATTGAAGCGGCCTTGAAAGGACGGATTGATGCACAACCCCTTAACGAAGTGGAACTTCTTGCACCGATCCCCAGGCCCACCAAAATCATCGCTATTGGACTCAACTATCGTGATCATGCTGAGGAAACAGGGCAAAAACTACCTAAAGCCCCTATCTTATTTTCAAAACCACCAACTGCTGTTATTGGTCATGAGTCGAATATCATTATCCCTGACGGTGCTTCACAGGTTGACTACGAAGTAGAGCTCGGCGTTGTTATGGGTAAGGGTGGACGGAATATTCCTGTCGAACTTGCTTTAGACTATGTAGGTGGTTATACCGTATTCAACGATATATCTGCACGGGACTATCAATTTCGTGATGGGCAGTGGTTCCGAGGTAAAAGCTTTGATACTTTCGCTCCAATGGGTCCATGTCTCACCCTCCCGGATCAGATTCCTAATCCCCAAGAATTGAAGATGCAACTTCGACTTAATGGAAAAACGCGTCAAAAAAGTTCAACGGCAAACATGGTTTTTTCCGTTGCCGAGTTGATAGCTGATATTTCCCAGGTCATGACGTTTGAACCAGGAGATGTTATAGCTACTGGCACGCCCTCTGGCGTTGGGTTTAAAGTTAAACCGAAGCCCATCTTTCTTCAAGATGGCGATTTAGTTGAAGCAGAAATTGAGGGAATTGGTATACTCCGGAACCCTGTTATAAAAAAATCACACATTCCCCTAGATTCTTAATCCATGATTAAGAACCCGTATACGGGAAATTCTAATGCCGTTAACTGGTGTGGATTTGTTGCTCACTTATCAATGCACAAGTCGATGCCACCATTGTCTTTACCGAGCGGGTTCGCATCACCAAGATTTAATGTCAGAACAACAATTTCATGCTATCCTCGAATCCCTCGAAGGATTCCCTCTTCGTTGGATCATGCTGTTTGGTGGAGAACCGCTTCTTTTTCAAGATCAACTATACCAATGGATTAACACGATTTCTAAGCGATTTCCATCTGTGAATAGAGGCATTATCACTAACGGTTTCTGGGCTAAAACGGCTGAAGACCGTAGACAGATCCTAAGGAAATTAAGTGCAGCTGGACTAACCCACCTATCACTAAGTTATGACAGCTTCCATGCCCGCTTCGTTAATCCCGAATATATCCAAAGGATTTTGAATGAGTTAAAAACTGATGATTTCCAAAAAGTGACAATTGATTCCTACTTCCTCTTTGGAGAAAATGCACAAAACGATTACAATTACAAAACCAATAGACTGCTTGAGCAATTAAATATCCCATCTTTTGTGGTACTTCAAAAGTTTAACGTGTTAACAGTAGGACGAATGGTTGATCACCTTCAAGGCAATTCGACCCTATACACTTTCGATGATTCACCTTGTCAAGTACCCTATTGGTTAGGATCCAGCCTTGCTCAATTATCAACCATCGAAATTGACAGTGCCGGATATGTTACTCTTTGTCCTGGTATTACGATTGGTAACATGCACCAAATGCCACTTCATGAAATTATCTCATCCTATAATCCAATTCAACATCCCATAATCCATGCCCTTACTAGCACAGGTATTGGGGGACTTATTCAACTAGCGCAAGAACACAATGTAAAAATATCGACCTTAAAGGTCAGTAGTGCCTGTCATGCCTGTTACATACTCCGTCGTGCTTTACTTGACACATTTCCAAACTACCTCGCACCCCGACATCTATATGGATCTGATTAGGATTCTGGATTATTTTCCTCATTAGAATAGTCGAGTAACTGTTTTTGCTGTTCAGTGTGCGAATCGCGTTTTGAGAGTTTAAATTCCGATTCATCGGTAGTGAAAGGTTCATGGGATTTGTCCGAGAGGAATATGTCAAGCCCTCGTGACTGTTTCCGAGGAAACTCGATTTGCATAGGACCCAAAACCTGTTCAAAGGCCATGTCAAGTTTCCTGATATAATCAGGCACATCGATTTCATTTCGTGTAGCCATACGAGTGGGCTTTACACTAAAAGTTCGGGCACCATACCGGAAGGGTTTCACCTTTACAAAGCCGATTTCATCTCGTTTCTTTACTTTGATACCTTTATCTTTCAGTTGCTCAAGGGCTTGATAGGGTTGTGGAAGTCCCGCTCCTTTTCGGCGTTCCTTATCTGCCCTCCAAAGTTTCACTCGATATTCAAGATCTTCAACGGTGAATTCACGCCGACGAAGCTTGGATATCTGTTGTTTAAGAATCTCAATAATCTTAGGACCAACTTGGGCTAGTTTTTTAGGGTTATCAATACCTTTGAGAGGTTTGACAGCTTCTAGAAAGATTTGGCGGAATCGTGGAGGCGTGCTGGATTTTCCTAAAGTAATTCCTTTAATGTCGGGTGTTCCATCGGGAAGCATTCCGAAATAGGCTTTCTTTGCAGAACTAAAGACACAGAGTGGATACACCACATCTACAGCAAGAATGAGATCGAGCTCATCTTTTACTTTTGCAATGAGCCAGTTGATCTGTTTAAGAGTTGGTTGGTCCAAAAAAAGCGAATCGGTATCACCATAGATAGGACGCATACCCTTCTCAACAGCGTAATCCCAGCTGTTTCGTAATGACCATCGCCCATAGGCCATCATGGACTCTGCAAGGGGAGGAGATGCAAGACCATGGATTCGAATAGTTACGCCACCACTACTCACCAATAAAAATTTCAGAAGATCTGAGATAATTTGTGCTTTCTTGCGTTCCTCAGTAGGTATATCCTTCTGGCGGCTTAAGGGTTTAAACCAATGAATACGTAAATCTTTAAGTGCACCAATCAAGGCACTGAAGATACCACGACGATGTGTACAAACATAGTGGGGCTCATCAGGTACCTGATTAGATTGACATTCAGGGTGACCACAATTCATTGTCTCATAAGCGAGATTATATCGATCAATCAAGCTCGGATATAGTGACTCGAAATCCACAACTGTCATGTTATAATAGACACCGGGTGTTGGTGCTATTGTCAAGGCACCTTCCACGCGATGAGGTGTGTGCCCCAGTGTAAGTTCTTCTGGATTAGGGATTAAAATATCAAGGTGCCGATAACTGGTGTGTAGCATCGACCGAATCCAATCAGAAACGCTCCGGCTTTTCAAGGCGCGTTGGAAAGGAATATTAGCAATTCGAGCAAGCATAACACCCCAGAGTAGTCTGGAATCATCATATTTTTCTTCAATACGCAATAGGTCCCGAGGTATTTCTGGTACAGGTTGAATCGCGTAGCTGAAGAATTCCTTCAATAGATCAAATTTCAGGGGATCTTCATCAGCGGTTTGCGCAAATTTTGTGTTAAATGCATCGAGTTGATTCCTTGGTAAATGTAAGTTAAGTTGATGTCCTTTCAGTGTTGGCTTGTGAGGACACCAGAATCGGAGCAGCTGATCATAAATATAGCTTGATGCTGGTTTAAGGTCACGTTCCCATTCTCGCTCAGTTTCCACCATACTATCCATTGGAATAGAGGCTACTGTGAGAAACTCGTCGTTCATCAAGTCTTTTCGTTTAACTTGCGTTCCTAAGCTGGCGGGTAAGGCATAGAAATGCGGGGTAAAATCATCATGAACTGTGATCAGCTGTTGTTCGGGTGTCTGTAAATATGTAAGCTCAACGCGCCCAAGAACAGCATCATAGGCTGCATCCAATAACCAGAGGTGACTATCAGACATATGTAGGTATCTCCAAGGCTACGCCAAGAATGAGGAATTCCCCTTGCTTTAAGGTTGTGCTCGATGTCACATGATTGAATGCCATAATCAGTAGAGCATTATAGAGGTTTGGAATAACCTGACAATCATGACATGGCTTGATAAGTTCAAAACAGCCTTACAACGTTTTATCGGTAGTCCAGTTAAGGAGCAAGTCTTAGAAGATATAAGCACTATTTCCGCTAAAAGTAGTCCAATACGCAAAGCCGAATGGATAAAGGCTACCATGGACAGACTGGACACATTAGTTAAAGATGATGAAACACGCCGAGAAATCCTCTTATGCTGTTCCCACCGATTCCCAAAAACTCGAATTCAAAAGCTTAAGAAAGAATATCGTAGACTCGGTGACCTTGACGCGTTACTTCAACTAATGCATAAAGACAATTCTTGGGAAGGACTTTCATATTATGAGTATCCCAAACGGGAAGGAAATATCATTTACGTAACCAAAATCCCTTTCAATCCGAAAAAATATGAAACGGCAACAACTGAGGATGAGAAGCGTCAGGCATATTGCCATTGTGGCTGGGTGAAAGCTACAAAAGAGCCGATTTCAAAGACCTTTTGTTACTGTGGCTCAGGCTGGTATAAGACGTTATGGGAAGAAATCTTCGAAAGACCTGTGAAGGTCGAGATAGTTACTACTGTTGCCAGTGGCGACTCGGATTGCACCTTTGCCATTCACCTTCCCTCGAATCTAACCCAATAGGAGAACGGACTTCACAACTTGAATTCAATCGAGATTGGATTTCTGAATAATCTGAGACTCAGAAATAGATGGGAAGTATTGCTGCCATGATCCAAGCGAACAGCAAGGCATTGAACAGAACAGCTATGTAGAAGCGGTTACTGAGGCGATAGGACCAGGCGATGACCGTTGTAGAGACAGCAAAGAATGGGATAAATATGTAGAGGAAGATAAGCTGGAATCCAATGGAACCAGATATCAATGCACCCCCAATTGCTACGCTTCCTATAACTTGAATAATTATGATTGAAGCGTAAAGCAAGATTTTTATGAAGATTGCCTTAACGGTCCAGAAGGTTTGCGTTGAATACCACGTCTCTTTAGGAGTAGTTCGTAAAAGTCCCATAAGCCATAATCCTTCAATTAAGACGAATGGGAGTAGTAGTAAGAAATATA
>JAEOTO010000021.1 GCA_016839805.1 Candidatus Hermodarchaeota archaeon
AGAGCGGAATTACCACTCCTTTCGCTCGACCACCGCCGAACTTCTTTCGACGAAGTTGAGTTAGCGCTTTCAAAGGAACTGGCAATAAAGGAAGCTCAGCGGTGTCTTCAATGTGAACTTCGCCTCAGAATTACTCCACCAACACCGCCACCCGAATCCTGGATCCTCTTTAATGTCGAGCATATTCAGTCAATTCCACAAGGACCCGGTGTCTTCACGCTTGCTGACCAAGAAAAAACGATTTTAATTATCAAAGGTACAGCGAACCTTCAATTAACCTTGAAAGAACAACTGACCCTTCAACCAAATGCCAGACTTTTCAAATTCGAAGAAGATCCGATGTACACTCAACGAGAAACGGAGCTTCTCCAACAATATGTCCAAGATCACGGTAAAATGCCCGGTGAGGATGAACTTGATGACCTCTTCTAAACCAACTACTTCGACGCTCAATTAGGTTGATTACAATGACCAACACGACGGATAAAGAATTAGAAAAACAGGGATGGACTAAACGGTTTAGTGTTGAAGAAGTTAGGGCAGTCGAATATAAGACTAATTACGAAGAGCTTGGTTTTGAGGTTCTGATTTTACCAACCGCTGAAGTTGAAACCGATATAACCTGTGATCAATGTATCCACGCAGGTGCCTGCACATTGGTCACTATCTTTACAAAACCGAAATAATCAATAAACAATGATGGTACTAGGATTCAAGTCCAAGTAGTCTTATAGCGTTCTCACCAAGAATTTTGGCTTTTGTTTTTTCACCGATTTCGAGGTCTTGAATGATTTCAATATTATCGGCTATACTCGAAACCCCTGGCCAGTCACTGCCAAAAAGTACCCTTTCAGCAACTTTTTCTAGTTGAGGGAAGTATCGAAGCAGATTCTTGGGAGGCAAACCAGAAATTTCGAGGAATACATTGGAGTGGAGCCGGGTAACATAAAATGCCATATCAAACCAAGGACCTCTGCCACCATGTACGACAATGACAGGCATTTTTGGAAAATCGGATGCCACATCATCTAAGAATAATGGATTTCCATATTTCAGCCGGGCACCCGGGAAAATACTAGTCCCAGTATGAAACATAACAGGAATACCAAGACTCTCCGCTTTTTCATATAATTCGCGTAATCCTTCCATTCGTTGGGAGGTCGCATACGCATTCGGATAAAAGTATTGATAGGTGGGATAGAGCTTCAAACCTCGCATACCAAGAGCCTGGATAGCATGTTCAAGAGTGCCTTTAGAGTCTTGATCTTCAGTGGGATCAATGGAACAAAAAGGAATAAGGCGGTCACGGTGGTTTTTACAAAACTCAGCGATGAACTCGTTGGTTACTACACCAGTGACCTTAGGTGAGATTTCAGCTAAAATGACTGCCCAATCCACACTACTATCATCTAACATGGCAATGATATTTTCAGGTGTCATGATTTCATTTTGTATCTCATAAAGGCCTGGATTTAGTTTCTTGAAGAGCTTGTGTATTGCGGGATTCCAATGTTCACGTTTTCCTACATGTATATGAAAATCTACAATTCTCATCTTTTTTGTTGCTTTCCTGCTCATACCTCATCAACTATTGTTATGGCGTAATTGTGTGGTTATTCTTCGTTTCTGATTGGTATTTCTTTACGAGGTTGGTTGTGGCTAAAAGGTTTTATTATAACAGGACCTTCACGTAGTAACTCCATTATACTTTTTCCAATTGTGATGGTGTGTATAGAAATGAGTAAATCCCTAATGACCGGTAAAGCTGGTGATGTGTTCATCGGCTTGGGTAATGATGCAATTGCTCGTGGTGCCTTCGAAGCAGGCGTTCATTTCGCTGCCGCATACCCTGGTACACCATCATCAGAGATTTTAGGGAATCTAGCCACAGTAGCCAAAGATTCTGACCTCTATGTGGAATGGAGTGTCAATGAAAAAGTTGCCTTTGAAGCCGCCACAGCCGCAGCCTGGGCAGGTCTTCGTGCCATGGCTTCAATGAAGCTCAATGGGCTCTTCGTTTTATTAGACTCCTTAATCAACATTGCTTATACTGGTCACGGTTCAGGTGGATTGGTCTTAGTAGTAGCGGATGATCCATTTGCTCACAGCTCCACAACTGAAGGTGATGCCCGACCCCTAGGGTATTATTCTGACATCGTTGTGCTTGAACCATCTACTCATCAAGAAGCAAAGGATATCATGTCTTACGCCTTCGATTTATCTGAAAAATTTGGCATCATTGTCATGGTACGAGAAACAACACGTTTAGCCCATAGTCGAGCTCCATTCAAATTAGGAAAACCTATTCGGCAAAATAGAACCGCGAAATTTGATTATAATCTTCCTTTACACAATCTTCCTCGCCCTCATTTACGACATGGCACGCTACATGCTAAGTTAGAAAAAATCCGTAAAGATGAATTTGAAAAATCTCCTTGGAATCGGTATGATGGACCGTCAAAACCCTCCCTACTAATTATCACATCAGGTGTAGCTTGGAAATATGCACGAGAGGCAGTTGATATTCTCCAATTACAGGATGTCGGGATTCTTAGAATTGCTACACTTGCACCATTGCCCAAATCAATGATTCTTAAACGACTAAAGACGACAACTGGTGTACTCTTCTTCGAAGAGGTTGATCCATATTTAGAAGAGCAAGTCCGCAGCTTAGCTTCGGAGTTGTCATCCAAGACAATTCCTAGATTTTTTGGAAAATTATCTGGGCACATACCAAGTTATGGCGAAATTGACATCAATCTAGCAATTAAGGCAATAACATCTTTGAGGAATCTAAAATATTCTCCAGTTCAGGAAGAATATCTAAGCATTGTAAAAGATGCTCCTGATATTGTTCCAAGGCGAATTCTCACCTTCTGTCCTGGTTGTCCTCATCGACCTGCTTATTATAGTATTTACCGAGCGATTAAACGCAATAAGGGCAAAGGGATTGTCACCGGAGATATCGGGTGTTATTCACTCGGCGTGTTCTATCATGGAGTCATGCGTAACCAGCATTCGATGGGTGCTGGAGTTGGAATCGCTAGTGGCCTTGGCAAACTAGACCAGTTTGGTTTAGATGACCCAGTTATTTCAGTGATTGGGGATTCAACTTTTTATCATGCCTGTCTCCCCGCCCTAGTCAATATTATCTATAATCAATCAAAGGCGATTGTATGTGTGCTAGATAACAACGCTACCGCAATGACAGGGTTTCAGCCACATCCTGGTACAGGCTTTACAGCAACCGGAGACGTGACTTCTAAGGTTCCTATAGAGCGAGTGCTTCAGGGGATTGGTTATCAATCCATCTCAGTTGTGGATCCATTTAACATCAAAGAATCAATCGATACCGTTTTCAAAGCCCTGAGATCAGCTGACAGTGAAGCTATCATCTTTCGACGAGAATGTGCATTAATCACTAATCGCCAAAGACGACAACAGCAAGAACCCATTCCATTATTTACTGTTGATATTGACAAATGCTTTGGAGAACAATGTAAGATATGCTCAGTAGAATTCAATTGCCCTGCATGTGTCTGGGATAACGAATCCAATAAAGCGCGAATTGATATCACTTTATGTAATGGCTGTGGAGTTTGTGTTGACGTGTGTCCTCACAATGCTATCCACGCTCTTTAGGGGTGAGCAAAATAATATACGATGATCCATTCAACATTGTGATTGCTGGTGTGGGGGGTCAAGGGAATGTCCTCTCTTCACGCTTAATTGCTGATGCAGCAATTACTAAGGGTTTCATTGCTGCGATTGGAGAAACCTATGGAGCTGCCCAACGTGGTGGATCAGTGATGTCTCATATTCGGATAAGTAAACATGATGTTGGGCCACTTATCCCACTACACTCTGCCCATTTACTCTTGGGCTTTGAACCAATTGAAGCACTCCGAGTAGGCGCTCGCTACCTTAATCCTTCAAGCGTTGCCATCGTGAACATGCATCCAGTCTATCCAGTTGAGGTACTCACTGGCCAACTTAAATACCCTTCAATTGATGAAGTTGAAAGACGGCTCAAAACACTCTGTTCACGTTTATTTACACTTGATGCGGTGGAATTAGCGGAACAAGCTGGGAACCCCCTGGTAATGAATACTGTAATGGTAGGCGCCCTGGCAGGGGTTGATCTCATGCCAATAAAAACTCTGATGCTGGAGAAAGAAATCGCGAAAATTCGTCGCTTAAAGGAAGTCAATCAAAAAGCATTCAATCTTGGTGTCAATGCTATTAAGACAAATTTGTAACAATTATTCATGCTTTTTAGAGATACGTTTGATATTAGCTCTTCAATAGATGTTTGTCAATCCCTGCTTTAGCCAGAAATATTTCAAATTCCCCTTTATTGACATTTGAATCTGGGGTTCTTCCAATGATGAGTTTGCCATCAAAAAGTGCGACATTTCTAATTGGAATGCCACCTTGCTCCAAGTAGAGGTCAAAGAAAAAGGGTAGAAACGCTAACTCGCTGTATTCTTCTAGTAATTGGGCTACAGTCTGGTTTTCGAATTGAAGGAAACTGGTTATGATTTCTCGGGCTGTTACTGGTCCTTCCTTACTTTCGAAGTGGTAAGGGACCTTCCCTAGCTCAATAAATTCTTGGGCTTGAAGGCTGCTAGGAGAATAGAGGATGATTCGTCCGTCTTCTAATGTGAAAGAGGAGGGTTTAACAGTGGTCTCTTCGGGTTTCTTCAAACTTTTTAATTGAATTTTCGGGCCAGGTTTACTTCGAAATAATGTTTCTCGAATTGCCAGTCTAAGTTCTAGTGGGATGTTGATTTCTGCCAGAAGTTCATTTGCAGTGAGTATCTGTTTTCCTTTTACCGATTGGCGATGTAAAATAAGTGGCTTATCTCGGGTTGAAATGCGGATTACTATCGTACCGAATCGTCGTCGAATGATATCATCTATGGCTTTAAGATAGGGCGTCACTGCCTTTACAAAGAATCCCACATTATCTTTCAGGTCTTTCTTCTCAGGCAGTTCAAGTTGGTCATGAGTAATGACTAAGAAACTATCAAGGATTTTCAGTTCTTTCACATAATACAAGCGTTTTCGATACGCAAATGCCCCTTCCCGATTTAGTAGATTTGGATGCACCTTAACAGGTTTAGTGAAGTTCACTTGAGCACCAGATTTTGTACAAATAGTAAAAGCGCAATCTCGATGTTTCACAGCATACTCAAAGGCTTTGGAAAAAACATAATTCGCTGGGAAAGTTGTCCGTGAGAGGACTTCAAGTCGTTCAGAGATAACCTGATCAATAGTCTCCGACATAAGTATTCCCCTGCTAAAACACAATCAAAATTGTGCATTGTGAGATTATAAGCTTCGTGCACCAATTATTGAATCTCATTCACCTATCTGGTTGGTTGTCTTGTTTTTTTGCTGATACTTTCGTTCCCCGTCGTTTACGAGGTTTCTTGGAGACAGAACGAGATTTCATGGCCTTCCAAGCTTCTGCACCCACCTTCAGTGAATGGTGGGGTGTATTGGAAGATATGACGCAATCCGTCTCTGTAATTTCAGTAGGAACTGGTAAATTCAATTGTTCACAGATAAGTGTTCGAGTGGCAATCAGACAATCACGGGGATGACACAAAGCCAGTCGAAGTTCCAATTTATCTTCCACATAGTTTGGAACCCATGAACGACCTGCACGGGGAAGGTCATAAAAGGGATAAACAAACAGGATGGCTGGAAACTCAGCTCGCTGAGCTTTCACCGAATTATATAAGACACGAGCAAACAACCATTTTCGAGAACGTTCAAATTCCACTGCTAGTAGACGCTGGGATCCTTTAGTGATAGCAAAATCAATTCGTGTTCGATCAGGTGTTAGGAACTCATGCCAACCTTCGACACCCAATTCTTCCACTAACTCTGTGAGTCCAGCAACTAGGGCTTTAACTCGCATCGATTGAACACCTGAACTATGTCAAATGATGCACCCAATTGCATTAATTATTTCGGCTACTAGCAGACTCGTGCCAAGGAGCACTCATATTGCAGCCGACAGCTTCAAAAATGAAATCACATATTATCTGGATTAAGTTCGACTTTGTTACCAATTATTGGAGGAAAATGAATGTCTCCGACTTTAGGAAAATTAGAATCTTCAAAGGATAAATGGACATCTATTGGCATGACGACTAACACAAAAAAGCGATTCGTCGCCATGAAAAAAGCATTTGAGAAAGCCTTGAATCTTGGTCCTCAGACTTGGGACTACTTTTTCAACGCACTACTAGATTTAGGTCCCCTTACTTGGAATTTCCTAATCAAAGAATCCGTGAAGAGCATTCAAGCCTCCATGGAACCATGCCCCTTCCCTAGACAACGAACCAATAAATCAAAAGAGACCCCCGCATTATAATCTGCAACGTTACTCATTCATCATCGTAACTATCAAATGTATATAAAGAATAAGACTTAGTAACCCGATCTCTTGGTTTACAAAAACGAGGGAAGATTCGATGTCAAAAAGTCAACAGCTAATAATCTTGCAACTCAACGATAGCCATGGTTACCTCGAACCACATAACGAAATCTTCAGGAAAGGAGGACGCACACTAACCCGCAAGGTTGGTGGATTCGCTCGTATTGCTACACTATTCAACCAAACACAAATAGAGCATCCTAACGCCGTGCTAACCTTTGATTGCGGAGATACCATCCATGGCACCTATCCCGTCGTCCAAAGTCAAGGCAAAGCCATGATTCCCATTCTCAATGCCATGGCCTTTGATGCCATGACAGCTCACTGGGAATTCGCCTATGGACCCGCCGAATTTCAAGTGCTGACACACCAACTCAACTACCCCATGCTCGCTATCAACTGCTACGAAAAAGACACTAAAACCCTCATCTTCTCACCGGGCACCATCATCGAACGCAATGGTTTACAGGTTGGTGTTGTTGGCATTGCCTCCAATATCGTCGATAAGACTATGCCTCCTTCCTTCAGCGAAGGCGTATATTTCACTCTCGGCAACGAAAAACTCCCAAATTATATCACAAACCTTCGTGAAAAGGAACGCGTTGATCTCATCCTCGTTTTATCACACCTTGGCTATCCACAGGATCTTAAACTCGCAGCTGAAGTGGACGGTATTGACATTCTCCTTAGTGCTCATACCCACAATCGCTTATACAAACCTGTAGTTGTCAACCGCGCTGTAATCTTTCAATCTGGAAGCCACGGCTCCTTCATTGGGCGTCTTGATGTAACGATTTCCAACAAACGTGTGAAGACCTTTAAACATCAACTAATTCCAGTCGAGGAATCCATCACTCCCAATCCTGCGGTCCAGGACATGATTGGAGGCATTCTCACCAAATCCCAATGTTCCATGCTAAATAGTGTGGTTGGGAAAACTCGCAGTACACTCAGCCGTTGGCGGACCCTCGAATCAACTATGGATAATCTGCTCCTAGAATCCTGTTTAGAGGCAAGTGGCACTGAAATTGCCATTTCAAACGGTTGGCGCTATGGTGCCCCTATTCCACCCGGAAATATCACCATGAATGACCTTTGGAACATCATTCCAGATAATCCTCCAATATCCATCTGTGACATCACGGGCGCAGAACTCTGGCAAATGATGGAAGATAGCCTTGAAAACACCTTCTCCCGTGACCCCTATCGACAAATGGGAGGCTACGTCAAACGCGCCTTGGGCATCAACTTCTACTTCAAAATTGAGAATCCATACCGGAAACGAATTCAGGAGTTCTTCGTGGGTGGACAACACCTGAATCCAGCTAAGACCTATCAGGCCTGTTTCTTAACAGTTCAAAGCATTCCTACCCGTTATGGTAAGAACCGACGTGGGATTCCGGTTAAAGCAATTGATGCATTAAAGCAATACGTTGAGACTCATACTCCGATTACTTCTGTTTTGAAAGGAACAATCGTTCCAATCTAATTATCAAACAGCACTTTTGGAGAGGACCAATGAATATCATTTGAAGCATTATTCTGTTTAAAGGTTAATTTGAAAACCCGATCAACACTCAGAAATGCTACAGCTCCAACGATACTGCCAAATGTCACCTGAAAGATATTTCCAGGAACCTCCACTACTGCTGCAGCAAATCCATACATCACGGTCTCTGCTATAAAATATCCAGAAACCATCACAACACTACCAGCTAGCAACGCTAGAAATAATCGCCATTCAACTCGACGAACTGGTTTCCATACCCAAAAGATTGTTCCAGTCACTGCTCCCTCAAGACCCTTTACGACGAATGTAATTGGAATATAGTGAATATACCCTAAAGCGTAATCTGCAAGAGCTGACCCTAACCCGCCAGCAATCCCGCCCAGAGGTCCTAAAAGCAACCCTGATAACAAAACACCAGCATCCCCTAAGTTAATATAACCCTGAGTCGCGGGAATCGGAATCGAAACGACCATGGTCAAAACAGTCGTTAATGCCGTAAGAATCGCTAAAAACGCTAAGCGAAACGATAAACGGTTTGTCCAATCATTTCCTTCTACCAACTAATCACCTCCCATCAAACTAGTTTTTCCCCACCAACACTAAATCTGTGTACCATATTGGGGATCTTTTCTTCGAGCCTTATACTCTGTAATCAAACGCTGCGTCACCGGACCAGGCGTTTGATCTCCAACTGATTGTCCATTGATACTCCGCACCGGTGTAATTTCTCCCATAGTACCACAAAGAAACACCTCATCAGCCATCAGTAACTGAAAAAGCGTCATATCTCGCTCATGAACCGGAAACCCAAGTTCTCGCGCCAAATCAAGGACAAATCGCCGAGTTATGCTATCCAAAATACTCGCTGTCAACGGGGGCGCATGCAACTCGCCATTCCACACTGCAACTAAGGTAGTACCTGTCGCCTCTGCGACAAAACCCCGGTGGTCTAACATAATCGCGTCATCCGCACCCTGCCGATTCGCCTCTAACGTGGCGAGTATACTATTCAAGTAATTCAATGACTTGATTTCATGACTTGCTGAATCAGGGGTCTGACGACGAGTACTCGCAATAATAGTCGATATACCCTGACTCTTCGACCCATGCCCATGCATCGGCTCCACCTGGATGTTAATGATAACCACCGATGCCTTGGGACATTTTTTCGGGTTCACACCTAAATCCCCCTTCCCCCGAGTCACGAGTAACCGGATATACGAATCCGTATACCCATTCCGACGAAGCGTCTCCAACAACGCTGCCTTCAACGCCTCCTTCTCCAAGGGAATATTCAACTCGATGGCCCTAGCACTCCGATACAATCGGTCTAAGTGAGCATCCAACTTGAACACAACGCCATTATAGACACGAATACCCTCAAAGATGCCATCGCCATAGAGGAGCCCATGATCAAAAACTGAAACCTTAGCCTCCTCTCTGGGTACAAATTCACCATCAACGTAAACAACTGGATCCTTTACCATTGGAATCCACCAATTATATATAAAGAAGCACGAGAACCCACCAAAATCAAATAGGAAAATTTGTGTAACCACCATTACTTTTTAAGGTGATGACGAAAAGTGGCTAGAATCAGTATGAAAAGTAGTAGAAAATGGGCAGAACGAAATGCCCATAAAAATGTTATGGAAGTGACAATATGATGCAATTCCGGATTAATGAAACCGATCGACGAATTCTTCGTCACCTCGTACTTAATGCCCGACAACCCGTTGCCAACCTAGCACGAACCCTTGGGCTGTCTGAATCAGCCGTCCGACGCCGCATCGACAATCTAGTCAAATCCGGGGTCATCCAACGGTTCACCGTCGCCATCGACTACGAGAAGGCTGATAATCCCATTACAGTCTTGGTAGGTGTTAATGTGGGGAGGAGGCGTGGACCAGAGATCGCCAAGTCTCTCAGGAATATCGAAAATATCGTCGAAATCTATACCGTGACTGGTGAATACGACCTCATCATCAAAATCATCTGCCCGGATATCAACGGCTTTGAAGAAATTATCGAGCAGATCCGCAAGCAAGACTTTATCGAAAAAACCCGATCCTTCGTGGTTCTGAACAAAATCCGTGAAGGACACTATGATGACATCATCAAAGTGTCAGAATAAATCACCACAAGGCAAGAAAGGCTCACTAACCTTCAATGACTTGAATGTCTTCATCACTAGTAGCGCCGAATCCGATTTCTTTGGCTCGTGCTATTTGACCTAACTCCCAGACAGGTTGATCGAGTTTGTTCTTGGCGTTATAACTTTGTAGAACCCGAACGCCTTCAACATCAATTGCGACCATATCATGACTAGCTAAGATGAGATTTGGTGTCTCAAGTTGTCCGGATGCAGGTCCTTTCGTAACGAAGACTTTCCGAGCATCCATGATAACCAATGCTGGGTGAAAATAGGAGGCGAGATCAGCGATTTTGTATTCGAGTTTCCGCATATGCATTTTGAGACGATCTTGGCGTTTCAACAAGCCCATCATAACCTTCATGCTCGCGGTGAATTTTGCCAGAAAATGGGTTTTCAAACAAGGCGCAATGACAAGTTTCCCAAGATTCAATGCGGGTTCACCGATATGTCCACTCTTCAAGTATTTCCCTAGTGGGAATGATTGTTTGATCCAGGGGTGTTCGTCAAGAGAGATGAAATCAGCGTTGAGGTCCATTGCCACATCACAGAGTCCAATCTCTTCGCCGACATCTCTTGTGCAGACGCGCTGGGTGGAGGCGTCCATAATTTGGAGTTTCCCAGCCCCTGCGTCGAGCAGGACTTCACCAAGGGCTTGAATGAAATCAGCGTCACTGGAAGCCGGATAGGGGTCAGCAGTGTTCATATTCGGTTTAATAGTGACCAGATCGCCTGGCTGAATTAGTTGGCGAAAACCGCTAATAAGCTCGACGGCTTGCTCAATGTCAGCTCTGAGATTGGCACTAGCCTGAACGCGGCTCACTAAAAACGGCGGGTTTTTCTGCAAAGATTTGGTTGAACTTTGACTCGCCATACTATTCACAGGTTTTCTAGGGGAGATCTAACCGTAATTAAATTCGTTGCCTTTACCAAAGTGGTTAGGATAGTGGAAGTTTATATTCCTGCATTGACTAGAATTTCTTGAGCCAGGTCGTTTCGGGCTCGATATCATTATGGTTAGATGTAATCGCTGTCAAGAAGAAATCATTGGTAAGGAACACCATTCAGTGATTTATACAGGCCTCTGGATTCCAGTCTCATATTGTAAATCTTGTTATAGAGAGATACAATCTCAATGTGAAAGTGTTGGTTCGATCCTCACTTTTTTCATTTTCACTATCGCTATTTTCGTGGTGTTCGGGATTCTTGTAAGTAGATAATAGCTAGGGTAAGAAGTCAATGGTGTCGATTTCCATCTTGCCCCAGTCCACCGTCCGTTCCAAGCTTGCGCGAATGATATCGATTGCCTTTGTTCGGTCATTCGGATTTATCGCTGTTAATCCATAACATTTGACGCCTAGAAGGCGTTGGACCAGATGTGGCTGCAATGCGCCCCGGAGATCTTGTTTATTGGCGATAGCCACAATTTCGCCACTGACGCCTTGCTGTTGTAAAAAGGAAATGATGTCCTTGGTTTGTAAAACGTTCTCGAGGGTTGAATCTGTAACTAAAAAGACGATTCGGCTTCGAGAGAAGAGTGCTTTCCACAGCTTTCGGAATCGTTCTTGCCCAGCAAAATCCCAGGTCACAATTTCATAGGTTCCGATGCGTGCCCCTTCGATTTTTTGGATGTCAATGCCAATGGTTGGAATGTAGGATTGAGGAGGTTCCCCACCATTCAGGAGCTGAACAATGGTGGTTTTGCCCACACCACCATAGCCCAGAATGCTGACCTTTAATTTAGTGGTGACGTATTTGTCAACTTTCCTCATGAAGTCTTCATATTCTTCGTCGTAACTGATGACTCGCCGGAATTCTTCGGTGACCTTTTCAAGTTTTTCCATTAATGCGCCTTCCTCATCAACGTATTCAGCGCATAAGACTACAATACCCCGACCAAGTGGCTGACCGACGTATTTGGTTTCACCAATTTGTTCGAATAGGAGGCTCTGTGCGTCTTTAACCCGTGAAGCAAAATTCTGGACTTCAATTGTGTTAACGTCAATGATCCAAAACTTCTTCTGTACAACAATCTCGTCGCGAGCATCAATAATGAAGACGTGATGGATCAATCTAATAACACCTCAGCATGAAATCGACTTAGTATTTTATTATAAAACTATTAGTTAGTCTCCTTAAGAAAACTTTAGTTCTTAAGAGGAAATGAGTCTTTTGTTAGTATTTTCTCATGGATTCTGCGAGTTTAGCCGTCTTTACACATTGAATATCTGATTGTACTTGGTCTCCAGGTATTTCGTGAAGGGTTGCGCGTTTAATCCTTCACCAGTGATGCGTTGGATGAGATCCTCGGGGTCGTATAAGTTTGCTTTTCTGTGAACCTGGTCTACCATCCATTGTTTGATCGTTCCAAACTTACCTGATTCAATTTGATCTAACCAATCTGGTATGTCTTTTTCCATCACATTGATTAATTGTCCACTGTAAATATTTCCGAGTGCATAGCTGGGGAAGTAACCGTGATACCCTGACGCCCAATGCGTATCTTGTAAGACACCTTCCGAATCGTTTTTGATATTAACTCCCAGGTATTTTTCGTATTTTTCGTTCCACACACTGGGGAGGTCTGAGATGCTGATTTTATCTGCGAATAAGTCTCGCTCAATTTCAAAACGGATAATTACATGTAACGAATAGGTGACCTCATCAGCTTCTATTCGGATTTTAGTGCGTTCAACTCTATTTACTCCTTGAGCGAATTGGTCAACGCTAATGTCTTTGAAGGTGTTGTTTGTTAATTTGTTTAGAATGGGGAGAAAGTGATTAATGAATTCTGGAGATCGACCTACTATGTTTTCGACGAATCGTGATTGTGATTCATGAATTCCATAACTGGCTGCATCACCCCATGGTTGAAATTTGGCGTCGGAATGAAAGTTTTGTTCATAGAGAGCGTGTCCGCCTTCATGAAGAACCGAATAGATTGAGGATGTAAAATTATCTTCATAGTAATGGGTGGTGATACGCACATCATCGAAATATCCAGCGGTGAACGGGTGTTCGGTTTCATCAATACGACCTCCAGCGTGCTTCGATGTAGTGTCATATTGAATAAACTCCGTGAGTGCCGTACCAATTTTTCGTTGGGTTTCAATTGGCACTTTTCGTGTGAGGAACGTGAAATCCTTTCCTTTCATCGCTGCTGTATATTTATTCACAAGGGGAATGAGGCTGTTGCGAAGATCGGTAAAAACTTTTGAAATAGTCTCCTGGGTCATTTTGGGTTCGAATAAGTCGATAAGTGCATCATAGATGGTGGGGGTTTTTCGGACCTCCATGAGGATTTCTCCCCGTTGTCTGACTAGATCCACCATTTTCGATAGTTCAGGTTCGAAGAGTTTCCAATCGCTTTTTGCTTTAGCCTGCTTCCAGACATTCACAGCCAGCGTAGCCTGTTTGGCTAGCGCTGCAACGAGTTCCTCCGGAAGTTTTGTCATTGCATCATATTCACGGCGAAAGAGGTAGATGTTTCGTTGCTGCACTTCATCTAGTTTGTTTAAGACGGATTTGCTTTCAGCCTTGTCTAACAGTGTACCAATTGCGGGGTTTGTTGCCATGCGATGTTGTAATTGGCCTAAAAGCGCCATCTGTTCTCCTCTTTGGGGGAATGCCATGGGAGGAATGTAAGTTTCCGTATCCCAGGCCATAATCGTCATAATCGATTGTGTTAATGCGATTTCCCGGTATTTTGCTATAAGCTCGTCATAGACCGCCATAATCGTGTGTTGGGTTCGCTTGCTTTAAAAGAAAGACGGATAGTGGAAAATATCACTTCATTCAAGCTAAGATTGTGTTTTCTAACACAACGATAAGACTCAGCTCTTTATGGCAGTGATGAACCGTGGAGTTTAAATTAGTTTTTAAGACTTCCTTGTTGAGGTCCTGGTCGGTGACCAAGAACCAAGGTCCTTGACTGGGTAACATCGCCGGAACGGCGAGTAGAGCCTGTGGACTAGTCGACAAAGGTCGATGGGATGAAGCAGGAAGCCCTATCCTTCGGGTCGGGGTAGTTCACCCGTACAACCACTGCCTTTAAGGCGTCTGTAGGATGCATAGATAGTCTCAATCAAATGATTGGGGTGAGACGCCTTATGGGCGATGTTTCACACTTATTGAAATCACATATTCAAGAAGGCAAACCCTACAATCCGACAGCCATCCTTAGACTCTTGTATCAAGAACGTCCTGAATACGCCAGGTTAATGGGAAACGAATTACCCTATGGTATCTCTCCACAAGCCCGACAAGCAATCATCGATGAAATAGACAACGCTCATCTTTATCCTGATTCCTCTTATTACGAACTCAAACAAGCTTTGTCAACTTATACCGGATTTCCAGACACCCATATTGTTGTGGGTAATGGGTCTACGCAGTTTATTGACGCCTTATACTATGGCTTCCTTAATCCCGGAGATGCCGTACTCTTTGCTCCACCTGATTATGCTCCCTATCGAATTCGGCTTGACATTTACGGAGGTACTCCTCAGCTTGCGCCACGGTCACCGCCTGATTATGGTTGGTCGGTTGATCACCTAATCGAATCAGTTACCCCCGAAACAAAAGAAATCGTCATTGTCAGTCCTAATAATCCAGTAGGTAACTGTATACCCGAATCAGAGTTACGGCGGCTACTAGAACTAGATCTACTCGTTGTTGTCGATGAAGCTTATTATGAATTTGCTGGAACTACGCACAAGCCACTCATCCACGAGTACTCTAACCTTATTATCACTCGGACTTTGGCTAAAGCTTTTGGATTTGCGGGGCTTAGATTAGGTTACGCGATTACTAATCCAGGGTTAGCCGCTTACCTCACCAAAGTGATGCACCACTTCCCCGTCAATCGCATCACAGCGAAAGCGGCAATCGCGGCTCTAGAAGACACTGCTTATTTAGATTTTGTCATACGGGAGATCAAGAAGGGAAGAGAGTATCTCGAGGCTGCTCTCAATTCTCTTCCTAATGTCAAGGCTTACCCCTCCAACACGAATTTTGTCCTCACGAAATTTTCTGCTCCAGACGCTAGCTCATATGATATTACACAACAACTAATCAAAGCAGGTATCATTGTGAGGGATTATACAGGAAAAACTGGGCTCGATGGCCAATTCGTTCGAATTACTGTCGGAACCCAGAAACAGAATGAAACATGTGTCGCTGCTATCAAACATGTTCTATCGCATTGAATGTCGTGTAGGCGTAAGCCTTTATCCAAGTTCCCTCCCTAATGATAAGGAGGGTTGTTAATGTCAACAAAGTATATTTTGGCCTGTGATTTGGGAACCAGTGCCACAAAGGCTAGTATTGTGGACACACAGGGCAGTGTATTAGGGACGGTGCAACAAGCTTACCAGGTAGAGTATCCACAGGAGCGTTGGGCTGAACAAGACCCACAAGTGTATTGGGACGCAATCAAGTCGACATCCCGAGAAGTCATTGCGAAAACGAAAATCAATCCTCGAAGTGTAATTGCCTTCACTGTCGATGCAATGATGGCTTCTGTTATTCCAGTAGATGCTCAGGGTCGTGCGCTGCGTAAAACGATTCTCTGGCACGACGTGCGCTCAGTCGATTATGTTACGCCCTTTATGAATCAATTCTCGTTCCCCGACATGATCTCAAAAAACATCATACCCGTAATGTCAGCTAAGGATCCTCTCGCGAAAATTGCCTGGGTGAAAAACGAGGAGCCCCATATCTTCAAAAAAGCTACGAAGTTTGTCGATGTTAAAGATTGGATTCTTTTTCAGGCGGGTATCAAGGATTTCTATACGGATTGGAGTCATGCGTGTCTGTGGAACTACTTCCGAATAGACACTCATCAACCTGAACCCGAAATCATTGAAGAGGGACTAGGGCTGTCCATGGATCATTTTTCAACCATTGTGAAAACCACTGAAGTTCTTGGTACGCTGTCCCCAGAATCTGCAAAGAGTGTGGGCTTGACCCCTGAGGTTCAGGTTGTATGTGGCTGCGGAGATCTTGTCGCGGTTTCCGTTGGCTCTGGAGCTATCACGCCCGGGAAACCACATTTGTACATCGGGTCTTCAGGGTGGATCTCTCAACACCAGGAGACTCCTCAATTCGATTTATGCGGAGCCGGTACTATTGAGAGTGCAATTCCTGGGCGTCTACTACTCACAGGTCATATGGAGAGTGCAGGATCCTGTCTAGCTTGGCTGGTGGAAAATGTATGTACCTCGGAAGGTGAACAAGCTTCAGCTGTTAATAGGGATGTCTACGAGCTTGTCACTGAACAGGCCAAGGCGGTTCCTCCAGGCAGTCAGAATCTTCTCTATCTCCCTTGGCCCATTGGTGAGCGGTGCCCTTTCATCAACCCCTATGTTCGGAGTGCATTTTTGAATCTTAGTTTCGATCACAGTCGTCCGCATATGGTCCGCGCCGTCCTCGAAGGCGTTGCATATAATACACGTTGGGTGAAAGAAGCTCTGAGTAGTATGGGCCACGAGGTGAATCAGCTGAATGTCTGTGGAGGTGGAGCTAAGAGTGATTTATGGCTTCAAATCTTTGCTGATGTCCTGAATGTTCCTTTGCGACGTGTTACCACCTTGCAAGATGCAGGTACGGTCGGTGTAGCAATGGTTGCAGCCGTTGCCCTCGGTGAATTCAAATCCTTTGATGAACTTGAACGCTTATTCAAGTACGACAAAGAAGTCAAACCAAACAAAAAACGAGTAGTGGTCTATGATAAACTCTACAAAGCCTTCCGTGATATATTCGACAACTTCAGTAGCGTTTGCTATCAACTCAATGCATAATTAAAATCGTCTTTTAATTTCACTTGGTCATTTCAAAAGGATTGAATTTAATTCAACCAAGGAACTTTTAACCCAAAACCACTCCTTGAGTGGACGGGGCAATTTATTATGACAATTAAGGGTGAGACATGGGACCTGAGTCCAATGGTTCCATCAACAAAATTAGACGCGCTGAAAGCACTCATGGACGAATGTGTGCAAGATGCTGAGCAAATTGCATCTGAGTATAAGGGAAAAGTTACATCACTCACAGCAAAAGAACTCAAAACCTTTCTTGAACGCAATCAGGAACTATTTCTCAAGCGAGAAGGCGTCTTAAAATATCCACGCTTAAGCTATTCTGCCAATTCTCTGGACCCGGAAATAAAACAAGCTGCTGATCTAGCTCGTCGGAAGAGTATGACGCTCGCACAGATTCTAGCCTTCACGGAAATTGAAGTTTCTCAGCTTATTGAAGCAAAACCAGACCTCATTAACAATCCCGAACTGGCGGAATATAAGCACGCACTTGAAATCGCAAAACGTCGGGCGCCTCACATGTTAAGTGACATCGAAGAACAGCTTATCATCCAAAAGGATCGATTCGGCATTGACTCCTGGTCTCAACTCCAGGGTGACTGGTTATCTACCCGCACCTATGAAATTGAGATTGAAGGGAAAACCAAAATCATGCCTTATGGAGAAATCATCTCCTTATACGAACATCCCAACCGGGACGTTCGGAAAGCCGCCAAACAAATTGTCTGGACTGGCCTTAGTCAAGATGAAATCATGTGGGCTAGTGCTCTCCGAGCTATTGTAGGCGATCATATCGCAACTAGCAAGAAACGAAACTGGCCTACACCCCGAACACAAAGCTTCATAGACAATGACGTCGACGCAGAAACCATCGATGTCCTCATGTCTACAGTTGCAAATAATGTGCCCCTCTTCCGTCGCTATCTTCGAGCAAAAGCCAAAGTCATGGGACTACCCAAACTTGGAGAATGGGATGTGGTTGCTCCACTACCCAATATGCCCGATCGAAAATTCACTTGGAAAGACGCTCGGAAAATTTCCATCGACACATATGAAGGCTTCGATCCAGAACTCGCAAAAATTGTCCAAGACATGTTCGATAAACAACGAATTGATGGAGAAGTTCGAAACGGGAAACGTTCGGGTGCTTTCTTTTCTTCCTGGCAAAGTGGCAATTCCGGCTTCATTCTCCTGAGCTATAATGGACGGCTAGGTGAAGTGTTTACACTTGTTCATGAAAATGGTCACGCCGTACACAGCGTCCTCATGTCTACAAATCAAAAACCCATCAATACGGATATCGGCATGTGCATTGCTGAAGTGGGCAGCATTTTTGGAGAATTACTCCTTGTTGACAAACTTATCGCAGAGGCAAAGACCAAAGAAGAAAAACTTGAAGTCCTGGCAAAAGTGCTCGATGAATTTGGCATTGCTGTTTTTCAAGTCTCTGCCCGATACTTCTTTGAAATGGATCTGTATGATGCCTTCGAACGGGGCGAATACTTAGACGGAGAAACGATTAGTAAATATTGGGTTAAAGGACGGGACAAAATCTTTGGTGATGTTATCGAATGGCTTCCTGAAAGTATCTGGGAATGGACGTTCAAGGTGCATTACTACATCCCCCGATTTCGATTGTACAACTATCCATATGTGTTTGCCAATCTCTTTGTCTTTGCCCTATATCGGCTCTATAAAGAACAGGGCAAGGATTTTGTTCCTAAATTGAGACGCCTGCTTTCTGCTGGAAGTACACATTCACCACGAGAATTAGCTGCTGAACTTGGATTTGATATTTCAACCACACAGTTTTGGAATTTGGGTATGAAGCAGGCCGAGGAATTCATCAATGAATTTGAAGCGTTAGCCAAAGACTAGGTGTCCTCAGGTTCGTCAGACTCAGTAAATTCTTCAAAAGTTTCTCCACACTTTGGACAGAATTTCGCTTCGTCGGGAAATGCTTCACCACATTTTGCACAAATACCTGTGACAGATGTTTTAGATTCATCTGCCGATGGGGTTTCACCTTCACTGGGAGGTGTTTTTCGTAGGCGTCGTAGGTATTCTGCCAGCTGATGACGGCGCCGATATAGGAGTAAACCAATGTAGGCGATGAGTGCAATCAAACCAATTATGATACCTGCAAGAATCACAAATGTGATGGGATTGACAGGTGAACCTGCGATGACAATAATTTCGAATGAACCGAGTCCAAAGCTAATATGCGTACTGGGATGGGACAAGGCGCGGATGTAATAATATTGTCCTGGAACCATGGCGTATTGGATAATTTCAGTAGAACCTAGCTCTATGGATTGGGTTAACCGATTCATGCGACTATCATATAGGTACAGATCGAAATCTGCTTGATAGCCTTGGAAAGCTTCCAGATGGATGGTATATTGAGCGGCAATTGGTGGAGTGATGTAATAATAAACTGAGTCGTTTTTCCCATCGAGGTAACCGTATAGAGTGAGGATATTGGTTGGGAGAATTGGAGTTTGTTCTGTTCCTCCAATGGTTTGAAATTCGGAGATGAAGTCTTCATACCGGGTGTCGTTAAGTAAGGATAAGGGAATGGATTCATAATCAGCCAAATTGATGCCCAGTCCCCTGGCGCGTTTAGTTCCTTGGCTTGTACGGTGATAAGCAACCGCGATATCTACCGCTATGGAAAGGTTGTATGCAAGACTTGCTAGGTGTGGGTTCGTCGGTTGTTGGAATATCTGGAAGGCGAAGCAACCTAAGTCAATGTAATTCGGTATGTTAAACTGCTGAGTATAACCGCGGGCAGCGCAGATGTTTGCATAAAATGTGGAAATATTTGGAGGAGTGAGTAGATAGTCGATGATTTGGTTGAACCATGTAATTATCGAAGCAATTTCGGTGGTATTAATCACAGATAGGGTCAGCGTTGAAGGGAGCGCAGTATAAAGGTTAGCGTATTGTCCTCCAAGTGAATACGCCTCGATATATCGGTTCACAATTTCTACTGCCAAAAGAAATGAGGTACTTTCAGGAAATAGCGTCAAACTATGAAGGAATTGGTTGTAAGGAAGCCGCTGTTGGGGAATCTCAGCTTCGGAAAAGATAATCAAATCAACAGATTCTTGAATTTCGTAAGCTAGCTCGAACTGTCCCATGAACGAGGCATCAAATGCAATAACATTGATGGGTTCAATAGTGTCGTTAGCCAGAACTGAGGCGATTTCGTGGGGGAGAAGGCGGTCATTTCCATTCGTTACATCATCACACACGCCAAGGTAACCATGGCCAATATCCCATAGGACGAGTAGATACTTTTCCGCCTGTGAATAATTTTGGCCAAATTGAATAAATGCTAGTAAGGTTGTTGGGTCACCCATATTCGGTTCAACAGGAAGTGGAGTAGTTAAGGGTGGTGAGATAATCGTGTCATTAGGCGGTTCATGATCTTGGGTGATGTTGAAGGTCACCGCACCCGAACCATACCCTGTCAAATCGGAAAGAAAATCAACGAAGACAATAATATTGACTTGTTCCGTGGAACCAACCATTTCCATTTCTTTGATATCAGCAAAAGCTGCCGTTTCGAGGTTATTATCAGTCGCCATGTAAATGAGAATAGTCCAATTACGCGGTGCATTACCATTAGTAACTGGTTTCCTAAGTCGAGAAGGTTCTAAACTATTTGGGAGTTCATCCTGCTTGTCTGCATTACTAAATGAATTATCAAAGGAAACAAGCTCTGGTTCAGGGAATGTTCGGACTTCTTTAGCGGTCCAAAGAAGGGTAAGGGGCTGAATTAAGGTCACCGAGACAAATAAGACAAGGAGGAGTGTTCGGACCCCTTTCATGCAACTACCCTCGTTAAGCTCCAAATAGAGTTTCGCCCAATAAACTTATCCAAATCAACAGCAGATTGATATCCTCCACTGAATGGTGTTAATCTTTAAAAGGTCTAGTTCTAGGTCATTTCCCCCTTGACCCTAATTCGAGGTTAGAAAAATGTCTGTCGATCCAATTCAAAGCGAAGGTCGCGGGAAAATCCATTTTGTTGAAATTCTCACTGTAGATATTGATGGTGTGCTCAAGGGCATGACAGTGCCGATCAGTCCTGTTGATTCTGTAACACCCTTACAAAAGGGCTCAACTCGGGTTCCTGATAGTGGAATTGATGGGTCCTCGGTTAAAGGCTTGGCATCAATTACGACTTCTGATTTACGATTAAAACCTGATCTGAGTACACTCAAAGAATTACCCAACAGTTATCCCCGACGTGCCATCGTAATTGCTGATGTGTTTCAACGCAGTACTGACGGGGGACTCGCCCCGCACCCCTTAGCACCCCGGACTATCTTAAAACGAAATACCGAACGTCTAGCTGCAAAGGGGATGCAGCTTCGTGTAAAACTTGAACCCGAATTCTATTTACTAACCGAAGAGGGTATACCCCTCGATGATGCTAAGTATGCGGATATATTTCCCGAAAATAAGGGGATGGACCTGCTGTTAGAAACAGCACTAGATTTACGGGCAGCAGGTATTGAAACCGCTTGGCTTCATTCTGAACATGGAGAAAGCCAACAAGAAATCGAACTTGACTTCACTGAACTCAGTCAAGCGGCAGATAATGTTACCTTATTCAAATTGCTTGTCCGCCGTCGAGCAGCTCTTTATGATATTGAAGTAAGCTTCATGCCCAAACCCTTTCAAAACGAAGCTGGCAGTGGTATGCACTGCCATTTGCAACTTTGGAAGGGCAATCAGAATATCTTGGGGAATTCAGATGGAACACTCACCGAAACTGGAAAGCATTTTGTTGCGGGTCTACTCCATCATGCTCCGGCAATTACGGCAATAGCTAATCCTACTATCAATTCATTCAAGCGCTTAGTTCCGGGTTTCGAAGCTCCGGTCTATATCACCTGGGGGTATCTCAACCGGTCTGCTCTTATTCGCATTCCATTATTTACCTCCTCTGCAAAAGCCGCTATTGAATTTCGATCACCTGACCCTCTAGCGAACCCCTATCTCCTGTTTTCCGTCCTCATTGGGGCAGGAATGGATGGAATCGAACGCCAGTTACAGCCACCAGATCCAATAACCGAAGATGTTTACCACCTACCATCAAAACGACTCACGCAATTAAAAATTCAGCAACTCCCTGACACTCTCCGTGGCGCTCTCATTGCCTTAAGGAAGGATAAAGTTCTATGTGAAACTCTTAGTCAAGACTTTTGTAACAGCTACCAAAAGATCCGGGAAGACGAATGGTATCAATACACTCACGGCGTGATAACAGATAAAGAATGGGAATGGTATATCCATCGCTAAATTTTTGAACCGATAGCTCTCGTAGGATACACAGGTTAGACTATCATGACGGATATTAGTGAAAGCATCGAGATCAAAGCACCTCTTGAAACGGTGTTCAAGTACGCAGTTAGTTTCCGAAATGCTCCCAAATTTATTGCTTCAGTTGTTAGTTACCATCCTACCACTGAGGCTCTCTGGGGTGTTGGTGCCCGATTTGCCATGGAAGTAAGCGTGATGGATTTCCGGTTTACGCAAGAGCTTGAAGTCGTTGACTTACAGCTTGGGCGATCTCTTCAGGTTAGATCTCTTTCTGGACAACCTTTTCAGGATGCCAAATGGTTCTTCGAGCACACAGCGAACGGAACACGTGTTACTTACGAACTCTCATATCAATTACCAGAAGTATTTCTTGGTCGAAAAATCGATGAAAAAATCCAAACGCAATTAGACGAGCAGATACGATCCGATGCTCGAACGACACTAACAAACCTGAAACAGTACCTGGAAACTCCCTAAGAGTTATTTTGATAAGAATACGATGCATGTTATTAGAATTCATTTATAAAATATACACTCTAATTTAGATATCTGTGAATCCTGAAAAACACAAGCTTTTTGTGATAAATCCCACACACACGGTGCTACGTCAATTCTGAGGAGGCGTGCCACGGTTCTTCCGCAAAATGGCACAAAAATTGTGTTAACTGCATCTGAAATTGAAATGAGCCATTTCGGCGATGACCCCTTTGGAGCCTTCGCTGGGTCATTCCTCCTGATTCCTAATTTCCTCAAACCCTTCTATATGCCCAAAGAAAAAGACTTGGAAAACGGTACAGCAAAAGCTGCACCCTATGGTCTTCGTAAAGCCGAAGCGCTCCTCCTCAATAATGGATTTGATGAATCGGATGTTGCAGTAGTCCATCCAAAGAACTTGAGTCGGTTCATTGGACCCACCACTCGTGCGATTGGCATCTCAAGTATGGATCCCTTAGGAATCGCTTACGTGAGTCTTACCTATTCAAACATGTTTGCCCTTGGAAGTGAGCCACGTAATCGAGTCGAATTCCGCAAGTTATTACGAAAAACACCAATTGCGAAAGTTCATGATCGTGGTCAAGCAAAAGTAATTGTGGGAGGCGCGGGAGCCTGGCAAGTAGCAGGAACCGAGGCTCGAAAAACTTTTGGAATCGATTGTGTTATCACGGGAGAAGTGGGTCCAGAAGTTATCGATATCTTCCACCAAGCAATAAACGGTGAGACTCTGCCACCTAAAGCAGTTGGTGGTATACTCAGGGCAGCTGAAGATATCCCACTCATTCGTGGTGGATCCATGCATGGAGCCGTTGAAATCACTCGTGGGTGTGGTAGAGGTTGTCAATTTTGCTCACCGACACAACGTCGCCGATTTTCTTTACCTATCGAACATATCCTGAGAGAAGTACAAGTGAATGTTGACGCAGGCAATGAAATGACTATTTTAGCAACAGAAGATCTGTTTCTTTATGGATTAAAGAACTCACGATTCATTCCAAACCGTAATGCAATTGTTAATCTGATTGAGAATCTAGTGAACGTACCAGGATTGAAATACATTCAACCTGCCCATATTGCCCTTGCACCTGTTGTGACTGACCCCAAATGCACCGAGGAAATTGCGGAACTCCTTGTATCCCGTGGTCGCTATACGCTTGGAGGAAAATCCTACGTTACAGCGGAAGCTGGAATTGAAACGGGAAGCGTTCGTCTTTTCAAAGAGCGAATGGCAGGGAAAGCCTTACCCTTCAAACCAGAGGAGTGGCCTGAAATTGTCAAACAGGCTATTGGTATTTTGAATGATAATCGGTGGTTTCCATTAACCACTTGGCTCGTGGGTATCCCCGGAGAAGATGAAGAAGATGTAAATGCCACTCTTGAATTGCTTGACGATCTCAAAGGAATGAAATTATTTATTACACCGCTCCTTTGGGTGCCATTACGCCCCTCAATTCTTAGTGAAGGTAGTCGACCAGAGATAGAAGCTCTAAACGATCTTCAATGGGAAGTCTTTACTCGATCATGGCAATATAATCTTGATGTCTGGCGACCACCTCTGAAAATCAATTCATGGAAGGCATTTGCAAGCAGCTTTTTAGTGCCCATTTTTGGCAGTTTGATCTATTTCCTCTATGCTCGATATAATCCTACAGCTCCAATGATAAAGCGCCTACTCTTCCATTCTTTCAATAAGGCCTTCTTCGAATCAGCCTAAACTACCTATACTAAAGGGGATACAACGGTTAATCAATCGCAGACCCGCAAATAAAACAAAAATTGTCATGTGTCCGAATCTTATGCCCACATTGAGGACAGAAACCGGGTTCGATGCTGGATTCAGGGGCTTTCGCTGGTTCTTTCTTCGCTTTAGGAGTCGCTTCCTCTTCGACAGGACTGGGTTGGAATGTTCGTTTTTGTTGAACCTCTGAAAGCAGTCGTCGATGGAGTACACTCCAGACCGTTCGAGTATTTTTTTGGGTGCCATGGACCGGACAGTTGAGAGTAAAGGTTGTGGCAACTTCGGATGAACTCACACCTGAAGCTGGCGCTAGCTCCCTACCACATATGGCGCATCGATATAGATGATCTGCGACAACGCTGGCCCATAGATCAAGACCTGAGTGGTCAAGCGTGATATGGTGACCTACCTTATGACGAGGACAGACTAATAGTGCTGTGACTTTGTCATTCGGAGCGGGATCTAATGTCATAACAATGAAGGGAGCTCCACAGGCGCAAGTGAAATTAGCTTCGATTGCGGCTATGACCATATTGTTCACTTCTTTCAACTTATTTTGGTACCACAACGAAAACAGTAAATGTCTGTTATTTCGATTCGGACGCCGCAATTGCTGCAGTATTGCGGGTGTCTGATGTGTTCAATAGGTGGCTGGCTTGTTGATATGGATATGGGTTGTGTTACGGAAGCAGCTTGGTGTATTGTCTGTGGGTGAAGCCAAATATGACCTAGATTTATGGGCTGGGTTTGTGTGGTGGAAACAGAGGGAGTGAATCGGGGGTGTATCTGGGCAGTTCGGAACCCGACATCAATAATAGGTGTGCGAGCGACATGTGGGTACAGAGGTGTCCAGATCCTTCGGAAAAATCGGTTCAAATGTCCATAGGGACAAAATGCTTGAAGCCGAGTATTTAATCCATCTTGACCTAAAACGATGAGGGCTGCGGTTCGGTTACCACATTGTTCGCATCTATGGAGTCGATCGGCCATATAAGATGACCACGCTTCTAATTGCGATAATGGTAATCGGATTGTTTCAGTGGTTTTATCCAAGGAGCAGTGCGATTCTACTTGTACTGAATCTCCTCGGGATGTGGCTGTCTTGATGATGAGTGGTGCACCACAAAATCGGCACGATAACCGACGAGCCCAAGTATTTCCCATGGCTGTTGGGATATTGCGATGTGGCCAACCTGTCTGCCTTCGTGCTCGTTGAATGCGTTTCCACACTGCATCAGATTCTGATCCAGCCACTAAGATGACAATCCCAGAAAGAATCGTTAGCCAACTGAACATGATTATTAATCCGACTATAATCACAACGATTCCTAACGTAATTAGTTCATTTGCTGCACGTTTGGGCATATCCGCAACAAAACGAATAGTCCGAATGGTTAATAATAATACAATAAGACCTGTGAAAAAAGAAAACATGAAAATTAACAATGGAGGGCTCAAGAAGTAAGTGGAGGAGTAATAGGGATAATCTGGCATGTAAACCCAGGGACTCATGAATAACATGATGATTGGACTCAACACCGTACCAAGTCCACCCATAATCGCCAAGGTTTCTATTGTGTCTGGCTTCGTTACAGCCATTCCTCCATTTTAACGTGTATCCATTCACCTGAGTGCGTATTCAAAATTCGTGAATTAAAAGGTTAACTTTACGGCATATAGGCTGTGGACCTATTCATTACACTTGAGTATATAAAAACGAAAATCATTCCCATTTTCTTAAAAATTGGTTAACAGCCCAAAATTCTCGAACAAGTGGCATATAGGCTGGAATCGCGAATTTTGTTAAGTCTGGTTCCCCATTCGCGTCAAGCACGGCTTCATCAATATGAACTGCAACCACATCACCGATGAACAGATTATGAGAACCAACCTCAATAACCTTCCAGGTCTTGCATTCAATATTGAGAGGGCATTCAGATATCATTGGAGAGGAAATCTTTGTTGAAGGCATTGGTGTGAAACCTGTGGCTCCAAACTTATCGATATTTTTCCCAGATTTTGTTCCACAGATCATAACTGCATCCATATGATCCGTTGTTGGAATATTTATTACAAAATCACCAATACGTTGCAGCAAGTCATAGCTGTGGCGCTTTGGTACAACGCTAATTCCCATTCGAGGAGGCCTAGAACCCACATTTGCCGTCCATGAGATAGTAATGATATTAACTTCAGTTTCATCTCCTACACTCACAAGGGCAACTGGACAAGGTACCAATACGGTTCCCCATTTTTGTGTGCGTTTCACCGTATTCACCAATAAGCAGTTTATAAGACTCGATGTTTTGTGGATTTTTATAGCTTACCTACAAGATTTGTGATCACAGTAAAGCCTTATATAATCCAACACAAGAAACGCGGTTTTTAGTCACAATATCACGCTTTGTGTAGGTGTCATGAGATGGATGATGAACAGAATGCCATTCCTGTGTCTTTTGGTTCGATTGGATTCGGATTTGCACTCATTCTCTTATCGCTTTATTTTGCAGAAATTCTGGATATCAATGGATTGGGTGTCGTCCTTGCTACAGGATTATTCGCTGGTGGAGTAGCTCCTTTAATTGCTGGGTTATGGTCGATAAGAACAGGTAATTCCTTTGCTGCAACTGTGTATCTGTTGGGAGCGACTTTTTGGTTTTCTTATGTTTTCATTTTCTTCCTTCCCGCCCTAGGGCTAGTTCCTACAATCACTGAACCCGCTCTAGCAATGTGGGTGCAAGTTCCCTTCTTCTTCTTATGGGGGCTTTTTACCTTCTGGCTTTTCCTTAGTTCCATGAAGACGAACCGAGTACTGCAGCTTTTCTTTTTTCTATTAGCGATATTCTTTTGGCTCGTGGCGTTAGGTCACTGGTTTGCATGGGACACATGGCATAACTCGGGGGTAATGAATACAATGATCAATGTCTTTGCTGGATGGGAAGGCATCGTATGTGGTTTCGTAGGTATATATTATGGACTGGCACAAGTTTTCAATGATGCATTCAAGCGGGATCTTATGCCCCTCGGGAGAGTCCAAGAGAAATCATAAGAAAGTGACCACATTCCAAAGAATAAAGGGCAACTTTGCGTTCCAGACTAAACCATGCAAGAAGGGTTTATTGAACTTTCAATAGAGGACGCTTATGCTGAATTGAGAGTTATTCTTCGAGACATGAAATGCCAATTCTTGCAAACCATTCCACCAAATGCAATTGAAGCTAGACAAGGCCGGTGGAATGGATTAACTCCTGTGAGTATGGCGAAGAACCTTAAATTTCGATTATTCAATAAACCCCAAGGAACCCGCGTTGAAAGCTCTGCTTACTGGCCATTAGAACTATTAGCAGCAATAATCGGGTTCTATTCTCTTTGTTTCTTTCTCATGATGGTTGGTATAGCGATTTTAACAAATTGGTTCACTCTTCCTCTCACCGGACTTTTTGGGATAATCTACGTCTTCTTATTCGGGTTCTTCTTCATACTCGCACTGATTCACATTTTTTGTTATCTGAAACGAACGGTAGTAATCCACAAAATATTGAATCTACTAAAAATTCGTGGATCACATCTACATCGACGTATCAAAGAAGGACATAGACGCAAGAGCTAATGATACTTGATTAGCTTGTGAGAATCTATCTTTTTAGGAGGTAATACACAACGAATCTAATATGCAGATTGTTGTTGGATCCCAGAATCCCGTTAAGCTGGAAGCCACACGGCAAGCTTTTAATTTATATTTCGATGACTTTGAGGTAATCCCTGTTGGGGTGGAATCTGGAATTCATCCGTTTCCCATGTCCCAACAGGAAACTTTTACTGGGGCCTTGAATCGTGCCCGAAAGGCATCTACATTCCATCCACTCGCAGCTTATGCGGTTGGTATTGAATCAGGGTTGATGGTCATAGATGATCATTACTTTGTCCAAGCTTTTGCCGCAGTAATGAAAAACAGTACGATTGGATTCGGAGCTTCAGTAGCCTTCGAAGTATCCTCCAACTTCGTAGCAGCTATTGATCCCACAACAGATAAAAGTAAACAGACTATTGACCAACTTCTAAAACGGTCAAATCTCTTTCAACGTGAAGGAGTTGTTGGTGTCTTAACTCAAAACCGTCTAAACCGCACCCAAATACTTAGAAACACAGTTATTTGTGCGCTTCCTCAATTTTTACAACCTCAATATTTTCTGTCATAACCACCTCTCATTGCTCTTTGGGTGGTATACGCAGGTTATCCAGGGTTTGTTGGATACGAGTCCAATGCCGTCCTTGCCAATACACCTTTCCACATTGGGGATTAAGGCATTGCCAGAACTGATGATGTCGATCTAAAGATTTCTTAGGCACCCTGTCTTGGATCTCTTTTCGTGTAGTAGATTTCAAATGGGAATTACATTGGGGACACCGGCTCTGATTCGGATCACCTAAAAAACAAATTCTCAGCCTGTCTTGGAGATGTTGAAGCATCTCCTGAATGAGACCAGAACCAGGGTTGATTACCATTACTCCGTGTTTTTGAGCTCGGACTAATAACGTTTTATCACGAGTGAGGAGAATGCGGTGCTCGGTCTGTTCAAGTATTTCGTCATCTGATTGGGTTTCGTAATAGAGCGTATTAAAACCTAATAATCGGAGCCAACGAGCTAAAGAACCTAACATCCCATCGAGTATAAACTTGGGCTGTTCTCTCGGAGGCTGCTCCAAATTATCAAGCTCCAGGAGGATATTATAGTTTCAATCTGCTAGAATGTACTATATCCAATTTTCTTTTAAAGGTTCAAAACTAACCAGCAGAAACACCCAATTCTAGATTCTCTTTTGGAGTGAGTATGTTGATTGATAAACTGCAGAAAGCTGCTGATTATGGAGAAACGCTTGGTGCAACTTATGTAGAGCTCCGAGCTGAAGCCCTTAATCGAAGCAATACTCAGTATGAAGATGGTCGGGTTCGCAGCATCAGCCAACGCATTGAAGATGGTGTAGCAATTCGTCTTTTAGCTGGTGGAACATGGGGCTTTGTCTCCTCCAGCGATTTGTCCCTCAATGGATTGAAGGATTCTGTTAAAGACGCCTATTCTCTTGCAAATAGTGCCAGTAAAGCCCGTAAGGACCCAATAAAACTTGCAGAAATTAAACCCATTCAAGAATCGGTTCCTTTGAAAGTATCACGAAATCCTACAGATGTGGATCCCAAAGAAAAGATTGCATATATGGCGAAGCTTTGGGAAGAGACTCAACGCCTCGACTCTAGAATTTCCGCAATTACAATTCGTCAACGCGACGGCATTGGGACCAAGTGCTTGGTGACGAATGAAGGCACCCAATTAGAACTTGGCTTTGGACACGTTCATCTATGGGTTTGGCTCACAGGAAAAGAAAATGGGAAAATTACAGGCGCACGAGATGAATCGGGATCGACAGCCAAAGGATGGGAATATTATGAAGATAATCAGACCCCAGACGTGGTTGCGGAACGGTTGGTTGATCGGGTGAAAAAACAACTTGCGGGATCAAAGCCCAAACCAGGAAGCTTTCCATGCGTTCTTGGTCCCAAAGTTGTTGGAACTCTCGCACATGAAGCCTTGGGACACCTTGCTGAAGCAGATCTTACCCTACAAAGTGCTTTTGCAGGAAAAATGGGTCAGGAAGTAGCTCCCAAAGGAGTAAGCATGATTGATGATGGTACTATCAAAGGGGGTTTGGGTACTTCCAAATACGACGACGAAGGGGTGCCTACAACCCGCGTTGAGCTGATTAAAGACGGGATTCTCAATGCCTTAATGACGGATCGTGAATACGCCTACAAAACCCAATTACCACCCTCGGGTAATGCCCGAGCAGAAGACTACAGGTATGTACCTCTTATTCGGATGCGAAATACCTTCTTTGAACGAGGTGATGCATTCGACGATGAGCTCTTTGAAAACATCGACTTTGGTTACTACTGTTTAGGCGTTGCCGGAGGCCAGGCTCAGATGAATGCTAGTTTTCAGGTGGGTATCCAGGAAGCGTTCGAAATTGTTAACGGTGAACTCGGGAACTCTGTGACAAATATGTCCATCTCCGGTATCGCCACGGAGGCACTATTAAAAATTGAAGGAGTGGGTAAAGACACCTTTAATTTCGGCGCCGGACGTTGTGGTAAAGGACAAGAAGCCCTAATCAGTGATGGAGGACCCCTGATTCGATTTGGAGCCGGACCTATAACCTTTGGAGGAAAAGCGTGATTCAAAGGAGGTTCAAAGAATAATGAAAGACAAACAAAACAATTTGGTATCACTAGCTGAAAAAACAATAACCTACGGCTCTGAGAAAGTTGATCAGCTCGAAGTTTTGATTCAGGATAACTATGAGTTAAGCTGTGAATTAGTCCTTGGGCAGATCAATAAGGCTGTTAAGTCACAAGAAGCAGGCGCTTCTGTTCGATGTGTCATTGAGCACCGTATCGGATCCGCTTTCACGAATAGTCTTGACCAGCCAACTCTGGAAAAAACTGTTAATCGGGCAATTGCTGCAGCGAAAGCGAGTACACCTGACAAAACTTGGAAAGATTTCCCACAAAAACTCAAAGCATCGAAAATCTCAGGGACGTGGGATGATTCCATTCCTGAAAAGGATCCCAGTGTGTTCGTAGATATCGTGACAAAGATTGGAAAGCGGATTTCCGAACGTGATTCCAGTATCATAATTGGAGAAGCTGGAACAGGCGGGTTTTATGGCTGGACAGCTTATGCCAATACAAACGGTGTCGCACTTTCTGATAAAGGAACAGGAGTTTTTGCCTACGCGGTTCTCGTTGCACCAACGGATTCCGGAATGACTCCTGGCGTGTGGTCAATCGATGTGAACCGCAAATTTAACCTCGACTTAGATTACGTAGTTAATAATACTGTAGACAAAGTTCTCCTTGCTAAAAAAACAGCGAAGGGACAAACGGAATCTGGTACAGTCATTTTTGGAGCCGAAGCTCTCGGTGAATTACTCTATTTTGCTCTCTTAGATTCGGTAAAGGGAGAAAATATTGTACGGGAGAAATCAAAGTTAGCAGATAAACTAGATGATACAATCGCTTCGAAGATCCTAACTATCACCGATGATGGTCTTCAGAAGGGTGCCTATGCAACTAGCCTTTTCGATGGCGAAGGAGTGCCTCGTCAAACCACATCTATCATTGAGAAGGGTAAGCTCCGGTCATTCTTATGGAATTGCTACTGGGCCCAGCGTCATGGTGTAAAGAGTACAGGTAATGCTAGTCGCAATCTCCGAACCGGTGTAGTGGATATTGCCCCAACGAATATGATAATCCCTGGTGGAAAACGGTCACGAGAAGATATGTTAAGCGATATTAGCTCGGGATATCTCATCCAGGGACTGCAAGGAGCTCATTCTTCTAATCGGGAAACTGGTGATTATAGTGTCGTGGGGAATCCTGCCTTTCGCATTGAAGACGGAGAGCTCACCGGTGCAGTTCATGGATTAATGCTCGCCGGCAATGCCTTTGAATTGCTGAAAAAAGTAGTAGAAGTGGGAAGTGATGTGCGAAGCCACCTCATCGGGGGCAGTTCACTCATCGGGCCCTCAATTCAGTTCAATGATATCCAAGTAGTTGCTAAAGCAGATTAATTCGTGAATTACCGTGAGGACTCATCGAGCTCCTTCGAAAGTTGTTCTAAGAGTTCACGTTGGTGAGGTTTCAACTTCTTAGGAACTGTAACCTTAATCTGAATGAGCTGGTCGCCATTCCCACGCCACCGAACCCGAGGCATCCCTTGTCCTTTCAACCGTAAAACGGTATCAGGTTGCGTACCTGCTGGTATCTTCAACTTCGCCCGAGAAGTGAGTGTAGGCACCTCAATTTCAGTGCCTAATGCTGCCTGTGTAATTGTGATTGGCAATTCAATGAGAACGTCATCGCCCACACGTTGAAATGTCTTATCCGGTTTGATATGAACGACCACGTAGAGGTCACCAGGCTGTCCTCCATCTCCCGAGGCCCCCTGCTCTTTAAGTCGAAGCATTGACCCTGATTCGACACCGGGCGGGATTTGCACTCGGAGTTCACGTTTTTGTCTTACTGTACGTTTTCCCTTGCATTGAGTACACCGGGTTTCAGCGATTTGCCCCCTACCATTGCATGTTGGACAATTCGCGACTCGAATAATTTGCCCAAACATCGTCTGCTGGACTTGTCGGAGTTCCCCTCGTCCTCCACACCGTGTACAGGTATTCAGGGGTGTTCCTGGTTCAGCACCGCTCCCGTTACAATTGGGGCACTGTTCATCACGATTCAAAGTAATTTTCTTTTCAAGACCAGTGGCAGCTTCCTTTAGAGTAATTTCGAGATCGTAACGTAAATCAATAGCTGTGGATTGACGAGTGGCTCGTCGATTCCGTCCTCCCATGAAAAAATCGAAGATGCTGCCAAAGCCTCCGAGGCCTCCACCTAAGCCAAAACTGCGAAGGATATCTTCAAAGTTTATCCCTCCGAAGATATCTTCTGCGCTCCATCGTCCAGTAACGCCTGCATGGCCAAACTGGTCATATTGTCGGCGTTTTTCTTCATCGGAGAGTATGGCATACGCTTCGGAAATTTCTTTAAATTTCTCTGATGCATTCGGCTCCTTATTTCGGTCAGGGTGATATTTTAGCGCGAGTTTCCGGTACGCACTTCGAATCTCTGCTTTCGAGGCTGTCCGTGGGATGCCTAGTACTTCGTAATAATCCCGTTTTTTATTTCCACTATAACTCACGCTAGTCACCGTATTCGTGTAACACGAAACGAAATTGAGCTTTTATTTGTTCTGCCAGTATGAACCTGATCTTTGAAAGACACAAAGAAAACGGATTCTACGAGCTAATTTATTTCTTATCTTCGTCGTCGACGACTTCATATTCAGCGTCCACGACTTTCTTTTTTGATTTCTTCTTCTTTTTCTCAGGTTCTTCTGATGCTTCTTCTGGCGCTTTCGCTTGTGCTTGTTGACGCGCTTGTTCTTCTGCTACACGTTGGTACACTGCAGTACCCAATCCCTGTAGGACTTCTGTGAGTGTTTCCATCTCTTGTTTTGCTTTGGCAAGATCCTTGTCTTGAACGGCTTTTTCCAGTTGGTTCGCTGTCTCTTCGACCTTTTGCTTATCTTCCTCGCTGACCTTGTCACCGAGCTCTTTCAAGGTTTTTCGCGCAGTGTACACCATTGATTCAGCTTTGTTTAGCTCTTCAACTTCTTCTCGAAGTCGTGTATCTTCTTCTTCATACTTCTCAGCATCAGCAACCATCTTTTCCTTTTGATCATCAGTAAGTTTTGTTGAAGCTGAGATTGTGATTTTTTGCTCGTTCCCTGTTCCGAGGTCTTTCGCTTTAACGTGCAATATTCCATTCACATCGATATCAAAAGTAACTTCAATTTGAGGTACACCCATCGGTGCAGGTGGAATACCGGTGAGGTTGAACTGACCGAGAGAGATATTTTCGCTTGCACGAGTCCGTTCACCTTGAAGGACATGAATGGTCACAATGGTTTGCATATCACTAGCAGTACTGAATATCTGACTCCTTTCAACTGGAATAGTCGTATTCTTTTCAATGATGGGAGTCATGATCTCACCTTTCGTTTCAACACCTAGCGAAAGAGGAGTGACATCAAGCAATAAGAGCTCCTTCACATCGCCTGTAATCACGCCACCTTGAATTGCGGCACCCAAAGCAACTGCTTCCATTGGATCGACACCTCGTTCCGCTTTCTTGCCAATGAACTTCTCAACATATTGTCGCACAATCGGCATACGCGTGGGTCCGCCAATGAGTATAATTTTGTCCATTTCATTCGGACGGAGTTTTGCGTCATTGATTGCAGTTCGCATCGGACCATCACAACGATTGATGATGTCTCGTACTAAATCCTCAAGTTTTGCTCGCGTTAATTTTCGCTGAATGTGCTTTGGTCCTGTTTTATCTGCTGTTAAATAGGGGAGATTGATTTCAGATTCTAATACATTGGAGAGCTCGATTTTCGTCTTTTCAGCGGCTTCGAGTAATCGTCGCCAAGCAGTAGGATCATCGCGAAGATCCATGCCATATTCACCCTTGAACTCATCAGCTAACCAACTGGCCACAGCCAGATCCATATCCGTCCCACCAAGTTGTGTATCTCCAGAGGTAGCTACAACTTGGAAGATACCACTTCCTGTTTCCGGATCTGGTCCAAATTCCATTATGGTGACATCAAGAGTGCCACCACCGAAGTCAAATACGAGAATTCGCAATTCTTGATCGAGCTTATCAATCCCAAATGCAAGTGATGCGGCAGTGGGTTCATTGATGAGACGAACCACCTCAAGTCCTGCGAGTTCACCAGCATCTTTGGTTGCTTGACGCTGATTGTCATTAAAATACGCAGGAACTGTGATAACTGCCTGTTTCACAGGTTCACCCAGAAACGCTTCAGAATCGGTTTTGATTTTCCTCAAAATAAATGAGGATAATTCCTCAGGAGTAAATGTTTTATCACGAATCTTAATCTTTTTTCGCGTTCCCATTTTCCGTTTAACAGCTGTGACAGTTCCTTCTGGGTTGGCAACAGCCTGTCGTCGGGCAGGTTCACCCACTAATCGAGTCCCATCATCAGTGATGGCAATATAAGAGGGAAAAGCTTTTCCTGACACTGTGGGTCCTTCAGCACTTGGGATAATAACCGGGCGATCACCACGCATCACTGCTGCAGCAGAATTGCTTGTCCCCAGATCAATTCCAATTATTTTCACCATTTTCATCAAC
>JAEOTO010000003.1 GCA_016839805.1 Candidatus Hermodarchaeota archaeon
GTTGGCGTAGAGGTCGCGTCGGAGGTCGACGTCGCATTTGCGGACGGCTTCGACGATGGCGTCGTCGAGGGGTTGGGCTTCGACGCCGATGGCGCCGGGGTTGAAGAGGACTTCGGGTCCTTGGAAGCGTTCGGCACCCACGGTGAGGGTGCTGCCGTCGGGGAGCATGTATTTCTTTTCCATGCCGGCGACTTTTTCGGCGAGTTTGGTTTCTTTTTCGGGTTCGAGTGCGACGTAGCAGAGTTTTTCTTTGATGTCGCGGACGATTTCGCGTTCGGCGGTGGTGGTCAGTGAGTAGCCCCGTTGTCGGAGCAGTCGTCGGAGGTATTCGGTGATGTCGCGGCCGGCTAAGTCGACGCGGCTGATGGCGTGGGTTAAGGCGAAGCCTTCATAGATGGGCACAATGTGGGTGACGCCGTCGCCGGAGTCGATGACGAGGCCGGTGGTCCGTCCGGAGGCATAGAGGCTGAGGACGGCTTGCATGGCGACGTAGATTGCTGGAATGTTGAAGGTCTCGAACATGATCTCGGCCATCTTTTCACGATTGGCCCGAGGGTTCAAGGGGGCTTCGGTGAGCAGGATGGGGTGTTCGGTGGGGTCGATGCGTAAGTCGTTGTAGAAGGTGTAGTGCCAGATTTTTTCCATGGCGGGCCAGTCGGTGATTTGGCCGTGGGCGATGGGGTAGACGAGTTTGAGGACTCCTCGCAGTTGGAGGGCTTCTTCGCCGATGTAGTATTCGCGGGTGTAGTGTTCGACGTCAGTCATGTACGCTGGATATTTGGGGTAGCCGATGAGGGTTGGAAAGACGCTGCGTGGCTGGTCTTCACCGGCGTAGCCGTTTTTGCTAAGGCCGGTGCCGTTGTCAACCACCAAGGGTTTGGCGGTGACCATTTCTTCTTCTGCCATTGATTGGTTCATCTCCTTCGAAGGTTTTTTTTAAAATGGTGAATTTTTGGCTGGAATACTTTCCCAGGCTGGTCTTTGTATTCCCAAAGAAAGAACTTCGAATTTCGTTTATAAAACTTCAGGCACCTTTTGGCGTCATCTCTATCAACGTTATCACTGATAGCGATGTTGAATTAAATCGCAAAGGCGTCTAGGGGAAGCCTTTGGGGACGAGTGATTTATATGCCGGGCTTCGCAGATATTTTTTTGTAGCAGCCCGATTTCTGGGAACGCTTACTTGAACGAGAGCATTGTATCGTATGGTGGCACAGGGTGTCTGTGGGCAAAGTGAAACGCGTCATTGGTGGTGTCGAGGCACGCAAAATTATCCTCCGCCAACTCCTCGATGGGCCACAGACCGGCATCGTGTTGCGGGCCGCGATTGCCCGCCGGGTGAAAAAACCCGTGGACGAAGTATCGGATGCCATGCTCTACTTTAATCTGCAACACCTGGAGAACAATGGGCTCATCGAACGTTTTCGCGATGGGAAAGAAAAAGCCGCCCGGATTGTGCCCTTTCAAATCCAAAGTGTACGTCGGGTGTTAGATGTGGACGCCCCCGTGGCGTACATTGGGGCGATTGGAGACGATCCTGGAGTGTTGCACGCGGTCCCCAAACGAATTCGGGCGGAAACGACGTTTCGTCCCGAAACATATCATTATTTTGTCGAAGAAGCCACACGGCGCCGACTCAGCGGGCTTACCGCGGACCGGATTTTACATGAGGTGCCCTCGGACATCTTCTACCATGATTTAGGGAAGATGTATGAATTGGTCTATAATCTCTCCCAGGAGCTCATCCGGGAACATGCAATCCTCATCGATGTGACCGGGGGCGGCAAGGTCTGTGCCCTAGCCTTATATTCGCTTGCTATCGAATTTGATTTGCCTTGTGTGTTTGTCACCGAGATGGGCACCGTGACCTGGATGCGCAGCTAATCGAGTTCATCGATTTATGATGTTGTGTTGTTGGAGAAGGAATAAGGAAAGTCAATTTGCATGGGAACTATAATGCCTTTTTGTCGCAAATTGAAAATCGCTTCGAAAATCTCAATGCTTTGGTCCTTGCGATCTCCTTGGCATTTATCGAGTAAGTCTCTTATTAGAAACGAGCTTTTATTGACGCTCAGTGTTTTGGCCTGATTATAAAGCGCTCGTTCTGATGTGGAAAGAGAGACCTGTTTGGTTCGACCATCTTGAATGATATGAGGTAGTCGAATGGTAATGAAGAGGTACTCGTTGACAAGATCGATGGCTTCGTTAAAGATGTTCAGGCGTCCCGCCCAATTTTCGAGGACATCGGCATATTGCTCCTCAAAGTGTGACGTTAATTGTTCCAGTCGAGTATGCAATTGGCCACTGGGAGGTTGACTGAAAATTATGGCATTTCGCATGAATTTTCCATCATGTACCATGATGTGAAAGTCTCGGTAGGTGATTTGATGCAGGGTCGAAGTATCATCCTGGTCCGTGGGTGATTGTTCTGATTCGGTGAGACTGAAACCAAACGTGGCAATAGCTTGAATCAGGCCAGTGACTAAATTCGCTCTCATTTTTTTGTCCACGATAGGATCTAACAGACAGAGTCCGGTTTCCTTGTGAATAAGTAAAACGCGTTTGATTTTTTCAATATCGTAAAACGAGTCAGCGAGTGCTTGAAGTTGTTGATGGCGAATTTTCTGTTGTGGAAGGAGGATTCGTTGTCGATAGAAGAGTAGGGATGGGAGGAGAAGAACGAGGAATATGATCACGAACCAGAACAGGAACCCGCCGATGGTAGCTGTTATTGGAATTGGAACCGTACAAAAAACGTGCCACAAGCCATCTTCGGCATCATGAATAATGAGCCGGTTCTCATTGATGGTCCAAGCCGAATTGGGAATTGTATTACGCGTAATGGAGTGTATCATCCATTCCTGTGGAAAAGTAAGCAATATGGTTTGGTTATCAACACCTTCAGGGAAATCAATAATTAGTGTTAGGAGCCAGTTCACACCACTTTGTACCGATGAAATATGCATATTCGAATAAACTGTACTGGAATCTTGAAATAAAGCAGACCAAATAACATCAAACTCAACAACCCATTGATATAGATCAGACCAAGCCACAGTCACGATAAATTCGCGTGTACTGTTAGAAGTAGCGAGAGGGGGCTGGAGTGGACCACTATCCCACCCACCTGCATTCAGCGGAGTAAAGTTCGTGACGGTGGCGCCATTTACTTGCATATTAATGTCAGAAGGAGAGATGTTTTGATTTTCGGGAAGAATAGAGACATTGAGAAACAGGTCACGCGATCGGTATCTCCACGAATTGATATAACCATAGCAGTCTCCTTCGTCTTCTTCATCGGGAATGACATCATCTCTACAATATACCCAGTTGATCCGGGTGTCGTCATCAAAAGCCCGGGCAATGCCTAGATAGAATGTGTTGGAATAGGTTATCGTTGGATCGAGCAGTAATTCGCTTTCATTTGTATCGATCCAGAACCAGTTCTCTTGACCCGGTTGGAGGGTTGGCGATATGGGTACTTCTGTCCAGTCTGTGAGGGGTGCAGAGGTATTTAAGAAGGTGCTGGCTTCTGTTCCGGGTTGAGCCATGTAAACGCGATACCGTAAAATTCCTTTTGATTCTCCGCGAAGGTATATCCAGAACCCATCAACCCGGATCGGTTCGGTGCCATTGATGTGGAAGCCCATATAGGAGTATTCATTAGTCCAGATGTAATCCTCATAGGGGGAGTTGGTAGGGTTATAGTCTTCGACAGATAGCTGCAGTGGTTGAGGTTGAATTTGTGTGAAATTTAACGTCTCCCGGGTCATTGAGCCTTGAAGAAGATTAACTGAGAAGGGGGTTTGGCTTTTCCAATTGGACCAACTGAAATGTTGCTTCCATGTCATGAGAGCTAAAAGATCGCTCTCGGTATCTTGCATTCGTGATTTGGAAATGAGAAATTGCCAGGAGTTCATTGAGGTCGAAGGATATGGCAAAAGAGCGTGGTTAGAACTCGTCGTGCACATAAATGGAGTATTGTCTAAGAGCAGCAGGGTTCCGCCAAATACTAATCCAGTTAGCGCAATTGCAAGGACTATTATATGAAGACCCGAGGCTAAACGGGTGCCCTTCATATCGACTTCTGCCTCCCAGACACGTATATGTAATAGTGATGTGAATTCTGTAACTAACGTGGCTTCGCTTGTGGAAATCGGTAGCATCAATTAGATGCTTGTCGTGAATTAAATACGTTATTTCAGCAGGCTCCAATCGGTTGAAAAATTGATGTTTTCGAAAAACCCAGCTTGAAATGGAACCGACAAAAACGAGTATTTGAAACGAGAAGAGGGAGAAGTCTAGGCTGATTGATTTTATGAGTTAAATGCAGAGGAATAGGAGATAAATGCACCATTACGAAGAATGGGAGTTAAATTATAGCGATTGGTTTGTGCACAAAAGCGGATATCATCTTTGTAACCTGCTTGAACTAAGATCGTGCCATGGTGACTCACTAAGAGTTCACGGCTAATATCTCCAAGGTCAGCGTAGCTGGGGGGGTCGTCGGGAAATTGTAGTCGACTGATGATATGATGGGAGGTAAAATCATCTTCAGCAGCATAGCCCCGTATGCTGCCAGCAGAAATTACTGAGACCGGTTGTTGGAGTTTCTTGGCGAGGGTTCGAGCGGTTGTTGCCACGTGTTCAATATTCAGAAATGCTCCCACGAGAATGGTCGCAGTTTCGGGTGGGGTGCCCAGGGTGCGAGTGAAATTACTGGTCGTGAGGATGATGGGACGTCCGCGAATGCGGTCGGTGAGGAAGCTGCGTGGAGAATTCCCATAATCGAATCCGGCTGGTGGGTGTGCCGCACGTTCGCCAGCCAGGAACCCGTTGGGAAAGTGGTAAATCCGTTCACGGGCTTCTTCCACGGTGGTCACGGGAATTATTTGGGAGGCACCATTTGCTAACGCTGTAACGATGGTACTGCTTGCACGGAGTACGTCAACCAGTATAATCACATGCTGTTGAGCCAAAGCCTGTGCCAGTGCGTCGGGACCCGACCCGTGAGAAACCGATATTGATGACATGATGATATTGGCTCCAGGCTAGATTGGTTTAAGGTTTCGGAGTTTCCATCGCCTGCAACTGGCGTCGGTAGTACAGTACCCGATACACTACTGTAAGATGGCTCAGGATTGCGATGAGTAGTAACCCAATATACGGAAATGCGGGGTGAACTACCACCAAGAGGCTGGTTACTACGAGGATGAAGAGGCGTTCTGAGCGGGCGGCAATTCCTACATCAGTATCCTTGACACCTGCTGCCTGTGCTCGACTTCGAGCATAACTGACTAGCAAACTGCCTGAGATTGCTACTGTCACCCACCACCAACGGGGACCCCACTGCGGAAAGGGATTGGGCAGAAACAGAAATGGGAACAATATTACAACATCTGCGATGCGGTCCAGCATTGAGTCTAAAAACCCGCCGGCTAGGGTTGCTCGTTGAGTTTGACGGGCGACTTCACCATCGACGCCATCAAGAAGCCCTGCACAGAACACAAGCAATCCGTAAACGAAATACCATTGGTATAGTGTCAGTAAAACTGCACTAAGTGAAGCCACGAAGAAAGTCAGGATACTGATTGCATTGGGCGAAATACGGAGGCGAATAAATCCGCGAGCAATGACGCGAACCAGGGGACCGAACACCCGTCGGAGTCGATAAGGAGACGGCATGATCATCGCATCCATTCAGGTGGAGTGGAGCACATTCCCTTTAGCATCTAGCACGGCTCCGGTTAAGTCGGTATTGACAGGAACATGAGTGTCTGGCAAGGTGATGCACCGAGATAACACGGAATTCGAGTATACTATTGTATGGGGCCCAAGGGTTGTAGCATTGTCAATGAGACAATTATCACCGATATGTACACGGGGACCTAAGAGGACCGGACCCTCAATCTTTGCCTCTTTCCCTAAAGTTAAAGTCGCACTTTGGAGGGGACCTTCCATCGATGTCCCCGGAGGTAGATAGGTACCTGGAGGTTGAGGCTGCGGAGGCCATCCCTCAGCGAGAAGATAGGCATTCAAAGCCACGAGGCTTGTAACAGAATCAACATCACACCATACACGATCAGTAATCGGAATACCCTGAAGAGGTTGATCCTGCATCAACCACTGCTGTAAGAGAGTAAAGACTGTGGACGCAGAATCGGTAGCACTTCGAATAGTGCTCTCAAAAAATCGAGTAGTCGCTCGGAGAGCCGGTAGCCCTGGATAATACCCTGCAAGGTAGACAGATGATTGGGTGAGGGCCGAAACTAGCTCCGAGGTATCAAGCTGAAGAAGTGTACCAGGTCCATGAGAAAAAGGATCAAAGAGGAGAGCTACTTCCGCAGAAGTAGTTGTCAAGAGGCGGAGATTTTCTGCAGAGATATAGAGGTCTCCAGGTAAGAGGACGCAAGGAGTAGTTTTGGATAAGTATGGCAACACTGATTGAAATGATGCTAAAGGACCCTGTTGCCAGTTAGGTGTCTCGATGGGGATAAGATCGCCATGAAGTGATAACGTAGTGAGGTAATCCTGCATCGAGTCTCTCGCGTATCCTAAAGTGACATAAATCTCAGTAAATCTGGCAGCATCGACGGCAGCGAGTAGATAATCTAACAGGGGACGATTGGCAACGGGGAGAAGGGATTTTGGGTGCTGATCAGTGAGTGGTACAAGGCGCTTGCCACTACCACTCGTCAGGATCACTACTTGCAATGAGAGACCTCGAACAGGTTTTAGGCAAGGAATACCCACTACTCTAGCGGTGGCAACTCAAAAATGGTTAGGCGTTATTCGATAAATGCAAAAAACCTGAATCTAGACCTTATTCACGAAGCAGCACAGCGGATACGCATGGGAGGAATCATCATCCTTCCTACAGATACTGCTTATGGCTTAACAGGGAATCCCACTGATCCCATCGCAGTTCAACGCATTATAAGTGTCAAAAAACGAACAAGCAAACCAGGAATGCCACTTTTGGTGAAAAATTTAGCCCAAGCCCACACTCTGGTGAAATTATCAAAGACCGCACAAGACCTAGCCACTCAGTTTTGGCCCGGAGCCCTGACACTCATTGCACCGAGTCTACACTCCTTTCCTCCTGGTATTCTTGGTCCTCAAAACTCGCTAGCCATTCGAGTACCCGATCATCCCGTGACCTTAGCTGTAATCCAGGCAACTGGTTTTGCCATTATCGGCACCAGCGCAAATACATCCGATACTCCGAGTCCACGTACTGCTGATGCTGCGGAAGCTAATATCGGTCAACACGTAGATTTCATCCTTGATGCAGGATCCACCCAGCATACTGCTGATTCCACAATCGTTGATTGTACACGAAGTCCACCGGAAATTATCCGTGAAGGCGCAATACCGGCAACTAGACTGCAATCCTGGTTCTCATTAAAGGACCTCGACTAATTATAGCCAGAGATGAAGTGCTTCCTGAAAACTTTAAATCGGAAGTGCACATCCTTTGAGCCGTATGCTATCGGTTACTGATAATTTTAATTTGTTGTTATCCTGTCGACGCTTCCAAGAAGCCGAGAGCTGTCAAGAGCTGCGCCGGATTATGGATGATGAGCCAACCTTGGGAACTTTGGAATGGTGTAAACTCACGGGGATATCTTGTCTTGTAGTAGGGAAAATTGATAGTGATGCCCATCAATTTGTGACCCGCCTTGGTCAAATTGTGAAAAAGATGCCTTGGATTGTTCAGGATTTATTGAAAATCCATGCCATTGACTTGATTGTTGATAGCACTATGGATGCCATTCGAGCCGGTAGCAAAAAACTCGCAAAGAAGATGACAAAAACTACTTCATTTCGCGTGAATCTGAATCGCCGAGACACAGATTTAGATCGCAAAGAGTTACTGCATGAAGTAGCCATTCAATTTCCAGGGAAGGTGGATTTAGAAGACTACGAATTTGTAGTAGCTGTTGAGATGCTCGGACCGGTCACTGGATTGGCACTTCTCCGTGAAGAGGAGATTGTCACTCTGCGTCGGCTTTAACGCGAAATTGCGAGAAGCGCACACCGATCGTACACGAGTTTTTCTAATGCGGAACGTCGATCTGTAACTCGGTTTGAATGACTAATTGCTTTCACTTCTTGATTGGTCAGTTGGAACGCATCTTTGATTACCTGTTCTTTATCTTTAGATTTGATTGACAAAACGGTAGAATTATCTTTGCTGTTGGTTTGTTTCAGAAATTCTTGGTAGCCAGCCTGTAACAGTGACGGCGTTTGATCTACTAGTACCCCAGCAAGATGCTGTGTAGATTTCGTGATTCCAATAATTTTGAGAGCCTGAGAGATTTGACGTTGAGCAGCAGTAAATCGAAGAATTTCCATGGCGAGTGTGGTTGCACGTTGTGTACCGTGATGAAAAGTTGTCAAAGCATGAATGGCAGCAAACAACAGATGATTGGAGCTTACGATATAATTTGCGTCCACCACTTGAAATGTAACGTTGTGTGCGGTCGCAACCCTTTGGGCGATATCCACAAGATTTTGTGAAGTTTGTGATTGCAATGGAGTGCAGCCAAAGACTCCGATTTGATGGCTAGTAGAACCGATAATAACTTCATTGAGGAACAACGGAGCCATTTTTTCACCATAACTACAGGTTATCAGATTTACTTGATTAGAGGGGGAAGTGCCAGAAAAACCAATCTGGTAAAAGCCAGGGAGCCTGAACTCGAATGATAAAGGTAACGTATAATGCAAACATCAGAATCAGGGTGCTTAACACCATCAAGGCATAATCTCGCTTGCGAAGCTTGAGTTCGTATAGACTAGTCCGATTAGTTGTTGATCCGAATGCCCGTGATTCTAGACTTTCAGCAACTTGAAGGGCTCGGCGTATAGAACTGACGATGATGGGAATTAGGATGGGGATGTAATTGCGGACTCGTTGGAGTATATTGCCACGTTCTAATTCTAACCCTCGAGACATCTGTGCGTCACGAATGGTTTCGGTTTCGGTGGCAATTGTGGGGACATATCGAACTGCCATAGAAAATGCAAAGGCAAATTCGTACGGAACCCGCATTTTGATTAGCGCTAGAGCAAAGTCATCTGGGTGGACAGTGAGAAAGAAGAGGGAAAAAGCAGTCATTAAGACGCCAAGACGCAGCACTGTGGATACGGCGAAGGAAAATGAGAGAAAGAACGTATTAATAGTGAGAATGAATCCGGCGAGAAGCGCTAGACCCCGCAAGCTTTTAGACCACTGTCGCAGCGACCGAGCAAGAAAAATGAAGGGAATCATGGTAAGGAATATTATTAGTAAAGGGATGATTTCGAGGAATAGCATTCCGACGATGGAAAACACCACGGCCATGAAGAAAGTAGTCCTTGGATCAAGCCTGTGCATGAAGGTGTCTTTTTGTTTAAATCGAAATGCTTCAAAGATTGCGGCCATGCTGCTTTCACCTTCGACTCCGGAAAAGTTGGTTAACCGCATCCACGGCTTCAGGAAGCGTTGTAATATCTGTGGGAAATTGGGGTATGTGTTCAGCGAGCTGATGGGCAAATTGTGTCAATTGGGGAGGTAGTAATCGGGCCCTTTCAAAGATAGTAGGGTTATTGAGAATTTGTCGAGGAGATCCGTCTGCGATAAGTTGGCCTTTTGAAAGGATGATGAGCCGGTCAACGGCTCTGATAGCAAACTCCATATCATGAGTGACGAGAATTAAAATATGGTCAGGGCTTCGAAATGTTTCCATAAAATCAAGGAGTTTTTGTTTTTGAAGCGCATCTTGAGCTTGTGTTGGTTCATCCAAAATTAAGATTTTAGGTTCGACACACAACACCGACGCTAATGCTAATCGCTTGCGTTCTCCACCACTTAACAAAAAAGGTGATTGGTCCTCATAGCGAGTGAGTTCAAACAGTTCCAGATAGTGAGCCACTCGCTTCTCAATTTCGGCTTTTGAAAAATCTAGGTTTCGGAGCGCGAATGCAATCTCCGCTTGAAGTGTATCAGCGAAAAGTTGATGATCGGCATTTTGGAACACGAATCCGACTTGTCGTGCAAGCTGAGCTGTGGAGATTTCCCGTGTATCGACACCATCAACAAAGACTGCACCCTGGGTTGGCTTCAATAAACCGTTAATATGCTTAACTAGGGTGGTTTTTCCTGCTCCATTTTCTCCCATTAGTCCAATAATTTGACCGGGTTTTAATTGCAGGCAAAGATTTCGCAGAACGTACTGGTCAGGGTTATAACTGAACCAAACGTCATCAAAGATGATCATCGTTTTATCTCCTGCAGAATTAATTTGATGGCTTGTCCGACTGAAAGAGGTGTGTGAGATGCAAGTTTGGGGTGATTTACTTGTTTTATGAGTTGAACTACATTAGGAACAGCGACACCAATTTTTGCCACTTCAGGATCAGTTACAACCTGGTTGGGAGGGCCCTTCCGAACCAAGCGTCCATTAGCTAACACTATGAGCTCTTGGATATGAGGCAAGACAAGTTCTAGACGATGTTCAATTAACAAAACGGTTAATTGCATATCCCGGTTCAGCTGTGAAAGAAGTTGTAAAATCTCATAGGCTGAAAGGGGATCAAGATTCGCAGTAGGTTCATCTAACACAAGGATGTCTGGTTCCAATGCCAGGACTGCGGCAATTGCGACCCGTTGTTGTTCGCCGCCTGAAAGCTCATAGGGGGCTTTATCGCGGAGCTCTTCAAGACGAATTTGTTGAATTAGTGTTTCAACCCTGTGACGAATTTGATCTCGGGGAACCCCAAGGTTTTCTGGTCCAAAGGCCAATTCTCGTTCTACGGTGGGAGCGATTAACTGGTTTTCGGGATTCTGAAAAACTAGACCAACTTTTTGCGCGAGTTCATGGGCGTGGTGATCTTGAACCTCTAATCCACATACATTTACTGTGCCTTCTAGTTCACCTGGATGAAAATGCGGGATTAGCCCATTTAGGCACCGTGCCAGGGTTGTTTTGCCACAACCACTGGGGCCAACAAGTCCAACAAAGGCTCCTTGAGGAATCGAGAGGGAAATCTGATCTAAGACCTTCGCAGTAGAACCGGAATATGTGAAGGAAAGCTCAGATATTTCAATGCTCACGCTATGTCACCCTTCGACACCGGAACCCAAGACCGGTTAGGTTGTGTCATGATGCGCCTTTAGAGTTTTCCGGAGTAATTGCAGAGCTAGGCCCAGAGCATGGTCGCTTGACGCTGGACCATTGGCACCTGCAGCGGAGGGATGCCCTCCACCAGCTCCTCCAATCAATTCACCTAAGGGCTCCATTACATCCTTAGCTAAATCAAGACCCCTTTCACGGACCACATCTGTGGTTGCACGTGCACTTAACCGTACTTCATCTTTTTTCGCAGCCACTGCAAGCGCTATATCCGCACCCAACCCAATAAGAGCACGACACGCACTGGCCTCATATGTTCGAATTACTGTTGCAGCAATGATCAGGTCAAATTCATCGTAAACAACTGCCCGTTTTGCCGCTTTGAGTCGAGCAATTCGCTCAGATTTATCCAAGGGTGTTGATAGAAGCTTCAAGACCTGGTCATAGACTGCTCCATATTTGAGTAAAGATACAAAGTGTTCAAAGGTATTATTCATTGCAATATGAAAATGCCGAGAATCATACACAAGTCCACTCGCCAATAGTGTCGCTTCATCTCTGGGAAGAGTATGTTCACTGGCCTCCCAAAGTTGTAACACTAGTTCAGCAGTTGAACGGACAGTGTCATCATAAAGAAGAAAGTTTACAAATTTGGGTAGGGTTTTATGTGGCATATGATGGTCAATGCAAAATGTGACGAGGTTCTTTGAGGGAAGATTAGGTGCTAGATCTCCCATTTGCTCAATATTATTGAGATCAACTAAAACAACGACATTATGCTGGGGAAGGTCTTTAGCTTCAGCGATGGTAATGTCGAAGACTTGAGCGATATTTTTCGCACTTCGGTTCAGGCTTTCAGCAAATATCTTTGGTTTACTTTTGCCATGAACCATCAGAAGCTTAGCTAAAGCAGCCGCACTACCAATGGCATCAGGGTCAGCACTTTGATGCAGAATTAGTGCAACTGAATTTGTTACCTTTTGTAGAAGGGTAGAGAGGAATTGTGAAGGATTAAGCTGTTTCAAGTAAGTCCCGCCGACATAAGGTTGCTTTCTCGGGCGGTATAGAGCTGTGTGATTAGCCAGCGGGAGCTGGTCCCGGCTGACCAAGCATTCCGCGGAGTGTTTCTTGAAGCGAGTCGAACTGTTTTCGTAATTGGCCTTCTTGCTTTTCCAGTGATTTTACGCGAACCCCAAGCGATTCACTTTGCTCACTTAGAGCCTTTGTGGCCTTTTGCTTGGTCGTTTTAAAGAGCAATGGTCCAGAAGCCTGATAGATTACGCTCTTCGCGGCAAGGCCCTTAACTTGTTCAAGTGCGTTATTAGTTTCAGCTAATTGTTGCTTAACTTGGACGAGAAGGGCAGTTACATATTGTAGACTATCTCGTGTTTGCTGAACTCGAACGAGTTGCTGGCGGACACGAGGGGGAAGCTCTTCACCCATTTTTTTTCACCATGAATTGGTGTACACCATCAGCCACGGTATACAAACGCATGAGCGATGTAGCGGCGGCGCGAAGGGCCGTAACGTCTGTGGCAGCGAGGTGAAACACGATTTGATTCTGATTAGAGTTAACCAAAAGCCTAACTCTTTTTGAATCTATCGACGCGAATTCTGGTTCCAGTGCGGCGAGTAATGTACCAAGGGTTCGAGGTGATTCGGTATCCAGTGTAATCGTTAGAGTGAAAGGACGGTGTAGTTTGGTGTCTGAGGAAAGGTCAGTTGGTGTTACCATCGCTTTTGATCCCCCATGGATCGTGTCAAGAAATGTTTTATTGCTAGTGATGGTCCCAGTGGTTGTTTCTCATCAGGAGACAAAAAATCTATCGATTTGAATCGAACATAACTAATACGTAATATGGCAAAATTACCTTTCAAATCGAGGAGGCTTTCACGGTTTGTTAATGGTACTTCTAAGGCATGGGCTAACATTTCCGCTTTACCCTTATCACGTGAATTAGTTGGAACTACATACAATTTTTTGATTTTCCGAGGTGGCTCAATGTGATATTCTCTGAGTAAGCGTGTTGATTTGATGATAATGGTAGGGGGTTGAAACTCCCAGCTTTCACCCGTAAATCGTAAGAAACCTAAGCGACCTGGGTTGCCATGAAAGGCACCTACCAGAAGAATTCGTGTCGCTCCGAGGTCTTGTGCCGTCTCACAAAATTCTTCAAAACCCTGTTTTCCGCGTGTTAGACGGGTTGAGTTAGGAAGAACCCGATTCAGTTCCTTAATGAAGCTTCGGATTCGTTGTGTGGGTTTGCGAGTAGTCCCGATGATGATCACGATGTTCGCCGACCGGCAGACCGTTCACGGAATGACCGCAAGATTTTTTGTGCATCTGTAACGGGAATCCAAGCTCCACCAGTGAAGGTATGCCCACACTTTCGACAACTCCAGATACCCGTAGATATTCGGCGAACTGCCTTAGTTTGACAACTGGGGCATTTATGGAGGGCTTTCATGTTAGCTTCGATTTTTGCTACGCGTTGGCGGAGAGTGGACCCGTAACGGGCACCAAACCGCCCAGCGCGTCCAGCTTTCTTTGTACGTCCCATGGAATTACTCACCTTTGGGGAAGCTGTTTACGCATCTTTTTAACAATTTTGCTCGCTCGCTCAACGGACTCGATGACTTCTTGATATGTGAATGGAACCGATCCTTGTTTTTGCATCGAAGAGATTGTATCATCACCATCAATGGCAATTGAAAGGCGTCCATCCATGACTTGTTCTTCTTCTAATGAGGGATCCATAATGAGAGTATCATCAATCTTGGCAAAAGTGATTGTAAGGGGTGGAGCGCTCATTTTGAATGGAAAGGTTTCTTCTAAGATTTCAGCTGTTCCTTCCTCTGTGATGTTGACTTTGGGTACCTGAGTGTTCATTAACGCCGTAATTGCTGCTAATGAAGCAGTATCGATGAGATTCCCATGGTCAGCAAGGACATATAGGTCTACCAGAACCATGTATACATGTTCTCCAGATTTGATGCACAATGATGTTCGATTAATTGAGCTAGAGTGACGAATGCCTCGATCAACCACACGAGCTAGTTCAATTGCTTCTTCCTTGGGTGGTCCTAATTCAAATACGGGTGAGGCTATTGGTGATAACTCAGCTGAGGTAATAACTACGCCCTCATCAGGAGTATCCGGAAACGGTGTTCCAACCTGGATTTTCACTCCTGCAAGTACCCGACTTTGACCTAACCACGCCTCACTAGAACCCTCAGCTTTGGATATAAGTCCCTGATTAATAGTAATTGGACGGATTTCATCAAACCCTCTACCGTCAATTCGTTTGCCTTCCCGAAGTAAAGCTGTTATCCGTTCACGATCAATTTCTGCAACAACATCCATTTTGTATTTCACTCCTTTGATTTTCTAGCTTGATTCACTTTCCGTTTTTTTCTTCGTCTTTTTTTCTTTCTTTGCAGGTTTCGTTTCATCTTCCTTTTTTTCTGCCTTAACCGGTTTTGTGCGTTTCTTTGTCGCTTTCGGCTTTTCTGCCTCATCTTTCTCTATTTCTGGCTTCTGAGCAGCTAAAACTTCTGCTTCCTCTTCAGGAACTTCACCGATTTCTTTACGGATTTGGGCATATTTTTCGAGGAGAACGGCTTTTTGCATTTCATGAATCCGATGGATACCATCTTCAGACATTTGCAGGATTTTAGCCAATTCTTTCTGCGTTAGTTTGCCATCCATCTGGAGGAGGGTGATTTCACCACGTTCGGGACACATTACTACCGGAACATCAGCTTCACCAATTTTATCCTCGATATCATTCATATCCATAGCAATTTTGCCATCAATCTTGCCAGAGGCACAACCTGCAACGAGTCCACGCATTGGAATACCAGCATCAGCCAGTGCAAGCGCTGCAACAGTAGCGCTGGCACATCGTGATCCACCATCAGCCTCGAGCACCTGAATAAACACATCAATCGCTGCCCGTGGATACATCTTAAGAAAGAGCATCGGTTCAAGGGCTTGACGAAGAACCATAGAGATTTCGTGTTCACGGCGACTCGGAGCGGGACGTTTACGGTCTGATACTGAAAATGTTGCCATCCGGTAATTTACACGAAGCAATGCCTGATCAGACTGTGCAAGGTGACGAGGATGTAGTTCTCGTGGACCGTACACGGCGGCAACGATCTTATTTCGTCCATGTTCAATATAGGCAGATCCATCTGCTCGGCTAAGGTTTCCGACTTCTAAGCGGATAGGACGGAGTTCATCTAACTTACGACCGTCCGTTCTAAGACCCTTGGCATCGATTAATGGTTGTTCTACTTCAGTATTTTTTCCACTCATTCTTTTTCACCTTTTGATTCTGAAAGCTTTTCACTAATGGTTTCCCGAATGCGATCAGTCAATCCACCGGTATGGGCTTCGCGTTCAATTTGGCGAATAGCATCCATAGCAATGGCTACGCGATCAGGATTCCCTTTCAACCATACCACCCCATTTTGGCCTACAACGATGTCTGTTTGAAGTTCTGACTTGAGCATGTTAATCATAGAACCTTTTCGACCAATCAGGCGGGGAACTCGGGTGGGCGTGATTTTCATGAGTACTCCGCCACGGATTTTTCCAAGTCCACGACCACGCGTTGTAATTAGGGGATCCCGTGTTCGATCTGCAGCTATAATTTCGGCTACAACAGTCTCGCCGATATCATACCATCGTCGGAGATTTTCCTTCGCACGCGTCGCATCACGACGAGAAAGAGCATGCATGACTGGGAGCATAGCCGGATAAGGACTTTGAATATCGACTAACCAGCCATTGAGAGTGATTTCAATGATTTTTCCAATGACGATATCACGAGCTTTGGGGATGTATTGTCCTTGTAGGGGAACCACATAGATGGTTTTGCCCTTCATTTTTACCAAGCCAATGACAGCTGCGAATACCTTTTCGTGCTCCTTGAAGGCACCATCGCCATGACGGTAGTCTCCTTCAGCGAGGAGTTGCCCTGGAACCACGATATCTTGTTGTTCAAAATGTAGAGACATAGTAGTGTAAACCTCCTAGAGAGCCTCTTTTTTGAGAATTTTTATTTCTGCACGTCCTCTGGTCAAGTTATTTAATCCATCGATAAGTTCTCCACGTAACCCACCGGGAACTTCGACGATGGCAATCCAGGATCCATCTTTTTGCCATTCATCTTTTGCGATATGTCCTACCCGTTCGACAATACCATATGCTTTAGGAGCAAAGTCTGGTGGAATTTTTATTGCAAGCTGTTGAACTTCCATTCGAATTGGAATGATTGGTTGCAATGCCTTCACGATATCTCTAGTTTGCTCTTCGGCTGTACGGGTAGAATCAATTATAACGTTCACTTCTTGCATCGCGGATTCGATTCGCGTTGGAGGATGAGGAAGGCCCGTTTTTGGATTGATACAGTTACGGACAATGATATCAATGACTTGTTTTCGTCGTTTCTCCACCATTTCTTGTCGCTGTTCGGTTGTTAATTGAAGTGCTCCTTTTTCTAAAATTTGTCGCGCTACTTCTAATTCATCAGTAGTTCCAAAGACGTCTAGAAGAGCTTCATCGGGTGCCTTTTTACTTCGAAGTGCATCTTCAAAGATTGCTTCACCTCGAAGTATCTCGCGAAGTTCAACTTCCTCTCCTTGTTTAAAACTCCACGCAAGTTTGGGATCTACAATTACTTCGAAGCGCTTCCCACGAATTTCCAATCTGGCTAGTACCGCATCACCCAAGTCGACGCGTTTATCACCGCGCATTCCACCTGTCCCAGACATACCAATCACCATTCCATTTCATTGGGCTGCCTCAAAAAGGGCTTGAACTAACTTCGCATCTAGTTTAACGAATTTCTTGTCAGTTGTCATGACTTTTGCAGCAACAAAAGCTTCTGCTTGTATGGATGTATCAACTGTTTCTTTGTAGATTCGAATGGCCAGTTTTAAGGCGTCGTCAACAGTCAATGTTGGACTGTATTCACGCTCTAACAGGGTATTCATTTGATCAGATCTAATACCAATCGCAAAAGCCTTGTAACTCCAAAAGGCTCCGATAGGGGTAGTCATATAGAGTTGGGGATTTGAATCCACGCCGACGAGTAGCATGGAAACTCCGTACGGTCGCGTTCCCCCTTGCTGTGTATAAGATTGAATATGGTCACTAATTTTCTTACTGAGAAGCTTGACCGGAATTGGCTCACCAAAGGTAAGTTGATGGATTTGGGCTAGCTCCCGAGCGTTGTGAACAAGAATCCGTGCATCCCCGGATAGTCCAGAAATCGCGGTACCAATTGAATCATCAATTTGAAAGATTTTGTCATTATGATAAGGTTCTTGAAGAGTATGTTTCCGAAGCGCGGCAGTCAAGATAACTCCATTGGAGGCCCGGATTCCAATAACCGGAGTTCCCTTTCGAACCGCTTCAAAGGCGTATTCAACCTGGAATAGGCGTCCATCAGGACTAAATGTCGTCAGGGCAATATCGTAACTCTGTGCTTTGTCAAACAACGAGGGTTCCTCCATCAACGGCTAATAAGAAGGAAGTGAGTGTTAGCCCTCTGAGGTTCATGTTATTTCGTATTGGTTTGCCGATTAGGGCTAGCGCCTTTAAAATCTTGTTATTGAAAGACACCCATTACTGAGGGGATTCGGGTGACATCTAACTCTGAGATACGTGTATGTAGTAGATGACACCAATGCATAAGAGACCGGTTAAAAGTGCAGCAAGCCATCCAAAGCCAATAAAGCCAATGACTATGATGATTATCCAGAGGATGACCACTTCAAACCAGCCAGCCGTTTCTCCATACCATTCGCGAAGATTTCCGAAAAAGACGATTAAGCCAATATACATTAAGGTTAGAAGTAGAATGGCCAACACTCCTGTTACTACAGGTCCAAGGAGATCGAGAAAGGGTCCAACTGATCCAAAGCGCGTTGCCATAAGTGCAATTAGAATACTAAAGAAGATGATAGCAATGATGCTGATGAGCATCGTCCGCTGCATAAATTGCTTATCACGAGATTTATCCTTAGACATTGCCAATCGCAGCCTCAGTGTCGGGCTTAGAATGCGAAGACTCAAAAGGTGAGATGCTTTTAAGTCTTTGGCTGTGGAATGCTGAATGGCGATTCCCCGTATCGCTCAAATTCAATTAACGTCCTCGCATCGACGTCAATTATATGGAATTCGCCGTCGTGCGCTTCCCCATGAAGGCTGTGCATTACTTCTTGGAAGATATATCGAAAAGGGGTTAATTGCTCGAGTAGTCCGGATTGCAGAGGCAGAAAATATCGCCAGGTCTATCTCTTCTTTTGAAATTGATCCCGAACACCAATATTGCATACTCATGGCTGCAGCAAAAGAGGGATTAGAGCAAGTGGGTATTTACCATTCTCATCCTGCCCCACCAACTCCGTCGGCTAGTGACCTTGAGTTCATGGAATTCAATCCCTGTGTCTGGGTTATTGATGGAATTCAGAAAGAACGGTTTCGAATGAAAGCCTATCAATTATGGCAAGGGTTTCTCAAATCAGTGGGAATCCAATCTATATCATCTAAAGGTAGATGAGAAAAGGTGGGGGCTCTCGGCTCGTCGCGAGATCGTCATAGCACAAGGCTCAGTATGGAGCGGCGGGGCTTCACTGAACCCCGATAACCATGACGAAGGCGTGAGTTTTATTTCTTTTGGCACATGTCCTCATCGAATAAGATCGTATTTTTGATAGAAGCCCTGGGTATGAATCCTATCGGTGTTTGCGGGGATGTATCACCATATGTGGATCAAGGTCGGGAAGTAAGGTGACAGCTTTTCGAATCGTACCACTAATGCCAACTACCTGGAAGACTATGGGAATTGAATTGATACTTCGAATAGTTGCAAGTGCTGCACGGAGAGGACTAACCTGATCATGTTGGCATCGGAAAATTGCAGTCTGGGAATCAGGATGGTAAGCGATTAACCAAAATCCAATTCGGCTAACCCCGAGCTCACCATATAACTCTTGAAGCTGTTGCCAGATAGTATTTCGGAGGGCAGATTCCGTTGGAAGTTCATCCTTTGAATGCAACTGAACTGCTAAGTATCGTCGACGTGTTCGCATCTTCAGAATTTCCTCCTAGCTTGTCGTGTGGGATTCTTGCCGGCAAGGTTTCTAGTTTTGGAAAGCAAAGCTAAGGGATTGTTAATTATTGCCGTTTTTGCGAGATTCTCTGGAATATTAATGAGGTAACCAATTGCTGCCAGATCTCGTGGAGCACGTAGTTCCCATTTGTTAGTTGCACCACTTGTCAGAATTAGTGAACATTTGGCTCGGACCAAATGATCCATTGCACTAGTCATAGCGCGTATTAGTTTGGAACGAGGGGGTCCATGAAATGTAAGAAGCCCGTTAAGGCACACTTCAATAGGTTTCTTATGGGCAGCCATTGTGCGGGCTATTTGTGAATCAATGACTGTGAAATCTTCCATATCACGAATCATTATCATATCAACCATTGGAACTTCAGCAGTGGCTAACCAGATGGGTTTTGTCCGACTATGAATTACAAGTATCTCGGTTTGCCGGCGGTTTTTTCCAATATACTGTTTTAACCGGGCTGTAGAGCGCGGAGTCAAGGTCTGCCGTTGAATTAGTTTTAGTGGGCTATCAATAAGGTCTTGAGTTAAAGGAGTAGAAGAGTCCAGGGCAAGTCCACCAAATGTGAGATCCTGAGCCATCGCGACAAGGCTTTCTAGCTTCTTGTCGTTGTCTCGGGGATTGAATCGAACATGAAGATCAAAGGTTCGCATTCTTTTCCTTCCCTAAATGAGATTGAACTTTTGACATTGTTTTTGTAGTTCACTGAGTTGGGGTTTCCTACCCGAGAACCGAACCACTAAGCGAAGAGAATCGCCTCGATTAACTAAGCGCAGTTGTCCCTGATAAGATTCCTGTTTGTCAAATCGCAGAAAAAGTTGTCCCTTTTGATCAACTCGGTTTTCAAAGGTTAAAGCAAGTTTTGCTCGTTCTTCAGGCGGAAGACGTTGTCCAATCGAGTACAAGGCCTCTTTAACTGCTGTTCGCTGAGTTAATCGTGTTTCAATGTGGATTATCGGGTTATGGTAATATCCTCTCAGTTTTTTTTGTTTAAATGAGAGTGAGTCACGTATCTGTTGAGGGAAAAGCTTTTCGACAGCAGTTTTAACTTTCATTTCATCTTCTGTAGCTTGCACTAGTGCGTGGACAGTGATGCTGGACGGCTCCCGTTCCATTGTGGACACAGGCTCGTCACATCCTCCTAATAATTTTGGGGCGTTTATTTGCCACGCCGACCATACTTTCTGATACTTGGGCGAAGTTTCTCTGCTCCAGTGCCACGATGCCGCAGACCTCGTGATGTTTTTCCTGATGGAGTTAAACCACGGAAGACTCGACCCTTCTGAGTAGAATCACAAATCCAGTTAATCCGTTGATCAGCTTGAATAGCAGGATGAGCCGGATCAACAAGAATAATTTCGTACCAGAGATTTTTCCCGTCCTCAGCGATATAGTACGACCCAAGAACTCGGAGATTGGGATACTTGCGTGAAGTACGTTCCTCAGCAATCCATTGACGGCTACGACTGGGTGTTATTTTGACTGTTCCCATTTTCTTTGGTTTTCGACCCATTGTTGGTCGTGGTTTGCGACGGGAACCGCGAGTCACTCGTTGGCGTACTACAATAAAACCTTGTTTAGCCCTATAGCCAATTTGTCGAGCGCGATCTATGCGAGTGGGGCGATTTATGCGATGAGTTGCAGGTTCTTTCCGCCACTCGATGAGCCGCGAACGAATCAAGGCTTTCAACTCTTTATCATGGCTAGCATAGAGCTCGCCAATATGTTTGTACATTGATGTAGACGCCTCCGCGTGTAAGGGATAGCGAACCGCTATTGCATATAAAATTGTTATGCTGCTACTTGAGAAGAGCTATCAGCTTCTCAGCGATGACCATAGAATTTGCCCGGGATGCTTCACTGGTTTGTGCACCAACATGAGGAGTAGACACCACATTAGGCAGGGCTATAAGTTTCTTAAGATGCGCATTCTCAAAGGGAGGTTCTTCGGAGAAAACATCAAGCCCTGCTCCCCCAAGATGCCCATCGACAAGGCCTTGGTAAAGAGCCTTCTCATCAACAACCCCACCTCTCGCCGTATTAATCAGAATTGCACCCTTTGGCAAAGCATTAATTTCATTAGTTCCGATAAGTCCCCGCGTTTTGGGAGTTAAGGGTACATGCACTGTAAACACATCAGACATTGTAACAAGCTCATCCGAAGGTAGATATTTTACACCTAATTGTTTCATTACATCGATTCGTTCGGGAAGAATATCAAAAGCATAAACGGACATTTCAAATGCCAAAGCACGTTTCGCAACTTCTTCGCCGATGAACCCAAATCCCCATATTCCTAATCGTCGTCCACGAAGTTCGCCACCTTTGCTGGCTTTTTTCAACCACTCACCCTGCCGCATACCCTGATCACCAAAGGCAACACGACGTAGTACACTCAAAGTTAACGCAAAAACCAACTCAGCAACTGAAACCGAGGGCCCCTCAGGGGAATTAATGACTTGGATCCCTTTCTCTAAAGCAAAGCCTCGGTCAACATTATCCAAGCCCACACCCGCCCGAGCAATTACCTTAAGAGAGCTTCCTGCAGTAATCACTTCTTGTGTGACTGTTGTGCGACCTCGGACAATTATTACATCAAACTCGCCAATTGACTCAATCAATTCTTCAGGAGCAATGTCGGTTCGAAGCACGAGGTCGAAGCCTTCGTTCTGGAGTTGTTCTATTGCATCCTCATGGATGGGATCAGCCACCAATATACGACCCTTAGCCATCTTTTTCACCAAATCTATTACATGGAAATAGCGCCTTACTGAAAGAAAGTAAGGAATGTTATCTCCCAATGCAGCAACCACTTTGATTTATTTGTTATCGTTATTATTAGTGCGTGAGGATAGAATATCTTGCTGATTGGAATTGTCGGAAAACCCTCATCCGGTAAAAGCACTTTTCTCAACGCAGCATGCCGTACTGCAGCCAAAGTGGGAGCATACCCTTTCACAACAATTGACCCAAATCCCGGAACTGCATACGTTAAGATTGATTGTTTATGCCAAGAATTTGAGCTTACATGCAATCCTAAAAATTCCATTTGTCGAGAGGGAATTCGGTTAATTCCGGTTGACATGCTTGATGTCGCAGGTCTTGTTCCCGATGCCCATCTAGGAAGAGGTAGGGGAAACCAGTTCCTGGATGACCTTCGACGGGCTGACGCATTCATTCATGTTGTGGATGCTTCCGGGTCCCTCGATGCTGAGGGTCGGGAAGTGGAACCTGGCTCTTGGGACCCTAGACAAGATGTTGAATTCCTGGAAAGAGAAATTAACATGTGGCTTGTCCAAATTCTACAACGCGATTGGCGTCGACTTTCTCGAAGAGCTGAAACGGAAAAACTCAAAATCAGTGCCTTATTAGGAGAAAAACTCTCAGGGTTACAAATTACTGAACCAACCATAAAAACCGCAATTCGCGATGCTGAACTCAAAACTGATAAACCGACAGCGTGGAGCGATGAAGCTCTCGAACGTTTTGTCCAAAAAATACGAAAGCGTGCAAAACCGATGGTGATTGCTGCTAACAAGATTGATCGCCTGCAGGCATCAAATCATTTGGAAGCCCTTCGCCAATTAACCGACGAGGTTGTCATTCCTTGTAGTGCTGTTGGAGAATTTGCACTTCGCAATTTGAGTGAAAAGGGTATAATCAGTTACCAACCGGGAGCATCTAAATTTACAATCTTACAGCCAGATGCATTAGGTGAAACTGAACAAAACCAGTTACGGCGATTACAGGATGAAATCTTGGATAAATATGGATCAACAGGTGTACAACAAGTGCTGAATACAATCGTCTTTGATATTCTTCAGCTCATCCCTGTTTACCCTGTTGAGGATGCAGGAAAACTTACTGACCATGATGGAAACATTCTGCCTGATGTCTATCTTGTACCACAAGGAACCACCGCTCGCCAACTCGCTTATAAAATCCATACCGATCTGGGTGAAACCTTCATCCACGCGCTTGATGCCAGAACGAAGAAGCGTTTGGCTGAAAATTATGAACTTAAGGCCAATGATGTGATTCGAATCGTCGCAGCTGGTGCAACCCATTAGTCGTTAGTCCTCTCGCTCATAATGACCCCAAGACTTCTTCGAACCAAAACTTCTAACTCCCTTGGTACGGAGTTGTTTTCGGATCTCACGAGCGTGTACTTCTGAGATTTCACCACGTTTTTCTAAAAACTCAATGACCTCTAAAGCTTCTTCTTCAGTTGTACAACGTCGGAGAAAATCTACTACATCAGGTGAGTACCCGGTATAAGGAGTTTTACTTGTTGAAATTGGTTGACGAGTTCTTTCAGTCTCTTCCCAGCGAACGCCGTCAATCCGGACATCCGTTTCTGAACGTTTCATTTCAGATGCTAAATGAGGAAGATGTTCTAGAACCTTTTCAGTTAAATCGGCAGTTTCAGATTCAACCGAATCATTAACTTCCCTTTCCATTTCAGGAGGCCCCCCATTTGAGTTCTTTTTTCCTTTTTTTCGCTTCGGGGTCATAAGTTCGGCTCCTGTAAAGGGATATTAATTACTCAGAGTCTATCTTAGCAAATCGCTGCAATAAAATATTCCGTTTTATCCCGACATCTATTCTATCCCAGGCGAAGTAAGCATCTGTCGGATAATCAGCTGTTGCCAGGGTCTCAAGATTCATCCCTATCTGGTTAGCCATTCGAAACCATGTTCCTGCGGTAGCAGGAGAAGCCTGTGCAACTGCAAGGATTACTGGCGCTAAGTCACTTGTTCCACGAGAAATTGCAGTTTGTATGATGCTCCATCGTGGATTTGGTATATCTAATTGAATTCGACCTAATCGTCGAAGCTTCTGTATTAGACCTAGCCGTTTCTTGAGAGTTTTCAATGGCGTTAGACCTACCCATTGGTAGGGAGTATGCGGTTTGGGAATAAATGGGGCAACACTCACATGAAGGCGATGGCGTTGAGGAGAAATTTGAAGGAGGTTGGCACAAAATTGGATAATTGCTTGAATATCTTCATCTGTTTCAGTAGGCAATCCAACCATGAAGTAGAGTTTGAATAGATTAAACCCTGCACTGATAGCAGCACAAAATGTTGATTTGAAGGTTTCATCCGGAATGGCTTTTCCTAACACTGTCCGGAGTCGTTCAGAGCCGGCTTCAGGGGCAAAAGTGAGAGTGCGTTGACCACCTTGTTGGATTAAATCTAGTATTTCTTGGTTAGATAAATCCGCCCGAAGTGAGGGAACCGATAATTGCCTGCCTTCATGTACTATCATCTCTAGAATAGCTGGAAGACTTGTATGGTCGGTAAACCCAGATGCTAGCAAGGCAACCTTTTCGACCCCAGAACATTGTGTGCCCTCCTCGACAAGGCGTGAAAGCGTAGCAAGGGTGCGTTCGCGTCGTGGACCACATTGATAGGTTGTGAGACAAAAGTGACACCGCCGGTCACAACCTCGAGATATCTCAACTAAGAGACTTTGTCCAAATGTGGGTTCGAGTTCTGGTGGATGAGGAGATTCAGGCAACACTTGACAAGTAGGATGAAAAGCTTCATCGAGATCAGATAAGAAGGCCCGTTTAACCTCCACTCGTTCTGGGAGAAGGAAATGTTCACCCAAAAGCGAGTCGAAGTCTGATCGACCTTGAGCAGCAATTAGGGCATCAAGTAGCTGATGATACACAGGTTCGATATCACCAATGTGAAATATGTCAACAAAGGGAGCCATAGGAAAGGGATTAGACATGACACATGGACCACCCGCGATAACCCATGGCCGTTTTCGATCTTTCCACCGGGGTGAAATCCCAGATAAAATAAGCATTTCAAGGGCATGAACATAATCGGTCTCGAATTGAAACGAGAACGCAATAACATCAAACTTCGATAAAGTTTGTCCCGATTCAAGAGACCGGGGAACTTCTCCAGGAACATAGAAAACCCGTTCACAAGCGACATCAGGACGGGCATTAAAGAGGGCATAAAGCAAATGAACAGCGAGGCTGGTCATCCCTACACGGTAAGCATTCGGATAACATAGGGCAATATGGAGACGCACCTTCCGCCAATCCTTCAACACCACATTGCGTTCCCGAAATCCCGTTGGCATTGATACCACGTCATTTACTAAGATAGAATTCTATTTCTTATCAAAAGACTCATTCTCTGTCATAGCCCAGCTTCCCCGTTACAAAAGCTTGCCGACTATGAAATAAAAGGAGGGAAAGAGATCCCGAGTGTCAATATACATACAGAAATGAATCCAACATCTAGTCGGTGGATAATTGAAGGAGGGAGTGAAGAGAAGGTGATTCCACAGCGATCCGTCCTTTCATAGATTCGAGCTCTGCGAGGAACTCTCGCAAGACCTTTGCACGTTTGAAGACGCGGACAATACCTAGTTCGGTGATACGCAATACTGCCAAACGATTCATGACCTCTACATAAATGCCGCCAAGATACAAATCATGTTTCAGAAAGATGCGCCGCCCGGTTTCATTCTCTGCATTTCGGGCTTTCCAAAACCCTTGCCGCTGGAGTGTTCGAGCAAACATACTAGCCAGACCCTCGCTAGTAGGCGTATTAATTGCTAATAAGGCTTACCGGTTCGCTTTTCCATAAAACCGTTTTAAGTCGGTTTGATTTTGAACGAAAGTTATTAGATAAACAATAGCTTTCAAACCTCATTAAAAAGCAGAACACCGGAATTCAAGGTTGCATAAAAACCTGCTATTATCTGGATAATATGCGCGCGCATAAAGGAGGTATTATCACCTCTTCGTAGTATTTGAATTAGTAGAAGAATAATGCTATCAATTCTTTTACAATTGATTACGCATGAAAAAAAATTGAGGTGTTAAGCCGTAGGTTGGGCTAACAATTTGCTTTTACGAATCTCACTTTTACGCAAGGGAAAAATTGCCTTAGCCTTATTATAGATATCACTACCCATTTTACCAAGTACGCATTCTTGGATGAAAGCATCGAAATTGAGTCGTTTAGCTCGTCTGGTGATGACTTTTTCCATAATCTCTCGAATTGCGGATTGCTGCGTGGTTTTAGCCCGACGTACGGGAAAGGCGATGGCATAGATGCGGATCATATAATCATCCTTAGTTGTGATATTGAAAATTCCATCAATGCGACTACTTCCTCGGCGGATCAGGCTGCGGAGATAATCGCGGGTAAAATCATGACCAGCAAAATGAGTGTATGCTTTGTCGCCTTTTACTTCGTTTACCTGAAAATAGAGTTTGATATGAATTTGGTTAAAGTCACCGGAAATCGCGTAGAGAGTGGTTTCAACTTTTCGACCAACAAGGTATTTGGGATTTGCGGCGGGTGTGCCTCCTATCTCCACGTTACCGAATGCCGAAGGTGCAACCATCGTATACCAACGTTTTTCACGCCATTTATCTCGAACTCGTGATGGACGACTCATTCTTGGTAACCTTGTTTTAGATAGTCTTTATAGAGCGTGAAGGGCAAAGACCGATTGCGGCTATTTAATTGTTTCCTCATTCTCAGAATTTTTTCCAACGCCTTCTGCCACTTTCATTCGTCCTAATTGTTTCCGTAGAATGTGTTCGATGATTTGTAAAAATCGTTCTTCCTGTCCCCGAGGAATCGTTGCTCCAGCAGCAATATTATGTCCGCCTCCTTCTGAACCACTTCCGATTTCCTCAGCTGCGAGCCGCATGGCTTTTCCAAGATCTGCTCCGGCTTCTACGATAGGTTGAGTTGTGCGAGCTGAAACTTTAACACGCCCATCTCGTGAATAAACAAAGGCTACGACAGGTTTTGACCAGTCTAAGATTCTGGAATTCAGGGCCATTCCTGCTATGGAACCAACAATTGTGTCTGGAATCCGGTTTTGAGCATGAAAGGTTTGTAATAATTTCCGAGCTGTTACTGCCTCGGAGTCAGCGGTTAGCCATTGGAGACCCAGTGCAAGTTGTTCTCGATATTCTTTGAGTATATTTTCAGCTTTTCGATACAGAGCTCTCCGGTCTCCCATACAAATAGCCACACCAATCCCGCCTTGATTGGAACGCCCAGTGGAATTAAGAAGCGTCGCAAACATCCGTGCATCACGGAGATAACTTCCCTTCTCTTCCTGCGTTAAGGTAAATACAACACCAATAAGAGATTGTGCTTCATGTGGTGGAATGTTTTTTTTGAGCATATAGGTGATAAGAGAAGTGTTCAATTGACGTTTTTCATCTTTTGAGAGAGAGGCAAAGGTTCGCCATTCGTCACCCTCACGAAGTTCAATATCAAGGTCGGCCAGGAAATTGAGTGCACCTTCAGGGTCATTACTGATTCCAGGAATATATGGATCACTACAATATTGAAGAGCGACATGAATGGGTCGCGTTTCACGACCAAAGATACGCATATCAATAGAGCGATCCACGACACCTGCAGCTTTAGCGTCTTCTACGATAATTTCCTTATTCAACCCGACGAGGTCATGCTGTTTACCCCGGTCCTGTATATCCCCAAGTGCACCTACCACGGCTAACGCCGCTAAATCTTCATTAGAACCACCTAAATGACGCGCCACTAAATAGGCGGTACCCGCCCCAGATATTTCAAATGTACCGTCAAAGCCAAATTCGTGAGGGTTAAATTGACGAATGTTAGGAGGAACTTTGTTACCTGAGGGAGGATGATGATCAAGGATTACAACCTCCCACTTTTCTAAAGCCTCTTTGATATGATGAAGTTGTCCACTGCCCAAATCACAAAAAACGTATCGACCTGGACCATTAGCAGCTAATTCGGCGAGATAAATTTGATCTAGTTGTCGAGTAATCCGAAGATGAATCGGCGTATTTCGTCGAGCCAATGCAGATCCGATTATTCCTGCTGCAGATAGCCCATCAGCATCTAAATGTGAGGTAACAAAAACGGGCTCGTTGGCTTCGATCCATTCGTTAATACGACCAGCTGTCGCATCAGCATTTTCCAAAAGGTGATCCAAATTTTTTGTCAAGGAAATCAGCCAACAGCCTTATGCGCCTAGCGAATGAGCAGCGCAGCTTGCTCTGGCGTGTATTTCCAATCTTGAGGGAGAACACCCTGTCGCCGATAATATTTCACTAGGCGGCGAATTTTGCTTTCAATTAGGCGAAGCCCATAACGCGAGTGAAGGTCCTTCTTTGATTCTTCAAGGTGCCTGCGAAGCGAAATGGCCCGACTGATGAGGTGAAATAGGTCTTCAGGGACTTTAAGTGATTGCTCATTTTCATTGAGAACTTGAGTTATTGTCTTACCAGTTATTGCTTTGACAAGCGGAATTCCATATCTATCTCGAAGGATGAGCCCAATCATGGATGGTTGGTTGCCTTCCTTTACTAGTTTCACCACCAGCTCTTCTACCTCTTCTGGGGTTCGTTGACACCAATCAGGGGTTTCGAGTCGAATGGGACGTTTCGAATGGGATTTTCCTTTTCGTGGTGAATGCATTCGAGCCATTTGTTACACCTATGTTTAGGGGTGGGACCAGTACTCTTTCACAGGTATAGGTACAAACCACCGGAGAGCAGGAGAGAACAACGCTATTTAATTCTATCCCTGTTATGTGGAACCGCCATCGCGCTCTAGCATCCAATTCGCAAATTTCGCCATAGACTTTGCACGGTGTGACACCCGGTTTTTCATCTCAATTGGCATTTCAGCATATGTAGACCCGTCACCCTCCTGGGGAATGAAGATCGGATCAAATCCCCAATGGGTCCCACGCAAACGACGACTAATTGATCCCAAGGTCCGACCTTCAAAAAGTGTTATTTCCTGACCGGGTTCACCATAAGCAATGACGCTGCGAAACACGGCGGTTCGGTCCTTGACACCTTCCATGAGTTTAAGGATGCCAGGGTTACTGATTGTGTGAAGAACATAAGAAGAGTAGGGCCCGGGAAACCCATTATAGTGATAGATGAACATACCTGCATCTTCAACGAATAAGGCTTGATTGACTTCCTGTAGAGCCTGTACACAACTGTGACGTGCGATATTGTGCAATGATTTCGATTGGATTTCTGTGGGACGATGAGAATGCTGTTTAATGTTGATTCCAACATGTTTCAATATACTCTGAGCCTCAGAGAATTTGTTTTTATTTCCTGTGACAAAGAGTAATGATGTTTGTGTCAAGATGATTCACCCTATACGTTCTGTTATGTATCGTCCTCGGCTTTCGATCGCATTTACCTTTTGAAAGATTTCAGCGGCACCTTTTCCATAGGTGGCTAAATAACCTTTTTTGAATGCGTTATAGGAATCTTCCCAATAAGTAAAATGTGTGCTCTGGAGGGCTTGTTTGAGTAGATGTAAGTCAGTGCCAAAATCTTCGATGTTCTGAGTGTATGCAGCGAGACCAAAATCGATGAAATAAATACCGATTTGAGAATGTATTAGCATGTTAGATGTGGTCAAATCGCCATGCGTTATTTGATTTTGGTGCAAGCGTGCAACCGAGTTACCAATTTTCCGAAATATCTTTTGACGTTTTGCAGAAGGCAATTCGGGTAAGGATTCCTTCAAACGTTTATTTGAAATAAATTCCATAACGATGGTCGCTGTATTCAAGTCGATGTTAAATACAATTGGAGTTGGAACGCCTGCACTCCGAGCAGCTGATAGTAGACGCGCTTCGCGGACTGTTCGTTGGTTACGGATTGAAGCGTCTATCTGTGGAAGGCGATAGCGCTTCGGGAGGCGATGTTTACGAATGACTTGGAATCCGTACCAGTTTTCTAAGTAAAGGCACGCTTCTGCTCCCTTAGCGATGAGTTTTGATGAAATGATTCAAACCTCCCAAGGTATGTCTACTTGGTCAAGACGCCATTTTGGTAGAATAGTGCTTTCTGATAGTGGAATGGATTTTCTGGCTTTGAGGAGGAGTAACCCATTGTATGCGATCATCGCCCCGTTGTCACCTGCATATTGTAAAGGTACGGAGTCAAAGCTAGCTGAATGTTCTGAAGCGACAATTTGAAGCATTTCACCAAGTCGAGCATTAGCTGCTACGCCACCAGTAGCGATTACTTCTTCACGTCGCGTATGCGCAAGGGCACGCTCAACAACTTCGGCTACCATTGCAAAAGCCGTTTCTTGAAGGCTATAACAGACAGTTTCTAACCTAGTACCTTTTGAAAGGAGCCGTTTTGCTGCAGTCAAAAGACCAGAAAATGCCAGATCCATACCCTTAACGGTGTAGGGTAGTTCTTGATAGTCCCCCGTAGATTGTTGTGCAAGCTTCTCGATTTTAGGTCCACCTGGATGATGAAGCCCGGCTTCTCGAGCAAACATGTCCAGCATATTTCCTAAGGCGATATCCAGGGTTTCGCCAAAAATGCGATACCGTCCCGTTTCCAATGTTGTTATCTGGGTATTTCCTCCAGAAAGATATGCAACTAGTGGATTTTTTGCTTGACAGAAATATCGAGCCTGTTCGATATGAGCTACACAATGATTGACTCCTAAGAGGGGAATCTTAAGGGCTCCAGCGAGACTCCGGGCTATGACTGCCCCTATTCGAAGGGCAGGAGGTAATCCTGGTCCCTGTGAAAAAGCAATTCCCTTAATTTTATCAAGAGGTACCTGAGCTTCTTCGAGGGCTCTTTGAAGGACTGCGAGGGCGTGTTTTTGGTGGTGCTCTGCCGCTTCGCGAGGATGAATCCCTCCTTCCGATGGTGTATACACTGCTCTAGTCTCCGTGAGAATTTGTCCTTCTCCATTGACTATACCTATTCCTAGTGTATGGGCAGTGCTTTCAATACCTAAGACGAGCATTACAATCGAACCAGATTAAGAGTCTAGGACAGAGGCAACGCTATACAAGTTACTGCGTTGATAATCGTTATGGGAATTACGCCTATTTTTCTTTCTCTGTTTCTTTCGAAGAGGGTTTAAATTCCGTGAAGCCACAGTTGCCACAGTGGAAGCGATCCTTATGTTCAGCCATGAAGGTTCCTTCTCCGCAGCGTGGACAAGAACGGCGTTTGCGTTCAAGTTTACCGTCCTTTCCCTGTGAATAATATTGGTGTGGTTTTGACGTTGGTATTCACCTTCTCTGTTGTTTCAAAATGAGGTTATGAACTCTTTTTCTTTTTAGGAGGACCTTTTGGTTTTTCCTCCTTCTTCTTAGGAGCTTCCTTAGGCTTCTCCTCCGTAGGAGGCTCCATTGGTTCCTTTTTCTTCTTAGGAGCTTCCTTAGGCTTCTCCTCCGTAGGAGGCTCCATTGGTTCTTCGGGCTTCGTTTCTGGCATTTCAGGTGGGGGAGGTGGAGCGGTCTCAGCAGGGGGAGCTTCTTCTTTGGTGTGCCGCATTATGATATAGTCTTGCTCATGGGCCACCGCTGCGTCTTTTGAAGGGTATTGGCGAGCGAACCCTTGTGTTGTCGATTGTCCGTATAATCCATTAAGTTTGATGATGTAAAGAGTGTCTTCTTTGCAATTCAACATGGCTGCAAGTTTTGCACGAACATCAAGACGTGTGGGAGTTGCTGTACCTTGGTGTTCGACAAGAAACGTTATTTCCTGACGTTTAAGGAGTGGATTATCCATTTTTTCTTCAATCTTGATTTTCATTGTGTGGCACCATTTTTTGTAGGATATTTTCAACGGCTTGTTTATGTGTAGGCGTTACCTTGATGACTACGATTCCCTGATCAGGGAGACCATAAACAACAGCTGAATCAGTGGGTGCAAGCGCCACTGCGGGTAGTGCCGTTAGGTCCTCTTCGCCCTCTATTAAGAGTTTCGCAGTTTTCTCTGATTCCCTCATTTCTAAGGCTAACTCAATAGCAATCCAAACCTCAGGGCGAAGTTCTGCTGCTGGATTAACTGCGAAAAAAATTACATCTGCGACCAAGTCGTAATCGAGTTCATCATGACGCTTGGTTTTTCCATCTAAAATTGAGAGGGTTGCCTGGCAATTTACTTTTGCTAGGTTGATTGATACAAGATCACCTACTGCGATTATTGGATGAAGCTTGTGTCTGCGGATATAAGCGCAAGCATCCTCAGCGGCACCTAAACCTGACCGCGAGAATAATTTACCCTTGGGACCTTTGAGCAAATGTCGATGTTGTTCTGGGAGTGTAAGTCTGAGTTCCCGCAGCTGCTTGGCAGCCAACTAGGTTACCTCGCTTCTATTTATCGGACTTGAAGGGCGTATTCCCCAGGTTTAGTGATATTGAGCTTTTGGGCTATCATAGAATTTTCAGGGTCAAAAATGAGAACAAGCCCTGAGAAACTTTCAGAAAGATTTGTACTTTTACAAATTGGACAATGCGATTTAGTTGTCATAACATGGCAGACTTTACAGGCTTTGCGTTTAGCCATTTTTTTCACATCTTCATTATATTGTGCGTGGGACCGAACTCTGTAAAGTTATTTTTTCTTTGTTTGATCTTTTCCTTCTTTCTTTTTCTCAGCTTTTCGCTTAGAGTCCAGGAGTTTCGCGATTTCTTCTTTTATCCATTCCAACTTACCTAGAAAAGGCTGTCGCATTGTCAGTCCTAATTTCCCACTGCGTGCGCCGCCATCAATACTTACGGCAACAATGCGTGTTCGGACTAGATCACCTTCTGTTATTCTCCGACCGGTTTCTTTACCAACGAGTGCAGCACTTCGGGGATCGTAGGAGAAGAAATCATCAGTGATTTGACTTACGTGACATAGCCCATCAAGGGGACCCAGTCGGATGAAAGCCCCAAAATCGACGACTTCAACCACCTCCCCTTGAGCAAGGAAATTTACTTTGGGTTCGAAGGTAAGAATGGTGAGGTTTACATCATGGTAGGTGGCACCATCACCGGGAATGATTTTTCCAACACCGATATTGAGGACTTCGGTGACAGCAATAATAAATCCGAGGTCTACATCGATGATGCCTTCATATTGTTCTCGGAGTATCTCCTCAGCGACCTCGTAGAGGTCTTCGTTAAATCGATTTGGCGGAATGCGCACATGCCCTTTAATGGTAACAGCTTGGTAGATAGTCTTGCCTCCGGTCTCGGAACGGTTACAGGTTGGGCTGATAAGCTTTTCTATTTACTTGGAAACCGCGTGGTTCTTCGGGTTGAAACTATTCAGTGAGAGCGAGAACAGAAAGCTTTCGCAAAAAAATGGCGCGAGACCCTTGTTTCACGAGTTTTCGACGTAAGTCTCCATCATTGGTGGCAACAATTGCGTTTATCTGCTTGGCATATTGAAGCAATGCGGTGTCGGCGTCAAGGTTTTGCAAGGATTGTGGTAGATTTTCTACAAGTTGACAATTTTGGTGTACTAGGTGTAAAGCATTCCTTGCAGCATTTTGTTCCTTAGTCCTACCATTCTCTTGTAACCATTTGATTTCCCTGAGTATTTGTGGCATAATGAGGAATGTTACATGCCTTCCTATTAGACGTGGGATTTCTTCGTAAATATCAAAGCGTCGTTGAAAAGGTAAAAGCAAGAAATTTGTGTCAAGGAGAACTTGTGTGCTATGGTTCGACCCAATATTATTCTTCAATGACGGTGCCCCATCCAATCAAACGCCACCTCATCTCAATCTGTCGACTAATTGCAACGCGTTGCCCTGGAATAATCGCAACAGGTTTCCGGAGTGCAAAGGTGGTTTGATTTTTCCCTTCCAATTTCGTTACCTGACCCACTGTTGCTGAGGATCCAACAATTAGCATGAGCGTTTCATTCAATTTTATGTTTTTCACAGCAATTTGTTCGACTGCACCAACCACACGTTTTAGGAGATTTGTTTCCAGGGTAAGTTGTTCTATAATGGGTGGAAGTTGGCCAGTTGGTCCGGCGAGATTGCCAATGAGTGCGTCAGCCCGTGTCAAGGCAGGATCAAGCTTTGTTCCTACACCGATGAGACCGCTTGGATGGGCGGTTTTCAAGGTTTTGCCCGTTCCGGTTTGTATACTGGTTACTGAGGTGAATATGGGTTCATAGGTAAAGGAGCCCTTATCCTTCTTAATTGGAATTCCTGGGCGAATTTCTAATTCATCGCCAACGGATACTTTTCCTTGAATGATTGTGCCGCCAATAACCCCGCCCTGTAATTCTTTGGGTCGTGTACCAGGTTTATTGATATCAAAGGATCGAGCGACATAGAACAGTCCTGCTTTTTGCAGGTCCCGTTTGGGTGTGGGGATGACTTTCTCAATTGTTTGAATGAGCACGTCTATATTAGTGCCAAACATTGCAGAAATCGGAATAATTGGAGCATCTTCTGCGATAGTTCCTGAAACAAAGTGTTTGATTTCATTGTAATTGTTTAAGGCTTGTTTTTCCGATAGCAGTTCGATTTTATTTTGCGCAATTATTATCTTATCAACGCCAATTATTTCCAAAGCCGCTAAATGTTCCCTTGTTTGTGGTTGAGGACACTTCTCATCTGCGGCAATAAGGAGTAAAGCCCCATCCATTAGAGCTGCTCCAGAGATCATCGTTGCCATTAAAATCTCATGTCCTGGTGCGTCCACCAATGAAATACGACGAATGGGTTCTGCTATTCCTCCACATTTTTTACATTTGGAGCTTGTTGTGTAACCAGCGGCTCCTCTACATTTAGAACACTTGTAAATATCTACATCTGCATATCCTAATTTAATCGAGATACCTCGACGAAGTTCTTCAGAATGCCGATCTGTCCATTCCCCCGACAAGGCTTTAGCCAACGTGGTTTTGCCATGATCAACATGACCCACTAATCCTATGTTGACTTCGGCTTGTTTTGGCATAGTTTTTCGTGGGGGCATATTCGTTCGTCATCTCTTAGAAGGATTCATACATTTATTCTTTTGAAGGGGAAGTACTTTTCTCGACAAGCTCTAAAAGTGGTTTGGAGCCATGTGTAATTATTTTTGCATTAACCTGGACGATTTCATCGGTGATTTCGTTACCTCGGACTAGACGACGGCGGCGTTCTCCTTTTGTTTTGGGTTGATAGCCGATTCCACCAGTAAGAAGGGGACGTTTGCGCACTGCGCCATGCACATCAGGGCGCATGGGTGTTCCGCCACCATCGCTGCCACCAGTGATTTTGAATTCGTATCCACCTAGACCAAGTGAATTTCCATCAACAACTTCTCCGATGATTTTTCCATGGAGTATGCGACTCCGTTGCTCACTAAGTTCTAGTTGAATTGTCTGACCAGTGTCAGGATCACCAATGACTAAACGGATTCGAGTCATATCAAAGTCCTCTTTCTACGTATAGCTGTTTTAGCGTCCTTTCTTTAAGGCTCGCATAAACAGAATCGTAGCATACGGTATGCGCTTATCAATCTTACCATCAAGTGAGTGGGACCAACGGTGATAAGACTAGCGTGGGTATTGCTATATACCCCAAAAGGGTTGTACATGCTTTCGTTTTAATTGCAGGAACTCAGTTAGTAATTCGAGTTCATCAGAAGTAAGATTATCTTTGAAGTCTTGACTAAGACGAATGACCATACCTTCAGGAAGATCAACATAGAGGATGTCCCCCTCATCAATTTGACGACCTACGGTAGCTCCGCGTATAGATACAGCAATTTCGGCACCAATTCGTGCCTCACGAATGGTTTCGCCCTTATCTTGAATTTGTTGTATGGTTCCGATTTTCTTGTTTTCCGGGGTGATGAGTGTACTTTTAGCACGAACACGTCCCGCCAATACTCTCACACCCACGACCGCGGGATTGCTTTGGCGAAAGACATAACCAGGAAGTAATTCGATTTTACCAGGGAAAGTTAGTTCTTCTAGCATGGCTTCTTCTAATTTTCTACGTTTCTCGGTTACCCAGGTTTCATATTGGTCAACAAGGTCATAGATAATCTGACTTTGAAAGATTGGGACTCTACGAGCATCAGCTTCATTCATTGCGTCAGGTAAAGGTTTAGTATTAAAGGTCAATACGACGCCTAAAAATGGATCAGCGTCACCAACAGTTGACACTTCCACGATATCCTTCTTTGAGATGTCACCAATATCGGCACGGCGAATTGGTATATCTCGTTCACGTAGGTATTCGATTAGAGCCTCTAAGGATCCAAGAGTGTCCGCTTTCAGAAAAACTCCGATTTTATCAGTTTCAATTCGAACGGCTTCCATGTCCTGAATAATTCGCTCAGTAGCGGCAGTCACTTCCTCTTCAGAATTAGCTACGTATAAGCCCGCACCAGCAATTGCATCGTCCAGTTCAGGAGCGGCAATTTTTATTCCTGCAGCTGCAACGACTTCTTTGACGGGGGAAAAACGTTCACGTGGATCACGAATTTCATCCAGCGGTTTGGGCATCAGAAGGGCGCGAACGTGGGTTGTCACTGGTTTGGGAATTCCCCCTACAACAATTGTGTCGCCCTTGTTGAGCACACCATCGTAAATGATGGTGTCAATTGTCACACCAAGACCTGCCTCTTCCTTCACTTCTAGTACAACACCTTTTGCAGGACCTGAGGTGGTTTGGAGTTGTTCCTCAAGATATTGTTGAGCTAGTCCTATGAGAACTAGTAGTAGTTCCGATAATCCTTCTCCAGTTTTGGCGCTGGTTGGCACGATAGCTACGGTCTTAGCAAAATCTGTGATTCGGTCAAACCGGTCAGACTGAAATCCTTCACGCGAAAGATCCCCCATGACTTCATAGATTTTTTCGTCCAATTGACCACGAACATACTCAGATTGAGAAGTCAGTGACTCATTAAGAACCCATGTTTTTTGGGCTTTCCAGCCTGGTAATCGATCCACTTTGTTTAGTGCAATGAGATAAGGAGTTTTACGGGCTTTTAAAATTCGAAGAGATTCATAGGTTTGTGGTTGTAGTCCATCGACAATATCCACTACAAGGATTGCGATATCAGCAACAGCGCCTCCTCGTTTGCGTAGATTGAAGAAAGCAGCATGGCCTGGTGTATCGATGATAAGGAGACCAGGTAGCGTAAGTTCGTGTTTGAACGTTTCCATGAGTGGACCAACGAGCTCTTTCACGGTTGAAAGTGGAAAGAAACTCGCACCGATTTGTTGAGTGATTCCCCCTGCTTCGCGGGCTTGAACACCAGTTCCTCGGATTTTATCAAGTAAGCTGGTTTTACCTGTATCGATATGTCCAAGCATGGTGACGATGGGTTGACGGATTGGCATAGCTGGCACCTCACCGAAAAGACTGAAAGAAGGATTACTCTGGTTTGCTGGGACCAGAACACGCTATTTAAGGCTTCTGTACTAAAACCGACTGGCAGATTTGGAAAGTTTTAGTGAGAGAAGGCTTTTTGTAAAGAAACGAAATTGTGCCTGTTTGAGGAATTTGCTATGGAACAAACGCTGCTGGTGTTAAAACCCGATGCAACAATGCGACGAGGTGTAGGAGCTGCGGTCTTAGATCAGATTATGACTAATCTTCCAGATATCAAGTTCAAAGGATTCTTAGAAATGGCTGTACCTGGTCATCTCGCGGAACAGCATTATGCCATTCATAAAGAGAAATTCTTCTATCCGTGGCTTCTGCAATTCATTCAAGTCGGGAATATTATTGCTACTGTATTAGAAGGAGAAAAAGTCGTTAACCGTTTACGTGATGTTTTGGGCGCTACTTTTGTTGAGAAAGCTAGTCCTGATAGTTTAAGAGGCAAATATGGTCTAGTTGGCGGTGTGAACGTTGCACATGCTTCAGACGAACCAGCCAACGCTCTAAACGAAATTACTCTGTGGCAACAGGAAGCCAACCTTGACTTAACAATAGATGGACTTGAGCCCATTAACAAATATATCACAAGATGGAGAGAAGCACCTGTATTTGCTACCCAAGATATTCGTCAAATCTGTGAGGAATATTCCCAAGAGTATTGTTTCCGAACAGGTTATTTGGAGAAAATCGTAGAACTTCTGGTTGACGAGTGCCCAGATTGGTCTAATCAAGATCTACAAAGTCTTGCTGATGCGATTTTAGGTAATATGGATTTAGATCGGAATAAATCGTAGAAATAAATTGTGTTTAGATAATGTGTACGTCTATTCAGAGAAGCTTGACTAACTCTTATCCTTTTTCTTCTTAGGTTTTGGCTTTTCAGCTGCTTTCTTAGAAGTCTTTGGTTTGGTCTCAGAGTCCGATTTTTTAACTTTGGGTTTTGACTTTGCTTTAGGCTTAGCCTTTTCTTTAGCCTTAGGCTTAGCCTTTTCTTTAGCCTTAGGCTTGGCTTTCTTTCGGGCTCTAGTAGCTTGAGCACGGCGTCGTATTCGCTCTTCATAGACTTCAGTCCATTTCAGTCGTCGCGCTCTGCGCTTCAAATAAATTTGATTTCGACGACATTTACTAGAGCATAAATAGAGTAGGCTTCCATCGTTTCGGACGTAGATTGACCCTGTACCAGGCTCAACATCTGCACCACAAAAGGAACAAGTGTATTTTTTGACCATTCATAATCCTTTCCTAGCGGGATGTTAAGGAGTTCGTATCTTTCGAGCCTCACGTTCGGTTTCGCGTAATATTAAGACATCGCCCTCTCGAATTGGACCTTTAACATTACGGGTGAGAATACGACCCTGATCACGACCTTCAAGCACACGGACGCGTACCTGGATGATTTCCCCGGTGAGTCCAGTTCGTCCTACGACTTGGACTACTTCGGCAGGAATGCCCGTGTCTTCTGAACTCATTCATGTATCACCCATGGGTTGGTCCTATTTCTGAAGGTCCTTGAGTTTTTTGACGAGGTCGTCAATGAGCCGTTGAGCTTCCCCAGCTTCGATAACAGCTGCAGAGGCTGATGGTACATCGATACCTAATGCGGTACCTAGTCGGTTTTTGTTTGCTACATAGATGTAGGGGATGTTCTTTTCTTCGCACATAATTGGAAGGTGAAAAATTATTTCGGGGGGATCGACATCCTCAGCGATGGCGACGAATTTGGCAATTGCGCGTTCCACGGCTTTGGTTGTTTCATTCGTTCCTTTTCGTACCTTACCGGTATCACGTGCGACTTCGATTATCTCGTAGGCTACATCCTGTAGTTCTTTTGGTGCAGTAAATTTGACATGCGGTTTTGACAACAAGAGCACCTCATTATTTATTCATCGGGTCTTGTCGGAGGCCAGCAACCAGCAACTTTTGACCCGAGGCTGTGGCGACAGAGTAGCAATCGGCGCCACTTTTAAAGCTTTTTCTTCTCACACCAAGAAATTTGAAATATCAATTTTGACGGAAAGTCCGTTGCGCCAAATCGTTTACGTTATATCCGCGAAGTTCTAACCAATTTCGCGTGGCTCCATTCACGATGAGCGGGACGTTACTTAATTCTTCAAGCGAAGACGCTCCTACCAGAAACATGGTAGCTTTTAACCCATGGATAAGGGTGTCCAGATGCATCTGTACTGCCTTTGCGTTAAGCATAGCTGGTGAAAGTATGGGAAGCGCCACACCCGCGAGATCTGCGCCAAGCGCAATAGCTTTCGCAATGTCAAGACCAGTCCGAACCCCTCCAGATGCAATCAAGTGTGTCTCTGGGGCTGCTTGAGCAACTTCATATGTGGCAACTGCAGTAGGAATTCCCCAATCAGTAAACCAACTTCCGAGTATTGCTTTCTTAGCGTCTTCAACTTTTGCACGTTCAGCTTCAACTGCTGGCCAACTGGTACCACCTAGTCCTGCTACATCAAGAGCTTTAACCCCAGCCTTCACTAGTTGTTGGGCAGTATTTCGATTTAATCCAGCTCCAGTTTCTTTCGCAATGATAGGTGTTGAAAGATTCTTTGTAAGACGTTTGAGAGCTTGAAGAACACCTGAAAAAGTAGCCTCTCCTTCCGGTTGAACCGCTTCTTGAGCTGCGTTGAAATGGACAGCAAGCGCGTTAGCTTTTATCATATCGACCGCAATCTCAGCTTCATTAATGCCGTACCCCAAAGAAAGCTGTGGTGCCCCTATATTCCCAACAAGGAAAGCAGTTGGAGCATGTTCACGAGTAATAGTAAAGGAGGCACTAAGGTTGGAATCTTCTATTGCAGCACGCTGGCTCCCTACACCCATGATTAAACCCAGCCTTTCCACTGCTTGAGCAATATGCATATTGATAGGAAGCGCCTCCTCATGCCCTCCAGTCATGGCAGTAATCATGATGGGTGCTCGTAACTGATGCCCTAAGAAGGTAGATCGAACATCGATATCTTCTAAGTTGATTTCAGGTGCGGCGTTATGAATTAGCGTAATATCGTTGAATCCTGGAGGAACACAAGATTCGACTTCACGTTCTAAGCAGATTCGAATATGTTGTAATTTTCGATCTTCAGTTTGCCACGCTTTTTTCTGGGAACCTGTTTTTGTACGGGGTGTTACCAATTTCCTTCCCTCTGGGAAAAACCTATGAGTTTGTGTACCCTCTTGCCAGATTGTGACTGCAAAGGGTTACAGTAGTTCTACCACACCATTTGTTGCATCCACATGTACTTTTTGACCTACCATGATTTTGTCAATTGGAATTTTGTCTATCGCGGGAATGTCGCTGATAATACAACCAACGGCAACAATGGTTTCTGTTTGCTGGTTTATTATGGCTACCGGTCCTTTACCTGTTTTTGCTAATTGATAGAGCACATATGATCCAACTGTTGAACCTTTTCCACTTGGAAAGACTAGAATCTTCCCAGTGATGGATTGTCCCTCTAACTCATGGCCCTTTTCAACAACAATTCCTGTTTCTGGGTCGACTCCACCATAAAACGAAAGACTTTGGCTAGTCACCAAGGCTTCTCCAGTTGCTGTTCCAGGAGCGATTTTTCTTCCCCTAATTTTCTCAGTCATTCGATGAACGCCTCCTGCAAACATTCTTCCAGTGAGCAATGTTTGATTTGGAATTTGTTACGTCCCTGGCCATAGTAGCACCCCTTCGCAGAGTCTGTGCATAACCCAGTGAATCGCCCCTTGATTGGAGCTACCACACAACAGGTATCACAAGCGAATTTAATGCCGGTAGCTTCGATAATTTTCGTGTATCCCATTCTATCGGCAACTTGTTTTGTTGGTCGTGCGGTAGTAATCCAAGTTTCCTTCTTGACACGTTTTCCCTCGACCAGTTCAGCGATATGACGTATTTCATGTAAAGAGGCATGAGGACACCCAATACTAACGAAGTCAATCTCAGCATCTTCCTCGTTAAGTTCCTGTTCTGCTTCGGCGAGATCGCTTTCAGTAACTGTAAGGGTTTTTTTAGGAACTCGCATTTTATTGGGTGTTAAGCCTTCCATGTGGAAAAGCGCCGTACCACCATAGGTGGCGATAGAAGCGCAGAAGGCTTTGAGCTCATCAGTACTTGCCTTGGAGATGCCTGTGATATAGGGAATGGTCCATTCAACTTTGGAGTCGAGTATCTCACCAATGACTTTGCCCAGGGTGCCGAATTGAGCCGTTCCTGTGATGGAGGCTTTTACTTTGGTAGCTACATGAGCTTGACGGTTCTTATCTAAATGATAGCCATACTCCGGAGTATACCCGGTTAATGCAGCTGCTAATGCGCTAGGACCGCCTTCTCGATTAGTTTTCGCCCCAATCACTGAGTTGGCGAAGCAAACAGCACTACTTTCAGCCCATGCAATGTGTTCGCCATAATGGGGAAGGTTGCCAACTAGGTAGGGTGTGCAAGTACAAGTAGTGATAATGTCCATTTTCGCAAAGGCATTTACAACACGTTCCTGATTTTTGGCAAATTCGGGATCAATGCCCAATACTCGCCAATTCTCGAGGTCCATCCCTGCTGGATTTAGGGTCGTTAAAACGCGCACACGACCGTCTTTTGCCATTTGGGAGAGCCAGTCCAGGCCAGGTTCGCCTAGATTAGCATAACTGACGCCTGCAATTTGTACTGATGTTACAGGAATCATTTTCTCAGCTTCAAAGATTTCACCGAGTGCCGAGAGGATCTCCATGCTTTTCTGAGTAGCATAACCATGCTTGCCCTCCAACATTTCCAGTTGGAGTTTGGTGAGCTTCATCGCATTTATCACTCCTCAAGGAACTTCTTCAAATCCACGTCAGGGAAACTAGCTTTTGCAAAGGTTTTACCCGCTTCAACCTTCAAAGGATGAGTGAGGTCATAGCCAATTTTTGTCGTAAGGTAGGTTCCTGGCTCGGAACTGGGGTCTAAACTGCTTCCACGTTCTTTCTCTTTGATGACTATATCAGTATCTCCTTGAAATCGAGTAGCCATAGCCCATTCAACATCGTAGGGATCGTAAATGTCAATGTCTTTGTCAACGATGAAGGCATGTTTGAGGCTTCGGTGACCTTCAAAGGCGCCTTCAATGGCTAATTTCCCATCTTCCTCCCGTTGTTTGTCGATTTGCACTACGGCGTGTAGCCAGCTACACCCGCCCGGGTCAATATTAACATCAAGGCAACGAACACCCTTTTCGGTAATTTTACGGAAAATCGTGGGTTCACGGGGCATACCCATGAGGACTTTGTGTTCAAAGGCTCCAGGTAGCAGGGCTTGCCAAATTGCATCTTTGCGATGCGTAATGCAAGTAAGTTTGAAAATTGGTTCATTCCTAATGACATCATAGGTTTGGGTTAGGTCAATGAATGGTCCTTCTGCATGTCGTTTGTCACGGTAAACCTTTCCTTCGAGAACCCATTCACAGTCTGCAGGAATGAGCAAATCAGAGGTTTTCGCCTTAACTACATGAATGGGTTCGAGGGCATTAGCGATTTCAAGTTCGTTAATGCCTATTTCTACACTGGTGGCCGCTGCAACTAGAATATTTGGCGAATTTCCTATGCAGAAGGCCACATCGATTTCACCGATATCTTCAAGGAAGGTGTGGAAGTTCCGCTTGGCAACAACGCGTGTACTCATTTTATTTTTCTCAAGTTGCATTGCCCGATGAAAATCTAAGTTTTGACCATATTTTGGATGTCCTGCAACAACAACTGCTGAAGAGATATAGGGGCCTCCATCACGTTCATTGTGCAAGAGAATGGGAACCTTATCAAGGTCAACGGTTGATTCGACTATCTCTTGGCAAGGCGCGGATTTGATTTCCTTAGGAACCGACCGATCTTCAATAGCTTTACTGAGGGTTGGAATGATATCCTTTGATGTAATTTTCAAGTAAGAAGCAATACTGTCCTTACTACAGAAGAGATTGCCCATAATTCGGTACTCCGAGTCCCTAACGTTTTCAAAGAGCACCGGTTTGGGTTCAACAGCTTTGAGTACTCCAGCTGCCTCTAACCGTTTTGAAACTGGTTTAGTTATTTTAAGAAGAGAACCTTCCTTTTCCAATTGCTGTAGATGCTCACGTATACCCATTATATTCACCTCTTCGATACTATACTCCAATTTGATAGCGCCAGGCAGAGAAGCCTCGCTGTTTGATTGCACCAAAGACATCATTTTGGAGAGTTCGCCCTGGTGTCAATGCAACCATATTACCACCTCGCCCAGTCCCCGTAAGCTTGGCACCCCACGCTCCCAACTGTCGGGATACCCCAACGAGTTCTTCTATTTCCACACAAGAAACACCAATCTCAATGAGTAGATTATGATTTTGGTTCATCAATAACCCAATCAATTGGAGGTCCATATCCTCCAAACCTTTGCTTGCAGTTTCCACAAGTTCTAGGTAGTCTTCGGTGATTTGGTCAAACCACTTTGTTTTCTCATCCTTCATCCGTCTTACGTCGTCGACTACTTCCTTTGTACTCGCGGTGATTCCTGTGCTCGCAATAACAATGTCTGTGGGTTGTTTTAGTTTGATTGTATCAATGGTTGGGGGTCCACCAGATAAGTCTCGTTTGTACCAGACAATCCCACCAAAAGTGGCAGCAGTGTTATCAATTCCGCTTGGTGTGCCATGGTAGCCTTTTTCGCCTTCGTATGCACACGCATTTACTTGGTGATCATCCCAACCCAGTTTGAATTCATCATTTAATGCTCGTGCGATTGCAGTACAACTAGCGGCACTGGCTCCAATTCCACTTGCACAGACCAGTTTGCCACCGAGGGTGATATGAATGCCTTCTTCGCTAGTATCAATCCCCGCGAAGCGCAGAATATGGTCAATGGAGACCTTTTGTTCGTCATATTTCTTCTTTTTATATCCAGGCACCGCCGGACGATTATCTGTCAGGGTCCATCCTGCTTCTGAAGTTCGTCGAACTGTCGCTATTGTTGTTGCTCCAACAGCTGCGGCGATTGCAGGAAATCCGTATACAACAAAGTGTTCGCCAAACAGGATTACTTTACCAAAACCGGAACCTTTACCCAAGATTGGTAACCTCCAGGAACGTGGTAATTCTATAGGAATTAGGTATTTTCAACCTATTTTCTTCAGGGGAACTCTGGGTCGATTCGTAGCTAACCGCTTAATAGCCTTTCCATGCCTCTTAGAAAATATTTTACGAAAAATAAACCGGTTATTAGAGATATTAGGCTTCAACACGGCGTAACATGGCTTCAAAGTCTTCAACCTTGAAGGGGAATTCAGCGTCAGGGGTTAATTGCCCTCGCTCGCGAAGCACTTGTCTGGCGAGAAGCCAATAGGTCAATGAAAGAGATTTGCGGCCTTTGTTATTACATGGAATAGCAAGGTCAATATATTGAAGCGAATTGTCTGTGTCTACGAGGGCAACGATTGGTACACGAATTTTTGCTCCTTCTCTAACAGCTTGAGCATCAGCCCTTGGATCGGTGATAAAGATTATTGATGGTTCAGTATATTGCGGTAAACTTGGGTTAGTGAATGTCCCTGGAATGAATCGACCTGCAAGTGGAGTTGCACCAATTACTGTGCAGAAGGTTTGGATAGGTTTTTGTGCATATTGCCGAGCACCCACAACGGCGATAGAGGAGGGATCAGCACGAGCTAGCATACTAGATGCAACTCGGATACGTTCATCGAATTTTCGAATATCCAATACATAAAGACCATCTTGGCGAACGCGGTAGATGTAGGGTTCCATGGTGACAGTTTTTACCTGGGTGCCAATGTGAATACCAGCAGCAAGATATTGATCCAGTGCAACAAGTAAATCTTCAGTCATGGTTACGTTCGCTCCGCAAATTGTAAAATGTCATCGATGATGTCAACATGGCTGAGTAGCATTCGACGACAACAATACCGTTTCAGTCCCATCGAATCCAGAACTGTTGCTGGATCTTCGCCCTGTCGGATGCGTCGGTTAAATTCTTCCCATCTATCTGCAACCAGGCGACCACATGTGAAACACCGAATTGGGATAATCATAGGTTCATCTTCTCCTTTATCGATAACTCTTCTGTTTGCGTGCCCGGGCGCCAGGTCCACCAAATTTCTTCTTTTCTTTTCGTCGAGAATCTCCTGCCATAAGAGTACGATCATATTCGACAAAATGTTGTCGAAGATCCGCACTCTTCGTATAGTCAACTAAACCTCGTGCAACAGCAATACGAGATGCTTGGGCTTGACCCATGGTTCCTCCACCACGAACGTTGATTCGAATGTCAATTTTGGAAGTCAAATCATCACTAGCAATGAGAAGAGGTTCTTCAATAATTTGACGTGCCATTAAAGGCATATAGTTCTCCAGAGGAGTTTTGTTGATGTAAACTCGTCCAGTTCCTTCCCGAATAGTGGCACGAGCAATGGCAGTTTTTCGTTTTCCTGAACTAACAACAATTTTCATGTTAATCCCTTCCATCCAAGTTCGCGGGCAATTTCACCTAAATAAACCGTACGACGTCCCTTTCGTTCATATTCAGAGATATCAAGTTGGCGTTTTGTTTTGAGACCTTCAGGTGTTCCAGTGTAAACGCGAAGTCGCTTCATTGCTTTACGACCACGATCCTTCTTCCAAGGAACCATACCTCGGATTATACGACGGAGCATAAAATCTGGTTGCCGAGGGTGTAATGGACCCTTCCAAGGAGCGGTTCGGGTTCGGATTCCCAAGCGTTCTTTATATGCTCTAATAAGACTTGCTCGGTCTCCGGATAGAACTGCTTTTTCAGCATTTATTACTGCAACATGTTCACCTTGGAGGAGCTGTTTAGCTACAACTGTAGCTAGGCGTCCAGCAACAGTGTTTTCAGCATCTACTACGAGAGGTTCTATAGGTTTTGGAACCTCTTCCTTTGATGCTTGGGATTTTTGCTCAGACATTCAGATTCCTCCTTAACTTACAAGCATGACTTCCTTTCCGGTGGGATTCTTCTCCATGAGTTCTTCTAAAGTCAGGCACTTTCCACCCTGTGCCTCAATTTTTGCACGAGCCTGAGCAGAAAATGTGAAGGCAGCAACTTCTAACTTGTCTTTAATAATGCCATCAGATAGCACCTTTCCCGGCACGACCATTATGCGACCTTTAGTAAAGTTGTGTTGTAGGTCACCAACATTTACAGCAACACGATTTTGGCGGGGGGATCGAAGTTTTTCAAATAATGTTCGCCAAATCCGACCTCCAGGATTACGAGATTGCCGTTTCAGTTTGATAAGCAGTTGTTGCCGGATTTCATTAGGTGACTTGGTAACCATTGAATCTCACGCTCACTTTTTCTTTTTTGTCTTTGATTTAGAAGCGGTTTTAGTCTTTGTCTTTGAAGCAGGTGCTTTCGGCTCCTTCTTTTTCTTCGGTTTTTTAGGAAGCGCTTTTTTCTTAGCCCGGGGTTTTTTCGGTGTGACTTTCGGTACACGTCCTGGAAGTAAAGTAATGAGTTCTTCGTATTTTTTACGGAAAACATCAAGCCCTTTTTCAAAGATGGTCATGGGGGGGAGGGCGCCTGTGGATTCAATTGTTACAATGAAGTTATTTTCATCATGGGATACTGCAATAGCTTGTACGTCACAGGTTTCAACACACAGATTGCAAAGGGTACAGTTTTTCTCATCGACCACCACAGCCTTATCTTTTTGCATTTCAAAGACCTGGCGGAAACAAACCTCTACACACTCTTTACAGCCATCACACTTGTTAGTATCCACTTTGACATGAGGAATCATTTTGTAAGCCATAGTAGAGACTGGCTGCCATTTCGCATGATCTTGTCCAATACCCAGACGAGCATATGCTTCTATAACGATACGTTGACCCTTCGCTAATTTTGCTATGGGGATTTTATCACTAACAGGAACGACTTCTGGATCTTGGGGTTTCAGGTCTCCCGTAGTAGCGATAAAACCGTCTTCGGGTGCTTCAACCTCCATAGTAAATCCGGCTTGACATAAATGACATCCAACACCTTCACAAGTACAATCCGAAGAGACAACATATTGGTCGTAGTTAGTTTTTAGAGGAACTAAACCAAGGCGGTGTGCAATTATTTCATCAAATAGGGGCGATTGATTTTCTAAGATCACGACTTCTTCAATTGCCATAGTTGGAGTTTCAGCGAGCATAATACGGCGTATGGCATTAATTAAACCTGGACGGACTTCCTCAACACGCATTTGAAGGGTATTATCCGTTTGTTCAAGTACAGTGACTTTCATATTAGCTCACCTTTTTTCTACGCCACATCCAATACGACACTACACTCGGCGACCGCGCCGCCCACCTGGGCGTCGAGTTCCGTCATGAGGCATAGGCGTAACCTCTTCTATTCGACCAATTCGTAATCCAGCTCGTGCTAAAGCACGAATAGCTGCTTGAGCTCCGGGACCAGGAGTCTTCGGACCATGTCCACCAGGAGCTCGAACTTTAATATTCACACGGGTAATGTCGCGGTCCATAGCTGCACGAGCAGCACGAAAAGCAGCTTGCATAGCTGCATAGGGAGAACTTTCATCGCGGTCAGCCCGGACAATCATTCCACCAGATGCACGCGCGATTGTTTCTGCTCCAGTAATATCGGTGATATGGACAATCGTGTCGTTATACGAGCTATAGATATGTGCGACACCCCACTTTTCCTCACTGTCTACAGGGGTTGGTGTTCGAGCACGTCTACCAGAACGTGGAGATCGAGAGCGTGTTCTCCTTCGAGGTTTTTCTTCATCAGCTTCCCTGAATTTTTTTATTGGCTTTTTCTCTGTAGATGATGGCTTCTTGGTGGGAGTTTCTGTAGGTCTAGGAGGTTTTTCTTCCTTAGCTTCCTTAGCTTCCTTAGCTTCTCCCTTGGGGTCCTTTTCGGTTTCTACCTTAGATTCTTTCTTCTTTGCCATTAATTATCACCAATTTCAATATGTAAACATAAGCGATTATGAGGTGTCTTTTTTCGTTGAGTTGGCTTTCCTCTTTTTCGCAGGAGGTTTCTCCTCGACTTTCTCCTTATTTTTCTCTTCTTCATCAAGTTCTGGTTCATCTTCGTCAACTTCTTCCTCAAGAGAAACCTCTTTGATATCCCGGACAGCAGGCAACTTGACCTCTATGGGCTCCGGCTTATCTACAGCGGCTTCTGAATCTTCAGGTTTGGGCATCACTGCCTCACCCTTTGGAAGTTCAGGGTGATTAGGACTATGATAGGGACTATTAGGTGAATATTCAAGTTTCTTTTCCAGATCTCTGTAAAGTAGCATCCCAGGAGAAGTGACCCTATGCCCGTCAAGACTAATGTGACCATGCACTATCAATTGACGGGCATGATGCATTGTTTTTGCTAAACCTTGGCGAACCACCTGGGTTTGTAAGCGCCGTTCGAGGATGTCACGGATTGTAAGATCTAAAATGTCATCTAATTGTGAATGTTTATCGATGAGGGCTAATCGGTTAATACGTCCAAGTAATTGTGATTCCCGGATAGTCCGCTCTTCTACAGGTAGGGCTACGAGATCACGTGCTGTCCCTCGAAACCGAGCTAGAAGAGATCGGTGTCGCCATAGCTCGCGTTTGTTGCGTAACCCATATTCCCCAACATAAATTAGTTCTTCAGCTAAGCGTGTTTTTTGCCAAGGATGTCCGGGTGCAACATATTTTTTCTTTGGCTTTCGTATTCCGCCCAATGTATTATTCACCTTGAAGTTAGTCGCTTTCGTCTAACGCCAACTGTTCGTCCTTTACGACCTGTAGTCCGAGTGCGTTGTCCACGAACCTTTAGCCCGAGACCATGACGTATACCTCGCCAATTCTTAGTTTTCATGAGATAGTCGATATCCATTTTGTTTTGGAACTCAAGGTCTGCACCAATGATGTGCTTGTTCTCACCAGTCGCCATGTCTTTTTGTCGGTTCAGCATCCAGTGAGGAATTCCGAATTTTGACGGAGCCTGAAGGATCTCTTCAATTTTTGTAACATCTTTATCGGTAATGAAACCTGCCCGTTGATCTGGGTTTAATCCGGCTACTTCAATGATAGCCCGGGCTAACCGACGACCGACGCCTTTGACAGCGCTCAATGCTCTGTCCAGTTTCATACTTCCGTCGATGTCAGTACGAGCGACACGGATGATATATCGGTATGACGACGACAAGTTAGCACCTCAAATAGCACTAGCTCTGAGCTATCGCATTCGAAATACAGAGCGGCTTTTAAATGTGTTGCCAAAGTCCGAATCTTACCTAACTGATTTTCTTCATTCATCGATATTCGGTTCCGACAATCAATTCCCCAGAGGCCACAATCCTTCACACTAAAAACGTTGAATACCTAGAGTGGTAAACAACCATCAACTAAATCTTTAAAGGCGCATATGAGGGAAAAGAACGCCGAGCCGCGGTAGCCAAGTGGTTTACGGCGCAGGCCTGGAATTCATTCAATCGTGGAGGAAAACCAAACAGCCTGTGACCTTCGGGTCTCATGGGTTCGAATCCCATCCGCGGCGCCAGTTCTCCTTCTAATTTGAGGATATTAAGACTTACGTTTCCAGGCTGGAGGATAGGTTCCAGCAGGGATTACAACTCGCATTGTTTTTGCCACTATTCCCGAAGAAGCTTTGAGTATTTGTTGCGTTGATTGTTGCGCTATTGCCAAAGCAACGAGCTCAGTTTTAATGGTTAGAATAGCAACGGTATCTCCCGGTTTTATGTCATCATGGAGTTGCAGCACACCTGCCACAGCTAGGTTGGCACCATGGCATAATGCATCGACTGCTGTGTCTCGAATTACAATTTGAGGCAGGTGAGCCACGCCATCCTCCAAAGGGTGTAGAATCAGACGGAGAGGTTGCTGGTCTTTCTCCTCTTGCCAGAAATGATAGGCATCGACTACATCATAGAGAGTTGCTAAGGTGGAATCTTCTTTGAAGGGTCCGGTTCGAGTGCGGCGAAGTTCAGCCATATGAGCTCCACCCCCAAGAGCTTCTCCAATATCATAGCAATTGCTTACAAACGCAGCACCATTCAATGCAAAATTATGATGCTGGTTTACGGTTATATCATAGACATAATCGAAATCTGCAGTTGTTTTTTCAACCGCTTTGATTTCGTCCAGAAAGTATTTTGCATTTACTTGATTTTTCAATGCAATTAGGTCGAAATCGTTCTTAGGCACTACTTTTTGTAATGATTTGACTATTTTTGATAAAATCAGTCTGGTTGGTCTTTTACCTGTCAATAGTTGATTAAATGCTCCTCCTCTGTAAATTGAATTTTTTGATAACCCATATTGCTGAATTAAATTTTTGATATGGGTTACGCATGATATGGGCATTAAGTCTTGTGAGCCATATGATTTGTATCGTGAAAAACGTGTTTCAAATTGCTTAATCTTTTTTTGTTTCTTAGGGTGTTTACATTTCATTAATTGGGAAAACCGAATTTTGTCAAAAGGCGATTTAATTATCACATGGTATTTTGGAGTTTTTCCACTCTCATCAAAGGTTGAACCTAGTCTTTCATATATCTTTGAACGTATTCCAAGGCGTTTTAGTAGTAGAGCTAGTTGAACTGCAATATGATAAAAAGCTGTGTCGTATGCGATCTCTGTGTAAGGTGAATTCGTTTTAATAGTAACTGTTCCATCGCCATCAAAGTATCCTGACATGAAGTTTGAAATCATATCTTTTGAGAGAGAAGAAAGGTTTTCTAAATGCATAGTTTTCTTTGGACTCATAATTCCAAGTTTTTTCGCAATGCCTGCAAGAACGGGATTATTTACCGTCACAAGAAATGTTCCAGAGATTTCTGATTGTCGAATGCTAGTTGCTGGAAAGAACCGATTTACTGTTTTAATGAAATATTGAATGAGTTTACTTTCTTGGTTGGTAAAAATTACCCTCGTAGGTCGTATGCATTTCTTTTCTTGGACCACACTACCATCAGACGCCACCAAACCTAGTAAGAATAGAAGTTCGGAATTAATTTTCTTCTCTGAAATTGAATAGTAAGCACCTCTCTCGCCTTTGAACGCTTCAACCATCTCGCAAACTGAAGTCCAATCTAGTCTAGTTTCCTCACAAACTTGGCGAAGATACTTAATTCGAATACCCATTCCTGTTTGGAGAAAGACTCGCCTGTCTATTCCAAGAATCCTACAGGCTTTTGTTACACTGCCAAACGCTTCTGAAAGGAATTTCTTGCATTGTTTTTTCAGTTCGTTTCCAAGGCAAAGGAAGTCCTGATCTAAAAGCTCTAGAAGATATGGGATTTTCTCATTTTTTTGAGTTAATTCTCGGGGGCTGAAAAGAAAGTTTCCTGGAACGATGTCTTCTGCATCTTTCAATAAAGGACCTTTGATATCATCAACTAGTATTTCATGGTCAGGAGTAACTTGGAGTCTAAGACCCGAATCAAGTTTGAGCCTGACCATTTCAGAAGGCGCTGGTAATTTTTGGACTGCGGTGATGGAGGAAGATTCAAGTTTGTGGTCGTGAAGATTTAAAGAAAGTGTCTCCAAAAATCCCAAATCTAATTTATTGGAATTAGAAGAATCCAACCTTGAATCAACGACCTTCGAGATTTGGTGGAGACCTCCATTTTGTAAAAAGAGAAAAGAAGAGGGAGAAACACATAACTTTCTGATGTAGGTTCCAGCTTGACAGCCGACGCGAAATAAGACGTTTTTCTCTTCAATTTCTAAGATATGTATGTAGTAGATTTGACGCGTACGAACACGCCGTTTTACTGAGGAGCGAACAGGAGGTCGTTGATAAATCGTTCCTACAAACTCTGCTGCAACCTCACGAATTTTATCTGGAGATTCCTCTTGATGGAGCCGCATAACACAGACGTATTCTTTACCCGATGTAAGGAGTGCATTAGCAATTTTGGTGGAATTTCCAAGCATAACGGGAAGCACACCAGTGACCTGAGGGTCCAATGTTCCTGCGTGACCTGCTCGATCTAGACGTAGAATACGTTTTACCCAGGACACTACTTCATGGCTAGTCGGCCCAGGAGGCTTTTCTGGGCTTGTAAAAGGTCAATAACCTCTTAAAGGCAAGCTATCCAGATTGATGATCCCATCCCGAAATAACTCAGGAATGGTTCGCTCCTGTGGAACACGACCATAAGCCGGATTCGTAGTATCCTCGGCACGCGTTACCAGTTTCCGTTTCTTATCTGCAGGCAGCCGCGGCTTTGTCACACTGAGGACCTCCTCAACCCCATCACAGGGGGCTCAGCTACTCTTTGTCTATCTCTTTCATAAAGGGCGTGAGCTTTGCACTCGAAATCGCCTTCGTGATTTCCTTGTTATCAGCACTGGCTTTGATTTTAATTGTCTTTTTTGTCGGCGTTATGTGATCGACATTAGATCGCCGTCGACGGACTCCGGTTATTTCCGGAGGGCCAGTAATGAGTACGAAATTCTTGTCAATTCGTTCTACAACAACACATTTTCTACCCGATTCTCGACCATGGGTCTTAACACAAATTCTTCCAACTTCAACTAAGCTCATGACGAATATACCTCCACCGGTTGACAGTCAGCTGTTGTGTTGCCGCAACAGCTTCATTCAGTTGTCGTCCCAGAGGACGCAAGGTACGCCTTCACCGCCGCTATACATAACTCTATCGTCGATGCAGCATTCCAACGTTCTGTATTCAAAATGAGGTCATAAAACCGTGTGTTTGAGACATCGATGCCATAAAATTCATGAAATCGCTGTTGTTCACTTTCTTCGCGGATTCGTGTTTCCTTTAATACTTCTTCATAGGATCGGTTTTCACGATTGGCAATACGAAGTGCGCGAACTTCAATAGAGGCATTTAAGTAGATTTTCAGATCAGCAAACCGACGGGCAACCCATCCAGCAATGTATGCATCAATAACAACATTACCCTTTTCAGCTTCACGTTGAGTGCGCTTATCGATTTCTTGGTCAATCTTTGGATCCTTTTCAGCGATTTGGCTTAGCTCACCTAAAGAAACCTCTTTTTCTTTGGCGAGCTGTCGAAAAAGCATTCCCGCAGAGATGTAACGAAGATTAAAGGTATCTGCAAGGGCACAAGCGATCGTTGTGGTACCTGCTCCGTGTAAACCACTGACCGCGATTGTCAAGGTCATGGCAAACCCTCCACACCCAATCTACATGCCTGGTGTCATGCCTGACGTCATACTGGTGCCAAGAAGTTTTTGGATAACCATGTTCATAGTAAAACTGCAGATGATATACCAGTAAATATAGAGTAATCCCATTCCACCCAAGGGAACCCCTGGCCACTGTCCAAACTGCCAGCCGAACCCCACGCCCAGAGGACCCAATATCTGCGCAAAATTAAGTGGAGACCAAATTACCGGACCAGGAATTGCTGCACCAGGGAAGGTGATTCCAGGATCAACAAAAACCCCGTTCATGACAGTATAGATAATGATGAAGGGAAGGATAGTAATCAACATCGGGAAACAAGATTGTTTACTGACCTCCCCCTGGAGTTTCATAACATAACGTTCACGGCGTTTAACCTTCAAATCGAGTTTCCGTTTCACCTTTGGATCGGTTTCTTCTTTAGCTCGCTTCTTCATATCCTGCCATTTCTTGATTTCTTCACGAGACCGTTTCAATCGGTCGTAGTCAATGAAACGACGATTAACGAGGTTTGACGTCAAAGAAACGATAAGGCTGATCGTCATAACAACAACAGCAGCCAGAGGTGGATAGGCCCATGGTCCCAGCATTAATCGTATAGCGAGCGCCAAATCGATAAGAGGATTAAATTGCACAGCTATCACACCTTCAAGAGTAGCTCAGCAAAGGCAGTTGCAGCTTCTTCTGCTTTACCCTCTACATTCTTAAGAATCATAACGGTCGCACCAGTCAAAGTCCCAACAGCGATTGCCGCAGATCTGCAAAGAAATTGATGGGTTGCTATACTCTCAACCAGTTGTGCATCACGAGTTCGAGAAGCATCCTTAACGCGGCGTTTTGCAATATTCTCAGGATCAGCCTCTACCAGTACAATCGAGGCAGGTCGAAGCGCTTCAGCCACCCATTGGGGTAAACCGATAAGAAACCCGCCCTCAGCCGTCTGAATCAACGTGTGAGTATCCACCACCACAACCTGTGATCGACTCATCGCAGCAATTCGTTCACCTGCAAGTTTCTGGACTTCACGCTGCTTCTTAATCGGTAACAATCGTAATTCATCCCGACTTTCCACAAGACGCCGCTTCTGTGCAATCTCAAACATAACAGATCCATAGGTGACAAGGGAGACGTTAAGCCGATCCTGCACTTTTCGAATCGCATCAGTAACTACTGTCGTTTTCCCAACGCCAGGAACACCACTGACCACAACGACCTTACGCACTTGCACACAACCGACCTCCACCAGAGAGATGGCACCATCTCTGCCACAGCCTTAAGAGCTTTTCGAGCCTTTCAATCCACATCATAAAAATGAATGCAACGTTACTCCAAGCCAAGGAGACCACGCATCATCGGATGCATCTCACCTAACTGCTCCTTCGCAAGTATCTCGAAATATTGCCGCATTATGCCTACGGCTAGAAGTATGCCGATGCCTGTGCTTAATGTTCCTAGTAAGTCGGCGAAAGCGGCGAGGGCGCCGATGATGAGTCCGCCAAGGATAGCGACGACGGGGATGTAGCGGTTGAGGATTTTTTCGATGACGGCAGGTGATCGTCGGAAACCGGGAACTTGCATGCCAGCGCCAATGAGTTGGCGGGAGACGTCGCGTGGAGATATGCCGGATACATCGATCCAGAGTCGGGCGAATCCTGCGCAGAAAAGCATGAGGAGGAGGGCATAGCCGACGGCTTGGAGTCCTCCGGTGATTTCGAGGAGGCCACCGATTCCGGTTGGTGGTGTGAGGAACCAGACGAAGCATATGGGATCTGGAACAAGATAGTTTGTTCCTGTAGGCTGGGTGTATCTTGCGATGAGTTGGAACCAGAAGGCAAAGGGGCTAGCTCCAGGCGATCCTGGAACAAGGTTAAGTCCAAGGGCAGGATTGGTCCAAAGTATTTGGGTGATGAAAAGGATGTTAGCATAGAGAGCTTGGGTGAAGATGACGGGTATGTTGGAGACGTAGAGCAGTTTGATGGGATACTGTCCGCGGAAGCCCCGGTATCGGGCATATTGTAAGGGGATATTCACCCTGAATGATTCCATATAGATTACAAGGACAAAGACGAGGAACGTCGTGAAGACACCGAGCATACTGGCTCTTGGATTGCCAGGTCTGATCCAGATGATGTATGGATTTGCGATTGGTGCATCCACATTGAAAACAGGATCCCAGATATATGCAGGGTTCCAGCCTACTGAGGCGAGAGCGTTTAGATTTTGGACTGTAAAGGGGAGAATCCCAGAGAAGCCCACGAAGTTTTCGTGTGCTCCGAAGGGGATATCAGCGCTTTGGGCGGGTGTGATAGAAAACATGCCCCAGAGAATTTGGGTGCAGACGTTAGCCATGATGAAGAGGCTGACACCGCTGCCGAGTCCCCAGCCCTTCTGGATAGTCTCGTCCATGAGGATGACAATTATTCCTGAGAACATGAGTTGGAGCAACACTAGTATGGCGGCGCCGATGGGGAGTTGGTCGGTACCAAGTGCGCCGTAAGCTCCTGCGAAGATGTAGGCCACAGCTTGAAAGGCAGTCATGAAAACGGCGAGGACCTTTTGGGCACCAGTATAGAGTGACCGTTGATAAGGGTCAGACATATCTACGCGAATGAGTTGGCTGCCTACCAAGAGTTGCATAATCAGGCCAGCAGTTACAATAGGTCCGATACCCAGTTCCATTAGGGTGCCGCGTTGCGAGGCTAAAATTGTCCGAAGCCAGAAGAAATAGTCAAACCCTAATTCCGGTTGGATTCCATAGAGGGGCAGATTTGCCATGATGAGATAGATAATGAGGATGATTGCAGTCCAGGCGAATTTTTCACGGAAAGAGACCTTGCGGTCGGGTGCCTTGACTTCTGGCATGATGCGAACCAATGGACGCAGTGCGTTAAGAAAACGACTCATGCCGGTTACCCCATTCTACTCCGAGTTTCCATTTATTTGAAATAGTAGGTTGCGACAGCTGAGATAAATTACACTTTAATTGTGTTTTGGTTCAGGTCTTGGATTTACCTTTTGTAGCTGTCGCTCGTTTAGTTTTTGGTTTGGTAGTCATACTTTTTTTAGCAGATTTGGCTTTGGGAGTGGTTTTTCTTGATTTTGTTGTTGGTGTGGTCTTTGGTTTAGCTTTGACCTTGGTCTTAGACTTAACCTTCGGTTTTCTTTTAGCCTTCGGCTTGGGTTCTGGTTTAGGTTGTAGTGAGGGAGCCGGGTGTTTGGTTGGCTCCTGGATTTTTCCTTTCGTACTACCTCCCGCCGCCTTAATTTTTTCAGCTGCCCGATGAGTGAAGAGTTGAGCCGTCACTGCTAAGGGAATAGTGATTGTTCCAGTCCCCATGACCTTATCGTAACCGTGTTCGGTTAGGTTAATGGAAATGGGGGCACCCTTTGCTGGAGGTTTCCCCTCAGTAAATTTCGGTAGATTCCGCACAATGTCTTTAATGTTGATGATCTGAAATGATTGGCGAAGTTTTGTTGGTCGACTGAACCCGTGTTTTCCAAATCGGTCAGGGTCCTTTGCTGTTACATAGGTCCAATCGTGCTTTTTTCCGCCGGTTTTACCTTTGCCACCACGTTGACCGCCTTTTCGATGTTGACCAACACGACCGTATCCGTGACTTCGGCTGCCACGGCGTTGACGGACCCGTTTCGGTTTACGTACTACCATAATTATTCGCTCCTGATGTTTACCGTTTTTTGAGTTGGATCTCTAGGATTCCATTATTGTAGGTTGTTTTTACTGAATTTTTGTCAACTGCTGCAGGAAGATCAAGATCTTTAGCATACTTGCGATCAGAACTGGCAACTTGAATTGTAACACTGTAATCCTCGACTTTGACTTGTAGGTCATCTTCCTTAACTCCAGGTAGTTCGGCTAAGATGATGATGTCGTTATCCTGTTCCATTACATCAATCATGGGTTCACGTTCTTCTCGAACTACAGGAGGTGCACCTTCAGGGTTGAGGTTACCAAAGGGATTCAGTCGCATTTTCCCATCTGGTCCGAGTGCAGCAGAAAATCCCCATACCATTGGATTCTTTTGTAGGTGTTTTAGGATTTCTTCAAATTGATTCTGTGCATCGGGCCCAAAGAGTTCTTCAGGGTCGGTTTCTGAGAACATTTTCATGATTTCTTCGAACATCTGTTGTATGGCTTCGAACTGCATGTTGAATGAGTCGTCATCCCACCAACGTTTGCGTTTCTTTCGATCTTCTTCCTCTGAGGGCAATTTTAATCCAACCTTTCTTAGTAATAGTAATTTTCCTTCATGACATCCGTTGTACTAAGGTGTTGATATCGGTTCCTCGATATCCTAGTTCTCCTTTCTGTTGAAATGTGTGTTTAATACTCCCTTTGAATCCCTTCGATGGAGGGCGTAATCGGAAGACTTTCTTCAATTTGGGAAGTGTAGAAATTTCAGCTTTTAATGACACGATAGCTGCAGCATATTCGTCCACAGTCTTGAATTTGGTATACTTAGCTACGTACTCGTCGGTAACTCGTTTATCTCCTCTAAGTCTGCCACGTTTGCGTAAGAGCTTTGTTAATGTAGGGACATCTAGTTCTCCCCATGTGATAGCATCTTTGGCTTTTTGTAGCATCCCCAGATATGAGGGGCGCTTATCAATAACCACTGCATGATTAACCCGAGATAGACTTAGCTGGGATAAAGTCTCCTTAGATTCTTGGCGTAGTCCGATACCACTCCGAATTCGAACGACTATCATGGGCGTATTCGAGTCCTTGGATTCTTCCGACATACTATTCTCTCCTTGTCCAATCGTGTGGGGACATGATTCGATTGGTTTCTTTCAATGCTCCGAAAACTGAATGGGCAAAGTTCAAAGTGGTTCGTGTGTGACCACGAGTGCGGGACCAAACATCGTGAATGCCAGCAAGCCGTAGTACAACCTTAATAGTATCGGCTGTGACTAATCCGACGCCTTTCGGTGCTGGTAATAAGGTTAGCCGAACACTTCCGGTTTTTCCCTTCACTCGAAACGGAATGGAATGGGGGTCATGACATCCACATTCCCAACTACCACACCCCCGGCGAACTGAGATAATATTCAGTTTAGCCCTGAGTATTGCTTTACGAATAGCGGGTCCAATCTCTGGGGCCTTGCTTTCACCAATTCCTACAAAACCCTTTTCGTTCCCAACAATTACTGTAGCTTTGAAACGGGATTTCTCACCAGCATCTGTTTGTTTCTGAACAAGGTTGATGTCGATGACTTCTTCTTGTAAATCAGGTAAGAGGGCATCGATGATTTCTGGTTCCTTGATAGGTAACGCGAGGTGAAAAAGGTCTTCAATGGAGGTGATTTCACCGGCTTTCACTTGTCGTCCGACTTTGGTAACTGGTTCCCATTCTTCAATGATGAATTGCCGTGGGCGTCGACTCATTTTTCTGACCTCCCGCGTTTGAATTCTGCCTCTATCTTTGCTTTTGTCGCCTCATACATGCTGGGAAGGTTTGTTAAGTCAACTCGTCCTTTTGAAAGCTGCCCAAATTGCCGTTTAAAGGCGTTAGGTTTGTTTGCACTCAGATCCTTTGCATAAGCCGCGATGTGTTCGCCCCGAATTCGTTTCTCATTTGGAAAGATTTCATCAGAGGAAGGAATTGAGAGTCCAGCATCAATGGCTCCTTTTATTGCTGAAAAGATCCGGGAGCCGGTTATGGGCTGGATTAGACCGATATCCGCAATAGCGGCTTTAGTGCCATCTTTGATAGCACGGTGCCCAGCTAAGAATCCGGTAAGATATGCTGCGGGTAGATTCTTTAATCCAGCACGCCATCCAAATTGCTTTAATTGTTTGGAATCCGCTGTGGCGATACTTCGATCACCTTTAGGAAGGGCTTCCGTAACTTGGATAATGATTCTAGTGCTGGTTTTCCTTATGACTAGTCGGGGTCGTCCTGAACCTATCATACGTCTTCTTGCGTGATAGTCGGTCTTGCTTTCGCGCCGACGACGAAAAGGAACTTTGTATCGTGGTCCTGTTGCCATATTTATCGCCTCTTCATTTTATGATCCTGAATGTATTGATTGACTCGTCGTATCGAGGGAAACATCCCACCTTTAGCGAGCCTGTATAATCGTCGATAATCGCTAGGTCGAATGATTCGACGAGCCCGGAGTATTTTTAGGTGACGGCGGATGGCTCGTATTTTTATCATCCAGCGTTCTTTTCCTGAGAGTGTGGCTGTGCGTTTGCCTTTCCGGCTCCCAGGCCCTGATCGAAGACCGCGTTTACGTTTATTATGCAACTCTTTAGCTCGGGCTCGGCTTATCCCTTTTAATGGTAATGGACGGATCGCTCCCTCATTGATGAGCCGGCGAATATCCTCGCGACGAATAGCCATCACTACATCATCTAATCGGTTTGGGTCTATCCAAATCCGATTTCGGCCCACTTTGAGGAGCCGAGCTGCCAATTTTCGTTGAGCACTTACATCCATTGTTTTGTCACTCTCTATTCAAGCTCTTCAGTGGGGAGGTCGAGAAGTTCTCGAATTTCAGATTTCAGTTGAGGATTCAATACCCGTAAACCGAGGTCATCAGCTCGTTCGATGATAGCAAGTCGTTTGCGGTCACCAACTTGATGTGCAATCCGAACAGCATGGGTTTTAGGGTGCAAGCCTTCAAGTTCTGGGAGGTTATGTACAAGAACTTCTCTCAGACCAGAAGGATGGTAATCCCGTAGATTCCTGGGCGTGCGATAACCAATCCGTGGCATTGCTGGCTGATTCTTCTCGCGTTTACGAATCATTGAATCAATACCCTTAGGACGGCGCCACCCCGTATTAAGGCGTTTATAGCGCCAACTCTCTGGACGCCGGAACTTGGGCTTCCGTTGATTCGATAACTGCTTCCGGTACAATTGCCTTTGAAGCTGTTTGATCCGTTTGCTCTTCTTCATTCCTAATCACATCTTTATTGGCTAAATAACCCAGTGACGCTCACCAAGCTGTTTTTCATAAACGTAAATCCCGTCATGGAATTTTCGGGGGTCCTTTCGACGAAGTTTCGTGGAATGCTGGATATTCGCAGCAGTTTGTCCGACTAACTCAATATCGATACCTTCCAGGATTACATCATCACCTTGTACGGTGACGGCCACACCAGGAAGGATTTTAGCCCGCCGAGGAGCTTTTTCACCGTAGAAGTTTTCGACAATCAGTTTGTCTCCTTCAACTTTCACTGTTGGTGGAAAGTGGGCGAACACTACTTTCATTTTGTATGTAACACCATGAATAACACCCAACATCATGTTCTTAATATGGGAGAGAATAGTTCCTACCAGAGAAATTTGGCGGCTTCGAGGATATTCAACTGAAACCAAAATATTGTTCCGCACTGTCTTGATACCAACATCTGCATGACTAAAGTCGCGAACAATTTCGCCTTTAGGTCCCTTCACAGTTACTAGTCTTTCCTCAACTGTTACTGTTGTGCCCTCTAGAATAGGAGTCAATTGCTCTACATGATTAGTTTTTGCGGGCATCTTATTGTTCCACTCCATTTGTTAGTAAACGAAGGCGATCAGCCGTCCTCCATGTCCTTGTTCGATGGCTTCTCTATGTGTCATGAAGCCCTTTGGGGTTGATACGATGAGGAAGCCGAATTGCCGTGAAGGTAAGTAGCGTTTTTCCCAATCTTCGAATGCTGTTCGTTTAACTGCATGATGCGGACTGATTATTCCGCATTGGTTGATTCGTCCAAGTAACTCAACTCGAAGCATTCCTGCTTTGCCATCATCGATAAACTCGAATTCGCCGACATAACCCATTCGTTGCATGATTCGAAGGGCTGCCCCAATTTTTTTCGAGGCTGGAGCGATGATTACCTCAGATTTGCGAAGCAGCTCATAGTTCATGATGGTTGAGAAGGCATCGGCCAAGGGATTTTTCACGGTCATTGTCTTTTTCCACCTCTAGCTGAATTTCCGAAAGCCGAGTTCTTCAGCGACCTCACGGAAGCATCGTCGGCATAGGCCAATATTATAACTACGAATGAGGGCTCGGTGTGTTCCGCAGCGTTTGCATTGGCGATGTCCTTTACCTTGTTTTTTCTCCTTTGACATCAGAATTCTTCCTCCATTTCAGGTGTGGTAAATTGAATTCCCAGTTCAGATGAGAGCAAGTTCATCGCTTCTTCAGGAGTTATGCGATGACGACGGGGCACCTTATGGCGTGCACGACGGCGCCGATTTATTCGGTATCCCGGGCGTTCCATGCAGATACACACATCCATTCCAAAGATCCCTAGACTCGGATCGTATTTGACGCCCGGAATCTGGATATGCTCAGAGATTCCAAAGGATACGTTGCCAGCTTGATCAACGGCACGGACGGGAATCCTGAAATCGATTACGTCAAGAGCCCGTTTAGCGAAATCTTTAGCCAGTTCCCCGCGCAGGGTAACCTTACATCCCATTGGTTCACCCTTTCTCAACCCAAAGTCACGGTTCGTTCGTTTAGCAAGAATGTCAACAGGTTTCTGGCCGGTTAAATTTTCAAGAATTGTTTTCGCTTTGGCAAGTGGTTCGCCACCAGTTCCTAAGGACATATTGACAACTACTTTCGAAATGAAGATTTTTCGCATGATGTTATCTTTTTTAGCTTTGAGCTTGGCAGGTGGCTTTTCACTGACTGACGGTTTTGCCGGCTTTGCAGAAGAACTGGTGGTCTTAGCCTTCTTTGCAGTAGCGGGTTTACGTTTTGCCTTTGCCGGAGTAGTTTTTTTCTTCGTTGACATGATCAGCTAGCCTCCGGAATTGAAATTAGGGACTTTTCTTCACCAAGTGGAAAGACATAACGAATCGCAGTAAGGATGGTTTTGTCACCTGCGCCCTGTAAGGTTCCCAGTCGATTGTCTGGATCGATCTTGATGAGTTTACCTACAAACCCGGTATGATCTCCACCCGTGATCACTGCTGTAATCCCTTCTTTAAGGGGAATGTGGTGCTGGATTTTCTGATTTGGAATTTTTATGAGAAGAGTATCGCCAGGTCGGTAGGTTTCCTTGAGTTTTGCTTTAGGATCAGTTACTTGTAGGAGAATGGTTCGACCATCGTGGAGATGAAGTTGAATATGACCCTTCGCCACGGTGTTCTTTCCCGTAATTTTGCAGGGTTTAAGGGCCTGTTCCCTTTTAGGAATTTTATGCAATTGAAGGAGGTGTCGCGATTCAGGCACCACTCGTAGAAGGGTTTTCGTCTCTGGGATTTCAATTACATCCATGAGACCGACAGGGTATTTGTAGTCTCTTCGGATTCGTCCATCCACCTTCACAAGTCCGAGAGAAAGTATCCGACGGGTTTCACTTAGTGTATTGGTGAGATTAAGCATATCGCGGATTACGACTGCCAATGGAAATCCAGCATGAAGTGTATGAGGACCAGGATTAGAACGGACTGTGAACGGACGAACCTTCCGTTTAATCTGCCAATGTCCAGGCGCTGCCAAACGTTTAAGGTGTTTTCGGGAACCTTTTACCAATTTTTTTAATCCTCCTTTTCTTCAAATTCACGGCGTGCCGCAGCCTTGCGATCAATCACCGCTTCTCGGTTTTTGTCGATTTTCAACTTGGTAATCATGACACTTGAGGGGGGAATAGGAAACTGGACTGCTGTACCATCCACTTTCTCGATGGTGATATTTTCGATGTGAAGCCTGTAATTCTTCATATCCACAGCGATTACATCACCTTCTGAGTCACGAAACGCTCCACGTGTAATGTACACCGTGTCTCCTTTGCAGATTGGAATTCGCTTAATTCCATGCCTATCAACAATATCAGGAGCTAGCCGTGCTGTGAGGTACTTGCGGCGACGATGCAAGGGTGCCGTATAGCGCTCTTTGCGTTGTTTCTTTGGTCTCTTTGATGGCATCTTCTTTTCTCACCCCTAGACAATAATACTGGCAACACTAGCGATGCGTGGCCACCGTTCAGCCGCTTCCCGGGCTATCGGTCCACGAATTTCCGAACCCTGCGGGTCACCAGTTTCTGAAGTAATCACAATTGCATTGTCTTCAAAGCGAATCCATTGCCCGCTTTTGCGGCGGTAAGGTTTGCGTTGTCGGACAACAATACCGCGAAGTACTTGCCGTCGCATCTTGGGTGTTCCTGCTTTGCAAGAAACCACCACCATATCTGCTACACTGGCGGAAGGTTGCCGCCTAAGACGCCCATGATAGCCAATAACTGAGATGATTTCCACGATCCGAGCACCACTATTATCAGCTACAGTTAACCGGGCGCCAGTAGGTAAGCCGCGACTAATCCGAGTCTTTGAAATCCCTGCTGTTTTCCTACCGCGTTTTACCATTACTGTTCATCCTCCTTACCTTTGATGCATTCCACAACGACAAAGGAGACAGTTTTGCTGAGGGGCCGACATTCAGCGAGTCGCACAGTATCACCAATTTCGACCGGAATGCAGGGTGGAAGATGCGCTGAGGTCATGGAGTGGCAGCGGGCGTAGCGACGATATTTCTTGATGAAGCGCATATAGTCACGACGTACCGTGATTGTGCCTTTCATTTTAGTACTGGCAACAATACCATCCATTAATCGTCCTCGAACTGGAAGAGTACCATGAAAGGGGCAATTAGGATCTTGGCAATCCTGTTCTGGTGGGTTAACTTTCAGACCAATATTACGAGCTACCATCGTAGTTTTTTCGCCCTCCTTAATCGTTCTGCGGGATGCCCAAGTAGGGCTTTCCCAGTGATGCGAGTGATCTCGCCATTTGGAAAAGTTATTTCAAAGATACTTGAGATCTTGGGTATCTGAATACGACGAAGTCCATCGGAGAGAATAAGTGTCCCATGAGTTTCATGAATGATGTGTCCTGTAATCCGTTGAAACGTGGGATTCGTTGATTGTACAACAGTTGCTGAGAGCCCAATGAGTGGGTGTAATGCATGGTGTTTTGGTAGACGCATTGGCATTTTCATTCTCCTCCTCCTACGGCTTCAGCTGCTCTGCGTTCCTCGTTAATGACCGTGAGGAGCCGGGCAATATTCTTTCGAATTCCCTTAATGACACCGGGATTTTCCATGCCTGCCCCAGACATCATCGAGGCTCGTTGCTTGGCTAGTTCTGCCCGGTAATCCGCAAGCCTTCGCTCACGTTCCTCCGAACTCATGCCCCGAATTTCTGACATTGTTAACAAAGCCATTCTCTCAGCGCCTCCTCGACACACTCACTTTTTCGTTGTTTTCTTCGTTGATTTTGAAGCCGTTTTTTTATCGGATTTTTTTGGCTTCGCGCTATCCGCTTTTTTCGCTGTCTTAGCCTTGGCTTTAGGTTTAGCCTTCGGCTTAGGCTTCTCCACCTTTTCTTTGGGCTCTGCCTTCTTCTTCGCCTTAGGCTTGGGCTTTTCGGGTTTCTTTTCTTTCACAGGTTTGGCTTTAGGTTTCGCCTTTGGTTTAGGTGTTTTTTCAGCTGGTTTCTCCTCTGGCGGAACCGGTTTTTCCGGGACAGGTTCGGGTGGAGTTTCAGGAATTGATTCGGGGACTGGCTCTGCAGAACTCTCCGGTTCAGGAGGTGTTGTTACTGGTTCAGCAGTCTCCTCGGTGAATTCCTCAAGGGATGGAGCTTCTTCAATGGGAAGCTCTTCTTCTGTAATTTCAATTGCCGCTTCATCTGGAGTGGATTCGGCTTCAATGGCGATTTCCTTTTCAATAATTACTGGTCGATCTGGTGCAACTATGTCAGGAAGCATGATACGGACTTGAACACCTAAAATACCCGGTTTTAGAATCGCATAAGCAATTCCATGACTAACAGATTTACGTATGGGTTCACCAGTTTTTGCGACAAATCCGCTTCGAAATGTTTGATAGCGAGCACGTCGACTGGTAAGCTTTCCAGCGATTGAGATTTCGACCCCCTGTGCCCCAGCTCCTATTATACGGCGAAGGACACCATAAGCCGCTCTACGGAAATGATCCCCTCGTTCAAGACGTTGAGCAAGGCGTTCGGCCATGATCGTCCCATTCAACTCGGGGACTTCAACTTCACTAACTTCAATTTGTGGCGCTTCTAATCCAAAGTCATGTTCTAAAGTTTCCGTGAGTTCCCGTACGGTGGTTCCGCGGCGACCGATCACCATTCCAGGTCGCGCTGCGTATACCACAACACGCATTCCTAGGGGAGTCTTTTGGAGATCAACTCCGGCGTAGCCTGCCCGACGGAGTTCTCGACTAAGAAAATCGTTTACTTTTACCTTCAGAAGTCCTCGATTGATAAAATGATCTTCAGCTGGCATGCTTACTCCTCCGTTAATACAATCTCAATATGGACCAATTGCTCATTGAAAGCCGTCGATCGACCGTGAGCTCGTTCAATGAAGCGTTTTAATTGACGACCTGGAAAAGCGGAAATGTGGGTAATTCGAAGGCGATCCAGGTCTAACCCCTTGTAATCGGCATTATTCTCCGCATTCGCCAACACACGTAAAATTTCTTTAGAGGCTTTAACTGGATATCGTCCGGAATCAGCCTTGTGTAAACCACGTCGATGCCCCACCTTTTTATCATGCCGTCGATATGGCACCGCCTTGCGCATCGCAATTACGTTGTCTAAGTATGTTTTTGCAGCCTCCAGGCGGAGCCCCCGAAGCTCATTACAAATTTCTCGGGCTGCTTTAGGAGATATGCGAATTTCGCGTCCGCTAGCTTTGGCGGTTTTGTCTGGATCCAGTCCAATGATGGAATAGCCGAACTCGGGCATAGGGTATCCAACCTAGCGTTGGTTAATCACTCACTTTGCGGGTTGCAGCAGCAAAATACCAAAAGTTCTGATTCAAGATATATTCCCATTCGGGAAGAGAACCCTTGGCGCTGGTCCGCACTCCCATACAATGTGAGAGCGGAGTGTGTGAAGCACCGTACCCTATATAAAAATTCTGCTAGTCTCTCACCGCTATGACTTTACTTTCACCGCGAAGGGCTTAGAGTCCGATACAATCACCTGGGGAAGCATATCAGCATGTTTCCGAAGAAACGTCAGGTCTGCCTTCTCATCACGCCCAGCATCCGGCAGCAACTCTGGAATGCTCTCGATCCGAGATCCGATTGGAAACCAACGTTTACATTTTTCGCACCGGAGTGCACCCACGAGCACTTCGAGACCATGGAAATAATCGACAAGTGGTACAAGGTCTATGGGTTCCGGTTTCTGTTTCGACAACGACGCAAACACTTTTCGGGCCTTGGTTAACCGCGTATCAAAGGTTTTATCCTTGGAGAAATTGTGTACAGGCTCCAGCGACGGTTCACTCAGTACACCCTTCTGATAATGGGCAATCAACTCGCCAGCTAGTCCTTTTCTATCCCGTAACCGGTTCTTTCCCACTTTTAAGACATAAGTGGTTAATGGGTGTTCTTTACAAATCGGGCACGCTAAAATATTCAGCAACCACGGCTTCATGGAACCAACCTCGAACAACAGATGTCCTTCACCAGTAACTCCTCTTAAAGCTACTCCTTCCATTCCCCTCAACTTTGTTTGCCCCCGCACGAAGATTTAAGCGCTTCCAGTCTCAACCTTCAGTTATGCCGACGCTGCTTGAGCACGTTGCGATTGCTGGTTTCGTCGTCTTAGCTGTCGCTAAGAAACCGAAATGGGCTCTCCTCCTATGCTGGGTTGCCATCCTCCCCGATTTCGACATTTTCCTCGGACTCCATCGCATGGTCTTCCACAGCCTCTTATTCTTGGTTCCTGTCAGCCTTGTCATCATCAGCATCACCTACGGCTGGTTTCCGAGTTATAAAGAACCTGCCTTCATTATCGTCTTCTGCCTCCTCAGCCACACCATCCTCGACTACCTCCAATATTGGAACGCCCTCCTCTGGCCCATCCCCCTCGCCTTCTGGTTCAACATCACCATCGCCATACTTCCCACCAGTCCCATCCCCACCCCACATCTCATCATTGGACCCATGATCGCCCCCATCGACGTCCTCTACGCACCCAGCACCGGCACCCTCGTCGGTCCTCTCGACGCCTTCATCTTCCTCCTCTTCCTCACCGTCGCCGCCATCCGTATATGGCCCGGTTTCCACCAGCGATTCCTCAAACCATTCCGCTTTAGCAATGAACCAACTAATCAGCCTGAACCAACTGATAGCGACCCCGTCCCACCCGCACAAACACCCCCTGCTTCACCAACTTCGCCATCCGATCCGCCAAATACACCGCATACCGATTAACCACCAACTTTTCTAACACTAAATCCGCTTTCAACTCCACTAACGAAATCTCCCCACCCTTCATCTGAGCCAGTTCAATAATCCGCCTTCGAATCGCTCCAGCACTCTGCAACTTCTCCGCAAACCCCACATCCAACAACTGCACATCCCGCTTAACCTCCACCCTCCGATGCATGAGCCACTCCTCAAACGGAATCTCCCCCACACTCAACTGCTGATACACTCCCAAATCCTTTCCAAGAAAATCACACTGCTCATACCGCGGCGCTAACTTCTTCGGAACCGCCACCATAATCCCCTCTGATACCACATCCGCTCCCCAACCAACCGCCTTCGCCAGCACTAGCACCCACTTAGCATGCATCCACTGCCGCCGCCCCTGTAAATACCCGCGCACCGTCGTCTCCGGCATCCCCACCACCCGCGCCACCGCCGCCCCCGTCCCAAACCGCTGCAACAACCCACCCCGCAACCGCTGCCACCACCCATCCTCCATCACCACCCGATCCTCCACCCCCCACTCCCCCGCCAAGGTCCGCCCCAAAAACGTCTCACCCAACGGCGTCGTCTGATAAAACGTCGTAAACTTCCGCGTCTCCACCCGCCGAATCCACCCCAGCTTCCGCAACCACTGGAACACCTCAAATAAAAAATCCTCTCGCAACGTATACCGCCGTGCGACATCCGCCACCGACCCCACCTCCCGCAACCCCACCAACGTTAGGAAATCTAAATCAAACCCATCCAACCCCCGCTCCCCCCACACCCGATCACACGCCAATTGAAACAAAAGCTTTTCAGCACGCTCTGGATGCGTAAACCCAATATGTTCCACATACCACGAAAACAATGGTCGATACACATCCAAAATAAACCAACTCCGGAATGACTTTACCTCTCCCACTGAATTTAGTAGACTTTTGCACTCCTCAGATGTCAATGTTGCCTCCATCAGCTCCATAATCAACTTACGAATCTGTTCAAGAATCGTTGCACCCCCCGAAGTAAACCGAATGCTATGAGCTCCAACATGTCCATCATCATCCCCAAACGCCCGTACCATCTCAGCTTTCAACTCTAATGGTAGCCCAAAAAACACTGAAGGTAAAGACCCACTCAAATGATCAAATTTTGCATCAGGATACCAAAATCTAAGAACATAACCTAACCACTTTGAGAAAGCAACATAGGATCGAGATTTCTTTGTCTTACCGATATAATGCCTCGAACAATCGGAAACATCACCAAAGACGAGATTTAGACATTGAAGAAATTGTAACCGGAGAAAGATTTCACTATTTGAATAAGACGGAACTTTTGCAGATCCCTTCAATTTAGGAAGGTAACCATCACCAATCAATTGAACAACAAGTCGTACTAGATGTTTGTCTTCATATACAGGAAAATTAGGATTCAATAGTATGCCAGAAGCACCATAACCCTTCATTGCCAGAATGTGTTTTTCTATTTCAGAAATTTCTGGTCCATTTATCCCTTTCTTTTCAAGAAGCCTTAAAAGATAATCCAACTTTGCCAATCGAATGAAGGGAGTATTATCCGAGAAAAGATTCTTTTTCTTAATAGAGAAGTTATCCACGAGTTCTGACAATGATAATATTGACAAATGTGTTTTGAATAAATTTAGAAGATAGCTCCAGAATTCTTTGGTTAGTTTAACATAAATAAGGTCATGTGGGAAATCCGAAAGATGAAACTTGTTAATTTCCTTTGACAAGTATTACCCAAAATTCTCTCTTATTAATCAATATAAACCAATGAGCCTAAGACATTTTTTACTATGGTTAGTTTCTAAAAAATTAATTTTTTGTTTATTAAGAATACTATTTAAGTGGAACGTACTGCGAGCCGCGTGTTGCTCCGATGCCGGGGTTGCCGTGGCGGACGGCTTTGTTGGTGGGGGCGTATTCGCCGAGGTAGTGGCCGATGTGTTCGATTTTGATGTCGAGGGGGAGGTATTCTTTGCCGTTGTGGATGCCGAGGGTGAGGCCGACCATTTCGGGTAAGATGATCATGTCGCGGTTGTGGGTGCGGATGATGCGTTTGGTTTTTTGTTGGCGGAGTTTGCGGAGGCGTTCGAGGAGTTTTTTCTGGCGGGGTGGGAGGCCGCGGCGGAGGCTGCGGCGTTGGCGGGCGGGAAGTAGGTTGATGAATTGGTCCATGGGCATGCGTTGGAGTTCGTCCAGTGAGAATCCGCGGTAGGTGAATTTTTTGACCATGATAGGTGACCCCATTCTCATCTTGAGGGGTAAGTGTTGGGTGCGAATGCTGCCTTTTAAGCGTTGCTCCTTGTTGTATACCCAGTACTGGCAAAACGAGGAAAATGGTTAAAGGGATGCATGACGGTTGTCGGTGCACCGGAGAGCACATGATGACCAGGCAAGGTTTGCAAACGGTATTGGTAACAGGTGCCGCTGGCTTCATTGGGAGTCACTTGGTGGATGCACTACTCAGGCAGAACTTGCGAGTTGTGGGTTTGGATAATCTGTCAACAGGTACAAAGTCCAATCTTGCCACCGCCATGGAACATGAGGCATTCACTCTCATTGAGGGTGATATTCGTGATCGAGAAACCGTTGAACAGGCGTGCGACAAAGCGGAGGTTGTCTTTCATTTAGCTGCCGTGACCAAGGTTGCTGAATCACTACGGGATCCACAAAAATATCACGACATCAATGTCACTGGCACCCAAAATGTCATTAGTGTCGCGGTTAACAAGCAGGTAAGCCGCTTAGTGTTTACCTCATCCGCAGCGGTATATGGGGCACCTGCCAAAATACCGATTCCCGAAGAGATACCCCTCAACCCCTTGTCGCCATATGGTGCCAGTAAGGTTGAGGGTGAACGGCTATGCCACGAGGTCGCTGACCAACATAACCTCCAAGCTCCACAACTACGTTGTTTTAACGTCTATGGCCCACGTCAACCCATTGACAATGAAGCAGGAGTCATAAGCATTTTTCTTCACCGGGCTCGTCAAGGATTACCACTAGTAATTTATGGCGATGGACATCAAACCCGTGATTTCATCTACATCGAGGATGTCGTTGAAGCCTTCATTCGTGCTGCAACACTGGATACTGTGTCAACACAACCAATTAATCTGGGAACGGGTACAGCCGTGTCGATTCGTGAACTCGCTGAAGAAATTCAGGACCAGGTGCCTTCCTGTCCAATCGATATCCAATACGAGGCACCAAGAACTGGAGATATCTACCATAGTGTTGCCCGTATAAATCGACTACAACGGACTTTAGACTTCACACCTCGCTATGCGCTTCGCAATGGCATCGCAAAAACCGTCGAATTTTGATTTGCACGTATGATAAGACGAAAAATTTTAGACTCGCGGGATCCTCTCGCTCAGAACCCAACCACTCTTGATGGAAGAAAGCACGAATCCAGCAGATAGACGGATTACAACCGTCGGAAAATCTGCACTTCACCATTATTATACACTAAAGCATTGTAGGGTTGTCTCATCAACCACTCAATAATATCCGGGTGTAATATGACTAATTGCACACCGGAAGCCAACCA
>JAEOTO010000022.1 GCA_016839805.1 Candidatus Hermodarchaeota archaeon
ATAAAGCCAGACCAGTTACGCCAATACGACCTGAAAAACCTCATATTCAACCGCGTCATAACTGACCCCAACTGGCCCGGACATCAACGCATGATTGATGAACGTGTTCCCGAAATGCTCCAAACCCCTCGACCTGGCTATACTCACGTTGACTTTGCCCTCGAAGAAGCCGCCTGGACCCTCCACGATACTTTTCAAGGCAGTTTCGCCCGTTCCCGCATCCCGAAATATCGACAACCAGCTGCTGAACTCGATCATGATCTTTCTAAAATTCCATATGAAATCGAGGATCCAGCTAGAATGAGTATCTACATCAAACGTGCTGCACAGTTATTTGGTGCTTCTTTAACCGGAATCTGCCGATTGAATCAAAGCTGGCTTTATACAGATGCTGAGATGCCGAGTAATTGTAATACCGTAGTCGTTATGGCGATTGAAATGGATCCTGCAGGCATTGCCACTTCACCGGCAATCCCTGCGGCAAGTGCAACTGGTGTAGGCTACTCGCGTATGGGATTTCTACTAGCTCTCATGGGTGAGTTCATTCGGAATCTTGGGTATGATGCCATTCAGTGTGGAAATGATACTGGACTCAGTATTCCTCTCGCAATCGATGCAGGACTAGGTCAGCTTGGTCGTCATGGTCTACTCATCACTCCACAATATGGGTCTCGAGTCCGGTTATGTAAGCTCTTTACAAACCTACCTTTGAGTCCAGATAAGCCCATTGACTTCGGAGTTACAGAAACCTGTCGATACTGTAAACGGTGTGCTGAGGCGTGTGAAGTCGATGCCATTTCTTTTGAAGACGAACCCACTTTTACGCCCAAGTGCTCTTCAAATAATAGCGGGGTTCTCAAATGGTATGTCGACTCGGAACGTTGCTATGAATTTTGGTGCGATAATGGCGGCGATTGTTCAACTTGCATCTCAGTTTGTCCCTACACCAAACACACCTTTAACAAAGTACCTTTAACGCCTGAGGAATTTTGGACTCTCAAGACGTAACACGATGGAATGCTGATTCAAATGACCGTATTCGAAGACCTTGCTCTCATCTACGATCAAGTCATTGATTGGGCACACCGCCTAAACCATGAACTACCCTTCTTCTCTACTCTCCTCAAAGGTCATAAAAAAGCCCGCATACTCGATTTGGCTTGTGGTAGTGGTCGACATGCAGTCGCCCTAGCCTTAGAGGGATTCGATGTCATAGGGCTTGATTTGAGTTCAACAATGATAGCAGCTGCGGAACAACATGCTCAACTGAACCAAGTTAACATTGAATTCATTATTGCTGATATGCAAAAAGCGACAGAAATCGTTGAAGATTCCTTTGATTTGATTCTATGTATAGGAAACTCACTTGCTCTACTTCCAACGCTCCAAGCAGTACAAACCACCCTGGAAGGAGCTCATTCGCTTCTAGGAGAAAAAGGAAAATTCGTAGTCCAAATCCTAAATTTTGATGAAATACGCCACTCTGGCTTCCGGTTCTTCCCTCTAAAATCCGGTGAAACAGCCAAAGGAGATGAAGTAATATTCACACGATTCTTTGAACCTATCTCCAATACGGCACATGCTCAACTCGTTTTTACTGGATTCATCAAGACAACAACCAGCTGGCAGACCAAGACTGTCTCTCAATCCGTCTTGCAATTAGATAAACCAATACTCGAATCGTTTCTACAAGAAGCTGGATTTACAAGAATCTCTTCCTATGCTGATTACCAACAAAATCCCTTTTCACCACTAGAAAACAGAAATCTCCTCTCCGTGGCCTCTAACTAACTAATAATCAAAAGATAATTACTTTGCGTTTGGGTCGCCTTGCATCATTCCAAAGATGTTACCTTCCGTATCTTCAGCATAGGCGAGCCAGCCCACACCTGGGACTGCCATCTTGGGAACCGTGATTTTTCCACCCGCTTTTTTGATATTCTCGATATGCATGTCAAGATCCTCAACACCGACGGTATTCACCGTGGGCTGTGGGGCATCCTTACGAGGTTGTAAGGCTCCATCGATGCCGGGCTCCTTTTCGTCACCGGTATAAACCAGCCAGTACTCTATGGGGCTTTCCCACTTTTCAATTCGCCAACCAAACACAGATTTATAAAATTTAATCAAAAACATCTTGACATGATAGAGGAATTCGGAACAAGAAGAATAAGTGACTATGGATTCGAAGACTATGAGCGACACAATATCACTCTGAATTTTTCTACAATTAAAAAATTACAAATGAATGGCAATCTGAGAATATCACGAATTGCAGCAGAGATGATTGAATGTATAGAAAAGAATTCGCCACTCTTATTGTTGGATGAAGTCGGATTAACTAAGAGTCTGGGAATGAAGATGAGTTTGCATCCAGATATGATCACACTTTTCACAGAAACTGGACGCGTTTCAGTCAAATGGACAGCTTCGACGAAAGGACATGCATCAGGAATCAGATGGGCCTTAATGGTACCACCTAATCATGAACGAAAACGAAAAGCCGTTGCAGATTGGCTAGCAAAACACTTCATTGAACCCAAAAAATAACTACTTTTGAGCCTTTACACGCTTCAACTCTTTTACAATCGCAGGTACAACCCGAAATAAATCACCTACAATAGAAAAATCAGCTACTTGGAAAATGGGTGCATCGGGGTCGTTGTTGATGGCTACGATGGTGTCGCTGGTGCGCATGCCGACGAGGTGTTGGATGGCGCCGCTGATGCCGCAGGCGATGTAGAGTTTGGGGGCGATGGTGCGTCCGGATTGGCCGACTTGTTGGTGGTGTTTCATCCAGCCTTGGTCGACGATGGGACGGGAACCACCGAGGGCGGCGTTGAGTTCGCTGGCGAGTTCGCCGACGACTTCGATGTTTTCGGGGGTTTTGATGCCGCGACCACAGGAGACGACCATATCGGCTTCGTCGACTTTGAGGGCGCCTTCTTCTATCTCGACAATAGTATCAACAATTTTTGTATGTACTGCGGCCTTGTTGACTTCAATGGCAACGTCCCGAATTTCAGTTTGCTTTCCGGCATCCTTAAGAGGTTTGAAGACGTTGGGTCGGACAGTGGCCATTTGCGGGCGGGTATAGGGGCTGAGAATAGAGGCCATGATGTTGCCACCAAAGGCGGGGCGGGTTTGGACCAATTGACGTTTATCATCAATGTCTAGACCTGTACAATCTGCAGTAAGGCCGAGTTGTAGACGTGCAGCAATTCGGGGTCCTAGGTCCCGTCCATTGGCAGTAGCTCCAAACAGGACAATATTCGGTTTTTCAGTGAGAATTAGGGCGGAAATAACATCGGTGTAAGCGTCAGTTGTATAGTGAGTAAGAATTTCTTGATCGCTGACGTATACAATATCTGCCCCGTTTTGTGCCAGGATATTAGATAGTTCTCCCACATTGGAGCCTAATAGAATGGCACAGAGGGGTTCACCGAGTTTATCTGCGAGTTCGCGTCCCTTGCCAAGGAGTTCGAGGGCGACGTTACGAAGTTTGCCATTGATTTGTTCGGCCCACACCCACACGCCTTTGTAGTCCTTAAATTTGGAGGGATCGACCCGTTTGCGTTCGATGAATAATGCATCGACAGGGCAGACTTTCACACAAGCTCCGCATAGGGTGCAAGCCTCATTGGCTTCTGCCTTCTCATTGACTATCTTCATTGCATCAAAGGGACAGACTTTTACACAGAGTCCACAGCCAGTGCATTTCTCTACATCAATATTGAGCATAGCATGTCACCTCTCCGTTAAATCGCTCCTTTTTTCAGTAACCACTCCACGAGTTGTTTCGCGGCACCTTCAGGGTCTTCGGTTCCATCGATTTTGATACCACCAGTACGTTGTTCCGGTGTAAACACCTCGACAACTTGAGTGGGGGAACCGGGCAAACCAAATTGCTCATGATCTCCGCCAAGTTCGTCGGCGGTAACTAATTTAATCTCTTTTTTACTGGCTTTCATAATCGCCATTAAACTTGGAAGTCGGGGCTCATTAAGACCCTTGGTCGCAGTTAATAAGGCAGGTAATCGGCATTCTAACACCTCAAAACCCTCATCGGTTTCCTTGCGTACTTTAATGCGTTTCTTATTTTCGGCTACCTCAACCTCAAGGGCGTAGGTGATTTGAGGAATGCCAAGAATTTCCGCAATTTCCGGACCCACTTGGGCAGTATCACCATCAATAGCCTGTTTGCCACAAATCACCAGATCAAATGGTTCAAGACTTTTAATGGCTTGAGCAATCGTATAAGCAGTAGCCCAGGTATCTGCGCCAGCAAAGGCACGATCGGAAAGGTGAATGGCCCGGTCACCACCCATAGCTAGGCACTTCTTGAGGGCTTCCTCTGCTTGAGGAGGACCCATCGTGATAATTATGACCTCTCCTTCACCGAACTTTTCCTTGATTCGAACAGCTTCTTCAACAGCGAATTCATCAAAGGGATTGAGGATTGATGGCACACCGGCTCGGATCAGGGTTTTCGTTTCCGGGTCAATTTTAACTTCGGCAATTTCTGGTACTTGTTTAATTGGAACGATTATTTTCACGCATCTTGCCCCCAACATTTGGGTGGACGTATGATACGACTAGCGCTAAACCGAAGCGATTCCACTTAAAAGTCTTCTCTGCCAATCCTTGAAAAAATCGCGAAAATCGCGACAAAAACTTCAGAGCGTCGAAGGTAAGGGAAACTCATTAATTAGGTTTTTTGGTAGTTTAGAAAAGAGTATTCAAGTGGGAGGCACTGTACTGTGAATGAAAGATCCGATTACCGCATCATTTTGGATGGAATTGAAAAACGCCAGAGGTTATTCACGGGGAATAAGAGTTTTGATCAATATTTTGGCATCATGTCAGGAACTATCACCATAGTGTATGTGCAGAATCAAACCTTTACAGATCCGATTAATCTCATGATCGAATGGCTTACAACTGATGTTGAGGATCACGAAACTATTCTCCTAGTTACTACCTATGCAGATCCAATTGCAATCGCTTCATGGTGTGAGCGAAAACTTCCCAATGCCTTCAAAACGTTCGTGGAAACCAGTAAAACAAATCGGTTCCACTGGATTGACATGTTTACTTATCGTGGGTTTGGCGATCACGAACGGGATCTTGTGAGGGTTAGTTATCCCGAACGAATTAAGGATATGGGGGGTAATCCCGATCTCCTCATTTCCCCCCGAAAACCCGAAGAAATCCAATCCGTCGATGGGTTACCTGCCACAATTAGCAATATTACATCAGATATTCACGGAAAAGGACGTATACGCATGGTGATGGCATATATTGACGATTTCATCGACGATGTTGGTCCCACACGTGCCCTCAACTTCCTCCGTCGGCTCATCAATCAAATGCGAAAATTCGGTCATACTCTGGTCCTTTTCATGGGGTGGCGAGGTACACTTCCTGAAGTACACACCGGTTTTGAACGAACCGTGGATCAAGTCATCCGTTGGGGCTATGGGGATGTCCCCGGAATAAAACAACCCTCAAAATTTGTTCAAATATTAAAGACCACAGCTCCAGATGAAGTCACCACATATGTGAAAGTTCCCTACCATATTCGGGGTGGGAAACCAACTGTTGGGTTGGGAACGCCTCTTGAAGGGCAGCCTAGTTCTCGATTACGCCGAAAACGTAATTCTTCTTAGGTATCCTGCGGTTGAATTAACTGTAAAATAAGTCGTTCCGCCGCCGTATACGGGTCAGTTTTCCGCTCACAGACTTCCTGAACTAGTTTCTGGAATAATTTTCGCTCTTCGGGATCCACAAAGAGTTTTCGCATGAAGCTGTGCTCTACAATTGTTTCCAGTTGGGCACAAAACCGTCGTTCCTGGTTCTGTTTAATTTTGCCACTCGTAACTAGGTATTCATGGTGTTGTTGAATCGCCTTAACTAATTCTTCTACGCCCTCTCCGGTGGTAGCAATGACTTTGATTATAGGGTGTTCCCAGCCATCGCTTGTTCGATCAAGACCTAAAGCCATTTCGAGTTCAGCGTACCGACGATCAGCTCCATCAAGATCTGCTTTGTTTATGGCAAAGATATCACCGATTTCCATGACGCCAGCTTTGATTGTCTGGATATCATCACCTAATCCAGGTATAGAGAGCAGTACAATGGTCTCAGCAATCTGGATAATGTTAACTTCAGCTTGACCAGCACCAACAGTTTCAACAATAATGATGTCTTTACCTAACGCGTCAAGGATATGGACAATATCATAAGTCGCCCAGGCTAGACCTCCTAGACTCCCCCGAGATCCCATACTCCGAATGAAGACTCCTGGATCGGTGGAAAACCGACTCATACGGATGCGATCACCGAGTAGAGCGCCACCAGTAAATGGGCTACTAGGGTCAACAGCGACAACTCCAACGGTTTTTCCTTGGTCTCGGTATTCTTTGATTATTTTATCAACTAAGGTACTTTTTCCTGACCCTGGTGGACCAGTCACTCCGATTATATGAGCAGATCCTGTATGCGGGTATAACTGTTTGATAGCTGCATGGGCTTCGGGGGACATGGATTCAGCTAGGGTCATCAACCGAGCCGCAGCACGTCGATTGCCCTTCAGTAGCTCTTTGACCAATTGATTTGTATCGATGGTCATGGAAATCCCCTTACCCCTATCGCCCTAAAGCGTACAGTCTGACCTCCTAGCGGTTTACCTTATTTTTTTTCGAATATATTCAACGATTTCAGTCGTGGGTGTTCCAGGTCCAAAAATTGCTTTGATACCCATTTTCTTTAAGGGCTTGATGTCCTCTTCTGGGATAATACCTCCGGCTATGACGAGGACATCATCTATTCCCTTTTCTTTCAATAATTTCATGATTTCCGGAAACAGACGCATATGTGCACCTGAGAGGATACTGAGACCGATAACATCTACATCCTCTTGTAATGCGGCTTCAGCGACTTGTTCAGGTGTTTGCCGTAGTCCTGTGTAGATTACTTCAAATCCCGCATCGCGTAAGGCTCGTGCCACCACTTTGGCACCCCGATCGTGTCCATCAAGGCCTGGTTTAGCAACCAACACCCGAATTTTCCGTTCAGATTCCGTCATAGGTTTCAACTCATTCTATAATCTGTTAGTTAGAAGATGATTGGTTCCTGATATTCACCATACACGTCACGTAACGCGTTGCAGACTTCTCCTACAGTGGCATACTCTCTTACAGCTGCTAGGATATGGGGAAGCAAATTCTCCGTTCCCTCTGCTGCCTTCTGCAATCGATTTAACAACTGCTCCACTTTGTTGTTATTTCGGGATTTTCGTGTTCTTTGTAATCGCGCAAGTTGTGTTTTTTCAACTTCGGGGTCAATTTTTAGAACTGGAATCTCTAGCCTATCATCGGTTAGGTATTCGTTGACCCCTACAATAATTCGTTCCTTTTCCTCAGTCTCTCGTTGATAGCGAAAGGCGGAATCAGAGATTTCGCGCTGGAAAAAGCCCTTCTTAATAGCTTCTACAACGCCACCTAATTTTTCAATCCGGTCAAAATACTTGTAGACTTCCTCTTCCATTTCATCAGTTAGTGCTTCAACGAAATATGCGCCACCCAAGGGATCAATCGTGTTCGCAACGCCACTTTCATGGGCAAGAATTTGCTGGGTTCGTAATGCTATAGTCGCAGCTTTCTCCGTGGGTAATGCCCATGCCTCATCCATCGAATTGGTGTGAAGCGACTGGGTTCCTCCTAAAACAGCGGCTAGTGCCTGAAGTGTCGTCCGAATGATATTATTCTCCGGTTGCTGGGCTGTAAGGCTAACACCCGCTGTTTGCGTATGAAATCGAAGTAAATAAGATCCACGTTTTTCGGCATTAAAGCGCTCTCGTATCTCCCGTGCCCAAATACGCCGCGCCGCACGAAACTTCGCAATCTCTTCAAAGAGGTCGAGGTGGCTATCAAAAAAGAAGGATAATCGAGGAGCAAAATCATCAACAGCAAGTCCAGCATCCACGCCAGCCTGAACATAGGTTAAACCGTTGGCAAGAGTGAAAGCGAGTTCCTGGACTGCAGTACTGCCTGCTTCTCGGATATGGTAGCCACTAATACTAATTGTATTCCACCGTGGCACCTTCTTTGTGCAAAACTCCAAGATATTTGTAATTATGCGCATGGATGGATCGGGGGGAAAGATCCAGGTTTTTTGAGCCTGATATTCCTTGAGAATATCATTTTGAATTGTTCCACCGATTTGGGTAGAGGATACTCCTTGTTTTTCTGCGGCGGCAATATAGAGGCAGAGAAGAATGGCTGCGGGAGCATTGATGGTCATAGAGGTTGTCACTTTGTCAAGAGGGATTCCCGAAAACAGAATTTCCATATCTGCTAATGAATCGATGGCAACTCCACAGACACCAATCTCGCCTGTTGCCATGGGATCATCTGAGTCCAGACCTTGGATGGTTGGGAGATGAAATGCAACGCTAAGTCCTGTTTGTCCCTGTTCAAGCAAATACCGGTACCTTTCATTTGTTTGTTCAGCAGTGCCAAACCCTGCAAACATTCGCATTGTCCATAAGCGACCACGATACATGGTCGGGTAAACACCACGTGTGTAGGGATATTGCCCAGGAAAGCTAAGGTCTCGGTCATAATCAAGGTTAGCAATATCTGTGGGGGTGTATAACCGTGCAATGGGACGACTAGAGGTGGTTATGAACCGTTCACGACGTTCCGGGGATTTATCCAATGTCTTCTTCAAAGTATTATTTTCCCAATCACGTTTTTGCTGGGAGATATCCATCTTTTCTTTCGTGACCATGCGAATACGCCTTCCTTCAAAGGAAAGAGAGTGTTATACTGCATCAAGTGGTATTAATACTCAAGTGTGCTATTTCAGATACATCGCTTTTGTTTTAATGGTTTTGGCAATATGCATAATTGCTGATAATGCATAGTTTCTGGTCTGAGATAGCATTACAATCCTTTGAAAAAGAAATGAGCACCAATCACTCTAAGAGTTCATCATTACGATGGGGCATTTAGAGGGATCGTTGACGAATTCACAGGGCGTTTGGGCTCCTTCAGGGAAATTTTTCTGTAGTTGTTTGCACATATTATTCTCTGCGTCAAACATTGGGCAAGCCATGTCTATCATTACCCCAAAAAATGCTGGACTAATTTTGTTATTAAATTCTTCTCCACATTGAAAAAGTGTCTAATGTTCTTTACAATAACCGCAAGTCCCTTTATTCAATAGTAATCATGGGTTGACCCTTTTCCACTGCATCTCCAACCCGAATATGAACTTTCTTGACCTTGCCTGACTGTGATGCTCGGATTTCATTAGCCATCTTCATGGCCTCAAGGACAAGAAGAACGTCACCTGCCTTAATAGTTGCATTTTCTTGAACTCGTAATTCGAGTACACGGCCTGGTAAAGGTGCTGTCACGGATCCTGGTTCTGCAGGTTCCCGGACTGTTGGAGTTGGTTCCGCCGTCCTACTTGCAGTACTGGGCGTAGACGAACGTATTGTCATCGGGCGATAGCCGGGTGTCGGTTGTATGGCCAGGGCTTTGAGTCCAACGGCATACTTTTGTTTTTTTATTCTGAGTGTGTATTCGGAAGTTTTAGGGTCAGGAGTGAGTTGGAGGGTGTGCTTCAGGTCACCTATTGTAACGCGGTAAGTACCAGAACTGTGATTTCCATCAGCAATCTTGACTGGGAAGGTTGCTTCCCCAATCGTTACATTGAGGATTCCATTGCTTGGACCATCCACTTCGACGTTAATAGTGGTGCCGTTGATTTTAAGCTCATATTTGCGTGGCAATGGTTTTTCTCCTTGGGGAATCTACTCGTATCCCATAGCTTCGCGGCGTCCTGCCAAGACCCAGGGGTTGGAACCATTCGTGTTTGATCGACGAATAGTGGGTAATTCGGGTCGCTGGGGTTGTAAGTCAATAAGAGTTGCCGTAATTGCTGCGAGTAGATCCGGTGTCAATTGAGACAAGGCTTTCTGTTCTTTTCGATATTCGAAGTATTCGATGGCAGGTTGGGGGAATAAGATGTAGGCAATGACGTCCTCAATTTTTTGGGTAATTCCTTTTAGTTCCTGTCGTGCCTTGGGAATGGCTGGTTCTAGTAAATCCGCTGGTCGGCAAGTGATTGGCCCCTCTTCGCCGATAACCAGTTTCTGGATCTTGGGGTCAATTGGGGCAGGAGGACGACCATAGTGACCCCGAACATACTGTTTGACTTCTTCTGGGATGGTTTTGTATCGTTTTCCTAACAGGACATTAAGAGTGGCTTGTGTACCTACAATCTGACTGGAGGGTGTCACCAGAGGTGGATAACCGAGTTCTTTTCGTACTCGTGGAACTTCATCAAGAACATCTTGAAGACGGTCTAAAGCATTTTGTTCCCGAAGTTGGTTCACCAGATTTGACATCATTCCTCCAGGAACCTGAAATTGTAATACATTGGTATCAACGCCAACTAGACCACATTCATAAGCTTCGTAGCGTTCACGGACATCCTGAATGTACTGGGCAATTTCTGATAAGAGATCAAGGTCGAGTTTAGAATCCCAGGGTGTTCCTTCTAAGACGGCTACCATTGATTCACAAGGAGGTTGTGAGGTAGACTGTGCTAGCGAGGAAATTGCGGTATCAACAACGTCCACTCCTGCCTGGATGGCTTCTAAGTAGGCCATACTAGCCATTCCCGACGTATAATGTGAATGGAGTTGGATTGGAACCTGAATTTCTTCTTTCAGCTGAGTAACTAGTTCTCGGGCGATAAAAGGACTCAGAAGCCCTGCCATATCCTTGATACAAATGGAATCAGCTCCCAAATCCTCAAGGGTTTTAGCTTGTCCCACGAAGGTTTCTACGTTATGGACAGGACTGATGGTGTAACTAAAGCTCATCTGGGCATGAGCTCCGGCTTTGTGAACCGCTTTAATTGCTGTTTCCATGTTTCGTGGATCGTTTAACGCATCAAAGATACGAAAGATATCAATTCCATTTTTAGCAGCTAACTCAACGAATTTCCGGACGGTATCATCTGGATAGTGTCGATAGCCAACTATGTTTTGTCCTCGCAACAACATCTGTAATTTGGTTTTCTTAATCGCCGCTCGAAGTTGGCGAAGGCGCTCCCAGGGATTTTCTTTAAGAAACCGGAGAGGTGCATCAAAAGTTGCGCCACCCCATACTTCCATGGAATGGAAGCCCACTTGGTCCATTTTCTCTGCAATGGGCAGCATATCCTCAGTTTTCATCCGTGTTGCGAGTAAGGATTGATGGGCATCACGAAATGTTGTGTCTGTAAATTTAATTGGTTTAGTTGCAGGTTTTGGCACGCTAGTTACACCTCAATTTATACTTCTAATCTCGGGTAGGTGGTAATGTCAGGTAGCGGTTTTTAGGTCTTCTCCTTTCCTTTATTTGCACTATCGTATCATGGTTCTTTATCTGATAGATAATAATAGGCTTGTTTAAAGCGGACAATTGCCATGTTTCTTTTTGGGAAGCGATTGCCGTTTTGTACGCAGCATTTCAAAGGCTGCAATAAGGCGGGTTCTAGTTATTGCGGGCTCAATTACCTCGTCAATGAATCCACGCACGGCTCCTGAGTATGGATTAGCAAAGCGTTCACGATATTCCTGGATTTTCTTTGAGCGGGTTTCTTCAGGGTCCTTGGATTTCTCGATTTCTCGGCGAAAAATTATGTTAGCTGCTCCCTCTGGACCCATAACTGCCATTTCAGTAGTAGGCCAGGCGTAGACAACATCAGCACGTAGATGCTTAGAACCAAGCACTACATATGCACCACCAATGGCTTTCCGTGTGATCACTGTCACTTTGGGAACGGTAGCTTCAGCATACGCAAAAAGGATCTTCGCTCCATGGCGGATAATACCTCGATGTTCCTGATCAACACCTGGAAGAAATCCAGGGACATCCATGAAGGTGAGAATAGGGATATTAAACGCATCACAGAAGCGAACAAACCGAGCACACTTATCTGAGGCATCGATATCTAAGGTTCCCGCTAAGTAATTCGGTTGATTAGCAACAACTCCAATTGAGTGGCCGTTCAATCGGATAAAGCCCACCACCATATTTGGAGCGAAGTATTCATGCACTTCTAAAAACGCATTATTATCTGCAACACTTACGATTGCTTGTTTCATATCATAGGGTGTAGTCGGATCTTCAGGTAAGAGTTCATTTAACCTAGGATCTGTTCGCAAAGTGTCATCAGTAGACTCAACTAAAGGTGGATCTTCAATATTATTTGAAGGCAAATATGAAAGAAGGTTCCGAATTAGTTGTAGGCAATGCTCCTCGTTCTCAGCTGCAAATTGAGCGACTCCACTCTTCACGTTATGAGCCATGGCGCCACCTAGTTCCTCAAAAGAAATTACCTCTCCTGTCACAGCTTTAATCACATTGGGACCTGTAATGAACATCCGGCTCGTATTTTTCACCATTAATGTAAAATCAGTTACAGCAGGACTGTAGACAGCTCCACCAGCACAGGGACCCATAATCGCACTGATTTGGGGGATTACGCCCGAAGCGATTACATTGCGGTAGAAAATTTCCCCATAAGCACCCAAACTGGCAACTCCTTCTTGAATTCGAGCACCACCCGAATCGTTCAAACCAATTACAGGAGCTCCAGCTTCCAAGGCTAAATCCATAATTTTCGTTACTTTTTCACCGAACATCTCGCCAAGAGCTCCACCAAAGACGGTGAAATCCTGGCTAAAGATAAAAACGAGACGACCATCAATGGTTCCATATCCTGTGACGACGCCATCACCTGGAATCTTCTGTTTGTCCATTTTAAACTCTGTACAACGGTGCTCGACTAGCGCATCAAATTCCATGAAACTCCCCGGATCTACCAGCTTGTCAATCCGTTCCCTCGCCGTCATTTTCCCAGCTTTATGTTGGCGATTAATCCGTTCTTTGCCTCCACCGAGTTTAGCTTTCTCCAGGCGTTTTCTAAGCTCCTTGAGCTTCTTGTTCATGACTTCAGAAGGCATTCTACCGACACTCCATGCAAAACCTTATTTCAAACCCTACAAAGCTGTTGTCCCTACTGATCTTCACTCCTCTTAAACCCAATCGGTTGCGTAAATCCAGCGGCAATCAGAAATCACAAAGATTCTTAACCAGAATATCAGTCATAATCCGACCGAGGTAAGAAATCATGTCCCAAACACTCATTGGACTCATGCAAGCCTTTATCGGCGAAAGCCAAGCCCGAAACCGATATAACATCTATGCGAAAATCGCCAAAAAAGAGGGCTTTGAACAAATCGCTGAAATTTTCAACGTTACCGCTGATAACGAACGAGTTCACGCCAAGAACTTCTGGCGGGCAGCCCAAACAGTGATGAAAGAAACAGGGAAACCCATGCCTGAAATCACCGTCGACGCTCTTGCTCCCCTGAAGGTTGGCAAAACCATCGACAATCTCAAAGCCGCAATTGAAGGAGAAACCTACGAACACACCAAAATGTACCCCGACATCGCTAATACCGCAGAAAAAGAGGGATTCAAAGCTATCGCCGAACAAGTCCGTGCTATTGCCCAAGCCGAAGTCCACCACGCCACACGCTACACCGTCCTCCTCAAAGAAATCAAAGCTAAGACTGTTTTCAAGAAAAAGAACCCCACACAGTGGCTCTGTTTGGAGTGTGGTTACATTCACGAAGGCGTTGAAGCCCCCGATCAATGTCCATCATGCTTCCATCCCCAAGCCTACTTCTCCGTCTTATGCGAGACCTACTAAAGCAGTTCAAAATCATAATACCCAAACAATAATAACCCCAAACGAAACCACAAAAACCAGGTGACCTACCATGGCACAAAAGTACGTCTGCACAGCGTGCGGATACATCTACGATCCCACAGTCGGAGACCCCGATGGTGGCGTCGAACCCGGCACCGCATTCGAAAACATTCCCGACGACTGGGTCTGTCCCGTGTGCGGCGTAGGAAAGGATATGTTCGAGCCCACCGATTAGATCTTTGAATGAATTTGGCGGGGGTAGGCCCCGAGTGTGGAGTGCCGAATCCGCCCTTTTCTTGTTTTTTCACGAATGCGATTCTTTTTAGGGCTCTTTTCATCATTGTGGTATACGGTGATCTATTCATGACAACAGTCGGTGAACCAGTAGTTCTACCCCGTAGTGAAACTGAAAAAATCTGGGTATCGGTATCGGAGTTTCGTGGATTCGCTGGACTCGATATCCGAATCTACTATAATGCCGGTGAAGTAGACTGGCGACCCACGAAAAAGGGTGTTCGCATCTCTTTGGAGCTAAAGGATCAGTTGATTGCCGCGATTGAAAAAGTTGTAGCCCAGTATGAGGCTGCTACAGAATCTGGCGACGCTGGCGAAGCTAAAGATTAGAAAAAGGGAACCCGTTCACTTTGCAAAAGGGGTGGGAGCAGCTTATATGTCTCATTGATGAATTTCAGTCATCGTGATTATTTACCGCGCCTATAAAACAGAGCTAAAACTGAATAATCGGCAGCGCGTAATTTGTAAAAAACATGCGGGCTGCGCTCGATTTGCTTATAATTGGGGGCTCAAACGAAAAATCGATGTGTTTGTTAAAACAGGAAGCTCACCTAGTGCTATTGATTTGCACAAGGAACTCAACCGACTCAAACAAACCGAGTTTTCATGGATGTATGAGGTTTCCAAATGCGCACCTCAAGAGGCCTTAAATAATCTTGAAAATGCGTTTAAACAATTCTTCCGAAGAATCAAAAATGGACAACTATGTGCATTTCCACGATTCAAATCACGGAAAAAGCGAATTGGATCATTTAGATTAACGGGAGTCATTCGAGTATTCAATGATTCGATCCAACTACCCAGGTTGGGGCGACTGCGGTTAAAAGAACACGGATACCTACCTCCCGAATCAGATCATGTGCATATACTCTCTGCGACTATATCTGAGAAAGCAGGTCGTTGGTTCGTATCACTACAAGTGCAAGAGGAAATAAATCCGGTTAAGAATACAGGACCTATGGTGGGTGTAGATATCGGGATTCATCGGCTAGCTACTCTTTCAGATGGTACTTCTTTTAACAACCGTCGTCCATTGGCGCGTTTTGAACGAAAACTGAAGCGGATTCAAAGGGCTCTTTCACGAAAACAAAAAAGAAGCCAGAATCGTTTGAAAACAAAACTTGCCCTGCAAAAGCTCCATGCCCGAATCGCAAATATTCGTCGGGATGCTATTCACCAGGTGACATCAAAGCTGACGAAATCCAAGTCAGTCATTGTCATCGAAGACCTATGTGTACAAGGAATGCGGAAGAATCAAACACTAGCCAAAGCAGTTTCTGATGTAGGTTTCGCTGAGTTTTGTCGTCAACTTGAATATAAAACTCAGTGGTATGGATCGCAATTAGTGTTGGCTCCTCGGTTCTTTCCATCTTCGAAACGCTGTTCACGATGTGGGTATGTCAAGACAGAACTTTCTTCAGGTCGTATCTATACGTGTGGACAGTGTGGTTTGGTTTTAGATCGAGATATTAATGCTAGCAAAAATTTGTTACTTGTCGCCGTGGGTTTCACGGAGACTATAAACGCCTGTTATGAGACGGGAAGTGACAGCTCCTTGGAGCAGTGCTCGTCGATGATTCAGGAACCGAACAGTGAACTACCAGGTTCTCATAGGATTCGGAAAACCGAACGCATTATAAGCTCAACGGTGTTAACTCCTGAGCGAGAACCATGAAGATTATCGATGACTGCCCTGGTGCTGCTCCATTAAAACGACCTACTATTATCTTCAAGGCCTGTCCAAAATGCGGGGAAGAAGTTGAACTCTTTTCCAGCGATGTGAAGATGGATTGTGATAACTGTGGTTTTACCATCTACAATGATACGATGTCCTGTGTACAGTGGTGCGAGTATGCTAAAGGGTGTGTAGGTGAAGAGACCTACAATGATGTCATGGAAATGATCAAACGAAAGAAACAACAGGAGACGCAAGACACAACTGGGTAGCCATCGACAATACATCAACGGTTCGGAATATTTGGTGATTATCGTGACCGAATTATTACAAATCTACAAATGTAAAACATGTGGGAATATCATCGAAGTGTTGCATAGTGGTACGGGATCGCTCGTTTGCTGCGGGGGGCCCATGCAGCTGATGGAAGAATTCACGGCAGACTTTAAGACCGAGAAGCATGTCCCCGTTGTCGAGGAGACCAAAGATGGCATTCATGTTGTAGTTGGCTCTACTCCTCATCCTATGGTCGATGAGCACTGGATTGAATGGATCCAAGTCGTCAAGGACGGGACCATCATGCGTCAGTTCCTTGAACCCGGCCAAAAACCTGAAGCCGATTTCCCCATGAAAGGCAAGCCTGATTATGCACGTGAATACTGCAACATTCACCTGCTTTGGAAAACTAGCTAAAAACCTGATTTCGAAAATCGGTTGGTGGCTAGCTCTACGTGCTGGTCACCTGAACTCTTTTTTTAATACGATTCAGTGACCACAGTTTCCTCTAGATCCACAACATTCCCACAATATGGACACTCGGCTCGTCTGGGGCCTACCCATTTAACTTCGTTGTATCTGAGAGGAGCATCACATTCGGGGCATTCAGCAGGAAGACTTTCACGAACAACTTGACGTTCATGATGCGAATCGACTGTTGCAGGGATGCTTGTTAGTGATATGCTTTTAGCAGTACTTCTCATTGACTTGCAAATCATGTAAAATGCAAAAATAAAGATACCAACAAAAATGACGATAAAGAGAATGAATATAAAGCCAAAAGCACCAAAAATCATGTTGAGAAAGATATCAATGGCATCTATTTGTGCGGCTAAGGAGATTGGCAGTAATAGATGATATAATTGGAACATCATGGTTTGTCATTTTGTTCTGATGATTACATGCCTAAAAGAATTGTTGACGTTATTTATCTTCTCCAGTGTGCCTTGCGGAAATCACGTCACCAGTCCGAATGAGTTGGCGACCTGATCCAGTCTCCAGAACAAGACTGCCATCAGGTTCAATATCCTTGGCGAGACCCTTTAATTGCCCATCCCCCAGTTCAATGACAACATGTTTTCCCAGGGTCGTACAAAGAGGTCGATAATGGGGGCTAATCGCTTTGAAACCCTGATCACGTAACCGGATATACCAAAATTCTAATTGCCCAATTAGATAGCTGAAAAGTCGTGGTAACTCAATGCGGTGTTGAAGGCACTCTTGAAGGGTTGTTGCTGTGGTCTGCAGTGGTTGAGGAAAATCAATCAAGGCCATATTTGCATTGATTCCAATTCCTGCTACAATATATTCGATGTCATCGCCAATGAGGGTCGCTTCTGTTAGTATTCCTGCCACCTTCTTATTGGCGATGAGTACATCATTTGGCCATTTCAGGGATGGTTTGAGGCCTAAGGCGCTTTGGAGCACCATTGCCACGGCCAGTCCAGCAGTGAGAGTAATGAGGGGGGCATCACTTGCTTTAATCGTCATTGGGCGAAGGAGGATCGAGAAGTAAAGGCCACCGACCGGTGAATGCCAAGGTCGGGTTAACCGGCCAATTCCGGCAGTCTGTGTATCTGCTAAGATGATGAGCCCTTCGCGTTCTCCTAGCGCGCCCCGGTCTTTAAGGTAGGCATTCGTTGAAGGCAACGATTCGAAATGTAACAGCCGTTTTAAAATAATTTGTGAAGTGTTTCTTAGAGCTTGTTGATAAGGATCATTTCGCGGTTCCAATGGGATAGGTGGCTGAGCCATCTTGCACACATCAACAGTATCTAACAAGGCTTATTAGGTTGATTTTGCTGGTTGACATAATTCGATGAGTACGCCGTTTGTGCTGCGGGGATGGATAAACGCAATCAGCATATTGCCCGCTCCGGGACGTGGTTTTTCATCAATCAATTGGTAACCAGCAGCTTTCATTATCTCAAGGGTATCTCTGATATCCTCAACTTCTAGAGCGATGTGATGAATTCCTTCTCCTCGCTTCTCAATAAACTTGGCAACTACACCATCCGGGCTAGTCGACTCTAAGAGTTCGATACTCGATTCACCAATTGGAATATGAATGGTTTTCACTTTCTGGCTTTCAACAGTTTCTATGCTCGAAGGTTCCAGACCAAGAACTTTCTGGTATAACTTGAGTGCCGCATCTGCGTCTTTAACTGCAATACCAATATGTGCAATTCGCATACATCACACAACTCCAACTTCTCTTCTTGGGGGAGATTGAAAAGATTTCTGTTCTAATACTTATGTAAGCCACAAACGTTTTTATCTTCACTGAACGGCTTGGGCATTTAATATGAAACCTGACAAAGCTCCGATTGGAGACAAACTAAGAGAAAAACCGGCTATTAATGCTAATCTCCTCATCATTTTTGGAGTTACATTGGTAGCGGTGTTAGGCGTAGCTAGTATTACTCCAGCCTTTCCTACTATTGGAATCCAACTTGGAGTTCCATCTGAAATGATGAGTCTTGTAATAATTATTTTCACAATTCCTGGAGTAATATTCACACCTTTACTAGGTGTTGCTGCCGATCGTTATGGGCGAAAACGCATTCTCATCCCCTCACTAATCCTATTTGGAATTGCAGGATTTGCTTGTGCCTTTTCGCAAACTGTCGGAATAGTTTTCGGGCTCTCTCCTTTTCTCGTGTTACTCATTTTCCGTTTCTTTCAAGGAGTCGGCGCAGCCTCATTAGGGGCACTTAACGTGACAATTATCGGAGATTTGTATAAACGACAAACACGAACCCAGATAATGGGATATAATGCAAGTGTCCAAAGTGTTGGCACAGCCGCCTATCCGACGATAGGTGGATTTCTTGCGCTTTTTGGCTGGTATTTTCCCTTCTTTCTCCCTTTAATCGCCATTCCCATTGGGGTTGGGGCACTGATTAAACTAGAAAACCCAGAACCAACTGAAGTCACCTCATTACGAGGTTATTTTCACGACGTTGGACAACTGTTAAGGGATAAACGAGTGGCGGGGCTCTTTGTTATAAGTACAACGTTGTTCATTATGCTGTACGGAGCCATCATCTACAACCTCCCCTTTTTAGTGACAACAGTCTTTTTCGTAAACTCACTTATTGCTGGGTTGGTCGTTTCGCTGATTTCGGTGGCATCTGGCATCATTGCCCCACTTGTTGGGATTTTAGCCCGCAGATACTCACTGAAAATCTTATTACTAGTGGCTTTCCCATTTTTTGCTGTCGGATTATTTCTTATTCCAATTGCACCCACCCTTTGGTTGTTACTGATTCCTGTCTTTCTTTACGGAATTGGAATGGGGCTAGCGATGCCTAGTGTTCAAACTTTACTTGTGGGGCTTGCACCTCTTGAATGCCGAGCAGCTCTAATGTCGCTCAATGGCTTAGTATTACGATTAGGTCAAACTCTGGGACCTCTCATCATGGCTATTGTCATTGGCTTTTGGGGAATCACTGGCGTCTATTGGGTTGCAGCCATACTAGCTCTCCTAATGATTCCTGTGGTTATTACAACCATATCCTCTCTACGGTAAATCATCATAGAGGATTAGAATAGCTGTGCTGGTTTGTATTCCCCAAAGATTTCGCGGAACACATCACAAATTTCACCCAAAGTTGCTCTTACCTCAACGGCTTGCAAAATAGGTGGAAGTAGGTTTTCACTTCCTTCAGCCATCTCGTGTAGTCGATTCAGTGCCGTTTCCACTGCCATGGCATCACGTTCTTGACGGAGTCGTTTCAACTTCTGAATTTGCGCTTTTTCAACAGCAGGATCAACTCGTAAATAGTCGATGGTGCGATCTTCCTCTGATACTGTGAATTGATTTACCCCAACTACTACCCGTTCATTGGACTCGATTTCCCGTTGATAGCGATATGCACTTTCATGGATTTCGCGTTGAATGAAGCCTGTTTCAATGGCTCGGAGGACACCGCCTATTTTATCGATTCGATCAAGGTACTTCATTACTCCTTCTTCGATATCATTCGTAAGAGTTTCAAGGAAATATGATCCTGCGAAGGGATCGATGGTATTTGGCACACCACTTTCATGGGCAAGAATCTGCTGCGTCCGTAATGCAATGGTGGCTGCCTTTTCGGTAGGTAGCGCTAGTGCTTCATCCATCGAGTTGGTGTGGAGTGACTGGGTTCCTCCCAGAACTGCAGCTAGAGCTTGTAATGTGACTCGGACAATGTTATTCTCAGGTTGGTGGGCAGTAAGGCTACAACCTGCCGTTTGGGTATGAAACCGTAACAACCAGGACCGGGGATTCTCTGCATTAAATCGATCCCGCATAATCTTATACCATAAGCGTCGGGCCGCCCGAAACTTTGCTACCTCCTCGAAGAGATCGTTATGAGCACCGAAGAAAAAGGATAGACGAGGTGCAAACTCATCTACTTGGAGCCCAGCATCAATAGCGGCTTGCACATAGGCTATTCCGTTAGCAAAAGTAAAAGCAACTTCTTGAACCGCGGTGCTTCCGGCTTCCCGGATGTGGTATCCGCTGATACTGATGGTATTCCATCGGGGTAATTCTTCACGACAATAAGCAAAGGTATCGGTAATGAGACGCATCGAGGGTGCTGGGGGATAGATGTAAGTTCCCCTTGCGACATATTCTTTGAGAATATCATTCTGGATTGTTCCACGGAGCAGTTTGGGATTGACACCCTGGCGTTGTGCAATAGCAATATACATAGCAAGAAGAACAGATGCTGGTGCGTTAATCGTCATACTGGTACTCACTTTATCCAAAGGGATATTATGGAAGAGGATTGCCATGTCCTCTACCGACGGAATCGCTACGCCACATTTCCCAACCTCTCCCGCCGCCATACGGTGGTCTGAGTCATACCCAATTTGTGTGGGCAAATCAAATGCCACACTCAAACCAGTCTGACCCTGGTTCAAAAGATATTGATATCGCTCATTCGTCTGTTCTGCGGTTCCAAATCCTGAATACATGCGCATAGTCCACAAGCGCCCCCGATACATCGAAGGATACACTCCCCGTGTAAACGGTGGTTCTCCCGGGAATCCCAAATCTTGGGCATAATCGAAGCTAGGAATGTTCAGTTGCGTGTAAAGACGATCTACGGGTTTACTTGAAGTTGTAATGAATTGTTCTCTCCACTCCGGCGTCTTTTTCAAATTGGGCTTCAGCACGCCTTTTTCCCAGGCGCTCTTTGCTTCCTCTACTGGTTTTTTCCTTGATTTTTTACCAGGCACAGGGCATCCACTCTTGTTACCTTACAACCCTAGATTTCGTTTAATTTAATACTGCTGATTTATCATGATGCGTTTTCCAACAGTTTCAAATGAACCTCAAATTAATGACACGAACACAATCTTTAATCCTCTGACTACCCATTGCATCTACGGTAGATGTAATGACCGAAGAATCCTCTACCAGCTCTGGCTGGACACGATTAGCCTCTATTTTTCTAATCATACTACTCGTTCTTCTAGCAATAACAATGATATACGGCTATTTGATCGGCATGTTGTGGGCCGTGGGAGTTGGATTATTGTATGTAGTCTTTCAACCCCTAATCTTTTTCATTAATCTTCGAACTACACGGTATAAGATGATCCTGACAACAGTAGTGCAATTTGCTATTATAATACCTATTTTCTGGGTCTTTGTTACCTTTGCGGATACACTGATTGGACCTATTCCGGAGTTATACATTGCTGCTCTCATCATATTCGCATTAACAATCCTATTTGCCGGAGGCACGCTCTACATCGTTTTTGACAGAATAATCCGACCCCGATTCACCCCCAAACCCTTAGATGAATCCAGCGAACCCTAGACTTTCACATTTCACAACCTAAACGTGCACCAACACCCTTCTGGTAAGGATGTTTTACTTCCCTTATTTCACTCACCAAATCCGCAAGCTCCAGTATTGCAGGATGTGCATAACGACCAGTTAATATCAATTCCATATGCGGAGGACGATTCTCAATGAGGTCGATGATTTCCTTTTCAGATATTAACCCCCAATCAACAGCACAATTCACCTCATCTAAAATCAGAAAATCAACTTTATCTTGCTCCATGAGTTCCTTTGCATGAGACAGCGCTGCCTTCGCGAATTTAATATCGCGTGGATCAGGATTCTCACGGTCGACAAACTCGGGGCGACCAAATTGGCGAATCGTGAAATTTGGAATCTGTTTCACGGCCTCCAATTCGCCATAATTAATTTGACCTTTCATAAATTGGATCATATACACGGTGAAACCATGTCCTGCTGCTCGAAGACCAAGACCCAAAGCTGCTGACGTTTTTCCCTTTCCATCTCCCGTATATACTTGAACTAAGCCTTGATGTTTTTTCTTCGTCCTTTTTGGGTTCATTTTCTACTTCCTCATTTCTTCTCTGTTGGTGAATCTTGTAATAGGTGAAGATGTGGTTCCAATCGTTGATATGTGGTTTCAGCATCCATAACCAGAGTACGGGTGTCAGCTGTAGTTTCCATGAATCCTAATTCACGGGGATAACGTGGAACGATGTGGAGATGTAGATGTTCGATGCTGGCACCTGCTGCTGAGCCAATATTCAAGCCCATATTTACTCCCGTCGGGTTGAATGCTTTTTCGACTAATTGAATCGTTTTGGTTCCCATCCAGAAGAAGGCTTCCAATTCAGTTCGGCTCAACTCAGACAGGATCTCCACATGCCGAAGCGGAACCACCATCACATGACCTGGATTAAAAGGAAACATGTTTAAGATGACCATGAAGTCCTCATCACGATATGCGATTTTGGTGATGACATGCGGGTCTCCTTGGATGATGGCGCAAAAAATGCAAGGAATTTCGGTCCGTTCCTTGCCTTCAATGTAGGCTAATTTGTGTGGTGCTGCGATATAATCTCGAAAAGGCACGGTGAATCTGCCTCCTTACTTGGACTTATGTTTTGGCTTTAATTCAAAGAAGACTGGAACGCAATTAATCCTTCCGTTTAGTCCCTTAATGTAGCCCGAATATGGCTGTTACCCACCATGACGGTGGATTTCGTCCTCAAGACCACGAATCGCTGCCTTTAATCGAAGTCGTTCTTCAACGAATTCGTCGCCTGTAAGCTTTCCATCCCGGAATTTTTTATCTAAGGTTTTCATCTCAGAATTAAGATTCTTAATTCGCTGGCGCATCTGATCGACGTAACTAACTACGCGTCCTTCTGCGTCAGCTTCGAGGTCAGCAGGAGTATAGGCGGCTTTAATTACCCCGTCATCGATTCGGAGAATCCGCTCTGTGGCTGCGGCGACGATGGGATTGTGAGTGACGAGAATGGTGGTTTTGTTATACTTCTGGTTGATATTAACCAAGAAATCAACTACTATCTGAGATGTTTCAGAGTCCAACTCACCCGTAGGTTCATCGGCTAGGATGATGGGTGGATCATTAGCTAACGCTGCGGCAATGGCTACACGCTGTTGTTCTCCACCACTGAGTTCATCAGGTTTGTGCTTCGCCCGATCAGTCAATTGGACCGTCTCTAAGAGTTCATCGATGCGTTGCCGACGCTCTCCGCGTGGGACCTGATTCACAATCATGGGAAGTGCAATGTTTTCAGCAGCACTCAGAGTTGGCACCAGGTTAAGCGTTTGAAAGATATGACCAACGACACGTCGTCGAAACATTACTAGCTGTTTTCGGTCTAGGAAGGTTACATCAATATCGCCTACCATTGCTTCACCAGCTGTAGCACGATCTAACCCGCCAAGGATATTTAGCAACGTTGTTTTTCCAGACCCTGAGGGACCCATCACAGAAACCAATTCGCCCTCGCGAATACTCAAATTCAATCCACGCAGTGCACGTACTTCAACAGGACCCATACGGTAAACGCGAACTAAATCCTTGACTTCGATATATGACATTTCATTTCACCTCAATACGGATAGATCATATCGGGCAACACGAGCCTCAATAAGAATCGGGATAATTGTTGTCAAAATCAGGAGACCCACCATGGTTCCCACTTGTAAACCAATGATGCTAAGAAACGCTGGTGGAAAGAAGAGTGGTGTAAGGAGTTGTGGGATGGTGGTAACTGTGCCACTACTCACGAGTCCATAATAGATAATCAACCCCACGATGAAACCAATAGTAATTGCAAATACAATCATCGTCAGAATTTCTGCCATTAGAATAATTACCGTTTGAGAATAGGTCATACCCCGTGCACTCATCAAAGCAGTCGTGGTACGCCGTTCTCGAAGTGTGAGAAAGATTATCACCAATGTACCAATCGATGCTAACAGGAAGGAGAATGCCACCCCCAATTGCATCATATTCGTCGTTGAGCTTTGAAGAACATTAGTATTATACTCTTCGATTCGAGTTGGTGCGGAGTCGACGTTAAGAACATCCTCGAGAGCTTCAATAGCTTGGATGACTTCCGTATTATATGCGGGTGAGTCAAGAGATACCAATATGTGCCCCGTCGAAGACGATATTTCAGAAGAATGCTCCTCCATTAGTTCAACTGGTACATAAGACCAAGTTTCTTCTGCTTGCCATTGGCTACCCCATCCCCAGGGATCTTGAATTAATTTTGGTTCAGGTCCCATATAACCAACAATTGAAAGTGGATAATCGGTCCCACTTGATGAAAATTGAACTGAAATCTGATTACCAATATTAAGGTTTAATTCCACCGCATAGATTCTTTCAAGGATAATGGTGTCATTATTCGCGGCCAGGGCATCAAAGGCCACCATAGCAGGAACACCTAGAATCCATGTTTGCTCCCAATATGCAACTCCCAACCAATCACTCACGTTAATCGCACGTACATCCATATTGAAACCAATTATACTCATAGTGAATGTGAATTGGCCCGCTGCTCCACGCACCCCTTCGATGTTTCGAATCGTCGGCAATAAATCACTCACATTCTCTGGAAGATTTACGATTACATCAAGGTCAGCTCCAACCTGAGTGTAAGCGTTCCTAACCGCGAGATCTTGGCTAGTTCCTAAGACTCCTATTGTCTGAACGCCATATCCCACGAGAAGTGCGGTTATGAAAATTATGGCTGCTGTTCGAGCTGGTCTTCGCCTTATATTATGAGAAGCTAGTCCTCCTAATTCACCTAGTATACGACTAATGAAACGTTCTAAGTAGCGATAGAAGCTTGGCCAGCCTTTGATGATAATGGTAGTTAGACCCCAAAGGAATAGGAGGGGGGCCCAAAATGTAATGAATGAATCAAAGATGACCCAATACGCCACAAGAGAGCCCAAAATAGGATTCGTGAAGATTACGTCAAGGAGAATTTCCGAGACGTTAATACCCAATAACCAGATGACGAGTTTGTAACTACCTAATATGAGGGCAGTCCAGGCAAGCATTCTCGGATAACTTGTACGCATAGCGGTTAGTCCAGAGGAACTTGTAGACTCTCCTGCCAAGGTGTATTCTTTGATCGCGTCTACTGTCGTTATTTTCGCAGCTTTCCGAGCAGGTAGATACGAGGCAAACACGGCAAGGATGACACCGAATATGATGGTGATAAAGATGGTGTCAAATCCGATGCCCGTGGTTAGCATTGAAGCCCAGGTAACTGCTGGAATAAAGAAAGGAATAATCGCGAAACCGACTAGGATTCCCAGAATGCTCGCAAGTAGTCCAATTAGCAACGCTTCCCATATGAATAAACTTGTTATGGTACTTCGAGTCACGCCTTTAGTGAGAAGTAATCCGATTTCACGACGACGGATAGAATATGACACGTCATTCAGTGTGACACCCATATAAAGAGCAATGAAAAAGACGGGTATAGACACCTGAAGAAAGACCATCCGAAAATTCTCTGAGATATACGAAAATAGTTGGAGGGAGAAAGCAAGTTCATTACTCAGGTATCCTTCATATTGGTAGGATAATGCATTCATAATTTGGTTACCGAGTCGTTGAATATTAGCGGCTGTTTGTTGGATATTATACGGGTTAATGAGTGATGCCCTATCTACGTAAATATTGATTCTTTGTTCTAGGTCGATTCCATCAACATCAGTTTGGTTTCGTGCATAATAATAAATTGGCAAAAAAGTGGTCTCGACATCAACGATAAAGAAGGATACATGTTGAGTTAGCCAGCTTTCGTATTCGTAGCCATAGTATGGAAGATAGGATCCTGCAATGAGTATACCTCGAGCCAACGGTGTGAGTTGGACATGGCCAATTACTTTGAGCGTGAGATTATATATTATTGGTTCTGCTGTTTGCCTCCAAATCATGATCTCGATGGAATAATTACTACCTACCGGAAAATCGTTTATCATAGGAGAGCTTGTTGCAATGAGTGTTTCGTTCGCTCCGAGGCTCATATTTCCAGATACGAGTGTCATGCCATCGTAGACAGTTGAGTTATGCTGGATTCCCGTGGTATACTGATATTGTTGAGTCTCCCAAGAAGTGTTGCTATGTTGGACTACTAGCTTAGTACTGGATACCTCACTAAATTGTTCGATTTCTTGGCGAATCTCGAAAAAGGTTGAGGGGTCTGGGACTTCTCCCCAGCTCCACATTCGCCAAGTCATGTCAACGGGTACATCATCTAATACGTCAAAAAGCATGGCGCCCATAAGGGAATTAGCTCCAATATTTGACGCGGCAAAGAGGGTGGTGGCTATCATCACTCCGACCAGGATGGCAAGGAACAGTTTTTTGTTCCGACTCGTTCGCTTTGCTGCGTACCGATACACACCAAATCCCTGCTCTTAGAGTTCTTCTTACTTAGTACATAAAAGCTTTAAGGTTCAATTCATCATTCAACCTCAGCAGTCTCATGGTATTGGAGGTGGAATGTGTGTTCTCGGAAAAACGCACGCCCATCAGCGAACTCGTCAAAGGAACGCCAGATCGCCCCCTGCGTGAACCAGCCCTTGTTTTACTCGCCTGTTTGTTTAATGTCTTTCAAATCTATCAGCTTTCAGTGAGTCTTACTCAAACACCCATTGTCGATCCCTGGATGGGTGAGTATTGGCTAATAATGGTTATGGGTACCGTAACCGCGTTAATTGGGTGGTATGTCGCCTTTAGCATTATTCTACTTATCGGAGCTGGAGTTGTGTATTTCCTAAATCGACGGGCAGGTAGCGCTGTTATTCTCGTCATTTCAATAATTGGTCTATTAGTAGGATTCGTTAGTTTTGGTATGGGATTCATGTTAGGGACGAATGCCATGCGAATCATTATTGGTTTTCTATCTCCCATTTTTGGATTGATAGCAGGTATCAATGGTGTTCGTGCTGAAAAACCACCCATGACCCAAGACGCTCAGGAAATCATCTAATTGCTCATATCAGTCCATGGACGCAACCTTTTCAATGAAGGCCACCATACGCTCAATGGCTGCATCAACAATTATCTGGCCTTTTTCCGGGCTAGCACGCGTTGCGTACCCAATTGTTCCTGAATCAGTAAAATCAGTCGTATCCCAAACAGGCATGATTTGCGGCTGGGACGGAAACATCGTCGCCTTAGAAAAACCAGGAACCGGTTCTCGACCCGGTTCATCCACTCGTTTTTTATCAAGGACACGTTGACCCAACGCCCAAGCTACGGAGGTTTCCATTTCATCAGCATGAAAATGGGGTGGCTCAAAGGTTTTCTGTACGAGGTCTCCTGCGATTTTCCACCATTCGATTCCCACGCAAAATAGGGCGTCCTCATCATGTAACTTGCGTAACGCAATCGAGAGTGCCGCGGTGTTACCACCGTGGCTGTTCATTACGATGATTTTCTTGACTCCATGCTTTGCCAGGCTTTTCCCAATATCTACAATGACATCGATGAACGTTTCATGTCGAAGTGTAATCGTACCCGTAAAGGGCATGTGATGGGGTGATACTCCATAGGAGACTAATGGAGTGACAATGGTTTTCACCTTTGGCCATAAACGATCTGCAACAAGATACGCGAATTCCTGGGCTTGATATGCATCGTTATCGAGTGGTAACGCTGGACCATGTTGCTCCTGGGAACCAACAGGAATGATAGCGATATCCGTTTCTTCATACAAGGCCTTTGCTTCTTGCCACGTTAACTTCGTTAATAGAAATGGCTTTACATCTGGCAACCAAATTCACCTTCAATTCGTCTTTGAAGAGAGTATCCTAGAGGGAACTATTAGATAAATTCCTATGCAATTGCAGATCGTAAAAGGCTAAGTGCCTTCAGCGTAATCGGTCTTGTACCGTTCCTGATCAGAAGTTAATTTATCGATGGCAATTCCCATTGATTCTAATTTGAGTCGAGCCACTTTCTCATCAATCTCTCGGGGAAGTACATGAACAGTATTCGTGAGTTCTTTCCCATGCTTCTTCAGGTACATCATAGCGTGGAACTGGTTTGCAAAGGACATATCCATCACCGAGGAAGGATGCCCTTCAGCAGCAACAAGGTTGACAAGGCGCCCTTCTCCAAGTAAATATAATCGTCGCCCGTCTTTCAAGGTAAATTCTCGGTTGTTCTCTCGGATAACGCGTTCACTTTTCGCCATCTTAGCAAGGACTTCACCATTGACCTCTACATTAAAGTGACCAGCATTGGCAAGGATGGCTCTATCCTTCATCTTTTCAAAATGTTGCCTAGTCAAGACATCACGCATACCCGTCGCTGTAATAAAGACATCGCCCAAAGCTGCAGCGTCCAGCATAGGCATTACTCGGAAACCTTCCATTCTCGCCTTCAAGGCTTGAAGGTAATCGACCTCCGTGACAATTACATCGGCACCTAATCCACGAGCGCGAAAAGCAATTCCGCGTCCACAATGCCCGAATCCAGCAACGACAACAGTACTTCCAGCAAAGAGAATATTCGTCGCCCGCAAAACCCCATCCAAAGCCGATTGCCCCGTTCCATGGATATTATCCATCTCCCATTTAGTCACTGAATCATTCACAGCAATAACAGGATAGAGGAGTTTGCCATCTGCAGCCATGGCCCGAAGACGATGCACACCAGTTGTAGTTTCCTCAGCAGCACCAATTACCTTCTCTGCTAATTTGGGTTGCTTCGTGTGAACGGTAAAAATCAGATCTGCGCCATCGTCTAATGTTAATTGCGGTTCAATACGAAGCGTCTGATCGATACACCAATAATACTCATCTTTGCTAAGATTATGCCAGGCAAACACGGGAATATCACTCGCCGCCAACGCCGCTGCGACATCATCTTGTGTTGACAGCGGATTACACCCACACCAGGACACTTCTGCACCCGCAGCAACAAAGGTTTCTACCAATACAGCTGTCTCTTTGGTGACGTGTAAACATCCAGAAATCCGCATACCCTTCAGGGGTTGTGATTTCGCATATTTCTGGCGAAGTTGCGTTAGAACAGGCATTTGGGATTCCGCCCAATCGATTTTCTTCCGACCCTGTTCAGCCAGACTAAGATCTCGGACTTTGTAATCAGTCATCGTTGAACACCTGTACCTGCAAAGGCAATATCTTCCCTTTAAGAATTTCACCACTTGTTAGAGTAGTAAAAGGTTGAATATCAGAACAAGCCTGTATCTATTTATCAACGTGAGTCTAATTGGTTTCAGGTATGTAAATGAGCTTATTTCTAATCTTGGCTGCAGTGGCTGGAAGTCTAATCGCCATTTTGCCAGCTTTTCTAATTTTTCTTTATATTGCACGATTTAAGGGAAGTATGTGGATTTCAGCTCTCCTTGGTGGAATATTTTGGTTTATCGCCCTATTAGCCCGCACTCCGGTTCTTCTAGTCTTGGAATTTTGGGGACTGACTATTCCTCCATCATTCTTTGCCATATATGCGGCTATTCTGATTTTCCTTGGAGCACTTATGGCGGGGCTATTTGAGGAAGGGATCAAGTTCGGCTTCCTCAACAAGTACCCACAATTTATTAAAACACTAAAACATGCACTCTGTTTCGGGCTTGGCTGGGGACTATGCGAAGCACTCTTAATTTACGTACTTACTGTGCTAGCTTACGGGTTTTTATATGAATTAATAATCATGTTTGTTCCCCTTCCCCCTGAACCTGTACTCATTTTAAATTTCATTCTTGGTGCCTTTGAACGAAATGTTGCAATCCTTTTACATGTCTCTGCCACCATAATCGTAGCGCTCGCCATTTGGCATCGACGCTACCTCTTTGTGGCAGTTGCTATCCTTGCCCACTTCCTCTTTGACTTTGTTCCACTCATATTATTGCAATTCGTTCTCTATCCCCTTCTCCCATACATGAATGCTATCATAATAGTCGAAGGTCTCTTAGGTGTTTTTGCCGTTCTCTTTGTTCTCCTTGCCTACTTTTTATGGAAACGAGAGGGTGGTCCTCGAGAACTGGATACAGATGCGGAACTCACATAAGAATGAAAATGCAAGAAGAGTCCGCGAGCTAACTGTCGTGCCAGAACTTCCTGACCTTGAAGTCGCTAAAAATATTCTAAATCGTACCCTTTCAGGGTTGACCATCGATGAAGTCGAAGTTGGCAGTCCTATTCTATTGCGTCGTCCTACAGCAGAAATTTTTGAAACGACACTTAATGGATCGTCAATTAGAGAATACATGCGATATGGTAAATTCCTTAATTTCCACTTCGAACCTCCTGCTCAGTTATACATTAATTTCATGCTTGCTGGACGACTCAGACTCCAATCGCCCTCAGATCCTAAACAGAAAAAAATGGGATTTCGGTTCAAGTTGGAAAATGGCTTGGATTTACGGTACCTTGATGCTAGAAACATGGGTAAGATCTATTTGCTTCTTAAAGAGGAATCAACAGCACTCATTCCAAATTACGATGAACAAGGTCCTGATGCGCTTGATCCCCAATTAACGCTTGATGTGTTTTGTCGACGGATTAAACGGTTTAACGCCGTAATTAAACACGTGCTGGTTAACCAACGATTTATTGCCGGCTTAGGGAATGCCTATGCTGATGAAATCCTCTTTATTGCTCATGTGATGCCGTTTCGTAAACGTTCAACCCTGACCGATGCAGAAATCGCGGCTCTATATAACGCAACTAAATCAGTACTCCAAAACGCTATTACCACCATCACAGCCCGCATCGGAGATACTCTTCAATTTGAGGTCCGTGATTTCCTCCAAGTCCATGGAAAAGGCGGAGAACCCTGTCCCAATTGTGGCTCACCCATTTCCTCGGTGAAATCTGGACTTCGTGTAGCAAATTTTTGTCGAAAATGTCAAATTTGATCCATTTCGTGAAATTCCATTTTCTAGTGCCAATAGTGGCTGGATGAACACCGTTAAAAATGATATTCGGCACAGACTGAAATGATGAAGGGTGCATTAATTGCGGCTGGTGCATTCTTCTAATTCCGTGGGAACTGAAAGACACTCAATTTGGAATTAGTGCCTTCAGAGTTCGAGGTGTGAGCCCGTGGTACTTTATGGAATCTGGCTCATTGATGCAAACAGTGGATTACTCCTCTCGCATGTCACTATACCGGGGTTTACCTTTAACCCTGATCTCTTTTCAGGATTCATCGCTGCAAGCCACGATTTTGCACAAGAAACCTCTGGAGGCAAGCTTAGCACCATTGCCATGGGGAATTTCAAACTCTTAATTCGGCGAGGACGAGTCCTCATGAAGGTTCTCGCCGTTGGTGCCCGCGATCCTGAAACCCGGTATGACCAATTTTTCAAAGATATTGAGGAGAAAGTAGATCCCGCTTTAGCACATCTACATCGTGAACCCAATGGGTTTAAAGCCGTCACTATCGAATTTCGCAAACAACTGATAGAAATAATTACCAAAGAACTTAACCGCTTTGTCACAAGGAAAGCGCCATCTGATTTGTCAGATTTAACGATTTTACAAGAAGACGAAGCACGTACGCTCATACAAGCCTTACTACAACGCCAAAGTGCTGAGCTAGTCCCCAAACTCGCTACCACTAAAATGGGGTATTCATATCCACTCGCATCCTCAATCACAGGACTTGATGATGAAGCTGCCTTGCAATTACTCGAACACCTCGCGGATTATGGATTACTGCTTGCTGAAGTCACCGATTCATCACTGGCTTGTCCCCAATGTGATTCGTTGCATCTGCATCCCCACATACTCTGTCCTGGTTGTCAAACTCCTGCCCAACCAGTTGGGCTCTTCGAACACCTCCCATGTGGAACCATTAGCGTAAAACTAGATAACGAACAGGAACTCTACTGTAACCGGTGTGGAACCCGAAACGGGGATGACTCTGAATTCCGGGTATTTCGGGGATACCAATGTCAACAATGCAACTCTTTTTTCAAAAAACCCCAAATGGTCTTCACCTGCCATTCCTGCCATACCATTACTGAACCCGAAAACGCGAAAGTAAGGGTTTTAAAGAAATACGTTTTGAATCCCGCTCTCATCTCTGATCTCGAATTCATCCTAGCAAAACCAAAGAAACCATTACTACATCAAGCAAGCACAACAGAAATCATGAAAGAACCCCCACCGCTTGACCCGTCCATATCTGTCACAACAGAAACGATTCCTCAGATTGTCAGTCAATCTAATGCAGATGAATTTCTTGAACCCACAGTGCTTACTCCGGTACACATTGACCCTATCGAACCAGTTAACTCCCCAACAGAACCAATGGAGAAAATAGTCACCAGAGATGAAGCTCAACTGGTTCAAGAGCTTAACTCGCTTGAATCAGCGCTTCGCTCAGGGGCTATCACTGAAGCTGAGTACGATCGGAAATTCGTCCGAATTAAACTCCAACTCCGCCGAATCCGGTCACAAGAAATCCTCTAAAACTCCCTACTTTTTCAATCCTAGATCGAAGTTCCCTGGAAAAGACAACTTTCTACCATTAGTGGGATTAAAATAGAACCTCAAAGTTCCGCATACACACTTTAACATACACTACAAGATCGAATACCATTAAGGTGAAAAAAAGTGGAAATCAAACGCATCGCCGTTATCGGTGCTGGTGCCATGGGTACAGGAATCGCCTACCAGGCCGCCCGATTCGGCATCGAAGTCAACCTCAACGACATCAAACAAGAATTCATCACCAACGGCATGAACAAAATCAAATCCATGGTCAAAACCGGCGTCGATAAAGGCAAACTCGATCTCAAAGGCGCTAAAGCGATCGTCGAAGGCATCAAACCAGTCCTCGACGTTACAGAAGCCGTCAAAGATGTCGACCTAATCGTTGAAGCTATCTACGAAAACATGGAAGCCAAGAAAGAACTCTTCAAAAAAATAGACGCCGCTGCCCGATCTGATACCATCTTCGCTACTAACACCTCAAGCCTCAGCGTCTCTGACATGGCTACAGTAACCAAACGTCCCGAGAAAGTGGTTGGAACACATTTCTTCAATCCTCCATATACGATGAAATTGGTCGAGATTGTGGTGGGGGATAAAACGGCGGAAGAAACGATTGAAACAGCGATTGCGTTCAGTAAAAAGCTCGATAAAACACCGGTGAAAGTGAAAGATTCTCCAGGTTTTATTGTTAACCGCGTTCTTGGTGCTCTAATGGGTGAAGCTATCAGGATTCTCCAAGAGGGCCTTGCCACAGCAGAAGATATTGATACAGCTATGCAACTTGGAGCCAATCATCCAGTGGGACCATTAACCTTGGCTGACTTTGTCGGGTTAGATATCGCTGTCGCCACCGCTAACACTCTTCATGAAGGTTTTGGTGAGTGTTATTCAACACCAAAGTTGCTGTTGGAAAAAGTGGAAAAAGGCGAACTTGGTATGAAATCCGGTAAAGGATTTCACGAATACAAGTAAAAACCCAAGAAATAGGAGGAAAAATACGAAAAATGACAGATTATGAAACCATTACCTATGCGGTTGAAGGGCATTTTCTCGCTGAAAGTGAACAAATCGGCGTCATCACCCTTAACCGCCCTGGAAAACTCAACGCGATTGGACCCGAACTCATCAAAGACATGAACGCTGTTCTGGATAAAATCGAAAAAGACGACAACATTCGTGCTGTTATCATCCGATCCGCCTCCGAGAAGGCTTTCTCAGTGGGTGCAGATCTCACAGCAGCGGCACAAATGGCTCAAGATAGGAAAATGGCGAAAGAATTCATGGAATCCGGACAACTGCTCTTCCGGCGTATTGAAAGCTTTCCCAAACCCCTTATCGCTGAAATTCATGGTCTCTGTATGGGCGGTGGATTAGAAATGAGCCTAGCTTGTGATCTTCGCATTGCTTCGAAGGAGACAAAATTCAGCAATCCCGAAGTGAAACTCGGTCTCATCCCCGGCTGGGGTGGAACCCAACGCCTACCACGAGTCGTTGGCATGGGCAGAGCTAAAGAAATCGTTCTGACAGGCCGTGATGTCCTCGCTGATGAAGCATTCGAAATGGGCCTGGTGAACAAAGTGGTCCCCAGTGACGAACTCCACGGTGAAGCCCTCTTTATGGCACAATCCCTTGCAGATAACGCACCCATTGCTCTCAAACTTGCTAAGGCTGCCATCAACCACTCTTTCGACGTTTCCGTCGAGAAGGGAAACGTAACTGAACTAGAAGGTATGCTAGCAACCTTTGACACTGAAGACCTTTCAACCGGAATCGCTGCTGTGTTCTCTAAATCCAAGCCCAAATTTAAAGGCAAGTAGACACAGCTAAACTAAGACAATAAAAGAATCTATTAGCGAAAACCGCGATAGAAACATCAAAACAAGAATAAAAAAGGTGAAAAATAGTGGCAATTCCAAAAGTCGCCATTGTGGGCATTGGCCACAGCAAATATGGTAAACGCGGCAAATTAATCAACGAAGATATTGAAGGTGAGAAAGCCACCTACCCGGCAGTAACGATACGTGAACTCGCTCACGAATCATACTTTCCCGCACTCGAACATGCAGGAATTACAAACAATGACATCAAAGCTAGTGTCATCGGCATCGCCGCAGAAGCTTTTGCAGGTCAAGGCGCTGCTGCAGCCCTTATCGCCGATGAAGTTGGTATCATCGGCAAACCCACAATGCGTGTTGAAACTGCATGCGCCACCGGCTCCACCGCCATCCGAACAGCCTGGGCACAAATCGCATCTGGGCAATTCGATGTTATGGCTGCCATTGGCGTTGAAACTATGACCTGGGTATCGACTGCTTATGCAACTGAACTGATGTCAGTGGCTGGAGATCATAGGTGGGAGTATCCTTATGGAATTAGTTTTCCAACTTTCTACTCTCTTTATGCTGCACGCAAGATGGCTGTTGATGGGCTTACCCGTGACCAACTTTCTGCTGTTTCTGTGAAAAGTCATTACTATGGCTACTACAATAAATTAGCACATCTGCGTCGAAAGGTATCAATTGAGGATGCCAATCAAGCCGTTCCCATTGCTTTACCTCTTCGGCTCTATGACTGTTGTTTAATTAGCGATGGTGCTGCAACTGTTATCCTTGCTAATGAAGAAAAAGCCAAAGAAATGTCAAGCGATCCACTCTGGATTACGGGTCTTGGCTGTTCTTCTGATACCATGCGTGTCACGGATCGTCCCAATCTTACCAATCTAGGTGGATCGGTTAGAGCTGCTGAGATGGCGTATAAACAATCGGGGCGCTCGCCAAAAGATATCGATGTGGCATACGTTCATGACTGCTTTAGTGTCGCAGAAGTCATGGCCTATGAAGATCTTGGCTTTTGTGAACGTGGACAGGGAGGGAAATGGGCTGAAGAACGCGGACCCTACATCGACGGACCTGGTGTCCCAGTAAATGTCGATGGCGGCCTTAAATCCAAAGGTCACCCACTAGGGGCAACAGGTATCGGTCAAGTCGTTGATGCCTATAAACAAGTCTTTGGGACAGCAGAAAAGGAACGTCAAGTTCCCGACGCTAAAGTCGCTTTGTGCCACAACGTGGGGCAGCATGGTCAGTTTGTGAACGTGTTTATCTTGGAGCCCTGAGGTGAGATGCAATGAGTGAACCCCAATTAGGTTTAGTACAAGAATTGTCGTCTGATGTGAAGCATCGACAACGAATGACTGCAGAATTTCGAAAATTCATTGATGGGCTCAAGGAAGGGAAATTCCTTGCTACCGAGTGTAAGTCGTGTGGGAAGAAATTCATGCCCCCCAGATTTACGTGTCCTTGTGGTGGTAAGGACCTAGAGTGGTTTGAAGTGAATCCTGAAGGCACTCTTTATACTTGGTCCATTGTGCACTTTGCCCCCGAAGGTATTGCAAAGAAAACTAATGTTCCTTATGCGGTTGGCGTAATCGAGTTTGAAGACAACCTTCTCCTTACAGGTCACATTAAAGGATTAACCAGTAAACCCAAAGTTGGCATGAAGGTGAAAATTGAACCGCAAGAACTCGATACCGGCGACCTCGCCTACTTCATCAAGCCTGCTTAGTCATCGCTAGCAGGCTCCCTTTCTCCTTTTTAGAGAAGTACTTTTTATGTTAGTTCTTGGAGGAATTCTGAAAATCCCACAGCTTTGAGGGGTTGCTTGATAAGTGGAGTTTTTTCTAGCTGGGGAAGGGAACTACGGTATATGGGACGATCTACTTGGTAGAAGATACCGATGGGAATCTTGTCGCCCCATTCATCGGCTCGTTGCATCGCTGCATAATAATCAGAGGAATCATGTCCTTGTTCTTTGAGTTTGTAGATGCGGTCACGGTAGAATTGGTAGTTTTGGATACGATTGAAAGTAATGCACACTTGGAGTATGTCGACGAGGGCGAATCCCTTGTGTTGGATGGCAGCCTTCATGAGTTCTTTAAGATGGTCGACGTCGCCGACCCAGCCACGGGCTACGAAGCTGGCGTTGCTGGCTAACGCGATTTTAAGGGGTTCGATGCGCGGAGGGAAAACGCCTCTAGGTGTGGTTTTGCTCACATAACCTTGAATGCTGGTGGGTGAGGTCTGTCCGGTGGTGAGTCCAAAGACTTTGTTGTTATGGGTAAAGAGTTTGACATCAATATTGCGGCGTGCCGCGTGAGGGAAGTGTCCAAGGCCTTCATCGTATTGGTCGCCATCTCCAGCATGACCAATAACAGTGAGGTCGTGGTTAACCAATTTAATCCCAGTCATAACGGGGAGAACACGTCCGTGGATGCCATGAAAACCATTAACATTGACGTAGTTGTAGATTTTTCCGTGGCAACCAATTCCGGTCACTAACATGACTTGTTCTCGGGGGATACCTAAGTCAACGATGGCGCTTTGCAGGGCTCGTAGAACACCAAAATTCCCACAGCCGGGACACCAGGTATTGGTTTCGTCTGTTTTGAGGTTGATTCGTGTAGGTCGTTCCATTACATCTCCTCCTTGATTCGTCGTGTGAGTTGAAGCGGATTGAATCCTCGCCCATCATAACGGAGTATCTTCTTGGTGAGATCAATGCATGTGTACTCTTTGATGAGGCTACCTAGTTGCGCGGTTTGATTACCCTCGACAAGAATCGGGTTCTGTCCTTCCAGTGCAGCTTTTACATCCTCTGCAGGAAAGGGTGTAAGATAGATAACTTGCAAAAAGTTGGCCTTGATATTATCTTTTTCGAGGAGGCGAAGCGCTTCAAGGGCGACACCTTTAGTGGATCCCCAACCAACTAGGGTGACATCCGCTTTCTTGGAACCATACATCCTGGTGCAAGGTTGCTTTTCAAGTCGTTTGAGGAGGTGAGGTAGTTTTCGATATCGTTTGTCCGCCATTTCTGTGGCAATCGAGCATTCGTCACCGTGGAACCCACTTTCCTTATGTACAGCAGAATCTGAGTGAATAAGTGCGCCAGGTGTTCCGGGTATTAGACGGGGAGAAACGCCATCTGAGGTTAGCTTGTGACGCAAGTAAGGTTCTTTCTCAGAATATGGCGTCATTGGAAAGAGTTTGCCACGATTAATTACGACATCATCAATAGTGAATGGTTGGGTGGAAACGTGACTTTCAATGAGATGCTTATCGGTCAGAAGAATTACAGGAATTTGGAACTCATCAGCGATGTTGAAGGCATCAATCGTGAATTCGTAGCATTCGTCAACGTCGCCTGGAGCCATGACAACTCGAGGAAACTCGCCATGTGAGGCGTGAATCGCAAACCGAAGATCACTTTGTCCAGTATAGGTTGGTAACCCCGTGCTGGGTCCAGTCCTCTGACCTAACATAATAACGAGTGGTGCCTCAACTATCCCTGCCATGCTCAAAGCCTCGGTCATTAAACAGAATCCACCACCAGAAGTACCTGTCATGGCACGAACACCCGCATAAGATGCCCCCACGGCCATATTGATGGCAGCAATCTCACTTTCAGTTTGAACAGTTATTATGCCAAAACGTTCCGCTTGAGCGATAAGAAAATGGAGCAATGGTGATGCCGGCGTCATTGGATACGCTGCATAGAATTTGCACCCAGCTGCGATGGCACCCAAAGCGACCGCCTCATTGCCCGTGAGAAGAATCCGATCCTTACGAATCTTCTTGGATGGTTCCAATTTGTAGGTTAGCTTGTCAACGTGGTGTTCCTGGGCGTAGTTGTATCCTGCGTGAGCTGCATTCACATTCATGGCGACAATCTTGTCACCCTTACTGATGAATAACTCTCGCAGTATCTCTTCAAGAATTTCGATATTATATCCCAAAATTCCTATTGTGGCCCCAAGAGCGGCCGTGTTACGTACAACGCGGCGTGCTCCTACTTCTTTAACAATTGTTTCAAAGGGAACCGGAAAGAAGTTTTTCACATCTTTCGGAAGGTCAGGACTATCCATTGCAACCTCATCTGAATCGTAGATAATTCCTCCTCCAGGCTTGAGTTTCTTCCAATGACGTTGAATCGTATTCATATCCAAGGCAAGGATTAGATCAAAATTATCCCACTGACTATATACCGGACCTGTTCCTGCCCGCACCATGTAGAAATTATGGCCACCTCGAATTAACGAGGGATAATCCACAGCGCCGAAAACATGTAAACCACCACGCATGAAGACCTTTCCGAGAGAGAACCCAGCGGCGGAGATACCAGCACCAGCTTCACCACCAACCAAAATCGAAATCTCCAAGTCTGTCATGTTAACTCATCGCTCCGATACACAAGGAGTGTGCAATATCTCAAAATTCTTTTGATATTCTTAGAATGGTCAATGTGGCATCTGTGCAAAAGGAGTAACATATTTTCTTACACAGCCAATGCTTCTTCAAGAACTACTTTGCTTTAATTCCAGAATAACAGAATCACCTTCGCCTGACGTTGACACAAGAGTTTAAAATAAAGCAACTGCAGACGTGCTAACAACCATAGGTTTCTATCAGCTACGAAAACAAACACAACTGTTGGAATATCAAAATCTTTGGCACTTCACACTTACTGTCCATACAGAGGATGTTCACGTGAAAATTCAAGTCATACCCACCACCTTCGCTTCGGAAGGTGAAATCATCCGGGGACATTTTGTCTTACCAAAGGGTTCGGGTCCATTTCCAGGAATCTGTAAGTATCACGGTCTCCCGGGGTCCTCAAATCAAGTTAGTGGTATTGCTTCAGAATTAGCAGTTGCGGGATTTGCGGTACTTACTTTCAACTTTCGCGGCTTTCGAACCAGTGAAGGGCGATTCAGCCTTGCTGGAGAAGTCAAAGATGCCCAAACCGCAATCACACACCTACTTGAATCCAAGTACATCACTGGTGACTGGATTGGCGTGTTTGGACCAAGTTATGGTGGAGCCATTGCAGTGTTAGCTGCAGTTAGGGAACCTAGGATAAGTGCAGTAGGCATACGGGCCCCAGTTTATAATACACTGGAATTCGCGCAGTCCCCTATTTTTGACGCTGGAGTACAAGACCTGCTTCGAACTGCTCCCAAAGAAATGCATGGACTCACTGACCCCCAAGAACGTAAGAGAATAATCGAACAACTGATCCATGAATCAAAAACACTCAATCCGATGACCGAAATCGCGAAAATCACACCCCGTCCACTTTTCATCATCACCGGCGATAAAGATCGAGGAATCCCTGTTGAGGGAGTTCGCCGCCTCTTTGCTAAAGCCCAGGAGCCGAAGGAATTGGTCATCATAAAAGGTGCAAACCACCATCTTTCCAATCCTCTCGCGTATGAACAAACTACCGATGCCATCATCACATGGTTCAAACGTCAAGTCGAATTATCATTCCTGTGAAGGATTTTTACCCGGATTAAACCTACTCATTCATTTCATTTTTTGGCAAGTTCACTTATCAAGCGGTTCTTTTTCGCACCCATAAGTTTACGGAAGTTTTTAGGGGTGAACTTACCGCTTTTCCTATGGGTGATCGACATGAATCACTGTCCACACTGCGAACAGAAACTACCTAATCACGTTGAGGTATGTCCAACTTGTGGTACTCCAATCAGCAAACTCATCAAAGAACCTGAATATCACGGCTTTCACTATCTCGTCATCAACCCAATAGAAATTCCTAATGATTGCTAAATAAATGAGAATTACGGATTAGCTTGCTGTGTAAGAGGAGAAGAAACAGGTTCAGTAGTTATTTCTTTCTGCAATAATATAGCCTGGGCTGCAATCCGGAGTTTGTCAAATTCCTCGTAATTCGAGATTGCTAACGGATTGTTTATTGGAAAGGGCAGACTTTCCACCACGGTTTTCGTCAAGTCATGCACAAAGAACCGACCCTTCGCAGTAACTTGGTTCCCCTCCACATTTCCAGTCAACCTTAACAGAGATAGCACAAATTTGATGCTCCTCGGCATTTCCTGAATCACCTTAGGGTCCAATCGAAGGTTATACAATTCATGAGCAAATTTTCGCCAATTCTCTGAGTTCTCGTCCACGGTTGTTCGGAATGCTTGTGACCTTCCATTCTGGAGCATATCTAAGTACAATGCTAACGGTGGGTTCACCATCTGCAATCCACCCACCTTACTAAAGGCTGCAGCGCCAAATCCCAGATAATCAATCACCAGCTCATCTCGAGCTGAATCATAAATTTTCTTTGTCTTAGAAAACACCCACACATTTTCTCGGAAATAATTATGTCCAGCTAGAATCTGTCCGGCCTGTTCAATGAGATCAAACATACTCCGCGAATCCATTGCTGGAGCAACCCGAACCCCAGGGATCTCCATAAACGGATACGTAGTAATCTGTTGTGGGTTAATTATACCAATACGATCCACATCAAACAGAAAATCCTCACGTGATTGTTTGGGAAGCCCTACCATCAAATCCACATTCACTGTCAATCCTAACTCCTTCGCAAGATCCACAATGGATTGAATGTGGGCTTCATCTGCTTTTGCTCGGTTCACGTGCTGTAGCGTGTCTGGTTTTAAGGATTCGACGCCTGTGCTTAATTTCTCTATGCCTAGTTCGCGAACCTGTTGAAGATACTCCGGTGTAAACTGCAACGGATTCCCCTCCATCCCAATATTCGCTAAATCGACATGTTCACGTAACGCGTTGAGAATGCGACCAATCTCTGTGGGGCTTAGCAAGTTGGGCGTTCCCCCGCCAATGTATACCCACTCCACCTTTCCTCCTACACCTCTGGTGTGAATTTCTTTTTCAATAGCCTTCAAGTAGAGGTCTTTCAGCTCTTTACGATAAACCACCTTATGAAACGGGCAAAACGCACAGAGTTGCTCACAAAAGGGCACGTGAATGTAGATTCCTACATGGTTCGTATAAATTTCATTCCAGTCGACAGCAGCAAAAGTAAACTTGATTTTGGAAAAGCTGTTAGCAAGTCGACGGTTGGCGATACGGTTCAACATGGTATTACTCACAGCTAAAAAAGTAATACTGATATCATATAAATATTACAGTCCTTACCATAGAGCACTCAACTGAAGTGATGCTTTATGTCAAAATCTGGTGTCGCCCGTATCAGTATCTCCCTCCCCCCGGGTCTGCTTGAAGAATTTGATCGAGTAACTTCAAATATCGGATATGATCGCTCTAAGGCAATTCAACAAGCAATGCGGGATTTTGTATCAGAGTATCGGTGGGAATATGATAAGTTAGCCTCGGCGGTGGGAACAATCACGATTATTTTCGATCATGATATTCCTGGATTAGAGGGTGAACTTACAAGTATTCAGCATCAACATACTGACCTCATTACTTCAGCGACACATATTCACTTGGATAGTCATCATTGTCTCTTAGTAATCGTGGTGAAAGGAGAGGCATCAAAAATTAAGGGGTTGGCAACTCAATTACAGAGTTTGCGGGGTATTCATCAGTTGAAGATTACAAGTATGATGGATGAGGGGTCTGCCAAAAGCCCTCATTCCCATTAATCATTCAGGTATTAGAGTAACTATAAACACAATGTCTGGGTGCTTTTCACTCTACGAACAATTTAGGTTTCATACTTTGATTAACAGGATTAGTTAAAGCCTTGACCACGCCCGTTGCACTGCTTCTCCTGTCATCTCGATTACGGGTTGCATCTTATCAGCTGGAGCAAATCCAAGTTCCGGAGCGATTTTCATAATTGATGTATGTGACACGTACACTTCCCTTGCTTCTTCATAGACAACAAAACTACACGGAAATAGGAGTCCTACATTGAATGAAACATCCAGTGCTGCTTTAGCAAATTTCGGTCCACAAACGCAAATCATCATGAAACGCGGATAATCTTTGACTCCTAATTTTTGTTCGAAAATCGTATGAAGCGATTTGCTTGCTAGTAATCCAAATCCTTCTTCTTGCACAATCTTCTCCACGTGTCTTACCGCCTCATCAAAATCCATGTTAAGTTTTTTCTTCAGAATCTCAACCATTTCAAACCACTTTAATGCTACTTTGTAAACTCATCAATTGCTTTGAGTGCATAATGAGTGGACATCAGGGAGTGCCCACCACCTACCATAGCTGCAACCTGGCACGCTTCCAGTATTTCTTCTCGGTTAGCACCCGCTTCCATGGCGCGTTTCACATGCCATGCTGTGCAGAACTGGCATTGAATATACACTGAGATAGCTATTCCGATTATTTCCTTGATCTTTTTCGATAACACGCCATCAGCTTTTACGCTTTCCATGAATGTTTGAAATCCTTTCATGGCTTTGGGATTAAATTGTCCTAAGGCTTTGAGAGTCTTGCCGGCAGTCAAGAAATATTCGTTCATATCATCATCCAATGATATCACCACTATTTGCTCGAATAGTAATATCGCGTTCTTAGTGATTATAAGAGGTTGGGTTTACCAAACCGAGGAAGTGGTTGAGGAATTGGCATGCCACCAGAAAAACTCTTGAAGCTTAACGCTTTGCTGTCTATTTGGAAGAGATCCTGTGGATGACCGAGAGCAAGACAAACCCGTGGCCCTGGAGGCATACGAATTGATGGCAGAAGAATACAACAAGAGAGTACCAACAAAAGATTATAATGCCTTTCTTGAACGCCCTGCCACCTTATCACTTCTGCCCGATATCAAAAGCAAACACGTTTTGGATGCAGGCTGTGGACCTGCAATATATGCTGAAATCTTCCTTAACCGAGGGGCAAAGGTCACAGCGATTGATGTTAGTCCCAAAATGATTCACTTCGCGAAAGAACGTTTAGGGAATCATGCCACAATACGACAAGCCAATCTTGAAGAACCCCTAGATTTTTTGTCAGACAAGACAGTGGATCTTGTCTTCTCTTCGCTCGTGTTGGACTATGTCAAAGATTGGGATTCCCTCTTTGCCGAATTTTCCCGTATACTCCGCGACGATGGGTATTTCATCTTCTCCACAGAACATCCGTTTAGCAAATTCACATACAAAGATCATCCACGGTGTGAGGTTTTACCAAAAAACTACTTCGAGACTGAATATGTCGAATTCACATGGACAGGATTTGGTAAGGCGATTCTCGTTCCGTCATACCGCAGGCCATTAGGTACATTCTTTGAGTGCCTACATACGGCAGGATTTTGCGTAGAGAAACTCATTGAACCTCGTCCAACTGAAGACTTCAAACGTCAGAATCCAGATGGTTATCAAAAAGCTTCTCGTAATCCTAGTTTTCTTTGCATTCGGGCCCGAAAAACGCTATGAACGCAGGATCTCTAACATTTTCTGGGTGTCGGTTGTTGGGTTTTGGCATACATGATTTGAACAAATATACGCAGTTGGCTTACCGTCAAGAGCTGTGTAATCTTTGACAAACGGTGCTAGCTGTACTATATGCTCAGCTCTATCATCTGTCGGAATTAGAAGGCTTACCTTATTGGGAATGAACTGGTCATTGATGGCTTTTATCATCGTCTGAGTGTCATCTGCTGCAGGATCGCCAACAATGACGATTTCAAAACTTGGACCAACTGCAAAATCCACGCTGCTAATCATTAGTGTGAACCCGGGTGGAGCACTAAGCACATCGCCCGCAAAGGCTTGACCAATCTTTGTTGCCTTCGACTCAAGTTCCGATTCAGCAGTGAGCCGAGCGATTCGGAGGAGATTCATCATGGCAACAGAGTTACCCGACGGGATGGCTCCATCATAGGCGTCTTTCTTGCGAACCAACAGATCTTCTGCATCATCCGCTGTGAAGAAGAATCCACCATGGTTTTCATCCCAAAAATGAGTCAACAGTTCTGTGTTCAAATCAATGACCTTCTGCAAATACTCAGGTTCCAGGGTTGTTTCATAGAGTTCTAGTAATCCCCAAATCATGAAAGCGTAATCGTCAAGAAAGGCGGGAATTGCCGCTTCGCCATCTCGATATCGATGAAGCAGCCGCCCTTCCTCGTTCTGCATTTGGGTTAACACAAAAGTTGTGGCGCGTTTCGCTGCTTCGATAAAGGAAGGCTCATCTAGGACCCTTGCTGCCTTAGCCAATGCCGCAATCATGAGGCCATTCCAGTCAGTAAGAATCTTGTCATCCTTATGGGGATGAATACGCTGTTCTCTCACTGCGAAAAGTTTCTCTCGAGCTCCCTCCAGAATTTGTAGGAAGGCTTTCGCCGTCATCTTCTGCGCTTTTGCCTCTGCTGCCAACGAATTTTGAAGGTGCGGAATGTTCGTACCCATCCGTTTTCCCGTCGCTTCTTCCAAGAAATTTCCGTCAGCTGTGAGATTATATACCCTCAGATACGCATCTGCTTCCTTTTTTGATAACACCTTACGGACTTCTTTCACAGTCCACACGTAAAACTTCCCTTCTTCACCTTCACTATCCGCATCCTCAGCTGAATAAAAGCCCCCTTCAGGACTCGTCATATCCCGGCTCACATAGGTTATGATTTCTCGCACTGTTTGACCATATTCGTCTTTTTTCGTTGCCTGATAGGCTTCAGCATATGCCATCGTCAACATCGCTTGATCATACAACATCTTCTCAAAATGTGGAAGCAACCACTTCGGATCCGTGGAATAGCGATGAAACCCGAATCCCACATGGTCAAAGATGCCACCCAACCGCATCGCCTGCAAAGTTTTTTCTACCATCCGCAGAGCGTCACCGTTTTGTGTGCGTTTCCAATACCGGAGTAAGAACAGAAGATTATGTGGAGAAGGAAATTTTGGACGAAAACCAAATCCTCCATACTGTTCATCAAACCTCTCCTTCAATCGATCAAATGCTAATTCCAAGACCCCTTCCTCTAACTGGGCGCCAGACGATCCCTGAGCTGAAGTCTCGAGGCTTTCTTGGATATTCTTAGAAATGGTGTCCAAGCGTTTGCGGTCCTGCTTCCATAATCGTTGGATTTCCGGAATTAACTCATCCATTCCAATGCGACCAAACCGCGATTCCGGTGGGATATACGTCGCAGCAAAAAATGGTCGCTTGTCCGGTGTCATAATAATCGTTAACGGCCAACCTCCACTCCCGGTCATCATCTGAGCAACCGACATATAAAGTGAATCAATATCAGGGCGCTCCTCTCGATCTACCTTGATATTGACAAAGGCATTATTCATTAGCTTTGCAATGCGTGGGTTTTCAAAGGATTCTCTTTCCATGACATGGCACCAATGACAGGTGCTGTAGCCAATGGAAAGGAAAATGGGTTTATCCTCTTTCTTGGCCGCTGTAAATGCCTTGTCACCCCAAGGAAACCAATCCACAGGGTTGTATGCATGTTGTAAAAGATAGGGGCTCTTCTCATGAAAAAGCTGGTTCGTGTGGTTTTTCGTTTTCTTTTTCATATACTCAATTCCCAAGATGAGAATCGGGTGTTCGTTTTTTTATACTAGCGTTTTACTAATACTGATTCCCGGCAAAAATACCATTTTCTAGCCTATCGAGGTTATGCCGGCACTCAAAAATATGATATCAGTGACATAATAGTTACAGGAAGTGAGTTTGATGTCGGAGTATCTGTTATTAACTGTGTATCGTCGATACTTAGAAGCTAATGGGTATGAGGTCGAACAAAAGGCTACAATCACTGGCGGGGTAATCGTTGATATTCTCGCTAGGTCTGAAAACCGAACGTTATTGGTTGAGGCGAAATGGATTCGTAGCCCTGGAGATGCTTATGAAGCCGTTGGACGTGCTGTTCAAGACAAAGTAGCTATGCCTGAGGGGACTCCCGTTGTCGTTATTCCAATTGGAGTAGCTTCAGAAGAAATCCGTAAACGCATTTTAGGTGCCTGTTACAAGTATGGTATAGAAATTCATTATATTGCTGTGAATGAACGGGAAGTGTTTCCCGACTACTTAACAACGCAAGTGTATCCTGCCATTCAATCTCTTATTCAACAAGCACGAAATCTATTCGAAAAAGGGCTTTCTCGACCTCAAATCAAAGCGGTTCACACTCTTCTTACAACGTTTCAAGCCATCGAAGAACCACCCGAACTTATCGATGATTTGAACAATGTGTTAGGCGAACTGATACCTGGAAAATAGGCTTCCACTCATTGATCATGCAAATTATTCTGGTATAATACTTTCCAGCTTGGCAAACAGCTAGTTATTTGATTAGATGCTGGTTAAACGAGAGTTATAAGCGCTTTCCTTGGGTTTCTAATTGCTTAGCAATCCAGGTCTTCAGACTTCTTTTCGCTGGGATTTTTTTGTACCACTCGGGCTCTTCATAAAATCCTTCATGGCGAACTGTAATGAGTTCTTCTAGCGTGGATGGACGCGTATCAGACATGTCCTCTGCAAAGAGATGGAGTGGATAATTGTACGTGGGGGGTAGTTCTTGGAGTTCATCGGTTGGAAACATGGAGAGAATCACTCCAGAAAGTGCAGCCTGGTGGACAAAGATTTCGTATCGTTTGTCTTGTTGATAGAACTCCTGGCATGCTGGTTTCTGATACAGTTCGAAGAAGGTATCGTGCCATATTCGGAATAATCGGTTCGTGGGACGTGTAATGAGAAAACCCGCATTGAAGTATGGGCGCACTTGCGTCGCGTCGACATGCGTTACCATGGGAAAAACGCGGTCTTGTGGTACCTGGCAAGAACGATAGATTTGGGTCCAAAATGGGTCCAGCGGTTCATCATATCGGGATCCAATTAAAGTGTGATGAACGGGGCGATATCCCAGACTTTTTTCATCGGGTAGGAGAAGGTCCTTGGGTTCATTTAGGACAAGTGTATTGGCATCCAGCCAGGCTAACAATGCCGTATCTCTCTCCGCCATGGATTCTGCGAAGGCAATAACTTGTATTGTGTCCGCGAAAAAGAACGGCAGCTTAGATTCATCAAGTTCAAATGAAATAAGTTGGGCATCAAGGGCTTGTAATCTCTCTTTGGTGCTGGTTGAGAGTTGCTGGGAGGATTCGGGTGTGAAAACCCAAATGGGTGTTTCTGATAAGGTTCCGGCAAAGGTCCGAATGCTTTCGACAAGAAGCAGTGTATTGGTTTCCGAACTTTTTTGGGGGAAAGTGATGGTTGTGAAGATGAGTTGTTCGGGCATCATCAGAATGACCGATATAATTCGTCTCCGCCTCTTCTTTAATTAAACCCAAAGGTCAATATAGGGTTTCAAGGCAACTTTGCACTTGAGGGTTTTTATGGAAAAGACTGCGTCTGAAGTTCTGGTTGATCAGCTAGCTAAGGCAGGTGTGAAATACATCTTTGGGATTCCAGGTCACAGCATCTTAGGTGTTGTTGAGGCGCTTCGAACTAATGATGATGTTACGTTTGTCACAGTTCGGCATGAGGAAACCGCCTCTCTGATGGCATCAGCTTATGCAAAGCTTACTGATGAATTGTGCGGCTGTCTTTCCATCGCTGGTCCCGGTGCAACTAATCTCATGACGGGGCTGTATGATGCGAAAATGGATCGGGCGCCTGTTCTAGCCATCACTGGTCAGGTGGCGTTACAATTTCTCCGGCGAGATGTACTACAGGAAATTGATCAGCATGACCTATTCGAATCGGTTTCGCTCTTCAACAAGGTCATTACGACTGCCAAAGAAACTTCTGAAATCACGCTCCTCGCAGTGAAGAATGCTGTTGTTCACCATGGTGTATCGCACCTGGGTGTCCCAATGGACATTCAAAATGCAAAAACCAAAGTTATGGCTAAGCCAGTTGAAGGTCGCTGGCCTGTTCACCGTTCACGACCTCCAAAAGATCTAATTGAGAAAGCTACAGATCTCGTCAATGCCGCTGATTCCCCCATGATCATTACTGGATGGGGCGCACATTATGCTCCCGAAACTGTGTTACAATTAGCTGAGAAAATCGACGCACCAATTGCCACCACCTTCAAGGCGAAAGGTTTGATTTCAGAGTTCCATCCCCAATCGGTCGGTGTGCATGGCTCCGTGGGATGGAGTTCGGCTCGTAAAGCTGCTCAACGGGCAGATCTATTAATAGTGTTGGGCAGTTCCTTTTCGCAACAAACAGCACTTCCTCCTTCCAAACCGATACTCCAAGTTGATTACGATCCTTTAGTGATCGGAAAACGCTTTCCAGTCAAACTAGGACTTTGGGCGAGTGTGGAAGACACCCTTCCCGAGCTCATATCTAAAGTTAATGAAAAAAATAACGAAGAGACACTCCGCTTCATCAAAGATGCTAAAGATGAATGGATGCAAAAAATCGAGCAGATGACATCATCTGATCAAGTTCCAATTCATCCCGCTCGGATTCTTAAGGCCCTTCAATCGACCATACCCGATGATGCCATCGTCTCAATTGATGTTGGTGATAATTCATACTGGTTCGGAAAATACTTCCAAATGAAGAGTACCCAAAACCTCCTTATTTCAGGTTATCTGGCCACTATGGGATTTGGGTTCGCTGGTGCCATTGGTACAGCTTTTGCCCATCCTCAGCGAAAATCCATCAGTTTAACAGGTGATGGTGCTTTCGCCATGCTCATGGCTGACTTTACCACAGCTGTAAAACATAACTTACCCGTAATCGTGGTTGTATACAATAATAGTGAACTCTCGATGATCACTCATGAACAAGCTCTCGAAAAGTTCCCCAAATATGCAACAGAGTTCATCAACCCGGATTTCGCCAAATTCGCTGAAAACAGTGGAGGAATCGGTTATCGGGTCACCGATCCAACTGAATTGGCTCCCGCATTCGCAGGTGCATTCAAAGCCAAAAAACCTGTGATTATTGACGTTGTTACGGATCCCACGCAGTTCTGGATGGAACGCGGTCAGAAGCTCTAATTCCAATTGGATTTAATCATTGAAATGTGAATGATGTTCCTGATCCATTCTCCCGGTACGCTTCTTCCCCTACAACACTACGTATTCCTGCTTTCGCTTCCTTGCTTGTACAATGGCAAGGGGAAACTAACCTAAGCTCCTCTTTCACGAAAAGCTCTCCCACCTTTATTCCCTCCTCTTCGGTTTTCAGATGGAAGCCACCAATCATTGCTTGCAGGGGACGACCTGGAAATACCTTCTTCGATGATTTAATCATTGGTCCCACTTTGGGATGTGCACACCCTGTCAAAAGCACGAGTCCATATGATTCCACGTTAATGACAAGTCCCTGTTCTTTGAGCCTGGCTGATCCTAAGGAACCAGTCGTGGCTACCCCCGACCGAATCATTTTACTTTCCTCTGCAACCTGACTTCGCACATGCAATTCACTAAGTGTGTGTTCAATCGTATCATGATGGGCTGGTAGATACACCACAAGGTCCCTATGTCCGATAAGTTCCAAAGCAGGTTCAAGAGCACCAAAATGATCATGATGAAAATGGCTGATAACCACTGCCCGAAGATTTGCAAAGTCCATATTCAAAGCTTGAGTATTATGGCGAAAAACTTGAGCACTGCCACTAGTGTCCATGAGGATCGCTTCACTCCGGCCCGGAAATTGTACTTCAATGTGCAGGGAAAGCCCGTGAACGCTACTGAAGCTAGATTGGGCAGATTGGTTATCCACCAATGTAGTTACAATGACGCCCAGTACCTCTTCACTGATTGTTTCAGTTGCCATTGCTGTTTCTAAAGCCATCTACATCTACCCCAGCACTTTTTCGTCCTAGCCTTCTTAATCCTTCTGTTCCCCCTCTAAACAGAATCGAAGGTAACCATCTATTATTTCCATCATTGGTTATCGTTTTTTCTTCTCAATATGATGGTAAATCTTGTTGACAATCTTCCAGCCATCATCAGTTTTGAGCATATGATACAAATCAATATAATCAACGGGATCACTGGAAAAACTCAACTCTATCACCACTGATGCAGCATTTCCAAATCGCTCAAAGGCTTTAATCTCGAACCAAGCTACATTATCGGTATTGTCAATCCCCTCTGCAAATTCTAGGTCTCGCATTTCCTTCCAATGATCCCGGCGTGCATAGGAGATTTGACCATCCTGTACTCCTATAGATAATCCATCCTCATAGAAAATCTGGGAAATCGTCGCATAGTCTAGTGTCCGAAGTCCTTCCACAAAGGTAGCTATGCTCTTGTGAATATTCGCATACTCAGGATCTGACATAACTCCACCTCCTTGCCTGAGCTTTAAAAGACTAAATGATATGGCAACACCTCATCTCATACTACCAAATCTGGAAAAGAAAAACCAACAGGGGCCTGGAGATACGCCAGCCCCTTATTATCTTACTACGAAAGTATTGTACTAATTTACTAGTTTGGTAACAGCCTTAAGCCGCATTTCAGCTTCTTTGACGATACTGTCCACAACCTCTTTCACAGTTGGGATATCACCGATACCACCAATGGTCTGCCCAACAAGGATTGGACCTTTCTGGACATTACCGCGGTAAACCATTTCATAACTTTCCATTTCATTTAGGAGGTCATCAGCGGTCATTGATGCTTCTTCAGCCATCCGGGCATCACGATCCGGAACTGCTACACCATGTTTCTTAGAATATTCATTCTTCAGTAGGCGAATCGGACCAAATGCACCGGTGGTCATAACCGTATCTTCGTCGGTTGCTGGGAGGATGAGGGCTTTGTAGTCGTCATGGAATTCGCATTCTTTGGTGGCGATGAAGCGTGTACCCATTTGAATCCCAACGGCTCCCATGGCAAGGGCGCCAGCAAGCCCTTTACCATCGTACCATCCACCACACGAAACAACAGGAACATCACCTGCGAATTCCACCATTTCCGCCGTAAGAACGGTGGTAGCGACTTTTTCATAGCTGTTGTGGCCACCTCCCTCATAGCCTGTAGCGACGATGCCGTCAAGGATGCCTTTGGTTCCCGGGAATTTTTTCTGGAACCAAGCAGGGTTAAGGGCTTTTTCGGCAAGCCATTTAGCGGGAATCACGTGGAAGACGAGGAGGTCAGGATCTACGTCTTTGAAGTGGTGGGCCCCAGGGCGTGGGTCACCTGCTGAGGTGATGACGAGTCGGAGTTGTTCGCCAACTTTTTTATTTTCTTTACGGACGCGGGGAATGAGCTTGATGAGGTCAGGGTAGTCAATTTGGAGTCGTGCGGTACGAATGTTAACTCCAAAGGGCTTATCAGTATTTTCAACGACGTCGAGAATATTTTTTTCCATTTCTTTAATGGGATCAAGGTTACGTAGGTTGGTGTGAGAGACGATGCCAAAAGCACCGGCATCGCTAACAGCTGCGCAGAGTTTAGTTGTGTAAAAGGGCCCCATCGCGGCTTGGATGATGGGGTGTTTGCAGCCAAGCATTTCTGTGAGTTTTGTTTTAATCATACAGTTCACCTTGGAGGAAACAAATTCTTTGATTTAGAGAATTTGCCTCTCATTTAACTGGAAGATAATTTAAGTGTGCGCATTGTTACGATTTCCCCCAAAACGTCAAGCTTATAGTACCGTACACAATGATTACTTTGGGAACTTAGGCGTCATTGACGCCAAAGAATCGGCTACAGTATTCGAATAGTGTTTTGAAGCGTATTGAAGGTGGTCTAAGGATGACAAACCTTGGAAAACTCGACATGGCTTGCATTGGATTGATGGTAATTGTGATTCTCACCGCATCAGGATACTGGGCAGTGTTTGCAGGTGTTGTATGGATTGGAGGCACCCTTGTCTGGATGGGATGGGTCTGGTGGGTTGTATTCGCTGTAATCCTTATCTCATTGATCTTAATGGCGGTGACCTCACGTCATCGAAGGCGATAAAAATAGTCTTTTAAGAAATGCCTGTCTTGGGGTTAGAATGCATTTATAATGTAAAGTAGAAAAACTCCTGTGAGTTAAAATAAGTAGATGTGATTCGAATGGTAGATTTTGGGCAACAACTCTTTTTCTCTCGTTCCTGGGATTTGGTGAAAAAGAAAGTCGCGATGATGGTTGAGCAAAAAAACTGGAGATCGTGTTGGGTTCCGGATCACTTACGGGGTTTACCTCCCTTTGCCATCGATGATTTTCTATCACCCTGGACGATGCTCGGTGCTTTTGCCGAACTAGCACCCGATATGACTTTAGGAGTGGCTGTCACCGATAGTATTCGGCTTCATCCAGCTATTACTGCCCAAAATGCTGTTTCACTTGATCATCAGACGAATGGTAAATTCATCCTGGGTATTGGAGCAGGGGAAAAAATGAATCTTGCTGCTTACGGGTTTAGTACAAAACGGGCTGTAAGCCGGATGCGGGAGTGCATCGATGTGATGAAACTTTTATGGACGCAACAAGGACCAGTAGATTTCTCAGGTGATTTTTTCAATCTGCGACAAGCTGTGTTAGTTCCAAAACCTGTACAGCAGCCCTCAGTACCCGTTTGGGTAGCTGGGAATGGTACCGTCACACGGCGCATAACCGGTGAAGTCGGTGATGGCTGGTTTCCCTTCCCTGGATTACCTCGTGTTTACAGAGAAGGTTTAGAAGATATTCATCAACACATGAAACGGGTTGGTCGTGATCCCAAAGAATTAGCTTGTGGGTTCTGGGGACGGGTATATATGCACGACGATCAGGACAAAATTTCGCAATTTGTGAATCGGTTCCGTGGTGAACTTGCTTTGTATCCTTGGCTTATTCGGCTAATGGGATATTGGAAAGAGGAATTTGCTGATATTTACAAAGACTCGAATATCGATCCAAATCGATTAAGTCTACTAACCTTCGATGCAGATGATTTGGCGAAACTCAATATTGGGAAATTATTGCCGCTTGTTTCAGACATTCCTGAATCCGAACTTAAAACAGTCATGTTAGTAGGTTCACCTGAAGAGGTGACAAGGAAGATTCAAGCGTTTATTGATGTTGGTGTTGAGCATTTTTGTTTTGAAATTATCAACGGAATGAGCAGACAAAATGCGCCGTTCACTTATTTCGATGTCTCCCGAATTCTTGCTGAAGACATCTACCCAAAATTAACGATTTAACGTTCTACTTTGCGACTGAGAATGAATACGAAGAGAGCAAGAAAGAACTTACCAACAAATGCAGTGACACTAGCAATCCAAAATTGTGGTATCGCATCAAATGGAATTGGCGGGGCTACTGCAAAAGATACTAAGGCGATAGCGAGATTGGAAATAAAGTTGATAATGGGATTAGTCTGAATAAGACCTTGCGTCATATCAATCAGGAAAAGAGTTAGGGCTGTAAGAAATACAGTGAAAATAGTCCAGCCCATTAATTTCGATGGTTCCTCACCATACCCAAAGAATGTGTCCAGTAATTTACTCATACTTCCACGAATAGTCCATCGAAATCTTTCACCCCTCGTGAGAGGTTCAACATCTTTTTCTTGATTCTGATTGAATGCACTGCTCCAATAGGATTGGCGCATTGATCGCATTTCATTGAGATAGTGTTTACTACTGAGGTCTAATCGCCCCTCCTGTTTGAAGTAAATTTTAAGGACTCGATGATCACGTGCGATATCACGAGCGTTACGCTTCTCCGTGTTGTAGTCTTCAATAGTGAAGGAACGGAGAAGATCACCAGTCCCAACCTCCGATTGCAGACCTTGCCGCTCTTGGTGCGCGACCAAGTTGTTTAATGATGCCGCGTTTTTTAAGGTGCAGAGCATCAATTGCGCTGATCCAAACTTCCCGGAAAAATATACGTTCTCTACATTGGTGCTATCAAAGTGTGCTGATACAAGATTTGCTCCCCGCAAATCTGTGTATTCAAGTGTGGCACCATCAAGCATGGCACCCTGCAAATCCGCTCGGACCAGATCCGCAAATTGAAGTTGTGTGAGAATTAGCTGAGCACGTCGTAAATTCGCTCCCCATAGAATGGCACCTTTCAGGTTTGCGCCCCAAAGGTCCGCTTCGAGAAGATTGGCTTGACTAAGATTGGCACCCTGTAGGTTGGCCTTTGTCAGAGATGCGCCATGCAGATTGGCATCATGGAAAAGGACTTCTAATAGTACGGCGTCATCAAGTCGTGCGTCGACCAGATACGCTTCACATAGGTGTTTCTGTTCGTCCTCACTTTGACTAAAGTCGATGTCGCGGAAATCTTTATCAGGTAAAACTTGGTGCCACCGACAGTAGGGGCTACCCGGGACGGTTGGGTGTGTACACCGTTCTCCGCGCTTGTGGCAGGGTCGTTCGTGACGATAGATGTATGTACAAACAGCGGGTGGCACCTGTCCAGACACTGACTGATTACCCCCTAAACACAGAATTTCTGAGTGTCTTTCTAATTTAGATGGGTCTCGCGTTACTACTGACTGTGCTTTTAAGTTGTTATTAGCCTTTGGGATACTGAGAAGGTCGTTCCGGAAAATCGCGGTTTTTTTTGAGATTGCATTAATCTATTTAACGGATTACCCTTTGTAGCATCCTTGAAATGATAGTTCACTAACAAGTTAAGGTTGAATTATTATGACCATTGCTGAGGCTTTTGTTGAGCATAACGGGCGCATCCGTTCTGTTGATGTTCTTCGAGGTGTGGCACTGGTTTTTATGGTTATCAACCATTTTGGTCAAACCTTTGTGGGTGGCGGATATCATTCGCCGGTTGCTGCTGCGATTCTCTTCTTTGGAATCATTCCAGCTCCGCTCTTCTATATTGTGGCAGGAATTAGTGTAGTCTTAGTTAATAATCGCTTCAAACGAAAAGGAGCGACATCGGAAACAGTGTGGCAGTGGGTGCTTTCTCGGGGCCTTCTAATCATGGGTTTGGGCTATCTCTTCTCGGTTGTGCTGTTTGGCACCGTCTGGTGGCTAGACTGGAGCATTCTTCAGCTAATCGGGCTCTCCCTGATTGTTAGTCAATTGGTGTTATATATTCCTCGACGTTACCGTATCTTGCTACCAATTATTTTCATCGTAGCTGCGCCTTTTCTTCGGATTTGGCTCAATTATGAAGGTATCGTCGGCACAGTTGGAAATCTTCATTATGCCCCTCCCTTGACACTGCTGGATCATCTTTCAGCCATTATTGCCACCGGAAAAGCTCCTATCTTTCCCTGGTTGGCTTGTCCAATTATTGGCACGATAGTCGGTGAGGCCTTCGTCCATCCGACTCCAAATCCTCGTCAACTCGTCTATCAGACCCTGTCAGTTGGCAGTATAATGTGCATTTTGGTTCCACCTTTGATGTTCTTTATGAGTGATCCCGTTACACAGTATCCCCTAACCAATGGCTTCTTTCTCCTATCCACCGGAATGACCTTACTGGCTATTGCCAGTGTTGTGACCACCGTTGACGCATGGCACTGGTGGAACCCTTTAAGCCGATTCTTCGAAGTTAATGGACAAATTACTCTGATTTCTTATCTAGCCCACCATCTATACGGCATCGTCTTCTTCGGCGTTTTACTCGGTTTCTATCGTGCTATTGATGTGATAGGGTATATGGCAATTACGCTGAGCTATCTTATCCTCTCGCTAATTTTTGCGTATTTCTGGCTACCCTTTCGAAATAAACGGTCCTCGTACTGGGATATCCTCGTTTCGTATCTCATCCTGATAATTGCTTTATACGGACGATGGATTTTTGCCGTCTTAGGATTCTGGGTCTTTTAAGAATTCGAACAAGAGAATTGTATCAAAACCAACATCGTGAAAATTCGTGTAAAGTTTACCTGGGAATAAAACATAAGTGGTATCAAAGGAGAAGAAATGCAACATGAACGAGCTACGAATTGGACACCTCTCCACTGCTTATCACACAGCGTTTATTTTAATGGGCGGTCGGTGGGTGGAGGAGAAAATGCAGGTTAAAGCTGCTTGGAACCTATTTCCGACGGGACCTGCCATGATACAGGCTTTCAAAAAAGGTGAACTGGATATCGGGTATATTGGACTTCCCCCAGCAATGATTGGGATGGAACAAGGATTGAATATCAAATGTGTTGGCGGTGGACACGTAGAGGGCACTGTGGTTACTGCGCTAGCTGGATTCCAAACCATTGATGAACTCGGCTCAGTGGAAGCGACATTAGCACAATTTGAAGGCAAGAAGATTGGCACCCCTTCTCAGGGATCGATTCATGATGTCATTATCCGAAAACTCGTTACGGATGCCCAGCTAACTGATTCTGTGATAATCGAAAACTTTGAGTGGGCTGATTTTATCCTCGAAGCTATGGAAGACGAAGAGGTCGCCGGTGGTTGTGGGACTCCACCCCTCGCGGTATTAGCAAACCGGTATCTCAAAGCTCCCCTGGTTCTTCCTCCTAGCTCGATATGGCCATACAACCCAAGTTATGGGATAGTTGCGACTCACACAATGATCGAAGAAAATCCCCCCCTCGTCGAAGGTTTCCTTCAGATTCATGAAGATGCCTGTAACCTTATGCGCCTCAAACCCAACGAAGCTTCTAAGCTAGCTGTAAAAGAAATTGCCATTATTGGAGAAGATTTCTTACAACAAGTCTTCCGTGTTTCTCCCAAATATTGTGCTAGTCTTCCCTCCGAATACATCGAATCAACACTTGCTTTTATACCGGTTCTCAAGAAGATGGGTTATATCAAACGAACCTTAACAGAACGGGACGTCTTCGAAAAAAGTCTCATCGAAAAGGTTCATCCCGAAGCACCTCATTATAATGATCCAGGAAATCTCGCTTAACCACCTGCAACAGGTGGAATGAGTACCAGTTCACTTTTATCATGAACGGACGTGTTGAATCCTCTAAGAGTGTCGATGTTTTTTCCATCAACAAAATACACAATTTGTAATCCACGAATATCTCGACCTGATCGAATCATCCGTTGAAAAGATTTCCCATATTTCTTCGAAAGACGTTGAAGAACATGTTCAACCGTTGATCCGTCATCGATTTCGATCACCTCTTCTCGTGTCCCAGTAACCTCGCGAATCACACTGAGATAACGGATCGTTACATACATCAGGGTTCAGCTGTTCCTCTGCAGGCATATTAGATATAAACATCACGAAGGTTCTATGTTCAAAAATCAGACGTCGAATCCACTTAGTAGGATATTAATGCTAGACGTGGAGTAACACTAATTAGTTTCTCTGAAATGGTGTTCATCAACCCCTGAGGTGTGGTGAACAGGTGAACAGCATATGATTCCCACCCGGTCAAAAATAGTTTGTACAATTGGTCCAGCATGTGAAAGTAAAACAAAGCTCCTCCAGATGGCAAAAGCCGGGATGGATGTTTTACGGTTAAATCTCTCACACGGAACTCTCGATGAACATCGAGCCCGTTTCAAACGAATTCGCAAATATCTACCTGAGCATCCGATTCTCATGGATTTAGAGGGTCCCCGAGTTCGAATTGGGGAAATGGCAAAAGCCGTCACCTTACTAGAGGGGGACAAGATTCGGTTAACGACAGAAGAAATTGAAGGCAATGCAGACCGGGTCTCTGTATCTTTAAAGACGTTGCCTAATAAAGTTGAAGAAGAACAGAGCATCTTCATCAACGATGGAATCGTAGAACTACGTGTTGACAAAGTGAAGAATCGGGAGGTTTATTGTACTGTTGTTACCGGGGGTGAAATTAGTCGACACAAGGGTGTAAATGTGCCGGGAGTGGATTTGGGAATGTCGGTACCCACACCCCAAGACATCGAACATCTCAGGTTCATTGCGGAATTAAGTCCCGAGTTTGTTGCTGTTTCAGCTGTCAAAAGAGCAAGTGAACTTGAAACTGTCAAGGGCTTCCTCCAAAAGAAAGGAATTGATATCCCAATTATTACCAAGATTGAACAAAAAATGGCCGTTGAGAATTTTGATACCCTCCTCAAGGCTAGCTACGGTATAATGGTGGCTCGAGGAGATCTTGGAGTCGAGATTCCCCCTGAACAAATTCCACTTCTACAAAAGGAGATAATTCGAAAGTGCAATCAAGCAGGTAAACCAGTTATCGTAGCAACTCAGATGCTAGAGTCGATGGTGCGTAATTCACGACCAACACGAGCTGAAACCAGTGATGTTGCCAATGCTATTCTAGATGGTGCTGATGCAGTGATGCTATCAGCCGAAACAGCGGTGGGAAAACATCCTGTAAAGGCTGTCCAGGTGATGGAAACTATTGGTCGAACCATAATTCCTTCCTTTCCACAGCGCGACTTATCCTACTATGCATCCGATCAACACTTGATTGCTGAAGAACTGGGTCGCGCTGTCGTATCCATTGCTAAACACCTTGGTGTACAGACAGTCCTGGTGTTTACCATGGCGGGATATTCGGCTCGCATGGTTTCAAAATATCGTCCACCCGTACGGATTGTGGCTAGCACTCCACATGTCCGTGTTCAACGTCAATTACGTTTATTATGGGGAGCCGAATGCATACTAATCCAACACCACGAAAACATGGATGCGCTGCTTCTTGCGGCAATTAAACGGCTTCATGACGATGGGATAGTTAAATCTGATGAAGAAATCATCGTTGTTCGAGCTTCAGCACTTGTCCCTGGAAAAACGAATGTCCTGGAAGTGTACACGATTAGCGATGTGCTCGAAGCCAAACTGTTACGCAAGCGCTAGCTTACTCATTGAAGTTTTTTGGTCCTTGTTCTAATGGTTCTCGTCAATCTCTCTAATTCGTTTAAGCTGAGACTTAGCCTCTTCCACTCGAATATTTCCAAGAAATAGCAAGGCAAGTTCAGCGCGTTTTCGCACATTATAATCTCTGTCCTGCAGGACCTGGTTGAGTGGTGTTATTGCCCGTGAATCTCCAAGAATCCCCAAAGCTAAGGCTGCTTGGTCGCGCACAAGGTTATGCCGATCATGGAGGGCATCGATAAGCGGTTCTAAGGCTCGGGAGTCCTTAAGAAGGCCTAGTGAAAGAGCTGCACAACTACGCACTCCAAATGATTGGTCCTTAAGCGCACGAATCAGTGGTTCGACCGCCCGTGGATCACCGAGCTTACCCAACGTTGAAGCTGCTTGCCGCCGCTTACCCGCAACTTTACTTTGAAGGGCTCGAAGGTAGCGTTCGACTCGTCCACTCCTTGGAGGCGGTGTGCTTGAATCTCGCTCCTTTAGGCTAGTGTTTTTCCAGTCGCCTTGGCCCAACCTGAAATCTCCCAAACGTGATGAATCACTATTAGTGTTCTTTAGCTTAAAAATTCCTCTTATGTTTTACATAGACCGAAGTAGTCGGGGATAGATAATACTGGTCTCAAATGAAAGGAAGCCTTTTATGACCCACTGTAACCGTTGAGTGTAAAATGTTTAATGGGTGAAAAAGGTTGACAGAACCATCCATTGAAGACAAACGAATCACGCTAGAGGAAGCTGCACAGAAAATCCATGACGGTGCACATATTGCATGGGGTGGATTCGGATACCAACGCCCACCGGAAGCACTCGCTATGGAGCTTATTCGCCAGAAAAAACGTAATCTCCGCATCTACACCTGTGGAAGTGAACATGACCTTGATATTCTCGTAGGTGCGGAAGCATGTCTTGAATTCGAGGTAGCCTTCTTTGCAATTGAAGCGTTGGGGCTTGCGCCAAATTTACGGCGACGAACGAAAGAGGGGAAGGTGCAGTTTGAAGACTATTCTAACCTGGCGATGGCTTTACGGTTTTTAGGTGGGGCTTTGAATGTGCCTTTCATGCCGATTCGGCATATGATTGGTACGAATATGATGGATAAAACTCGGTTACGTAAGGATAAGGCGAAAGTGATTGATTGTCCTTTTACGGGCACACCAATTGTTTTACTTCCCTCTGTTCAAGCAGATTTTGGTGTGATTTGTGCCCAGAAAGCGGATGTGGAAGGAAATGTCCAGATTTTCGGGATTAAAGGAGAGGATAACGAAATCGCTCGTGGGTCGAAAACGACGATAGTCTTCACTGAAGAAATCATTTCAAACGAAGTGATTCGTGAAACTCCTGACTTAACAACAATTCCAGCTCTCTTTGTGGATTATATCGTAGAGGTCCCATTTGGGAGTTGGCCTATGCAGTCTTATGGTGTTTATGATTATGACTTACCTCATCTCCAGATGTATATGGGGCAGTGTAAAACTGAGGAAGGCTGGCAGGAATATCTGAATGACTGGATCCTAGATGTCGAAAACCATGATGGGCTCTTGAAGAAGATTGGTGAGAAACGACTCAAGGAACTGCGGGCTGACAAACGATATGGGTATTGAGGTGAAAAAAGATGGAAGAGTATACATCAACGGAAATGATGGCAGTTTGTGGAGCAAACGCAGTTCGTGATGGTGAACGCGTGTTTGCGGGAACAGGACTCCCAGTTCTTGGGGCAATGTTAGCAAAAGTGACTCATGCCCCCAATGCCATCATTATCTATGAGGGAGGCAATGTCGATACACAAAATAAAGATCTTGCCCTATCAGTCGCAGATAGTCGATTGGGTTATCGAGCGGCTGCATCCATCGGGCTCATCGAAACCTTGGGATTTCTTATGATGGGTGGTCGAGTAGATGTTGGGTTTCTCGGCGCAGCTCAAATTGATGAATATGGCAACATCAACACTTCTTATATTGGTGACTTTGACTCACCCAAGGTTCGACTTCCGGGCAGCGGTGGAGGAAATGACATCGCTAGCTCAGCTGGACGGATTATCCTAATGTTCACGCACGACGCTAGGAAATTTGTGAAAAAACTGGATTATCTGACTAGCCCTGGTCACCTTTCTGGTCCAGGTAGCCGAGAAAAACTTGGATTGATTGGTGGAGGACCCGCACTGGTTGTAACAGATAAATGCCAAATGGATTTTGATCCGAATACCAAAAAGATTCGATTAAAATCCGTGCATCCAGGTGTAACAGTGGATTGGGTAAACGAGAATGTGATGTTTGACCTTATTATCCCCGGTAAGGTACCGACTACGCCTGAACCGACAAAGGAGTATCTTGATAAGCTCCACCAACTGGACCCACAGGGTATCTATCTGGGAAAGGGGCAAAAGTAGTCTTAGTGGATTCAATCACCAATTGCTTGAATGATGATGTGTCGATTTCGTGGTCGCACGTCTAATTCTAAGAACACAATTTGTTGCCATGTCCCTAATGGCATTTGCCTGTCAATTATGGGAATCGTCAGACTTGGACCAATGATTGATGCACGGACATGACTATGGCCATTTCCATCTTGCCAGCGTAAATGATGCTCATACACTGCATCGTGTGGGGCAAAGCGTTCCATTGCATTTGGTAGGTCTTTGAGCAGCCCAGGTTCATACTCAATAGTAGTTATTGCGCCTGTTGATCCTGTACAAAACACAGTGACTATCCCGGAACGAATTTTACTGGCTTTTACCTCTTCTTTCACTTTGGTTGTTATATCAATGATGTCGGGTTCACCTTGGGTTTCAAACTGAATTTGACCGGAATATGTTACCATTGTATTGACACCTAAGAATCCATGGCATATTGCCTTGCTAAAAATCCTGTGTGTTCATGATAACAATAAAAGGGAAGAATGATGGAAGGAGGGCGATTCCGCATGATTGTTATCGGATTATTTACAGCACTTCTCGCCGCATTTTCCTGGGCAGCAAGTGCCGCATTCTATAAAACTGGGGCCAAAGATGTTTCAGCTCTCACCTCTAACCTCATTCGGATTCTCCTCCCGCTCCTCATTTTATCAATAGTCACCCTCATTTTGAACATCTATCCATTCATAGCTTTTCTCACGTTTTGGGAGATCCTCTTCATCTTGGGAAGTAGTCTTTTTGCATTTGTCATTGGAGACGCGCTTTATTTTGTCACAATTCAAAATATTGGAGTCAGTCGGGGTGTGCCCGTGACTTCGATCTATCCTTTTTTCATCCTCCTGTTACAGATTCTCTTTCTCTCTCAGCCGATTCACCTTCTCATGATTCCTGCGGTGATTATCACTATTGTTGGTGTTGCTATTCTTGGACGGCAACTAAATCCTGACTCTAATAACCAAGTCACGTTAACGCGTCGACAACTCTTGATTGGACTTATTGCAGGAATTTTGACAGCCTTAAGCTGGAGTATCAGTACCCTCCTTTTGGACACAGTTTTGGAAACAACCAATTTATTTCTCATAGCAGTTATTCGGCTATCATTTGCACTAGCAATCCTCTCACCCGTTGTATTGGGACAACAAATCGTCTGGAAAAAAGATAGCCTCACTCAAAGACAATTGCTCTTTTTGAGCATTGGTGGAGTGTTTGCCCTCGTCATCGGATATATTGCTTTTGCCCTCTCCTTACAACTCGTGGATATCACCTCTGCCACCGTTCTCTCGTCATTAACACCTCTCTTTGCCCTCATTATCGGATGGCGTACACTAAAGGAGCGAGTAACTTGGATGACCGTGGTGGGTGTTATGGCATGTGTGATAGGAATTATTTTCATCGCCATTGCCGTCTCATTAGTCTAATCTAACAGATTTTTTGTTGTGATTAATAACGGTCACTTTTTTAGGATGATCATATGGGTAAAATGATTACTAGTGGGTTTTGGGGTATGTTGCTATTCTATCTCTCATGTTAGGTTTCTTCATGTTGGTCTTCCTCATAATGAAATAGTCTGAAACCACGCCAACAACTGCACCGATACCATGGGATAAGAAGCTCAATGGGGGAGCCATTGCAAATAATGCCAATATGAAGAGTGCACCAAACATAACTGATTGTAATTGTCGCATTATAGTGGCTCCTGCAATACCAAAAATAGCTGCTGACGCTCCAATAAAGACAAGTAGAGGAAAAAGAATAAGCGAGAGCACATTAGTGAGGAGACCTGCCATAAAATAAATAATCAAGAAATTTTTTCGCCCGCCTTCCTTTTCGAACACCAATCCGATTACCGCTAACGCGAAAATGTTTAAGCCAAAATGGAGGAGATCCTGATGGACGAACATTGCTGTGAGTAATACATAATATCTCCCTTGAGCAAACGCTGGTGCCGAGACGCCAAAGAATTCTAACACTTCAACACGCATTACTAAAAAATTTCCACTAAGTAAAGCTGTGAAACAATACATCGCGAAATTTGCCAGAAGAATCCAGACAGTGATTGGAATCCGGAAAAGAATTTCTCGGATATTTAAAGGTCTATACTCTTCTGCTCCTGCTTCTGATATGTTGTCATTGGCATTCATATTAGACCCTAGAGGCTCTATGCCACTAATCAAGACTACATATTTAGTCCCATATTAATTTCAGGATACCGGTAAATGCGGTTATTCGCACTATTTCATGGTTGCTCAGCTGAAAACTGAACTGCTAGGTTACATTAATCGATGTTTCCGCTTTTTCCCACTGCAAAGGCAGATTGACTGGTCAAATTGAGTAAGTGTCTTGATCACTGTTATGCGACTGGATACCAGCATGCGAAGTAATGCCCCTTCTTTGCTTTGGTAAAAGGAGGTTGTTCTTTGGAGCATTTTTCTTGCGCTGCAGGACAACGGGTGTGGAAGCGGCAACCCCCTGGGGGGTTGATGGTACTTGGTACTTCACCCCATAAAACGATGCGTTCACGTGACCTATCGGGATCAGGAACCGGAATTGCTTTCATCAGCGCTTCTGTATAATGGTGTTGGAATTCTTCGAAAATGGCTTTGACGGGTCCGTATTCTACCATCTGTCCTAAGTACATCACGATAACTCGAGCACAGATTTGGCGTACGGATGAAAGATCGTGCGAGATATACACGTAGGTAAGGTTCTTCTTGGCTTGCAAGTCTGTCATGAGATTCAATATCTGAGCCCGAATCGATACATCTAATGATGCAACAGGCTCGTCGGCAAATATGAACTCAGGATCAACGGATAAGGCTCGAGCAATCACAATTCGTTGGCGTTGACCGCCACTGAATTGGTGGGGAAATCTTTCGGCGTGATAGGGTTCAAGGCCCACCTCATGAAGTATATCATACAGCCGGTCTCGTGCATCTTCTTTCTCGACAAGGCCATGGATATTGAATCCTTCGGAGACTATGTCCTTGACAGGCATACGTGGATTCAGGGAGGTCCACGGATTTTGGAAGACCAGTTTAAGCTTTCGACGATATTTCATTTTCTCTTCTTTGCTTCCTTTCTCCCAAATTTGCAGAAGATCTTCCCCGTTATAGAGTACTTCTCCACCTGATGCTGGAGTTAATCCTAAAATCGTACGGGCTGTGGTGGTCTTTCCACACCCACTTTCTCCAACCAGACCTAAGGTTTCACCCCGGTAAACATCAAAATCAACGTGATCAACTGCATGGACTTTGCCGGTGACCTTTGATCCGATGATTTGTCTCGAGACAACAGTAAAGTATTTCTGGAGATCGGTCACGCTTAGAATAACGTCTTGTTTACTCACTTTCCATTTCCTCCCGCGCCTGCTTCAATCGGCTTAATAATTCGCCTTTAATTTCATCAATGCGAATGCATGCACTCTTATGACCCTTCTTGATTTCCACAGCATCCGGCATTTCCTGCTTACAAATGTCTTTTGCAAATGTACACCGAGGATGGAATCGACAACCTGGAGGTGGATAAATCAGGTCTGGTATCGTGCCAGGAATCACAGCCAATCTCTTGATTCTTCCAAGAACCGATGGCACAGAGGTTAATAATGCCGTGGTGTATGGATGCAATGGTTCATGGAAGATTGAACGGACATCTCCGGTTTCACAGACGCGCCCCGCATAAAGTACTGTGACGCGTTTGCACATCTCAGCAATGACGCCCATATCGTGAGTAATCATCACTAAATCCATTCCGAAGTTCTTTTGGAGTTCTTGCATGAGGTTCAAGACTTGGGCTTCAATTGTCACATCTAAGGCAGTTGTGGGTTCGTCAGCAAAAAGAATTTCTGGGCGGGCAGAGAGGGCACGTGCGATAGCAATTCGCTGTCTCATTCCTGTACTGAATTGGTGGGGATACTCGTAATATCGTTGTTCGGCTTCAGAAATTCTTACTGTTTCCAGGATTTCTATGACCGCTTTCTTCGCTTCTTCTTTGGTCACATCTTGATGGCGCATAATAACCTCTTGTATTTGGCTGCCTACAGTAAACACAGGATTTAGAGAAGTACTAGGATCTTGAAAAGAGATTGATATTTTATTTCCCCGGAGTTTTTGCATTTCCTTGTCGCTTTTTTCCACAAGATTCTCGCCATGGAACATAACACGACCATCAACGATTTTTCCAGGACTCGGAACGATACCAAGAACCGATAGGGCTGTTACCGTCTTACCGGATCCCGATTCCCCTACAAGCCCATGGGTTACATCTTCTTCAATGTTGAAGGTGACGCCATCAAGGGCTTTTACGATTCCTGCTTCAGTATAGAAATACGTCTTTAGGTTTTCGATTTCCATTATGTTTGTCATTCTATCCTGTTCTCCTATCTCCATAGTCGCGGATCTAAAGCGTCTGCAAGTCCATCGCCCATTAGGTTAAAGGCAAGTACAGTGAAGAAAATCATAAAAGCTGGATACAGTACGAGCCAGGGTTGTACAGACACAATCTCCAAAGCCATGTTAATCATCCAACCCCAGGAAGGTATTGAGGCGTCACCAAAACCGAGAAAACTCAAACCGGCTTCAGCGAGGATGTTATACGCAATACCTAAAGTAAATACAACGATAATGGGCCCTAGAGCGTTCGGGAGAATGTGTCGAAGCATGATTCGCCGATTGCTTGCACCAAGTTCCCGGGCTGCCTCAACATAATCTAAATTCTTGAGTTTGAAGAATTCTGCCCGTATCATTCGGGCCATTTGGGGCCAACCGAATATTCCTAATACTGTAATGACAATCCAGAGTCCAAAACCTGCAACGACAAAGATAGATAGAATCTTAATCATAAGGAGCATGATCAAGAAAACTGGCATTACAAGGAAGACATCTGTCACCATCATTAGACCAGCATCCACTCTTCCGCCAAAATAACCTGCTAATCCACCCACTGCAAGGGCTATGATTGTAGATAAGAGCATAGCCACTATGCCTACTATGAGAGCTGTTTGGGCTCCCCAGAAGATACGACTGAGTACATCACGTCCCAATTTATCTGTACCTAATGGATGGAAAATGGAGGGTAGTGCTCTGGATCCGCCACCAAGTTCTGGTGGGTCAATCAGAAATATGGTACTATTAGGATCTGGTAGTACTCCCATGAAGGTGAGAAAGGGTGCACTCACACCCATAAATACAATAACTAGAAGAATCCCTGCACCAAAAAGGGCAGTTCTGTTTTTCTTGAATCGACGCCAGACTAGTTGCCACTGACTGGCACCTCGTGTTTCAACTTCTTCTTCAAGTAGTTCTCTTCGTTCTAAATCGCTAACACGGTCGGTTTCTCCCATACTGATTTCACCCCACGGTTATTCTAGGATCTACGATCCCGTAGGTCATATCGACAATGATATTCGCAGCCAATATGAGAACAGTGAGAATCGATATTACTGCCATAATAACAGGAAAATCAAGGTTATTTAACGCCTGGACATAATAGTATCCAAGTCCAGGCCACGTGAACACCGTTTCAGTGATAGGCGCACCCGCAAAAGCCGTGGCGATTGCCAGTCCAATATAGGTGACCAGAGGGATCAATGCATTCCTTAGAGCATGTTTGTACACGACTTTAATATTGCTTAAGCCACTTGCCCGCGCCGCTAAAACGTAATCTTGTTGCAGTGTTTCACGCATTCCCGATCTCACAAGGCGCACGTATAAAGCCATAAAGGTGAATGTTAACACGAGCATTGGCAAAACCATATGCCAGGCAGCATCTGCTAAAAACAATGGAAATGGAAAGCTTCGATAATTCCACGCATGAGCTCCACTAGCAGGGAAATAAAATAATCCATTAGTCAATGTGTGAAGAGACTGTGAAAAGATAAGCAGCCCAAAAATGCCTAACACAAAAATGGGCATCGAGACACCCAATAAGGCCATTGTTGTTACACCCATGTCAGCGATGGAGTAGGGGTGTCGTGCAGAATACACGCCAACAATAATCGCCAGGATAACGGCAAGCGCAAGTGCACTAAGCTGTAGTTTCAGGGTCTCAATCGTCCAAGGAATAAGGAGCGTTGCTACCGGTGAGTGAAAATAGAATGACGTTCCTAGATTTCCTTGAAATATGTTAAGAAGCCAATAGAAGTATTGCTCCCAGACCGGTCGGTCCAAGCGATAGTAATGACGTAAATTATCGACAACGTCCTGAGTGATGTAGGGTGTACCTGCCAGCATTAACCGTACTGGGTCACCAGCGGCATACATTAATGCCCAAGTAATGATTGTGACACCAAAAAAGACGGGAATACTAAACAGCAGGCGTCGTAATAAAAACTTGGCTAACCGTGTAATCTCAATCATTTGACGAACCCTTCTTTAAATCGGTTGAACCCAATTCTTTGATTAGTTTTTTACCATTTGGGTTGAGGCAACCTATCCAATTTATTCTTTGGGAATTAAAGTCTACATATTTGAACACTCTATATAAATGAATTTAGTGCCCACACGACAACCTATAAAAAGGCAAGTGTAATACGTGGGCTATCCGTGTAATTCGAACACGCGGAAAAACTAACTTGTGAATGAAAATGAATAAAAGATTTTTACAAATTTCAGCTATACTAGCGATTTCGCTTTTTGCCGCAGCACCGCTTCTCTCTTTATCTTCAGTAAATGCTCAGGAAACACTGTTTCCGATTTATATCGGTGTTGGCGATAATAACCCGGCCCGTCTAGCATGGGCACAAATCATTTCTGACTCGTTTAGGCGAATCGGAATTGACTCACGGGTTGCCATTGGTACTTGGGGTGGCTGGCTTGACCGTGTCCTCTTTCCACTCCCTGAAAATATAGGGCAAACCTACGTTTTAGGTGGTTGGGACTCTATCTTCATTGGGTGGAACTGGGGTAGCTCCTGGATTGATCCGACCTCCCTGTACGACAATGACTCTATCCCCATCTTCAACTGGTGTCTCCACGACGATCCTGAAATCGAAAGGCTCCTTGCTCTTATTCGGAGCGAACTTGATCCACCAACACGTATTTCATATCAGAAGCAACTACAAGCATACACTCATAACGTCAGTGCACTGCAGGTCCTTCTTTATGAAAACGAAACCTGGGCTTATGATCCCAACATGATCGGCTTCTCGGATGTCTCTCAAATCTTTCCGACTGGCAGCGATCCCATGATGCGGATTACAGGTTCTGACGTCATTAAAATTGGTGTGAATGCTGATCCTAAAGACTATTCAAGTATGATGTCCACAGCCTACTACGACGGCATTGCCTATGGTGTAACCCAAGACAGCCTCTTCTTCTATGAGAACAACGATGACATGTCCACTTTTACCTACACCCCGCAATTAGCGGCAAGTGACTGGGTAGTCGACAATAACGGCTATAACTGGACTCTGTCGCTTCGTGAAGATGTGTACTGGCCAACGGGTATCCAATTCAATGCTAGCGATGTTATCTTGACCTGGAAGGCTATTGTAACACCGGCAGTGACCTCCGCCCGATACGGCGACTACTACACTGTTGGCTTGACCAATGAAAGCTTCATCGAGCTTGACGAGTTTACCGTCCGAGTTGCCTTCAATGAGAGTCTTCCGCTCTATGCGTGGACACCCCAATTGCTCAACATGGTCGCAATCGTGTCTTACCAAGAAATGAGCCAAGTGCCATTCGCCAATTGGCGAGCCCACGGCTCCAACGCCGGTACGCTCTGGACTGCGACCGATGTTAACGGTGCAGCATACCCCGTGTATGGTCCCTACGGTCTTGGCCCCTACGTGTGCAATACACCAGCGTCTGGTTGGGATGCAGGTTCACGAACCTTTATTGCCGACCGTCGGGGTTCAGCCGGTGATGTTGGATTAGCCAACGGCACCAAGGTTGCCTACTATAAGGGTGTCAATGGTTGGCACAGTAGTGGTACTCCGATGCCCGTCCAATGGGTCTACAAGACCATTGTCGGTGGTTCTACGGCCATTAACGCTTTGCAAATCGACGAAATTGACCTTGTTGATACGAACTTTGCTATCGCGCCACTCCGAGCAACGGTCGACCCTGCTTGGGGTACAATGCTCTATGACGCTGAGATTGGCTTCCAATCCTTTGGTCTGAACCTACAGCACCCCATCTGGGGCACTGGAATTGGTACACCCTATGGTTCAGCTGATACAGCCAATGCGGGTACGTACGCACAGTATGTCCGCCAAGCTCTCAACTACTTGATTCCACGAGAGGCTATTGTCGCTCAGGTCCTTGACGGCTTTGGTGTGCCTGGTAATGAATACATGCCACCGAGTCTAGCTGCCTTTAACTCCGACATTACGCAATATCGCTACAACGTTGCGGAAGCGACGCGACTGCTTGAACTGGCAGGCTATGTCGTTCCCACTGTACTTCCTGTACCACCCATTGCCTTGTACGCAGCGATTGGCGTAGCTGTTGCAGCTATTGTCATTGCAGTCATCGCAATCTACCTGTGGCGAAAGAAGTAAGTAGGCTACGCTCTTTGGCGTTCAGCCTACCCCCTTTTCTTTTTTTATTCTCCCCTGAGTGGACTTTGCGTTTGATAGTCAGAACTAAGGGAGGTTAGTTTCAAAAAACTGCGAGAGAGGTGATAATAGAAACTAATAGTAAGAATCCAGCAAGGAGCAGAGGTGTATAACTGAGTTCTCGTGTGGCCTTAGCTTTTTCTGGGTTATACTCATCATGAATAGCTCGACTGATTGAAGGGAATCCTCCAATCATTAAAGCAATGCCACCAATGACGAAGAATAAGCCTGCCTCGAAGAAGGTTATACCGCTCAGGGCAATCAGTAACCGAATAAGATCCCATATGCCAAGTAGAAGTAAACTAACGAGATTAATTATGAGAATTACTGCCAAGCCAATTGAGGCCCATAGGATCGTTGAAATTACTTTTTGTTTCTTCACCGGTGTTCACTTATGAGGGGAGGATATCATGCGGTTCTTAACGTTTACGAAAGCGTCTATGATACTATTTTTTGTCCAATGAGATGATTGAAACGACATGGAACGATAAATATTCAACGAATTAGACGAGCAATTCGAGTATACTGGATTTTGTCATCAGGGTTCAGCAAGTTCTGCAACGGCTTTTCTTGCAAAATCCCAAAACAGCTTTTCAAATGCCATAAATTGATCCTGCCTATCCGCGGCTTTCTTGATTTCTAAACCTGCGATGGTGCCAATAAATAAGGCGCCTAATCGTGTTGCTGCCCCAACTGAATTCGGTTTAATTGGCTGCATTTCAATCGTGAATTCGTTTGGCTGACCCTCCACAGCAACAACTACGGGAACACGTTTGTCTCTTGGTTTGATCGGTCGTCCCACTACGTAGAATCCTTCTTTGGTGGGGTGGCGTGAACTTTGGTATTTTTGTTCAGAAAAAAATTGTTCTACTGCATCACAAAACGTTGAAAGCTTGATGTTCTTACCGATGGCTGGCAGACGCATTAAATTTCACCGCTCTTGGATTCCTTGCACCAGTGTTATAAGCGTCACGATAGGGGACATTACCCCTTTTCTTGAGTTCTGTAAAAAATTCAGTTTCATTTCTTTCTCTTCGTCTTAGAGGTTGGAGAACAAATTTAGGGGTTTGAAAGTAATCCATTGTAGATGACGAATTGTAGTATGCAGGGATTGTAATGAAGTATGAAGATTTCTATAATCCAAAGTACAAACCGGCTCCTACGGATATAATTTGTACATTTCGCATCGAAACCCATGACCCACAACAGAGCATGCAGTGGGCAGCAGGAGGAGTCGCTGCTGAAAGTTCCATCGGTACCTGGACCGAACTCACCACCGAGAAACCCTATATGAAAGATTTGGCAGCTACAGTTTTTGACCGCAAAGATCATATTGCTCGTATTGCTTATCCAATTGATCTGTTCGAACCTGGTAACCTTCCTAACATTATGAGTTCGGTGGCGGGTAATGTTTTTGGTTTGGGTGACTTGAAATATTTACGGCTCCTTGATATTCATTTTCCCAAGAAATTAGTACAAAGTTTCCCTGGTCCTGCCTTTGGCATCTCGGGTATTCGACAAACGGTAAGGGTTCCAAAGCGCCCTCTTGTGGGTACCATCATTAAACCTAAACTCGGATTACGAACCAAAGATCATGCTGCGGTTGCTTACGCCGCCTGGGTTGGCGGGTGTGATGTCGTGAAAGATGATGAGAACCTTGCCAGCCAAGTCTTTAACCCATTTGAAGACCGGGTTCTTACCACACTTGAACAGCGGGATCGAGCTGAAGAGGAAACTGGTAATCAGAAGGTCTATCTCATTAATGTCACTGCTGAAACTAAGGAAATGCTTCGTCGAGCTGAATTTATTGAAGATCATGGTGGTCGAGTTGCCATGATTGATATCCTTACCTGTGGCTTCTCCGCCGTGGCTACTCTACGCAAACAAGGGTTTAAGCTGATTTTACACGGACATCGAGCTATGCACGCAGCGTTCACAAAACTTCCTGAACATGGCATTGCCATGCCCGTGATTGCCATGGCTTCTCGGTTACTTGGAATCGATCAACTTCACGTCGGTACTGCTGTGGGCAAAATGTCTGAAGAACGAGAGGAAGTCGAAACCAATATCCACAAGTGTACTCAGCCGCTTTATGGAATTAACCCGACGCTTCCTGTAGCATCTGGTGGTTTACACCCACGCCTGGTTCCTGCCCTCATAGATATCTTTGGGACCGATTTTGTTATTCAAGCAGGGGGTGGAATCCATGGACATCCAAGAGGAACTAGAATTGGAGCGCAAGCAATGCGCCAAGCAGTGGATGCAACTCTTGGTGGACAGTCCCTCGAAGAATATGCAAAATCGCATAAACCACTAGCTGAGGCTCTTCAACATTGGCCACCAAGTTAGAACAATCGGAGAATCAGTTGCTCCCTCTTTCATTTCACTTTGTGTATGGGGTCCCTCAGCTTTATCAGATTCAAATCAGTCAACTGAGTTTAGTGTATAGAACATGAAGCGATCGGGGGTAGCAGATCTATACTTACATCCTGGAAGAGCACCGCGTTGGTTACTGAAGCGAATGACGGCTATGGCCGATGCCCTCTTTCAGGTTATGGTTGATGAACATGGTCCTCATGAATGCCTGAGACGAATTGGTGATCCCCTCTGGTTCCAGGCATTAAGTAATGTTTTAGGTTTTGATTGGGACTCATCTGGCACCACTACAGTCCTCTGCGGAGTGCTACAATCAATTCTTCAACCAGACCTTCATGGACTAATCGCTATCGGGGGGAAAGGGGCTCGAAGTCGTCAAGTTCCAGCCAAACTTGTATCTCTCTCCAACGAATTAGATGTTAGTGAAAAACAATGCCACGATTGGGTCTATGCTAGCCGGATGACTGCTAAGGTGGACTCAGCAGCCCTCCAGGACGGTTATAACTTATATCATCATATGTTCTTTCTCGAACCAGAGAATGGGATTTGGACCGTTGTTCAACAGGGAATGGATCCTGGCACTAAGACCTCTCGTCGTTATCACTGGCTTTCTGAAGACCTGAACTCCTTTGTAGAAGAACCACACTCCGGATTAATCTCTGGGAAAGCACAGAAACAAGTCTTAGATCTTACTGCGCATGAAAGCCGTGAATGCCGTGAAATCTGTACGGAAATTGCGAATGAAGAGCGACCTGAACAGGTCCGGCGTCAGTTCTTCCAGCTCAAACCTCCACCACCCTATCATGAGGCTACCCTTCTCAATTGGTCAACTACATCAGATGTAGATCCAAGTCAACGAAGCTTGATTGCGTATCATCGAGTCTTACCTAAGCAAATGGATTGGAGCGCAGTCAAACGGGTCTATGACATTCAACCAAAAAATTTTGAAGAACTTCTTGCCATTCGAGGAGTCGGTGCTAACACACTTCGTGGTCTGGCATTATTGAGTGAGATGGTCTATGGAAAACCGCCAAGCTGGGAAGATCCAGTACGAATGACATTTGCATTTGGTGGCAAGGATGGTATTCCCTTTCCTGTCAATCGCTCGACCTATGATGAGGCTATCAGGTTTCTTGAAAATGCAGTTGATCGCGCTAAGCTGGATCAGAAGGAAAAACTTCAGGCATTTCGTCAACTACGTAAATGCTTGGCTCATCCTTTAGTAGCAGTCTCGTGATGTTCTCTATTCCAGTTTCAGTGGTTTGGCAAAGGCTTGCATATCGAGAAATCCATGACCGGACACATTGAAGGCAATTACTGCATCCTCGCCTTGATCCTTAAATTCTAAAGCCTTATCAATGGCTGCCGCTACACCATAGGAGGATTCTGGAGCTGGAATGAAGCCTTCGGCTTGTACAAAACGCCGAGCCTGTGTGTACACGTGAACTTCATCCACAGGATAGGAAACTGCATCCAACATGCCTAACTTTCGTACGGCACTCATGATGGGTGCAGCAGCTGAATAGCGGATACCCTCTGCCCAGATCTCGGGCATCTCAACATCATGTCCTAATGTGTACATCTTCAAAAGAGGAGTGAGTCCTGCATGATCGCCGTGATCGTACATGTATTTTCCCTTGACAAGATTCGGGGCGGCTTCACTTTGAGCGGCAAGAAAGTTACATTTTCGTTTGCCCTGTAGAACTTCACCAATGAAGGGCAAACTAAATCCACCAAAGTTGCTTCCTCCGCCAAAACAGCCAATCAAAAGGGTCGGATTATCTTCTGCAATCTTGAACTGTTCAATCGTTTCTAAACCAATAATTGTCTGGTGTAGTAACACATGGCTGAGCACACTGCCCAAACAGTAAATACTCCCATCACGATTCAAGGCATCTTCAATCCCTTCACTAATCGCAATTCCGAGGCTGCCTACATGTTGGGGATTCTGTTTCAAGAGTTCGCGCCCAAATTTCGTTTCTTTGCTAGGGGATGCAAAAACGTTTGCCCCAAAGAGGTTCATCAGAGTTCGCCGTCCCGGTTTCCATCGGTATGCTGCTCGAACCCAAAATACACGACATTTCAAGTCATTCAACGAGGCAGCATAAGAGAGGGCAGATCCCCATTGTCCTGCACCAGTCTCCGTAGTGACCTCCTCGTATCCCTCTTTTGCAGCATAATATGTCTGTGCCAGGGCAGTATTGACTTTATGAGAACCAGTTGGGGAGAGGTCTTCGCGTTTATAATACAATCGAACATTCTTGGGTAACTTCAAGGCCTTCTCCAGTCGCAGCGCCCGCATTAACGGACGCGGTCGACCTGCCTGAATGTACAGCTCACGAATACCATCCGGGATATCAATCCAACGTTCGGTGGAATTCTCCTGGCCTAACACCGTTTTCAACAAAAACTTGGGTAACATCTCCAATCGTGACGGACCCTCTTTCGGATCCATGGGAGGCGGTAGGGGCTCCGGTAAATCCGCAGCAAGATTGTACCAACGTCGTGGTAACTCATCAACGGGTAAATTAAATTGATTAATCGTTTCGGGCATAACCAACGCCTTCACAAGTTCATTCGAAGTAATCTCGACTACTGCACCGTCACTCCAAAAAAGGATTGTCAAGCCATGAGATTTTTACAATAACCCCAAACTTCACCCTACCCCTAGAATTCTACGCGAAGCACTTAAAGGCATGTCTGCAAGTGGTAAACTAGGAACCCAGAGGGTGACAACTGAATGGAAGAACTCGCAGAAGTCGTCTACAAAGTCATAGTTGTCGGCGACGCAGGCGTGGGTAAAACCTCCCTCGCTCGTCGTTATACCACCGGACAATTCGATGAAAGCTACCTCTTCACACTAGGCGTCGATTTTTTCACTAAACAAGTAGAAATCAAAGGCAACCGCGTTAAATTAGTATTATACGACACCGGTGGTCAAGAACGGTTTGATTTCATCCGTGGATTATATTTCGAGGGTGCAGCTGGGGCAGTGATTGCCTACGATATCACCGATCAGCGCTCTTTTGACCGTATTGACCATTGGGTCCAACAGGTATACCAGCGGTGTGAAGGGATTCCCCTGTTATTAGTTGCGTGCAAGACGGATTTGAAAGATCAACGCGTAGTTTCAAAGAAAGAAGGAGAAGAAATCGCAAAACAAATGAAAATGGATTTCATGGAGAGCAGTGCTAAGGAGGACGTTCACGTAAGCGATGTCTTTGAAACCCTAGCCAAAACCATCTTAGAATCCTTTGAAAAACCCGGGAAACCCTGGGATAAAATCTAGTAAGTTCAATTCGAGTTTGATTTTTCAGCGTCGGATTCTTCTACTTTTTTGATGAGTGATTCCGCGATGGGTCGATTCAGGACGAGTCGATCCATGTTTCGGTATGCAGCCTCATCGGGTTGGAATTGAGAACCACATTCTGTGCAAAGAAGCGTGACGACGGGTTCGCTAGTGGTGTGTTGGCAGGTAAGACAGGAATAGAAGAGTTCCATTGGTTTTTTGGAAGTACTTGCTTCTTCTTTTTGCGTCTCCTGTGAAGCGGGAAATCGTACCACATCAAGAGCAGTGACGCTGCATTTGGGGCAGGCAAGACGGCTCACCACTTTAAATCCCAGACAAATTGGACAGTGGGTAACTCCGATGACAGGTTCGCTCGTGAAAATCCCTGCAAGGGTAAGCTTCTCAAGGAAGAGTCGGGTGTCATAGCTGTTAAGTCCTGTGAGATGGTCAGCAACCGGATACGTAGTGCCAATTTCGAAGTTGAAGTGGGGATCGAAAAAATGGATTCCCAACTTCATCATTTCTTTGAGGAAATCCGTGGTTCTTTGAGAGGTGAGTAGGTCCGCAACGGGTGAACTTTGGATTTCGGTGAGAAGTTCGTGGTACAGATTCTTCCATTCTTCCACTTTAGGGTTATCACTTAACTTACTTGCGTGTAAAATCCGTTTCATGGGTTCACGTAATGGACCAATCGGTTCATCTGGTCCTAAAAGGAGGGCAACAATCCAAGGAGGAAACACATAGGTAGCCCAGGTTCTGTTACTGACGTGGACACCACGAAATCCCTCACGAAACAAGTTATGTGTCGCAAAAATTGCAAGGACTTCTTGGTGGCTAATCTCGCGAATGGTGTCACTGCGGTAGATATGTTGAGGTCCAATTTTGGGGTCCATGCGGAAGACTGCGAATCCTTTTATCACGATCAGTATTCCCCTGTACCGTAAACTCCTTTCCTAGACACTTGTACTAGAACTAATAAAGAGTCTTTCGTCCTAAGACACTTCAAGGGAAGAATTCCAATTTTTCAATATTTCAAGTATTCGACCTTCAAGCCGCACACTTAAATCATTTACAATTGTTCCTTACACGCAACTTGACTTGAAAGAGGAAACCACTATGCCATTCGACCTTACACCACTTTCTGGAACTGATGATCTCTTCGTGCCCAATTATCAGCAGAATATCTACCGCGTATTGCCAACTGCCTTACGTTGCCTGGGTGTCAGGATTGCCCGAGATGACCTCTTCGATCAACCCAATGTAGTAAAGCATCTCAAACAGAACAAGGCCCTAGATGCAGAAAGGGTTCTTGTCTGCATTGTAGACAGCTTAGGCGCTCAAAATATGCTCGGAACCAGAATAGGGACCTTCCTGCGTGACTTGGATTTTCTGACGCTGAGTAGTACTTTTCCAACGATTACATCAGCTGCCATACCCAGTATTACCTTTGGGGTTCCTCCCACCACTCATGGAATCTTTGGTCATGTCGTCTATTTCCAAGAATATGGGTCACTAATAGACACTCTGAAGATGTCGGGGTACAAACTCCGATATAGAGATGCAATTCCTCATGCCGGTATCGATGTACGAGCACTCCTCTGGACTGAAGGAATATCGACAATCCTACAACAAACACATCCTTCGCTTGTAGTCGCTGAAGGCTTACCTCAGGAGATCCCAGGGACTGGCCTTGGGCGGTTTTATGTTCGAAGAGAGAATGTGATCTCCTTCAATGGTTTCATTGACGCCTTTGGAATAGTGCGGCGAGTCTTTGACCACTTTCCGAGTCAACAGCTTTTTATGACCCTCTATTTCCCCCAAATTGATACACTAGCACACAAATACGGATCCAATTCTTCAGAATTCAAAGCAGGATGCAATGCATTCCAACGGCAACTCCATGCCTTCTTAGAAAGTCTTCCTGCATCCCAAGCTAAACACACTACAATAATATTATGTGCCGATCACGGGCAAAATCCGCTTCGAGAGGACCAGACAATTGTCTTAACTCAAGATCAACTTGCTGAAGTTAAGGGTACCCTAAAAGTTCCTCCCGGACATTCCGGTCGAGTCAATCACTTCTATTGTCAATCTGCCAGAAAACGACGAAAACTAAAACAATGGCTCCTAGAACATGTAGAGGATCGAGCACTAATTTTCGACGAAAAAGATCTTAATCAAGCTCAGCTTCTTCCCGTTCCAAGTTCAAAACGAATAATCCAACGACTTGGGGATCTATTACTCATCGCTCGAGATGGTGCAACACTAAGAGTCGAACGCGAAAATGATTCAGGTGAGCCTTGGGGGCTCCTTCCTAGTCAAGGGCTGGTGGCTAATCATGGATCACTCACTGCTGACGAGCTCTTAACGCCCTTTGTCGCATTCAATGCAGCAAAGGTGTGATATAAATGTGAAAATTAATCATTATTTCCTCGAACATGTCATTGAGTGATTCAATGTTCTTGGAAAGTTTTTCTCGACGTTTATCGATAGCTTGCATTCCTCGTAAACCATGGTAAAATAGGTAAATACCAACAATCATTAAGAAAATAAGAGATATGACGACCACGATATACAAATACAATAGCGTCGCCGGGTTCCAAAGGCTCGATGTAGTAATCAAGACTGTGAAGATGGATAGGCTAATCGCTACAACTGAGATTCCCGTTCGCAATTCAGCAAGTTTGCTTCGTCGAATCGCCTCAAGCGTTCGTATTGTGGCCAACGCTGTTCGCATTCTAGCCGACTCATCTCGGTAATTCCATTCTTCAGTTTCAGCACTCATCCTTTTCCAACTCATGACGCAGTCTCCATACAATGTTTGTTTCCAAAAAAGTTCTTCGCAAGGTCGGTAAACCTAGATCTAGTGATCAAGAACCTTTACGAAGTTAATTCCTTTTTATAATCTCATAGGACACCGAGCCTGGAACAAATCGCGTCTTCATAAAATGCATGGCGAAAGATTGAGCATAAAATTCAGCTGCCCTAACGGTATCCCACTCATATATTCCTTGGTTCAATCCTTTAGTGACTTATCCATTTTAGGTGTAGTGTTCGTCAAAGCTGCCAAACCTGTAGCCACGGAGATCAACCGTAATAAATTCATAGCCAATCGCGGTGAGTTGTTCAACGATTTGTTGCGCAACTTCACCCCTCAGGATTTGAGGAATATATTCAGAGGATACTTCAATACGAGCAAGTGTTCCATGATCTCGCACTCGTAACATGCCAATATCAATAATATCGTGAATGGCTTTTTCTGCTGCAGCAATACGGGAAAGGCGATCCTCAGTCAGGGGCTCATCATAGGGGATCCGCGTAGCCAGACAACTATTTGACGGTTTATCCGCCACAGGAAGCCCTAACTCACGGGCTAGCTGCCTTGCTTCAGACTTGTTTATCCCCGCTTCACGCAAAGGACTAATGATTCCTAATTCCTTGATAGCTTGTAGTCCAGGTCGAAATTCGCCCTCATCGCTTTTCGTTGAACCATCCACAACTGATTCGATACCAAGTTTGAGAGCAATCACTCGTGCTTGACGAAATCGGTGCAGCTTACAATGATAACACCTTTCCATCGAATTCTTAACAATGGATTCAACTTTGAGTTCATCAATAGGTTGCACCTGATGTCGTATACCAATGTTCTTTGCAACCGAACGAGCGTCATCAATCTCTTCAGATACAATTAATGGCGAATCAAAGGTCACAGCTAGAGCTTTATCCTTCAGTGCTTCAAATGCCAGGGCGGCAACAACAGCACTATCGACGCCACCCGACAACGCCACCACTACACTCTCAAGCTCTTGAAAGCGAGTAATGACACTCTCCCGTTTTTCACTGAGGCTAGACAAACCCTTTTGTGACATTGTCTCTATTTTCCTTTTTTACTGAATTTTTGGCGAGTGATCGATTCTGCTTCTTGAGCGATCTGAGCTAATGATTTACCAGTCTTTTCTGCAGCTTTTTTCACATCTTCGTATTCAGCCTTAACCTGGAGTATAGCCCCTGTTCGGTCAGTGGCTATTTTCACGCTCACAGTCACTTCTTGGTTGTCAACTTTAATTCGCACGTCCTGCATTTCCCTGGCGAGGAGGTGACGATCACTTCGGAACACCCGAACACCGAGGCTTCCCGTTTCGGCGAGAAGAAGATGTGTGAGAGTCTCTTCTTTCTCAGGTGGAGCAATAACCGAAATCAGATGCCCAGGACGATTCTTTTTTGTAACTGTTGGCAGAATTGTGACATCTTTTGCGCCCGTTTGCATTAATCGATTAATTAAGTAACCAAGAGTTTCCCCAGAAACATCATCGACATTAGTTTCGAGAATAATAACTTGATCCCGATAGAATCGGAGTTCTGGAAGAGATTCGCCTAGTACAAGTCGAAGAAGGTTGGGGATTTCAGGTAATTCTCCGGTTCCTCCGCCATACCCTACAGCAAATGGGCGCATGGTAGGATATACAGGTACTGTTCTTGGGTTTAAAGCCGTAAGAAGAGATGCCCCTGTAGGTGTAGTTAATTCCCGTTGAAGCGGACCTCCCTTGAAAACTAGCTTTGCGTTTGTCAAGATATGCGTGACCGCTGGACCTGGTGCGGCAAGCTGTCCATGCCCGCTAGGAAAGGTTCCTCCACCCACAGCAATTGGCAATACAAAATACTTAGTTGTCTTCGGATTCACAATTTCGAGGTTTTCTAATGCGATAGCTGCTCCGATGACATCCATAACAGTATCGACAGATCCAGCGCCATGAAGATGAACGGTTTCAGGTGGATGACGATGAACAGACGCTTCAGCATCTACTAGATGGCGAATCGCTCGATTGGCATATGCACTTGCTTCACGTGAGAGTTTAAGGTCTTTAGCCATCGCTTGGACTGCGTCAAGTAAGAGCTTTCCTGGACGAGTTTTGTAAGTTTCATCTATTTGAATCTCCAAGAATAATCCACCGATGTGGCTCCGGGTAACTTGTCGTGGAGTAACCTTCACCCATTTGCAATCTGGGACATATTGGGATGCTTTTTCCATGGCTGCAATTACTTTCTCGGTATCTGCGCCAAGGTCGAGGAGGGCTGCAACAAACATATCACCAGCAATACCCGCCATCTGCGGATCTATCACAAGGATTTTCTTACTTGCCATAAACAATCCCACCAGATTTGACAAATCTTCATCTTTTAATATGCTTGGTATATCTATCTCCAACGGGTGATACTATTGGTATCTGAACTTCGGGAAATCTTAGAAAAAGTCGCTCGTGGCGACTATTCAGTCAAAGAAGCAGAAATGCAACTACGGCTTTTTAACATTGTTGAAGTCGCACGCCTGGCCAAATTAGATGTATCTCGTGAAAAGCGAAAAGGCATTCCTGAAGTTGTCTTTGCAAGAAACAAGAGCATTTCGGATCTCAAAGAAATAATTGATGCCGGATTACAGGCCAAGCCTGTGCTATTGTTAAGTCAGTTATCGAGTGAGCAAATTAAAGCTATTAGAAAACATGTTGGAAAGAAATACGACATCAATGTGTATGGAGAGGGGTCCATGATGGTCCTACGTGAACAAGGATATGCACCCAAATCAACAGGTGGAAAGGTTGGTATCGTCGCAGCAGGAACATCAGATCGCCGTGTGGCGGAGGCTGCGAAAGTTATGGCTCTTCAAATGGGCTGCGAAGTCCTTGTGGCTTATGATGTAGGCGTAGCTGGTGTCCATCGGCTCTTTCCTGAACTCACTGAGATGATTGAACAAGGGATTGATGTCCTTATTGTTGCAGCTGGCATGGAAGGAGCTCTCCCCTCGCTAGTAACAGGACTTGTTGATATTCCTGTTATTGGTCTTCCCATTTCTACGGGTTATGGGCTGGGTGGGGAAGGACTTGGTGCATTAATTTCAATGTTGCAATCTTGCTCCCTTGGTTTAGCTGTTGTGAACATCGATAACGGAATTGGAGCAGGGGCAATCGCCGCATTGATTGCAAATCGCATTGCCCAGAAGTAATCAGTGAACATCATGTTCCAGAAAATCGCAAGAAAAATGATTTTTCCGAATAGTTGTGGATAGGCTTTAAGAAGGACCCAGAGTGCATTCTAATAGTACTCCTCTAACCACACTATCCTCTTCTTGAGAGGAACGATGGGGATCGAAAGCAATTCCAGCGGGAAATGAGCTGATTTACTAGCTCACAGTAAGCTGTTGAACCAGAGGAGTAAAATGGTGGTCAATCATGGAGCAAGACCCAGTGGGTTGGGTGTCTTCTGGAGATGTAAGTCTGCCCCGAAAAGCAGTTTTAAAGCTAATTGTGGTTGGGGAGGGCGGGGTTGGTAAGACAACACTAATTCATCGGTACCTCACTGGTAACTATCTGGATCAGCGTATGACAGTGGGATCAGGATTTGCCACTCGAGATATCGAAGTTGAGGGTGTGGTTATTACCTTAGCCATCTGGGATTTTGCAGGGGAACAACGGTTCCGTTTTTTGATGCCTCATTATTGTCGTGGTGCTCTGGGGTGTATCCTGGCTTTTGATCTTACACGACTTACTACCTTCTATCATCTCGATGAATGGCTAAAAATTGTTCGTGAAAACACTGAGAATATTCCAATTATCCTAGTGGGGACAAAGGCTGATGTTCCATCAACGCAGCGTCAAGATGGTCAGCAATATGCCGAACTTAATGGATTGGCTGGCTATCTAGAGACCAGTTCAAAGGATGGCATCAATGTAATTGAAACCTTTAATAATATCGCCAATCTGATGTGGAGTCGATTGACCACCTCTGAGCCAGTATCCATTGGTGCGTCAACTCCATAGCTTTACTCGAGTTATTCAACTAGTTTCTCTTCTTGAATTGGTTTTGTGTATCAAAATAATCTCGTGGGAGAGAAACACACTTAATTCTCGCTTCAAACTGTTCAAACCCCAACAGAGGGGAAGAATTCAGTATCGAGATGCAATTACATGACTCAAGCTGATCGACCACCGACCAAAGAAGAACTCCTTGAAAAAGCCAAACAACCGGCAAAGGAAGCCATGCAACTCCATCCTTACTATAAGGGAAAAATTCAGACAATCCCCAAATGTATTATTCGTGGATTCGACGATTTTGCCATCTGGTATACCCCTGGCGTTGCGGCTCCCTGCCGTGATATTCAAGCCAATCCCGAGAAAGTCTGGGAACACACAAATAAGGGCAATACCATTGCTGTCGTTTCTGATGGTAGCCGTGTCCTTGGGCTTGGTAATATTGGACCTGAAGCTGGGCTTCCGGTGATGGAGGGAAAGGCGCTTATTTTCAAATATCTTGGTGGTGTTGATGCTATTCCTATTTGCTTAAACACACAAGATCCAGAGAACTTCATCCGAGCCACTAAACTCTTACAACCAAGTTTTGGTGGCATTAACTTGGAAGATATCTCTAAACCCAAATGCTTCAACATCCTTCATCGTTTGAAAACTGATATGAACATTCCCGTGTTTCATGATGACCAGCAGGGGACTGCTACGATTATACTCGCTGGACTACTAGGGGCATTACGACATGTTGGTAAAGAATTGGATCAGATAACTATTGCCATGCTGGGTGTGGGGGCAGCCAATACTTGTACAGCGGAATTACTCATCGAAGCCGGTGTTCCTGCTGGAAATATAATCCTCTGTGATCGTGATGGTTTGCTCTATAAGAGTCGGGAAGACTTGAAACAAATGAAAGAAGATGAACACGAGAAATATGATTTGGCAATTCTAACCAACGAAGACCAACGTACTGGAGATTTTGGTGAAGCCCTTCGAGGCGCTGATGTCTGCATCTCTGCTGCAGCTCCTAAGCCTGGACTCATTAAGAAAGAGTGGGTGAAAACTATGGCTTCAGATGCCATCGTGTTTGCTTGTGCGAACCCGCTGCCAGAGATTTGGCCGTGGGAGGCGAAGGAAGCCGGTGCTAGGGTTGTTGGAACGGGACGATCTGATTTTGACAATCAAATTAATAATAGCTTGGGTTTTCCGGCGATTTTCCGTGGTGCCTTAGATGTTCGAGCAACGACGATTACTGATGAAATGTGTATCGCGGCTGCACAGGCTCTCGCAGATATCGCTGAAGAGCGGGGCTTCCGTGATGACTATGTGATTCCCGGCATGGAGGAATGGGAACTATATCCCCGAGAAGCAGTAGCGGTTGGCATGAAAGCCATCGAACAGGGCGTTGCACGGAAGCAATGGGAAATGGCAGACCTTCTTAAGCATACGACTCAGATTATCAAACGGTCCATTGATGTAACCCAAGCACTGATGGACAACGGATTTATTCCCAAGGCGCCCGTCTAATCGAGGGGCGCTTCATTTCTCTTTTTCTAAACAATTTGCGTGTTTACAAAAGGGCAAACCTTTAACTGATGAACCATTCACTGACGCAATTGATGTATTTCCCAATCGTTGAGGGGGTTGTCTGAATGACAATTTTAGTCTCAGATTTAGATGGAACGCTTCTCGATGTTCGTGACCGATTTGCGCGTTCACAAGTTAAAGTGCTTGCCCGTCTAGGTTATGAAGTGAAGGTAACTCAAGTCTATCCCCTCGTCCAATATACCATGGATGCCGACAAGTTTCTGGGAGCTTTAGATATCTCGTTATCCAACAGGAAACTCGTGCAATACTATTTGCATATTGAACAAGAATTTTACAAGGGTTGGCAGCACTCACATGTATTTCCCGGTGCCATAGAAGCCTTACAATCTATTCGGCCTCGTCTAACTGCTCTTCGGCTCATTACCTCTCGCGCATGGATCGAAGAAACTCGACGAGAAGTTAAGGCGTTCGGGCTAGACCAACTTTTTGACCAACACGTGTTCACCCGTGGTGATCTAGCCCGTGCAGAGGGAGTTGATGAGATACCCTTGTATCCCTATCTAGAACATCGACAACGACTCATCCAACTCTCTATTACCGATATTAAACCCCCAGACAACGTATGGGTGCTGGGAGATTCTCCCAATGAAATGCGGGCTGCTAAGGGGTTAAATTACATCGCTATTGGTGTCTTAACAGGATTCGCCTCAAAAGCTGATTTAGAACCCATCTGTGACTATGTAATCAATTCAGTCGCTGATATCACCACACTGATAGAATCCTAGATACTCAGAGTAGCAAAGCCTTTAACAGGCGCCTCGCTGTTGTTCCCTCTTGAAGATGACGATAAACGTATTCATATCAGATTTAGATGGAACTCTTATCGATACGCGCGAGAGAGTAATCCAGGCACACGTTGATGGTTTACACGCGATTGGCTATCCTGTGGAAGTCACACAAGTTCGGTCTCTGTATCGGTTTACATCCGATGCTCGGGATTTACTCAGTCAGCTAAATCTCCAACTCAATGAGTCTGAGTTTATCAGATATCTTCGTGGATTTCGAGATTCCTTTTATGCTAACTGGGAACTCTCACAGGTTTTTCCAGGCGCTTTCGAGGCTCTTCAAAAAGTCCAATCAAAAGTAGAATATATGCGCTTAATTACCTCGCGACAGTATACGGATCAAACCAGCAAGGAAATCCAACGGTTCGGACTACATCGCCTTTTTGATAAAATCTTCACTCGTGGTGACCTAGCCCATGCAGAAGGGAAAGACAGAATTCCACTTTATCCCTTTGTACCCCACCGTCGACGACTCATCCAACTTGCCTTACAAGACATCAAAGTGGATGGTGAAGTCTGGGTTGTAGGCGATTCAATGAATGAGGTCAAGGCCGCCCAGAGCCTAGGCTTAACAGCAATTGGCGTATTAACCAGCTATAGCACTAAGGATGATTTAGCACCCTTCGCAAGGCATATAATTAACTCAATTAGTGAAATTGTGCAACTTATCTAACCTGTGTTTATATGGTAAATGATTATGTCTCCTCCTCCACAGCCCTCTAACCCACAGAGTAACAAATCCATTACTTCACGATTTGACACTCGACAATACCAAGAACACATTCTTCAACGAATCAAAGAAAATCGCAATCAAAATATCTTGGTAGAATTAGACTGTGGCCTGGGGAAACGAGTACTCACCTATAAATTGATTACCGAACTTTTTCCAGACACCCGGTTTATCATCACTGTCAACTCCTCTTCCTCGCTTCAGGAAACCGCACAATATTTGGAAGAAGAGTATGGCGGGGTAGAAGGCCTAGGGGTGCTCTCACCTAGAGTTCGAGGACCAATTCGAATAAAACTCCTCCGTGAATCTCGGGTTGTTCTATGTACTGCGCGAGTACTAGCCAATATTCTGCGCAAGGGTGAGTTAACTCCCGACCGCTTCCAAGCATTACTCATTAATGAAGTAGACACAATTCTACGCCGGGTAGGACATAACCAGGTTCTCATTCAACCTTGGAGCTTTCTCCTCAATTTCTTTAAGGACCGCTGGATTATCGGGTTAAGTGGTACCCTTCGTGACGACCATGTTGTAATTAATGACGCTCAACTCCAAATCCGCAATGAACTCCAAAGTCTGGCGGGCTTCATGACTAACGTCGAATTGATCAGCATGGATGAACTCGTTGATACTGACATGGACCAGTACATCAAACCCACAGTTCTTGACGTAGCACCAGTTCAAGATCCCGTGATCCGTGCCATAGCACTTGTCCTCGATGACCTCATCCAATCAACTCGTGAAGAAATCTATCAAGTGCTTAAGGAAGAAACTACTGAGCAAGTTGGTGCGCTACCCGAATCCACGCGATTACTACACTTGATGCTCCAGGAACTTCCCATCTCCGAAGAACTCGCCCAACAATATAGTGGGTTGTTGATGGTTCGAAAATATCTCTACGGCATGTCAGCCAAGAGTTTTCGCCGTTACCTCTACCATCCTACCATCAAACCTCAAATTGATGTCAAGCGGATGCAACAAGATTGGCCCAAAACCACACCGAAATCCATCGAAGCCCAAAACCTTACCCTAAAAGCTGGAAAAACCGTCATTCTCTCCTCTTACCTCAACGTTGTCAGCGAAATCGATACACTCCTCAAAGAAAAAGGCATTCAAACATTCAAACTTACAGGTCGAACCATGGACAAACAGGCAGTATTAGCCAAGTTCAAAGAGGTCAAACCACCGGCTGCTGTTATTCTTTCACCTGTGGGTGAAAGAGACCTCGATTTACCTGATACTGATTTGCTCATTATTTGTGATACAGTAAATACGACAAAAACGATTTACCAAAAGATGAAACGGAGTCGTGGAGGGCGAGTAGTGTTCCTCGTTTACAGAGACACCTCTGAAGTTGGGAAACTCCGTCGCTTAATCGATAACATCATGCAACGGTATCCCTGGTCAACTCAGCTTGGAAATACGTCTGCACTGAATGTGAAATTTAGTTAACACAGAGTCTTATTTTTTTGTCAGAGGTTTGAGCCACTTAAACCACATCACTGCACTCATTGTTGTAAAGAAGAATGCCATTATGAGATTAAGAATAATAACCATGATGAGTTCATTTAGAAAACCTAGAAGGTCAAAATAAATGGGTAGAACCCTGAAATACCCCAGCATACTAGCAAATTGAAACATCGTAATTGTCATGAATCCAATAACATAGATTCCCAAGAGAAGCCATCTCCAGTAATGCGGTTTGTGAACAGGATGGGTACACCCGAAGATAATTTGTATACTGAGCCACATCCCCACGAGAAAACCTTGGATTAAAAGAAGAATGAATACGGAAAACCAAAACGGACTAGCATACCCCCAATCTATTAGTACGGTTATTTGCCGTGTGATTTCTAAAAGCATAGTCATAGTAATAAAAATCGCTACAATCGCAGCTGAGAGAACCAAATATCCAATACGCCAAAAGCGAAGCGTTCCAGGATAGGGTTCTTTAATCTGATTATCTACCATTTGGATTCCCTCTCAAGTAACAATTCAATCGAACTAGGAATATCAATTAGATTGAAAATATATGCCTGTAGCACCAGCATTTAACTATTGAGGATATTGCTCCAAGATGTGACTCGAGTATGCCCCTGCCACAGAATATGCAACCAGACAACAATGATTCAAATTCAAGAAATAATGCGACATCAGAGAAACTAACAGTGTATCCGGTGTATGTCTACCGGAGGACTTGTAAGCAAATATTCGATTTCTGCCTTCAAGAGGCAAAACGTAAACCCCCGCGTGAAGCGTTAGGTGTAATTCTAGGCTTCCGCCGGTCTTGGCAAGGTGAGAATTACATACGGGTCACTGATTGGGCGACAGGACGTGTTGAAGCTAGTATAGCGTATGCTCGATTTACCCCAGAGGGTATTTTGGAATATCGCCTTGCATTACATGATCGGTACGGAGCGAATCCACATACCCCGCGGGTTGTTGGCCTCTGGCACTCTCACCCTTTTGGTGGAGACCCTCACTTTTCATCTACTGATTTACGGACCTTCTTCAACACTCCCTTTTGTGCCGAAGGCAACGTGTTCTTTCTCATCGATCCCTTAAGTCGTATCTTCAAAGTTTACATGCTGCGTCCACGACTCGAAGAACCTGGTCTGCAACTCGAACGGGTTGATTGGTGTACGTATCAACCCTCGGTTCCTTTGGGTGATGCACCGCCAATCGAGGATCAGCTGCACGATGAGGAGCCTGTGGAAGATGAGTAAGAAGAAGCCGACATCTATCGAATTACGGTTTTTTGAACGTGACCAACATGATCGTACACGTCGTTGGTTAGGAGCGACTAACCTTGATACTATTCGACAATCCACTGTCCTTATGGTCGGGGCTGGTGCTGTGGGAAATGAAGTCTGTAAAAACCTAGGGTTGTTGGGTGTTGGGAAAATCATCCTTGTTGATCCTGATAAAGTTGCGGCATCTAATCTGAATCGGTGTGTGTTTTTCCGACCTGGCGATCATGATATTAAATTCAAAGTGGAGGCTGTAGCTGAGCGATTACCCGAACTCGCTACAACCACGGTGGTGGAACCACATGCGGTGCCAATCCAACACGCACCTGATACGGTGTGGGACGTGGATTTAGTTATCGTAGGTGTAGACAACCATTATGCCCGATACCTGTTGAATGCTAAGAATCTTAGCTTAGATCCCCCTCGCCTCATCATTAATGGGGCAATGGGGAAAGACCACATATCAGTAGAAGTCTTGGGTCCACCTCACACAGCCTGCATGATCTGTTCCTGGAGCAAAGACTTTGTAGACCATGTTGTAGCCAACGAAGTCCGCACTCAGTGCGACCCCTTTTTTGTGGACACAGTACCACGATTTCCCATGGTCAGCTTTGTGACATCCATCGTAGGCGCTGTCATGGCGTGGGAAGCCACTCGAGTTCTGGTTGGGTTGCAACAATGGCAGAATACTGGTCAATGGCAGCAAGGGCTCGAACCCGCATTTGGTCGGTTCATCCAATACAATCTTAGTAATCACCAGGCGAGTACTGGACCCATTATGCCCAATCCTCGATGCAGTGAAACCTTCTGCCGTGACAAACGCAAACACCTCTAACAGACTGAGACAGATTTAGATGAGTCCGATCGTTTTTTGCCATACTGTGGATGTAGGTTTCTGATCCGCCCAAAGTCGAAGATTCAAAATAACCTGTTTTGCAGCCTGAGGCATTGAGACGTTTAAATGCACGTTAACCGGTGCATTCAAACGTGGTGTAAACGGTTCAATTGCCACGACCTGGTCCATCAATCCATCCGAAAGGGTGACCGTCATCACCATTTGATCAAGTGGATAAGATCCTGTCCGTGAAGGAGTTAATGAGACAGTCATAGGTAACCGACTCCCCCGAGGTACGGCATCAGGAACCTTCACATGAAGTTGTGCCGGGGCTGCACTTAGTCGAGGTGCCCCAGAATCAGGGACACTTATTACACGGCTAACCTTCCAATTGGTGTTGATTTTCGGCTCCGATTTCCCGCGCTTCTTCTCGTCAATAAATTTCGCCCGATAATACCAACTTACTTTGAATTCTTGACGAATCCGCGTATCCATCCAATTTCCAATAATCAATGGAAGATGACGATTGGTGACACCCAATAAACCCATTGATCCATGCCAGGTGGGATCAACAGGAATCCATTGACCACGAAGCCAAATCTGACTCCAAGCATGGCGTTCCCACGCCTTGCCGTCAAAAGCCAATCCTGCTTCTAACCGGGCAGGAATTTTATTTGCACGGCACAACGCCGTAAACAACGCTGCATATTCTGTGCAATCCCCGACTTGATTTTCAATGGCATACGCTGCTCCCCTTTCATATTTTTGCGGGGTATACCTCATCTTGTTAGTAACCGTCTGCATCGCAGCTTTAGTGTACTGAATTGGAGTTTTGTGCACCTTAGCTAGATCTCGGGCTAAGTCTTTGATTAAATGGTGGTGGCTTTCAATGAAGTTCTCTGGTTTCGTATATCGTTCGATATGCTGTGGAACCTCTGAACTAAGTGTGGTTGGGGGAAGATTGTATCGAACGGCACGGTTGCGTACCAATGCTGTATAGCCACATTTGAACACTTTTCCTACCGGTAAGACGTCATGCGAAAATCGGATCCAGTTATTTCCGATGAGATCATTTTGTTCGCGACCTGATGTTGGAGAAAACTTAACATCGAGGATGTCCTGGCGAGGTGGTATCGATGGGGGCATCGCTATGAATGCGTTAATGTTTCCAATTTCATATGGCGTACGATTCTTGAGGCTAACCGTATAGTTCACTCGGTGAATGACGATTGGTGGATGTCCAGCTTTAACAAAGAAGCAGCCCAAAACGTGGTGATTATCTGGCGGGCCTTTGTTAGGGTCTTTGTCGACAACAAGCTTCTTGATTTTAGTTTCTTGAAATGCAACGAGAACGGTGTAGATGCCAGAAAGAAGGGTTTTCTTGGTTGGTAAGGAAAATTGTCCAAAATTCGTCTTGTCAAACCGGAAGGGTACTTTACTGATGGGCTTTCCAAAGGGATCGACGATATAGACTATACCAGTGTCAATTTTCATGTTAGTGGTGACGGAACTGGTACGTGTCAGCTGAATAGTGATGGATTGACCAGCATTTACGCTTGGCATTCCATCATGACGGGATGAAGTGATAATCTGCAAGGACACAGGAAGACCCTTTTTCATAATGCTTTTCCTTCATCATCTGGATCTGAATCGTTGGGTTCCCTCTCCTTATCTTGGAGAATAACTACTTTTCCTCCTTTCTTCTTTGGGGGTCCCATTCGCTGAACATTCCCAAGAATCACAATACTAGACCCTTCTTCACCCATCATTTCATCATTTGTTGGTCGGGGACCAAGGAACTGGGTGAAATGAGGAGGGTGTGGTTCAACTCCTCTGACAATAGTTCCGGGACAGATACCATCTCCAGATTCTAAGAAAATCACTCGGCAGTTAGGGCACATATAGCTTCCACAGGTTGTGCAAATCCACCAAGTCCTTCGTGCTTCATCAAGTGGAACTTGGGCATCACAGGCAACACATTTCATTTGTGAGGCGCCGTACACACTCACTCTTCAGGCTCCTCCTTATCTGGATGTTTGCGGGCTCGGTGAACTTTCACATCAAAATGAGGAGAAAAGTTTGGGGGACGTTCTTCTTCAAATGGAATATCCCGTTCTTCTAAGATGACGATACGATTCAATGAGGATGGGTGCTCTGATGGATCTTGATTATCCTTATCAGATTCATGCTTCTCTTTTTCTACCTTAGGTGGGGGTTCCGTCATCTTGAGCACCTAACTTTCTTCATCTTTATCAGAATTCTCTAGGATTCGGACTTTTGTTTGAAATCGCCTTTCCGGATCTTGGAGGATACGGGGAGGTCGTCGACTCGGGCTAGCTTCTGTGGATTGCGGTTCTAAAATTGTCACACGACCCTCTCTAGGTGGTGAAGGTGCTCCTATTTGGTGCCTTTCCTCCCAAAGACGCTCCAAAGTATTCACGATATTTTCTGAATCCTTCTCATACCAAGCCATTGCCATACTGTTAAGCCCATGATCGGATTGGAATTGTGATGGTGGTTCAACACGATCAGGCTTTAGTAAAATAAAGAAAGGCAAGTCTTCTAGAATTCGATCCAATTCTCCTCTGACTGAATAACATGCTTGTCCCTTTCCACTGGCAGCTAACCGGGGATGATAAAGCTGAGTTTCCGCTGCGGGACGAATCGAGCCAATATTTTGGGGATATTCTCGGGGAAGATCAAAGATAAACCGATGTTCATACTGAATGGCTCGCTGGTCGGTCAGCGTTCCTGGCTCATGAATATACCCGGGAAGATTTCGCATAGTAAACTGAACGCGTTTATAGGCTCCATCTCGGTATCGGGCACTAATCGCGACCGTGAAATCAGAATTACTCCAACTAGTATCCTCACGCCGTGGTGGATCGGGAGGCCAACCCCGGCGTCCATACAAATTATTCATGGTATCAAAGAACGTCTGGATTTGTGTTTCGACTCGGGCGTTAAAGAGTTCCGGTGAAAACACTGGTCGTGTCATGATCTATCTCCACATCTACCTTGATTCCTCGGAAAGGATATTTAGTCAATTCTAAGATATTAGAATCCCACTTCAGGCACTACATCGAGGAGGAAGAACTCATCATCTGAAATTTTGGGATCTAGTTCGCCAAAGGTGGCACCAGGGCTTAGTCGAGTGGGTTCCGGGGCTTTGCGGATTAAGACAAACTCAGGACGTTGGTCACCAATTTTTGCCTTCGCCCAATCGTCAATACTTACACCTTCATCTCGAGCTTGGGTGACGAGGGTGCGGATGACTTCTTCAACTCGAGTGTCTTCATCAATCCCAATGCGAAATTCCTTTTGGCGAGGTTCAACGTCAACAATGATTGAGCGCCAAAAACCTTCTTCACTGCTCATCATAAGTTACCTCAAAGGGAAGACGTGTATCACCCACTTTAACTTTTCTTGATAATTAGCCCGCTTCTCGTCCCTGTTTATTCAAGAAAGAAATAAGGTCGGTTCCAAAACAAGTTTAAATGGCGCCTTGCTCTCCGGTTAAGTGAAAGTTTAAGAGTCACGGGCTAGTTTGAGCTAGTGAACTTAGTCATCGCATAAGATGTAATTAACTACACAATAACCCGCGGGAGATTAGTCGGCGAAATGACACCTAGGCAAGAGCCATCACCCTCAATATCACCCTTAGTATTTCGTAAGCTACGCCTAGTGAACTTTGTCATTCACCGTGATACAACCATTCAGTTGGATAGCGCTCCCATCACATTAATCACAGGTTCCAATGGCAGTGGAAAAACTCTCATCCTCGATGCATTACTCTTTGCCATTGGGGTTGATTCTCGCCGCGCGCAACGGCAACGAAACGCGGCCTTCATTGGACAATTTGATAAACATGCTGAAGTCAATTTAGAACTCAACAACTTCCAACTCAACGGTCGGCGTGTCCTACGGAGCCCAGACCCAAGCTTATCAAAGCTCCTTAATAATGACGTAGTGACGATTCGCCTTCGAATTTACCCAGGTAATCGGATCGCCTATTGGCTCAATGAGCAACGTTCCATCAACGGTCACCCGATAACCCGAAAGGATATCCGGAAACTCTTTCGAGCAGCTGGTCTTTTTGGTGACTCTCCTTTAGCCATTACAGAAGCAGAAACTTTAGACCATTTTGCCTCGCAATCACCTCGCCGCAAATTCGAGACATTACTCAATGAAACCGGGTTACGAAACTGGATGGAGAAACTTGAAGAAGCCCGACTCCTAGTCCTTCAAGCCCAGGCAAACGTCAAACCCCTCCAATATCGTATTCGACATGAAGAACAACGCCTTCAACTCTTAAAAACCGCCTACGCAGCCTTTCAACAAAAACAACAACTCCAAGAACGCCTCCAAGAACTCGACCTTGAAGCAGCTTGGTCAGAAGTAGCTTATCGAGAAGGATTGGTTGAACAACTTCAATCGCAGATGAATGAAATTCAAGCTCAATTTACTATGGAACGTGAAAAATTAACAAAGCTTGATAATCGAAGAGCTGAACTCGTTTCAAAGTATGAAACTGTACAACAGCAACGACAAAAGCTTCAAACCACAATGGAGACAGTTCGCGATCAGCTTATGCAAGCGAAAGGACACCGGCTAGGACTCGAAAACGAACTAACCAGTGTCAATACGCAAATGAAACGTTACACAACAACCAAACGTCGAAAACCTGCGAAAACCAAACACGAGACTTTACAACGCGAATTTGCTGCTTTCACCAAGGAACGTGATGACCTTGATGATCAATTAGATAACTTGCGTCAAGATATCGCTTTCACAGAGGAGGAATTATTTACTACACCACAACGGTTTCCACGTTTCGAAGAAAGTATCCTGCGTGCTTGTCAACGATATCGTGAAGAATTAGACAAGATCGCACTATCGGCTTCAGTAATTGGTCCTCTGTTCTCTCTTATACAGATGAAACGTGATTATGAGGAGTATGAAACTGCCGTCAAGCTCGCAATGGGTAGGTACACTTACGCATTCATCGCCTTGGATCGTAATGCTTTCAGTGAAGCTAAGAGCTTATTCGATCGCCTTTGGCCTTCTGAAAAACCAGATTTAGTGGTAGCTCGGACCAACCCAACAACCGCGGTAACTCACGATCGTCCTGAAGTATCTCCACCTGTTTTTGGTTGGGCTGCAGATCTAATTGAAGGGGATGTTTATGCAGTTAGTTTTCTCAGTCGTGTTGTTAATACAGCAGTCGCTGAAGAATCTGCAGATCCCAACGAGTTAGTTGATGCCACCCAACAATTGAAAGGAAATATCATCACGAGTGATGGGACGAGTTTTTACCTGCGAATTGGGGCTTTCGCCCGACCACCTCGCCCTGTAACCGTCCGGTTATCTACTGCTCTCCGGGAATTAGGACTGACTCAGGAAAGTAGTGTAATTAGACAACGGCTTCGAAAATCACGAGAAGACGAAGCCCGTTTAATGCAAGATCGCATGCGCTTGAATTCTGAAATTAGCCAACTACGCTTACAGCTTCAGGATTTACGGCAAGCAGGTTCCGCTGCCTTATCTGATGAAGAACGCACCTCGATTCTAGTGGATTTAGAACGGCGTTCAGCAGACCTGCAACAGCAGATACTAGAATTAGATGTACGCTGTGATACCCTTGCCCAAGATAGCCAGGTTTGCAATTCTGATATGCTTCCCTTAATTTCTCGAATGCAAAAGTTGGACAGACAATTAGAAAATTTAGATCATCGCCGGTCGCGGCGGACAGCTGAGGTTGAACGAATTACTGACGAACTTCGTCAACGTGAGGAAGAATTTACACACCTCAATACACAAGTGAAAGAGTTTCGAAAAAATGCGGAGAAGCTGGGTAATCGTCCTGCAAGCATACGAACCCCCTCGGCTGTAAGAGACGAGCAATTACAGCTTCAGGCAATGATTGAAACAATTACAGCGACGGCAGAGGACCTTCATGCCTTCGAAACACAAGAAGAAATTGTCCAACAACTTCATGATTACCTAAAAGAGCGTAAACTACATTTAGAAAATTTGATGACGGATGTCGACAGGCGCTTAATCAAATGGCGAGAAGAACTCGAAACGACAATTGAGAAATTAAACCAGCGAATGAATCAACTCCTCAGCCACTTCCTCAAACAGGTAAAACTCCAAGTTCGGTATCCTGATGAACCTAGCCGGGCAGAACTGAATCTCCAACTAGCGATTAACCGGAAAGAACAATGGCGAACCTATCAAGAGATGTCTGGCGGCGAACGGGTCCTAGCCACCCAAACCTTTATCCTCGCACTTCACACTTTGGCGAAAAGCCCTCTGCACGTTATTGATGAATTTACCCAACGATTAGACGAAGCTAGTCGGGCAGCAGTTCTCAGTGTGGTTCAACGTACTCTCGATTTAACTCACATTGAGACGCTCATTCATCCCCAGTTCCTACTTATGGCTCCCTCTACCGTTGGTCTTCAGATTCCAGAGACCATGCATCATATCATTTTGCTCAAAGGACAGGTGAAACCATGATGGATACTAATGATACCTCAGTACATCGCCGTGTTTTTTCTGATCGTAAGATATGGCGAAAAACCTCGAAACGAAATTACAAGAAATATCGTGTCCCCTCTTATGGTACAAAGAGTGTCATCATCACTCTTTGGGATTTAACAAAGAAATACGAAATTGCCTTGAAGCATAAAGAGGTATTTCCGATCAAAGAGTCTGAGATTGACCGTGAAGAAGTCACTGATGCATTTCATCTCCTGGAAACTCCTTGGGAACGAAATCTTGATGGTCGATTTTATCACACTCTTTCCACTATGGTCCATCGCCGTGATTCTCAACTGGCTACCCCTGAAATCACATCCGAGCAATGGATTCATCAGTTCGCAAATGTCGTCAAACGTCGGGCAACCCCATTACTTTTTCTTATCAGCCCTGAGCGATCCGTGCCACCTTTTGATCTACCACCAGTTGATTCTCCTGTCACACTAGCTGAACCACCTTCCCGTGATGACCGCATCGCATTGCAGAAGCATAAAGTGCCATTCGAAGAAGTTTCATTCACCTCATTAGAAACCCGGCGGAGTAGATTAGTCAAACGTTTACAGGGAAAACGATTCAAGTACTCGGAGTTAGCTGACCATCTCTCCAATTGGGAACTAGACCTTCTTAGCCAGATGATCCGGGATAATTCCTTACCAGCGATTTTTGATAAAACCTCGGTAACGTTTCGTGAAGTGGCGTTCTCCAAATCAAATTCTGCATTCTCAGCTGTGGCAATTGCAGCAAAGAAGTACGAGGAGGTCACGTCGCAATGACAACAGATCCAGCAGAACCTAAAGATACAACTCTTGTGATAGAAGAAGCAGAAGATGAAGCACTGGAACAACGCCATCTCCTAGGTCAACTCTTTGCCGCACTCACAGCTCGATATCGTGATGATGATGGCCATCTGAATGTCGGTGTAAAACGCCAAGATTTACTTGAAGCACTCCACGTAAATAAGACCGGGTTAAACCGCCTTCTCGACCTGCTCCGCCAACAAATTACATCACTCGGGCTGGAACTTGTTGAATATCGCCTTGGTCGAGACACCCTCTATTGCATTCGAACACTCTATGGTGTTCCCGGGGAACTCACAGATCCTGAATACGCAGTCTTAGGTGTCATTATTGCCACCATTGAGCAGGCAAGCAAAAGGCGGCGACCTCGTCGAATTGCCACAAAAGATCTCGAAACTATGCTAGTAGCCCGGGGGCGAATTTCCCGCTACCAACTGGATCGAATTCTACGCCGGCTCATCGAATTAGGTTATGTCACCCGAACTGCTCGATGCATCGCCTATGGACCACGCTTAGAACTAGAATTTGATGCGGAACGCCGTGAAGCCATCGCGAGTGCTGCCACAATATACCTTGCTGGAGCCATCGCCCAATCAGAAGGTGACACCGAATGAAACTCGATTTATCAACGGTGGGCATCTCTTGTGTCGCCTGTGGAACACGGACTACATTAGAACATGCTATCCAGGAGGGCTGGCACCAATGCCTTCGTTGCCAGTTTTTCATCGACCCCCAATGCCTCCACATCGTTCAAACTACAATGGGAGGCGTGTGTCCAGCTTTCAGTCAAGGAGTTCCACGCCACACGCTTCAACCCGCGGACATCCCCTCCGAACAAATCTTAATCTTTGTGAAAGATCAATATCAAAAAGGTCGTGTCGGGGCCCTCATAGATACTCTCTTTTACACACAACGGCTCCCTCTCTCTCCACCTCAACATGACTCAAAATATAAAGGGCCTTCCGAAGAGCCGCTGACCCGTGAAGAGATTTGGCAGCGCTATGGCTTAGTATTGGTACGAAGGGCTCACGGAAAATGGGTCACTTGGGAAAAAATTCTATTTTAAACCTAATTTAACGAGAATGGTATCCACAAGTTTTCGAGCTGAATTTTTCACATCCTCCAGCTCTGTTTTCGGCTCATCCTTTTCATCTTCATCTAACAAAGGTAATCCAGCTAAACTTCGGATGATACTAGATATTGCATGTTGAGCTACAAATATCTCCGAACCCCCTGACAATAAAACTACTAATTTCCCGGAGCAGACAGCATCAGCTGTTTGCATCAGAATCTTAGTCATTGCTGGAAATGCACGAAGCGAGAGATTGAACCCACCATAATCCAATGCATGCGCATCATGCCCCATGTTCCAAAGGATCATTTCTGCTTCACTTTGACGGGCTAAAGGCGGAACCAGGCGACGGACCGCTTCTACAAAGGATCCATCACTACTATTACTAGGAAATGGCACATCCACATGCCGCTTCGACTCTATCTCATATCGTTCCCGGAAACTCGCCTCAAAGTTCAAATGAAATACTCCCTCATCATCCCCTAATATGTCCCGTGTTCCATCCCCGGGATGAGGATCAGTATCAACGATAAAAAATTGTTTCACATCATATTTCTGTTGTAGATTTCGTATTAGCAGGGCTGAGTTGTTATAATAACAAAAACCCCAAAAGGAATCTCGACTAGCGTGATGCCCCGCACATCCTGTAAAAGCAAAGGAATTTCTGGCTTCCCCTAACCACACACCCTCACCTGCACGAACTGCAGCACCAGCGGAGACCAGTGAAGCGGCATCATACCCAGAATTCTTCACCTGCTGAATGTGGTTTTTTGTATGCACCTGAACAAGCAACTCTTCAGAAACTTCAAAAGCCTGCTCCACTTTCACATGAGGTGAATCAAGGGTCCCTGTTTCTCGTAAATACTCAAAGGCCGGTTGGACACGACCAGCTAGAACTGGATAACCTTTCGCAGCCATGAGTGGATGATACAAAATAAGGGTTGGCTTCTTAGTTGATGCTGTTTTATTGGTCATTTCATCACCTTGCTGCAGTGCATTATGATGGCTATCTTCTGTCTTTTACAAATCTAATGGACGAAAGACTATATCAGGTTGAGCCCCTGTAATGAACCACTAAAACCAAGTCAAACGAACTGGTGATGAACCGTGGAAATTCGAAATTTAACAGAGAAAGAACGTACCGAAGCCAGAATGTTACACCGATATGCCTTCGGTGAATGGTCGGATAAAGAAGTGAAAGACGATGAAATGACCTATCTTGACCCCACACAAACAATCGGGCTATTCGATGATACTGCGACTCTCATTTCTACTGTTGCTGTGATTGATTTCAAACAGTGTATTCGTGGTGTCAGTAAACGAATGGGTGGAATTGCCGAAGTAAGTACGTATCCGGAGGGACGGTATCAGGGAAATATACAAAAACTGATGCAGTATGCCTTCAACCAAATGCAAGAAAACGGCTTCTCGGTGAGTATGCTTGCCCCATTCAAGGATTCCTATTACGAAAAATTTGACTACACTAAGGCGAACGCACCATATCTTGTAGGCGCTCCACAACTTGCGATTCGTCATTACCTCTCAATAGATCCAGGTTCTGATTGGGTAATCGAAAGACATCGAGCCCAAGATGTACAGAAACAATACACGGAATATTTCAATCGTGTCCCATTTACGAAATATCATGGCTTTGTTACCTTTACAAAGTTGAAACCAAAAATCTGGAAAGACCGAAGTAAGGATTCTCTGGTCGTGTTCGTTAAACGGAATGGAAACACCGAAGGGATGAGCCGTTATCGGATACTACGCAAAGATCCCCGTGATGAGGCAACCCAAGAACTTCATATCGTTGATTTCTACTCGAATAGCCTAACTGCTCAATTAATATTATTCAACTTCTTTGCGAAACATACTGACCAGATTAACAAAGTTTGGATTCATGCTCCCTTTGATACAATGGTCGAACATTGGTTCAAAGATGACATCATTGAAATCAAACGATATATGCCCTGGATGGTTCGAGTAATTGACGTTGAACAAGCGCTTACGGGTCTACCTGCAAAAGGTGAAGATGAATTTCGCATTCGAGTTACTGACAAGATGTGTGAATGGAATAATCAAATCTTTGCGCTCCGCTCAAAAAACGAGTCCCTCCAAGCCCATCAGGCCTCAGGAAATCCCGCAGCTACTATGACTATCAAAGGACTTTCAGCATTAGTATACGGAACCCAATCCATTGAGGAACTCGAACATCTTAACTTGTTACAAATCAAAGAAGAATGGGTCAAACACACCCTTCAACGATGGTTCACTCAGTTACCCATCTACAGTACCGTCTACTTCTAACAGAACCGATTTTAAGGCGAGGTTTTTTAGGCTAGAAGGTTGCTGAGTTGTACCCTCACTTGTTCAGGGGCGAAAATAAATGGGATTCGAGCTACCCTTCGATAAAATCCAAGCCGCCATTAAAGAATACTTACTCTTTGAAGCTGATCCAACTGCTCGGACGATTAAACTTGAATTCAAAGGAAGTATCTATGAAGAAATGCCCTTAGGTGACATGCTGGAAGATGAAGAGGGCTTGAAGCGAATGGCAAAAAGCTTCATGGATGAAGATATCGATTACACCGCTGAACCCCTTCCTGAAGGCAAAGGCGTTATCCTCTCTTTTGAGAGCGATGAAGACTATCAGAAAATGTATAATTTCATCGATGGCATCGTGAATGGCGAGTTGCTGAAGGACATCATGGAAAAGATCATGAAATCCATGTTCGCAGCCTTTGACGATAGCTCCGAATTCGAAAACACGACATAAATCGAAGGTTCATTTTTAATTGCAATACCTTGAATCAATCCTGGGGGAAGAAGGCTTCCATCTCATTGTGCATGTTGTGATATACTTTAGTTCGGTTGATATTCGAATTGATGATGATTAAAAAGCTTCACGACCAATTGATGTTAGAAGTATTCAACGGTTAAAATATTGACGTGGAAGCACCTTGACAGCAATTATTCGTAACAAAAATGACCTAATCAAGGGATCACCCAAAACGCAGCACGCAAGAAAAATTGCTCTAGATTTACTCGAAGCCGCGTTAATTGCTGCAGATCCTCAGCAAATGGTTCGCCAAGTAATAAAACTTGAAAATCATATTTTACATTTAGCTCAGCACAAAATCAACCTTCATACTATCAACGGAGTTTTTGTAATCGGTGCAGGAAAAGCCACTGGACGAATGGCCGAAGCCATCGAAGCACTCCTCCCCGAGAGTATCACTGGTGGTTTAATAATCGTACCTGAAAATTCAGTGAATGATTTTGTGCTTGAAAGTGTGGAACTTCAGGGAGGTGGACACCCCCTTCCCACCAATCAAAGTGTTAATTCAACGCGAGCACTCCAAGAACTTATCACAAGCAGTCCACATGATGCATTGATAATCAGCCTGATATCCGGTGGTGGGTCCTCCTTGCTCTCTCACCCCGCATCACCCCTCACTGTACAGGACCTTCAAGAAACTACGACCCTCTTGATAGAATCAGGGGTACCCATTACTGACATGAACACACTTCGAAAACACCTCTCACAGGTCAAAGGAGGCTATCTAAGCAGCCAGGTTTACCCACGACAGCATATAAGCCTCCTAATATCAGATATTCCTAATGACCAACTCGACATGATTGCCAGCGGACCCACACTTCCAGATCCTACCACCTTTCACGATGCTGCAGAAATTCTTACGAAGTACAACCTCTGGTCAGAGGTACCTCCCCGAGTCAAGCAACGTGTTGATGCCGGCCTACGAGGAGACATTACCGACACTCCGAAACCGACTAATCCTATTTTTTCTTCGACGGTCGCTGAACTCATTGGCAACAACCGAGTAATTTGTGAAGCAGCTCAGCAAACAGCACAACAAAAGGGTCTAACGGCTCAAATCCTTGCAACGGATTGGCAAGGAGAAGCACGAGAAATTGGATTCAAAATAGGAGAACTTGCCAACAGACTCCAAAGGCCCAGTACTCCCCATGTCCTTATAATCGGCTCCGAAACTACCGTTACAGTCCGCCATCCAGGAAAAGGTGGTCGTAACACCGAACTCATTGCGGCCACCCTTCCCTTCCTCAAACACCATGACGGATTAGTCGTCGCAAGTCTCGCTACTGATGGCGTTGATGGTCCAACCCCCTATGCTGGAGCAGTCGCTGACCATGAATCTATCCAACGAGCGACCACTCTCAATCTCTCCTCCGAGGAATTGCTCGATACCAATAATACCTACATCCTTTTCGAAGCCCTCAACGACCATATCTTCACAGGTCCCACTCACACCAATGTCCGTGACATCACCATCATTATCTACCTCAAAGACCTTCCCTCGTAATGTAATTGTCCCAAACTTTTTTCTAATATCAGCAAAGGCTTATGTAGCCACAACCAGAATCATTTCTTATGAGTGAAGAACCCAAACCCAGCCGCGTACTCAAATGTGCTGAATGTGGCGCTAAGCTTCTATATGAAATAATAATGCCTGGACGCCCTATCATCTGTGAATACTGCGGTGCCAAAAATATTGAACCACGAGAGAAAAAATTGCACACTCCCTTCACCCGACGAAGACGCATGGCTGCACGCCGAGGCCCCCATCGTGCACCCCTTCTCCGCACAGTCAAACTACTTGCAGACAAAGGTGCCATCGATCTCAAAGTCTTGCGACAATACACGAAACGCAACATTGACCGCAAAATGCGTCCTCCTGTAGCTCTCCGACACGCCCTCCGTCAAATGCGCGATGAAGACAAACTAGACCGGGAAAAAATCTTAACTGCAATTGATGAACTCATCGGTGAACAAAAACTCCCAAAACAGGCACGAGTAAATATTTCGCGGCTACTCAAATAACGCCAATCATACCCTCAAAATCTAATAAATGAATACGGATTGTTATCAAATCAACAAAATGTGACACTGGGTATAATGGCGGATTAGGCACCTCCAAGAAAAGGACATTTGTCCAATTAAGGACACAATTGGAGGGGAGAGGGAATGGTTTTCTAGGGGGGAGGGAAGTGCCAAGATCTTTCGCCAAACCCAGTGTTCCCAATA
>JAEOTO010000023.1 GCA_016839805.1 Candidatus Hermodarchaeota archaeon
AAAAAGATAGTCGATTAGCAATCTGGCACTCAGGTGGGGATTTTGAGCATATCCTAAAGGATTGGGGAGTCTTAGATTATGATGAATTTATCCATCGGTTTGACCAATTAGATTTAGCAAAACGTGCCCAGATGATTGAGTCTGGTGAGATTCATCTTTTTGATGATGTTGATGCATTAGCTACCTTGCATAAAGAGTTTAAGTTAGGGTTGGTGACGAATACCCCCCCAAATATTGCCTTATTGGAACTCGAAGCTTTTGGAATTAAAGAACACTTTGATGAATTGGTAATGTTGGGTACAGTTGAGCAACATATTGCAAAACCACACCCTGATGGATTCTTACGATGTCTTCAAAATCTTGAGGTTGGTCCCGAACACGCCGTCATGGTCGGAGATAGTAGCAGTGATATCATTGGCGGAAATCGAGTGGGAATGAATACGGTGTTCATTCAACGCCCTGACCAACCGCTGCTGAGAAATCTAGAACTTCCCCCAGACCTGATTATCACTGACTTACATGAACTGAAGAGATTTTGTATTGAGTCGAGATAGTCTCTTATTCATCTGGACGCTGGATTATTTCTCCATATTCAACTAGGGCAGCAATGCCCCGAGCACCCCTGAGTGGAAGATGATAGGCGGGAACACCAGCAACACGGAGCTTGTGCATGCGTTCTCGAATTTTCATAGTTGATGGGACAGATACCACGATAACTGGTTTTTTCCGTTGTTCTGATGCCTCAACAATTGCTTGACTCACTTGTTCTGCATCAAGAAGCGGTGTCATGAAAAGTGGAATAACGATGATGCCATCGATTTCATCACTATCAAGAAGTGTATTCATTGCAAAGGCAAATTGCTCAGCTGTTGCTGAACCAGTCAAGTCGATGGGATTCCGAACAGAATAGAAGTAGGGTAGTTTTTCGTGTAAACGTTGCTGAAGTTTTTTTGAAAGCTCAGGAGCCTCTAGTCCATAATCTGCCAAAGCATCAAGGGTCATTACACCAAAACCGCCACCACTCGTGATAACGGCAATTCGGTTACCCTTCGCAGGTGGTTGATTTGTTAGGGCTCTAGCCACATCGAAGAATTCACCAATAGTTTTTACACGTATAACTCCTGCAGCTTCAAAAGCTGCATCATAAATGCGATCTGTCCCAGCCAGTGATCCTGTATGGCTTGAGACAGCTCGGGTTCCTGCTTCGCTCCTACCAGCTTTAATCACAATAATTGGTTTGACTTTGGATGCACGACGACAAATGTCAATAAATTTACGTCCTCGTGCAATAGATTCCAAGTAGAGACCGGTGACCTGGGTGTCCTCATCATCTTCGAGGTAGTCAATAAGATCGCCTTCATCGACATCAATCGCGTTACCGAAACTTGCGAATTTGCTGAAGCCAATTTTTTCATTATAGGCAAAGCTCATAACTGCACCCCCCACGGATCCAGATTGGGTGATAAATGAAATTCGACCCACACCAGGACGTGGGGTCGTGCTTGCAGGGAGAAACAGTGTATCGATATTACATTTGGGACTAAAAGTTCCTAAACAGTTAGGTCCTAGAATTCGAATATTCCCCTTCCTCGCGAGTTCTAATACCTTCTTCTCAAGTTTTACACCTTCAGGGCCAGTTTCGCGAAATCCACCAGACACGATTATGACATTCGGAATTTCCTTTTCGACACATCCTTCCATAGCATGAAGAACATTTTTTGCGGGAATAACGATAATCGCGAGATCAATAGGACCTCCACAGTCTTTCAACGAGGCATAAGTTTTGATACCCAGGATATGATATTTTTCCTTTGCAGCTTTGGGATTAATCAGATATAGTCGTCCAGGAAATTTGGCTGCGACCATTTGTTCGACGATGATGTGCCCGATGCGTCCTGGGCGTCGGGAAGCCCCGATAATGGCGATATTTCGGGGACTGAAGAAGCGGTCAATTTGGGTTTCAATTGAATCCATGTATACCCACACACAAATGGAATAATCAGCTAATTTTGATTAATGAACTAGTAACCTTATCTCAAAAGAGGTGCATGTAAATAAATTAATGCCCTGATGTGTAACAAGAAGGTTAATTTTGGGGATTCGATGAGTGTCACCCAATTATTGTGTTAAATAATTAGGTTGAATGAAGATGTCTCACCGAATGGAACCTGATAAAGTCCTTGTTCGCTATGGTGAAATTGGGCTTAAGAGCCCTGGAATTCGCCGTCATTTTGAAAATCTTCTCCGTAAGCATATCAAAGAATTTTTAACACGAAAGGAAATCCATTTCAGTAAAATTACACGGGATCGAGGACGGTTCTTCATTCATACCTCTCAACCACAGGAGGCGACGGATGCTTCAGCAAATATTTTTGGTATAGTTTCTGCGAGCCCCGTTTGGACATCTCCTTCACGCTTTGAAGAAATTATTACACTTATCGGTGCCCTAACACCTCAGCTCTTACATGACAAACAGACGTTTGCAGTTCGAGCACGTCGCCTTAAAACATATCCATATTCTAGCCCAGAAATTGCTGCTCAAGTTGGTGCGAAAATCATTGAAGCAGCAACAGCTGTGAATGAATCAGTGCATGTGGATTTGGATAATCCTGATGTTGAAGTACATGTCGAAGTCCGTCAGAAATCGGCATTTATCTTTACACAGATTATCAAAGGACCAGGTGGGCTTCCCTATGGATCACAAGGGGTTGTGTTGGGGCTTCATTCCGGCGGCTTGGATAGTCCGGTCGCCGAGTGGTTAATGATGAAACGAGGAGCCCATGTCATCCCACTGTATTTTGACGCAGCACCTCCTACAGAAAAGCAGTTTGTAGAACGTGCCATCAAATCTGCTCAAATACTCACGGAATGGATTCCCGAAAAGAAAGTGGAATTACAAGTCATCCCTTTTCATGAGATATTGAAACGTCTCCAAATACCAAAGTATCGAAAACTAACTTGTATTTTATGTAAACGAATGATGTATCGTATTGGAGCTATGGTGGCAGCCCAAGAGAAGGCATACGCGCTAGTAACTGGTGAAACACTTGGGCAAGTTGCTTCGCAGACCCTTGCGAATTTGGCAATTCTCGATTCCGTGGTAACACTTCCAATTTTTCGTCCCTTGATTGGGATGGATAAGACTGAAACGATGACTCTTGCCAGAAGAATCGGGACCTTCCAGGTATCTAGTCAGGATGCCGGAGAATGTTTTGCTGTGCCCTCCCAACCCTCTATAGCTGCTACATTAGTAGATGTTCATGAAGCTGAATCTCAACTACCGATCGAAGAGATGGTTCTAGAAGCAGTAAACAGTCTTAAACGGTTATCCCTGGCACAATAGAATAATTTAATTGTAAGAAGAAAAGAAATAGAAAAAATAGAGACACTGTTAGGTAAACAGCAAACCCAGCAACCTAACGATAGACTACCGAATTAGTTGACAAATTATGTCAAAAAAAGCAATGGGTCGCGTTTTGAATCGTTATGAAATAGATCAACGTATCGTCGAGGTCATCACGCTGAATCCCCAATCGACCATCGATCAAATCGCCAAGGAGACAGGATTGAGTTATACTGCTGTCCGTAATAGCCTCCAACGCCTTATGAGTCTGGGTGTGGTCGATGAAAGTTATGAGTCTGAGGGACCTGCCCGTCGAGGTCGACCAGCCGCGTATTTCCAAATTGATAAAGGTCTTCATATCGTCATTCCTCCACGGCAATTTCAGCACCTTGCATTGACCATAATCGATCAACTCGTTCAAGAAGAAGGACCTGAACATGTAGCTGGTCTGTTAGATCGCGCGGCCCAATTACAGGTTAACCGAATGGTCAGAAACTGGGAAGAAGAGAAAACGGTGCCGAAAAATCTTGTACAAATGTTGGATCGGATCTGCGAGTACATTAATGAACAGGGTTGCTTTGCCAAACACGTAGCACACAAAAAGGGATTTTATATCCAAGTCAGTAACTGTATTTATGACAAGATTGCCTCAGCTTATCCAGGAACCATCTGCCGATACCATGAGAGCCTCATTACCAATCTTATTCAACATCATGATGACTCGATAACTATCTCTCACGAGAAAGCCATGGCTGATGGCGCCGACCACTGCCTTTATGCCATCATCTCCGTTTAATCTATTCAGTGAATTATAACTTGTTGACGGTAAGTTATCCTTTTAAGCAAAAACCCCCTCAACATTGACAGAATCTCCTACATTCAAGATTAGGTGAACACTATTGGTTGATACTCCAAAAGAAGGCTTAGAAGCCATGGTCGGAACCTTCGACTCCGCAGCCGCCGCGGGCTGGAACTGCGTTATCGAAATGGACATCCAAGGTGACCAGAAATACAACATCACCATCACAGACCAGAAAATTAACTGGGGCGAAGGCCCTGCTGACAAAGCAGACCTCATCATCACTATCAGCAAAGACGATTGGATGGCCATCTCTAACGGCCAGCTTAATGCGGTCGCAGCCTTCATGTCCGGGAAGCTCAAGAGTCAAGGCGACATGAGCCACCTCATGAAACTGCAAAGCGTCTTCAAGCTCGGCTAAAGCGAATCGAAGCTCCACATTTTTACAATTGCCAAGGGGGTGGCCAATCACCACCCTCCTGCGCCTATTTTCTTCCTAATCCATACTCCACAACAGTCCACTCCCACATAATAAACCTACAAATCCTAACCACACACAGGGTGGAGAGGGGAGTTACCAGAGGGGAGAGGAGGGGGGGATTATACAACGACGAGGAATTAAACACCTACATGACCCTGGGTTTTCGCCGAATTACGTTGATTGAAGTAAAGTGCGAATATGACTGTTATAATGGCGAATCCAAAGCAGAGATAACCTATGATTAGGACCATCAGGGGTGAAAAGGGGAGATAGGAACCTATCAGCAGCACCAGGGAGCCAACAATGGCAAAGGCAATGGCACCATAGACTAGTTTTGCAGCTGAGGAAGCCATTCAGAATCACCAACTAGACTAGTGATTATTTCACGCCTTTAACGGCTTTTCCGAATCGTTCGATGGCGATATCAATTTGTTCAGCAGTGATGTTAAGAGGGGGTAGGAACCGAATAGAATTACGACCACTTCCAATTATCCACAGCTGTTGTTTTTTCACACAATTGGAAAGGATTGCTTCACGACGTTTGGGATCAATATTATTGGTTTTACGATCTGTGACGATTTCAACAGCACACATTAAACCTCGACCCCGAACGTCGCCGATAAATTTGCTTGTTTCCTGGATTTCAAGGAGGCCTTTTCGGAGTTGTTTGCCACGTGTTTCTGCATTTTCAACGAGCCGATCACTTTCAATAGTGCGGAGAACAGAAAGTGAGATTAAAGCAATATAGGGTTCACCACCAAAGGTTTCGGAGTGGCGGCTAAAATCAGTGAACATAGGTTTAGGTCCAATCGCGGCTCCGAATGGAAAGCCACCCCCTAAAGCTTTAGCCGTGCAGATATAATCAGGAACAACATCAGCATGCTCGATTCCCCACCAGCGACCCGTACGCCCTAGTCCAGCTTGAACTTCATCACTGATGATTTTGGATTCAAGTTCATCGGCAAGCACTCGAAGCGCCTTAAGGAATTTAATTGGTGCAGGAATGATGCCCCCTTCCCCACATATGGGTTCAATGGCAATCGCGGCGATATCAGTACCACCATATTGAAGACTATCTCGTAGGTACTGTAGACATTCCAGGTTACAGGTGTCTTCATGTTGTCCAAAGGGGCAACGGAAGCAGTAAGGATAGGGACCCCGAATGACATCTAACCCTTGGGGGTAGTAGTCCTTATGCACATGTTTACTCGCCGTCAGAGCCAAGGAATAACCTGTCCGACCATGGAAGGCTGGTCGAAAAGCAACAAATCGAAACCGATGTGACGTATCCATCACGGATTTCACAGCGGATTCAACCGCTCGACCACCACTCGTTGTGAAAAATACCTCTTTTTCATGATCACCAGGAGTCAACCCAATTAACCGCTCTGCTAAAAGAGTCTGGGGAATCACGTCAAAGTCTTGTCCGGGAACTTCTCGTAAGTATCCTTGGATGCGTTGTTCAAAATCCTGAATTACAGTATTACGAAACCCAAGAGCTCGAACGGCCACACCAGCCGTCATATCAAGATATTGGTTTCCCTTTAAATCATAAATCCACGGACCTTCGCCTTGTGTATGATCTACAACGGGATAGATATCTCGACTTTGTGTCGTTTTTGCAATAGCTTGTGCCGAACGTTCAAGCCATTCCTTATTACTCCGAGATATTTGTAAATCAGGACAGAGTTCTTTCAGTAACTCTTCAGCGTCTCGTTTCATCTTCGCCAAGCCACCATATGTCTATACTTGCGATAAGGGATTAACTAGCTCTATTTAAGTAATAGCTACCTGTAAGAAACTTTTATTCCATTGCCAACTGTCAAAGAGAAGGTTTGTTTTCTAATTAAAAGTTCACTTCTCAGGTAATGGACTCAATGTGTGTTTATCCACTTTCTTGACAAGTTTGGATTCTAGTCTTGGTTTTAAATAACGCTCACTAAGAAGGTTACTGATGAGACCAATGAAGAAAAATGCAAACAAACATTGGAATAGTGCTAAAGTAAAAACGGGATAGGGCGTCCAAAATGGACCATATTGCCATAAGACATAATTAAAAATGACTAAGAAAACGAACAATACAAGAAATTGTGTCAATCCTTTTCGTTCCACATGAACATCAACATAAACGCCAAGTGGCATGAATGGAGCAACTAAAAGAGCAAGTCCAATTGTCCAGATTGTGTTAGTTAAGAAAGCAAATGCTGTGATTAGTATCAGGAATACGAGTAAAACAAAGATAATAAATGAAAACTGTTGTGTGCTCATGTTCTCCACGAAATCATTCCTTGACATAAGTACTCCCTCTGAAAAGACTTTATGAGCACAGCACTAAAAAGTTGTACCAATTGTTAATACCGTTTAGATGTTCAGGGTATATGCCATGTCACCTAGATCCCGAGTGCTAGCGATATTTTACTTTTCAAGTGGACTGGCCATTTTAGCAACTGGCATGATCATTGAATTTCTTTTCGCAGTTGTTTTACATAGTACGATCATGCAGGCTCTATGGGTGAATGGTGGATTTCATATCCTTTTTATTGTGTTTTTCGGAACTGGACTCTATTTCCTACGGAGAGGTATCCTCGGATATTGGCGATTTCGTTATGATAGCATAATTTATCTAATCGCTGCTATGATTCTGTTCGCATCTGCGATTCAAACAATATTTAGTTTTCAAGTAGGACACCCCTATCTTTACCTAGCAGATACAAATCCAATTCTAATGTATATGTTGTGGATATTTGTTCTTCCACCTTTGAATCCGTTAGTTATGACATTTTTGAGCTTTGGTTTATGCCTAATAGCCTGGATAAACTTTCGATACAATGGACAAGAATCCCATTTTGAGGAAATTTCTGAAGTAGAAACAAAAAAATTCCAATCCTTGCAAAGATGGCAGATTCTAGTGCAATTGACACGGATTTCGGTATGGCTGGGTTCAATTTTATTGCTAACACTCGCATTCCTTATTCTCGGTGGACCCCCATTAAGCCAACCTCCTTTACTAAGACTAAGTGATCCCTTCACATGGTTACGTTTAATTTGGGCGATTTTTGCAGCGACTTTATTGAATTCTGGAATCTTCATTATCAATCAATTAGGAGATATGGATACAGATCAGTTTCATCCTGAAAAGTCACAACTTCCTATTAGCAGTGGATACATTTCCTTTAAGCAAGGACTATTCATTGCAGCAGTATGTATTCTAGCTGGTCTCGCCTTAGCATTGTTACTAGTGGGGTTTGGGTTCTTCATCATACTAAGTTTCATCATTGTCTTTGGAATTCTATATTCGTTTTCTCCTATTCGTTTGAAAAGTCGCCCCTTTGTAGACTTGTTGATGATTGGAATTGCTTTTGGGTCTTGGTCTGTGATGGCAGCTTGGGCGATATTGTTCTTTTTACCACAGCTTCCACTAGCTCTGATTATTGGACCTGCACTCTTTTATGCAGGAACTCATGGTGTGCATACTGTATCAGATTATCAAGCAGACTCTCAAGCAGGAGTTCGGACTACGGCGATCTTTTTGGGTCCTAAACGAACAAGCAGGCTAGGCATTCTACTCATCGCGTTAGGTTTTCTTTGTTTATACATTACAGTAGGGTTTTACACGCACTTATTTTGGTATGGAATCCTCAAATACAAGAGTATCTTCCTGTTGATCTTTTGTGGACTTCCCTTTCTTGCGTTACTCCAGCTTTATCGAAAATGGCAGTGGCCTGGAAAAGTCAATGCGAAGTCTATTCATTGGTTACAAAAGAAGGGGCGAAGGGTTGCTTATTTGCTATTTCTAATTCTTTTGATCTATCTTTTTCTCTATGTATTTCTCTTCTATCCCGTGTATTATCCAAACTACAATTTTCCTTGGAGTTAGCAGTTAGTTTAGACATATTGAAATAAAGCATCAACCACTAGGCTCTTTGTATTCATTCAACCTTGTAGAGTATGAGGGTGAAACCATCATTGGAAGCCGTTAGCTCAGGGATTGGCGAAATTGACCGGCTATTGGGTGGTTATTTAGTTCGGGGGAAAGTCTATCTCCTTGAAGCGGATAACGGTACACAACCCCAAGGTGTCATTCTTCCCTTTGTGAAAAACGGTCTCAACACCAACGAGTTAGTAATTTTTGCTAGCAATGAACGTCCTGGTGAGGATGTTTTAGATCAATTACGTGAATATGGAATTGAAGTAGACACGGCCATTGCGAATAAGCAATTGTTAATTCTCGATTTATGGTCTGAAGGCCAGATTGAGGCTCCCGGTGTGGTTTCCGTTGGTAATCCTGCTGACCCACATAAAGTGCTCTACTCTTATCAACAGGTCTACCAATTTGCTATAAATCGAGAACCACGCCTCCCTTTTCGCATAGTAAATGATTCACTTTCAGGTTTGGTGATGACTTTTGGCTTCGAAAGAGCATACCGGCTAGCCTCCCGAGCTGCACGGTTAATGAAACTTGGTCAAAGTGTAGGCTTATCAGTCGTCGTCCCTCGTATGCACGACCCATTGGTCTCAGAAAGCTTTGAACGCTTATATGATGGTGTCATAAGGTTAGTCCTCGAAGAGGAAAAAGACCGTGTTCAACGCTTTGTGCGTGTCTTAAAATCACCAATTCCTGGATTTCAAGGACAGCGGGTTCCCTACGAGATAACATCAAAAGGCATTGAAATGAGTGCTGAACTCATTGAAACGCCTCAGGAAATAAAAGCTGGCTTGAATATGGTGAAGCATGGAGTGCTGCAACTTTTCGATGAACGAATAGTGATCACTCCATTCTCCATTTTGAGTACACTTTTGCGTAATTTAGCGTTATCCTTTGAGCTTGAAACTTTGATCCCCGTTTTGATGTCTTCTGCTCAGGAAGCTATGCATGAGGTTGTTCCTAAACTTTTGGTTCAATTCGAAGGTCAAGAGATTCCTGCTCAAATAGGGGGGTTTGCGAAAATGGTTGGCCTTTTAGGAATGGGAAATATGCAAATCTCATATGATGAGGAAGATCAAGAATTCACTATTATGCTTGAACATTCTCCATTGGCCACATCTTTGAAAGATCTTGACCTAGCAATTGATTTTATCCATTCTGCAATGTTATCAAACCTCTTTGAAGCAGTACTTGACCAACCTTACATTACTGAAGAAATTCTCTGTGTTGCAAAGGGTGACCCACATTGCGAGTTTAGATCATATCCCGCAAAACGCCCAAAGAAGTAATCTTGTGCTATCGTTTAAATGGTACCAAACCTTTTTTCCACTAATACCATATTGAGCACGGCGAGGATGTATATTGTCTCCCCAGGGTTTGATTGCTTTTGACTTAGATGGAACCTTAGTTCGAATCTGGAGTGCTTGGAGTTGGATTCATCGATTACTAGGAACGCTTGAGGCAGCGAAACCCAACGCTGATCGTTATTATGCCGGTGATATTGATTATGTTCGTTGGGCTGAATTAGATGTGGCTTTGTGGCATGGTATCCCGATTTTAGAAATTGAGCAAGCGATTGATGAAGAGCTGGTTTTCATCCCTAATTCAGCAGAGCTTATCAGGAGATTACAGAATTATGGTTTCAAGACTGCAATCATTAGTTCAGGATTATCCGTGTTTGCTGACCGAGCGAAGAAACAACTTGGTATTGATTATAGTCAAGCTAACAAACTCGTTATAGATGCTGAGGGGCGGATTTCAGGGGTCGATGTACACGTAGCTTTTGATAATAAACACAAGGTCCTGAAAGATATCGCCAAAGCGGAGAAAATTCCTCTATCCGATTGCGTTGCTATTGGAGATTCTCGTAATGATATTCCCATGTTTGAAATCGCTGGTTGTTCAATCGCATTTAATCCAACGAATGCAGAGGTTGCAGCTGCAGCAACTACCACCATCCAAAGTGAAAGTGCACTCGATCTCCTCCTACCCCTAAAGAAATATTTCCAAATTGATTGAGTGGAGTCATTCTGAATATCCAATACGCTACACTTTAATGCTCGAATTGTACGGTTAAAAGAACCCATCATCCTTGGGCGGCCTGAGCGTCCATAGGAGTGAATTATTATGAGCCAGCGAACGCTAATTGATGCAAGCATGGGTCGTATAAAGGCAGACCTTGTAATCACCGATGTACAACCCGTAGATGTAATTTCCCGAGAGATTCTCGAAGGAGGCATCGCAGTTAAGGAGAGTACCATCTGCCGGATTGGGGATGTTTCTGATCTTATTGGAAATAAGACTAAGGTCATTAAGGGGAAAGGGCGATATGCGACACCAGCCTTCATTGAATCTCACATTCACGTTGAAAGCACGATGCTCACCCTTACCGAATTTGCCCGAGCTGTCATTCCTCATGGTACTGGAACCGCCATCATTGATCCTCACGAAATCGCGAATGTTACAGGTATACGTGGCTTAGAAATTTTCATGGAAGAAGCTCGGAATCTCCCGCTACGCATTCTAATGGAGGTCCCGAGCTGTGTTCCAGCTGCTTCTCCTGAATTTGAAACCTCTGGTTCTCGCTTGGACGCGTTTACCATTGACCGTTTACTTCAAGATCCATCGGTTATCGGACTTGGCGAAGTTATGAATGTTCCCGCTGTATTGAACAATGATGAAGATATCCACCTTAAAATTCAGTTTGCCCGTAGTCAAGGAAAAGTTGTGGAAGGTCACGCCCCGGGACTCAAGGGAAAGAAATTGAATGCTTACATTGCTGCGGGGATTATGTCGGATCACGAATGCGAAACCGCGGAAGAGGCGATTGATAGACTGCGAATGGGTATGACAGTTATGGCTCGTGAAGGTTCGATAGTTCGCAATATGATCGATATCCTTCTTCCACTGTATCAAGCGGGGCGCGATTTACGACGATGTACTATTTGCTCCGATGATTTATCTCCTGTTGAATTAGCAGATCTCGGACATTTGGATCGCAGTCTCCGAAGGGCCATTAATGCAGGCATTGATCCGCTCGTAGCAATTCAACTTGTCACTTCAAATCCAGCTCAATTTTTCAATTTATCAAGAGTCGGAAATCTTGCTCCCGGCAACGTAGCGGATATCGTTCTAATTGATGATCTCAAAACAATTAATGTTGACGTGGTATTACATCGGGGTCAAGTTGTAGCAAAAGATGGTCGCCTCACGACGAAACTGCAGCGATTTGACTATCCTCTAGATTTGAGAACAACAATTCGTTTTGGTGGCATCCCTACAGTGTTAAACTACCAAATTCCTGCTAAGGATGGACCTCATAAAGTACGCGTCATTACTGCAAAAGAGGGCAGTCTTACCACAGGATCTGAGACCCATACTCTCGACGCCAGAGATGGATATATTCACCCAAACCCTGAAGAGGATATTCTAACCATTGCAGTAACAGAACGCTACATGAAGGGAGGGAACATTGGTGTGGGCTTCATTCAAGGCTTTGGCCTGAAAGAGGGCGCGATTGCAAGTAGTATAGCCCATGATAGCCACAACATAATTACTGTCGCCACCAGTCCTGAAGATGCTATCATGGCAGTCAGTACCGTTTCACAAAGCAACGGAGGCCTTGCAGCGGTAGTGGGACGAAAAGTCGTATCCAGTCTACCTTTACCCATCGCTGGAGTAATCACTGATGAACCGGTCAAAAAAGTTGCTCGTCAATTGCAGGCAGTACGGACTGCAGCTCATGAACTTGGTTGCACACTTGAACATCCCTTTTTAACAATGAGTTTCATGGCACTCCCAGTCATACCGTCACTCAAAATCACTGATAAGGGATTAATTGATGTTGATGAAATGAAAATCGTACCAATAGTCCTTAGTTAATTGTGATCACCAGAGTGAAATTCAAGAAACTAGATAAAACCATGAGGATTGTTGCCCAACTCCAAATGCTTTTTAGGCTCAATTCATTAACGACCATTAGAACGGAGGAAAAATTACTATGTCCTGGACAATTATTCTTGCACAGCTTGCACCCCTATTCTTAGGCCTAGGAGCCGTTGCCTCCTTCGCCTGGTTCTTAGACAATCTCATGGGTGAAACCTTTCGCCCAGGTCACACTGAAAAAAGTGACGAGGGCTCAGAGAAGAGCGATGCAGAGCGAGGCATCAGCTGGCGCCGAGGAATAGTACGTCTCATTGGGTTTATTGGCATTCCTATGGGTGTACTCTGCTTCGCGTCATTAGTATCCATTATTCTGAATCCCTTTGCCACTCCATATGGTGATCCCTTAACACTTTTCCTTCTCGCCTGGATGGGGATAGCCCTCTTTCTAACACCTATAAACAAACTACCTTGGGCTGCCCTTATCGGTCTTGCCGCAGGCATCATCGCCGTTATTGCAGTTATTGCCCTTGCACCCGTCATCCCAGAATTCATTACTCAACAAATTCCCCTCAAATATATCCTCATAGCCATCTTCATTATAGTGGGAGTCATGGTCTTTAGCCTTTTCAAATGGGCAGAAAATCTCCTTGATCTCCTTACAACTGTGATGGGCTCTCGCCCCTTCCTGCTCATCCTCTCCTTTGCTGCCCTGGCTCAAGCTATCGCCCTTCCAGTGGTCTTCTTCCTCTTTGGCGGTGCAGGAGGTATATTGTGGTTCGTTATCCACTAGAACGCATTTTATCCCGGATAGTTCGGTGGAGGAGCAATTGGCAAGAAGAAGAGCCGGAAGAGGAGATAACCTGTACCCACGAGCAGATAGGTAAAGAACATAATGACACCTGTTCGCAGGAACTTGCCATAATTAATGGGTCGGTTCTCTCTTTCGGCAACAGTCATCGTCATGACATTCGCAACACTCGCAATTGGAGTCAGGGCACCTCCTAACACAGCCCCAGTTATAAGTGAGGCCCAGATGATACCTGCTGTTCCAGGACCAGAAATAAATGCGAGATCTCGTGCTACAGGAATTAACGTGGCCGTGACAGGAATATTGTCAATGGCACCACTCGTAAAGCCAGTAATCCATAACATAGTTACACTAGACAGAGCAGGATCACCCCCTGTGATTTGGGCAACAACTATCCCGATATAGGTAAGAACCCCGAATTCTTCCATACATCCAACAATAAAAAAGAGCCCAATAAAGAAGAAGAGAGCCGTCCAATCGACTTCTCGGAAAATTCGATTTGCGGGGATCCCACTGAGTAACACAAAGAGCAAAGCCATCACAAAGGCAACGACCCACGTCAAGCCAGCTGTACCAAAAATAATAAACCCAACAATCATTGCAACAAAGAGAATAGCGGTCCGATAGAAAACATTACGGTCTTCGACCATAGTCCAGGCGTCTAAAGCCATTAAATCGTTGACACGACTTAACCGTGGAGCTGTGAATTCTCGTCGAAAGATACGTAAAGCGAAGAAGATGGTAACTCCTAGAAGCATCAGTCCGAGAGGAAGCAAATTTATCGCAAACCAGCCAAAATCGTAGAGTGTTGCACCGGCAACGAGCATCGTTGGAACGCTCGCTATTACTGTAGTGATTCCGCCGACATTTCCACACATGGCAGTGGCAATCAGATAAGACGTTGGGTTCTGTTCGAGAGCATCACAGGCAAGAATTGTTAATGGCCCTATAATCAGAACCGTTGTGGCTATGACTGTCGACATGAGAAATGTGATGCCACAAAAAATCATGAGGAGTCTTCGCGGACTACCCTTACTGAAACTAAGAGCTTTGACTGCAATGAACTGAAAAAGCCCAGAATCCTTTGCAATTTCCGTAATTACCATTAGCGAGAGAATAACTACAATCGTCGATAGATCAATCCACTCTGCAAAATAATGTGTGAAGACTTCGTCACTAAAAATCGTAGGAAGGTCCTCATAGATACTTGCTTTTCCCATGAAGAAGAGATATTCCGCACTATCAATTGGAAATGTGTTGGCCAAATCAGTAAAGAAGATGAACTGTTCAAATCGCCAGGCGGGCCAGATTTGAGCAAAGTAAACAATTGCGACAGACGCACCAATGAGGGCGGCGATGGTATGGTCTGTCACGTCAAAAGTAATCAGTAGGATAACGGCGATGAAGAGCAGAATGATAAAGACAGCTGGTGGAATCATGGTTCGTCATCCTAGACCCAGCAACATTAGATATCCTAGTTGGTTGGAAATGAGTCTATATAGTTCCTTTAGTGAGCTCTGCACAAAAGCTTTTTTCCAGTTTTTCACGTCCCAGACACTTGGGAAAAGGACATTCAAACACCTTTCGCGAAATCGACCATGGTTTGAGCGAGTGCTTCAGGTTGTTCGAATTGGATGGAGTGATCGGATTTGTCGATAATCTGGACAGACACATTTGGAAGGTGTTCTTTATAGAAGTCGCCCCATTTGACAGGAAAGGTTGCATCTTGAGCGGCAATTATGACCAACGTGGGATGTTTAATCTGACTGACTTGGTCTTGAATATTAAAACTGGCAGCCGCTCCCTGGGCATAGCCATGGCTTAACGCTAGCCGTCGACCTTCCTGTTCATTGAAAAGTAAAAGGTCCATCATCCCGGGTGTTTCTCGAGCCTTCTTGGAGTCATAGAATCCGAGTTCAAGCACTTTTTGGACAGCCTCTTCGGGCTCAAGTCCGTATACAAGTTGACCTAATTGGATTTGGGCTTGAGCTGCCTCGACATCAACTGTAGGAGCCGTGTCGATTAATATAAGTGCTTTAACCAATTTTGGGGCATCCAGGGCGATTTGCTGAGCAATAAAACCTCCTAGGCTATGACCTGAAATAATACACTTCTTGATTTTGAGATACTTTAGCAGGACTAAGAGGTCTTTCGCGAACTGGTCAACTCTTATGACTTCTTTGAGTTCACTCGAACGTCCATGACCTCGAAGCTCTGGGAAAATGGTTTGAAAGTGTGGACGAATATGAGGTCGGACATATTGCCAATTCCTGATTGATCCACGGACACCATGAATAAGAAGGAGAGGCTCACCTGTTCCTTCTACTTCATAGTAAAGTTTCGCGTTATTAATTTCCTCATAGGGCAATAGGCTCACCTGTTATACTTCCTTCGCGTATAATTTACTAATGTGTGTTATGCTTGTGTTCATTATTCCAAACAGAGAGTCCTAACCAGATCATTTCGCCTTTTTCGTAAACCTAATAATCTTTAATTTTCATTCATGGTTTATGGGGGAACCTTGATCATCATACTCTCCTGGATTAAGGGTCCATCTCCTCTCTAATAGGTTGAAAATGATGCAATTCTTCTTACTTTCCCCGATTATCGTAATTTTCATTGTCATTATTCTGTTAGCCACTTGCATCGTGTGTGTTGCTGTCCAGGGCAGTCGGGATTCGGAATCGCGTTCCTATGTCCGGGTTAGTAGTCGAGATCCATGGTTGCCAGTCGAAGAGCCGGTTCCTGAAGAACAAAAGTGGGAGCCCAGCCAGCATATGGTTGATTGTTTGGTATGTTCGTGTGGGAAATGGAATGCTTCCAATCAGAGTGCTTGTTGGAATTGTGACGCTTCATTGTTAAACGTCGATGTTCAGACATTTTACTTTGAAACAGCTGAAAAGTGTGCAGTGTGTGGTTATTGGGTGTATCCAGGTGAACAGATAGTCCTGTGTCCGTCATGTCAGGCCCAAGGTCATCGAGCACATATGTTAGAGTTTCTTAAAGCGAAGGGCAGCTGTCCAGTTTGTAACCAGAAACTACGTGCAAACCAACTCCTCAATACAATTCAAAAGGTCGGAAGATCTGTTGAAGAAAGACAGGATGAGGAGTAACCTAATCCTTCATTGTGAGTCTATACCTTCAAAATTCTTGGTAGTTTAGTAATTACACGGGATCCTTTCTTTGTTATCACGACATCATTTTCAATACGAACTCCACCAATTCGCGGATAATAAAGAGCAGGTTCGATTGCAATTACAGTGTTAGGAAGCATAGGAGTTGGCTCTAAGGATAATCGTGGAAATTCATGCACATCCAGTCCAATGCCATGGCCTAAGGAATGCAGCATCCCCTTCTTAATACCTGGAGTACGATTGGCAGATGCGTGTCCATCCCTTTCAAAGGAATCTGCCATAGCATTAACGAGATTTTCTGCTGTTCCACCACCCGCATTGAGAGTTTCGATTACTGCGTCCATTGCTGCTTTGACAGACTCGAATAAGTCATTCAATTGCTTTGAGATGTGTCCTCGAACGATTGTGCGAGTGATATCGGCATGATAACGGTCTTCTAATCGTCGGGGAAAAATATCAACAATAATCGGTTCATTAGTACGCAGCTTATCTTGCGGACTCCCTGAATAATGGTAATCTGCACCTTTCATTCCACCTGCAACAATCAGGCCTTCATCAGCTTCTGATTCGTTTTCAACTAGTGAGTGCACAATAATCTGCTTTAATCGACCAACAGTTAGGGGGGTCTTTTTAAATAACAGACTCCGGTTAGCACCCACCTCACTATTTTGAAGAATATCTACGACTTCATGAAAGGCTGCCTCAGTTGCTCGACTCGCTTTGTTAATTGCTCGAATTTCTCTCTGATCTTTCGTCTCACGGGCTTTGAAAAAAAGATTCTGAACAGGTTTAACCTTAACACCCAATTTCAATAAATTCTGAACATACTGGGCATCCGTCTTTCTTGGAATTCCAACAACACCATTCTTTGGGAGTAGATTCTTTGCGATGTCCTCAACTAGTCGACATTCAATCGTTTCCCGGGATTTTTTCTCACTAAGGGCTTGATTCCATGTAGGGCTTAGACTATGAAAATCCTTCATTGGAGAATACTTCTTTGCTCTCTGACATACGGCATCAGTTGCTGCAAGGATAACAGGTTGATCTCTCTGTTTAACGAGAAAGAATTCATCAATCGCAAGAAACCTTGACATGTAAAAAAGGTCGGGATTATGGATGCTTTTGCCCACAAGAAACAAAGCATCAACTGCATATTCAGCCATTAATCCATTCAGATCCTCTAGCATTAGAAGCCAACTCAGAGTATTCAGTAGGACCTAAGAGGATTTGGAGGTGTACTTAATCTCACCTTAAATCTTCTGATGATTTCACGTTGAGCTTAAACCTCTCAATTTCATACTGAATATTGTATCGTGCTTGCACAATACCTAAGTACCCCTGGTCCTGCGGGAAGTGACCAGAATTTTGGTCACAAAGTCGCAGATAGCATATCTGCGCTGACCAGATGAAAGCATCCTAGTGATAGACTATGCCTGATGATAACACGAATGTTGAAACGCCCAATAGTGAAGCCGAAATTCCAAGTGAATCATCTGCAGATGCTTTTGAACCAATCTCTGATATACCTCCAGGAGATGAACCCTCCAGACCTGAACAAGGATTTTTATCGTCAGTAAAAACGGTATTGACATATCAAAGTTATTCAGTTTATCTGGTGACATCCTGGATTCTGGGAGTCTTTGGTATCATCATGCAAAGTTACCTTATGCTTTTCCTACGTGATTATCTTCTCTTCTATATTCCCAGTGTTGATTTCGTATACATCACAATAGGTATTCTCCTAGTAATTTACATGGCTACCGAGTTAGTAGCCCGATTCTTTGGTGGATATGTTGGTGATAACTTCAATCGCAAAAATCTCTCTGTTCTAACGATGCTGGTTGGGGGAATTGGAATGCTCGTATTAGCCTTTAGTACTGGAATTCCCCTGTTATTGGTTGGATCACTGATAATGGCAGGTACCGCGCTCTTTGCTAGCGGTTCAACATCTTATATCTATGAACAAATTCCCCCAAAACATAGCGGTTTAGCTATGGGCATTTTCCAAACCAGTTCAGGTTTTGGACTCATCGGGTTAGGACTAGTAACATGGCTACTGGCCATTGGCACACCCTTTGTTATAACGATACAAATCGTCTTCCTTATTGGTGCAATCTGCTATATCATCGCAGCTATCATCCGAGCGATCTTTCTTCGACCTCCAAAACCCATTAATCGGACGAACCGAGAGAAGAATGCACCACGAGAATTCATCAAACAAAATTCCAATGCCTTAAAACTGCTTTACCTCATTCTTCCCATATTTATGGCTGTTCTCATCCTGGATGCTTTTAGTGATGGATTTTACCGATTCGTCAGTATGTTCTATTTGAACGAAACCCTAGCTTTCACGATTGGAGAAATCAGTCTGATGCTGATTATTGTTCTGGCATTTTCTATTCCACTCTCAGTAACGGTTGGCGGATTTTTTGATCGTCGAGGAAGCCGTCGCGCCATATTAGCAGTCTATAGTGTTATGCCAATAACATTGATTCTCCTAATTCTCGCTCCCATCTTCCCCTATTGGTTACCTATCCAGGTGGTTGAGCCCCTAGTGGCGATGTATCCAATCCTTGAACCGCTTGTAAGCACAGCATTCATTGCTATTGCCATGAAGCAAATTAATGATATCCTATGGTGGACCCTAATTCTAACATATCTCCGAAAAGCCATCCCCCGTTCTGAAACGGCGAAAATGCTCAGTATCTTCTTCATTATAGTCATGTTGGCGTTTGTCATTACACCAATTCCCTCAGGGATTCTTTATACCTATTATGGAGCCCTACCTCTACTCGGTCTCACCCTTGCCATTAACCTCATCATCGTGGGCATACTAGTTTTTGGGAACATTGAGCCAAAACCTATCCCAGAAGAGTATCGGGACCTCTGAGTCTACTGGATGGATTTTCAGTCAGATTTTGGTTCGTGGACCAGAGGCAAAAGCAGTGCAGCGATGAAGGAAAGAATGAGAGCTAGTCCGAATGTGAAGTTGGGACCAAAGAAGACCCATAAATATCCGGCTATGAAACTAGCTGGTAATGTGGCAAGTCCAATGAACATCTGAAACACTCCAAGAATGCTCGCACGAACTTCGAGGGGCGCTAGTTCGGAAACGAGAGAACTTTGCATGGGAACCGTTGCACCGATGCTAATTCCATAGAAAACTAATGCAAAGAGTACAGTCCAGAAATTCGGAGTGAAAAGGAAAATTGCGCACATACTGCCAAAGAAGATGAAACCGATGAGGATCGTGGCTCTGCGTCCAATTCGGTCACCGAGTTTTCCAAGAGGAGCAGAGGCTAGAGCTGCTGTTAGTGTGAAGACCAGATAGGCAACTGGTACTCCAAGAAAGGGATTGATAGTGGGAAGCACGAGAAAAGCTCCAGCGTATAAGGTGACTAGAGAATAGCTGAACGATGCGAGCGCAAAAATGACGCTTAAGGTGATGAATATCGCTAGACTACGATTAATGCTGTGAAGAGTGAAAACAGGTTTTTTAGTATCTTTCCGATAATCAGTGATTCTGAAAATAATGAGTATGGCACCGATGAATGTGGGTATAGAAGCGGTAATGAAAAGAAATTGTAAACTGGGGAGAGGTAGCCAGCCATAGACTGTAAATAGCCAGGGCATTACGAAAGTGACGAAGGCGATGGTAATTAGGACGCCCAGAGTAGCACCAGTATGATCGAGAGTTCGAAGGATTCCGAAGTTACGTCCGCGAGTCTCACGTGAGGAGACATCAGCAACCAAAGCATCACGGGGAGCCCCCCGGAGTTTACCAGCACGGTCAAGAATCTTTGCTGGAATAAGCCATTGCCAAGTGGAAGCTAGTCCATAGATTATCCGTGAACTTGCACCTGCCATATAGCCAGACCAAATGAAGGGTTTACGTTTTTGGACCTTGTCGGAAATGAATCCAGAAAACCCCTTTGAGACATTCACCACAAAATCGCCGATTCCATCCACTAATCCCAGAATGAGGGGAGCCAAGGTTTCCCCTACAAGGAGCGTAATAAACACTGGCCAAATAGAGAATACGATATCACTGCCCATATCGTTCAGAAATGAGGCTGTACCAAAGGTTTGGACGACACACCGTTCTGTTGAGGCGTCACAAAGAATGCCTTCATCTGCGACTTGTTCTTCACTCACAGTACTCGCCTTTGGGGAATTTGGGATTGAGAAGAAATTGTATTGGTTTTCCCATTTTTAAATGAATAGTGATGTTGCATAAGTTTTTGAAAACGCTTGGTGACGAGCTAGGTCCACAAATTCGATTGTGTGGGCTAGCTGTGTTGCTTCTCGCCGGTGTGTTTTTGAAAGGAGAGTGAGTTGAGCACCACTTAAAGCAGCATTACCAATGAATGAGACATTTTCCAAGGACACGGGAGGAATTAGTCCAATACGTCTTGCACTCGCGGGATTAAGATAATTCCCAAATGCACCTGCAATGAAAACATGGTTTAAATCCTCAACAGCTAATTGGTGTTGTTCTAGGAGAAGTGTATAGCCAGATTGAATAGCAGCTTTAGCAAGTAGTAATTGCGAGATATCATGTTCAGAAAGCGTTATCAATGGTTGATCTTTTTCACGTTTCCCTTGGTGAAGAAGGACAGCCCGCTTCTTGGTGGTACTAATGAGGTGAGGCTGGGCTTTTTTTGTAAAACGGCCTTTCTTGGAAAGTAGGTTGGCTTCAACAAGCTGTGCTATCGCGTCAACAACACCGGATCCGCATATACCAATAGGTTCGATGTCATCAATCGTTGTTAATTGGAAGGTCATGGTTTGAGAATCGAGTGTTACTTGTTCGATTGCTCCACTCACGGCTTTCATTCCATGTTCTATTTGTGCACCCTCAAATGCAGGACCTGCGGCACAGGAGGTTGCTGCGATTCGGTCTTGGTTTCCTAATATCACTTCGCTGTTTGTGCCAATATCGATTAATAAACTTGGTTTTTGTTGCCGGTAAATGCGAGTAGCAAGAATATTGGCTATCGCATCTGCTCCAACATAACCAGCTACGTTTGGTAATACATATACAATCGTCTGTGAAGGTAGTTCAAGCCCTAATTGTCCAGCTTGTGTTTCAATTGGTCCTCGAAATGGCGGAGTAAATGGTCCGTAGGCTAAGTGTGTGGTATCAAGACCCAAGAAAAAACTCGTCATTACAGTATTGCCCACGATAATTAACTCATAGATTTGACTAAGTGGAATCCCTTTAGAGGTTAGAGAATGTAGCATTGAATTCATTGCGTTGATTACTTCTGATTGCAATTTTTTTCGATTTTGAACACTTATGGCAGCGTAACTTAGCCGTGTCATAATGTCTTCGCCAAACCGAAGTTGGGGATTTTCCATTCCTTCAGTAGCGATGTGTTTTCCACTGGCTAATGAGAAAAGACTTCCAACAAGCTTTGATGTTCCGATATCGAAAGCGACACCATATATTTTCTCTCGAGCATCGCCAGCATGAATATCCAGAATCTGCGATTGGTTCCGAAGAACCAGTGTTACTTCTCCAGACGCCTTACGAAGAGCATTAGGTGTTTTTTCAATAACGGGCAGTGGATACTCCCACCGTTTGAAAGATTTCAAACCCAGCTGGCTGGATAATGCGATCAATAAGCGCTCGGTGTCTGGGATGGATTGGCTAGGATCGATTGCTTGTACAGTGAGAAGCAGTGTACGTACTGCTGGATTTAACTTGAAAAATTGGGAAACGCCCGCTAGCTGTAATTGTCGTCGTAATCCGCGAGAAGCAGTTGGTATTGTAACAATTATATCACTAGTTCCGTTAATTCGAGCCTGACAGGCTAGACGGAAACCAGCAATTTGATGTTGATTAGTGAGTTTGGATATTTCATTTGATGTGATTGGCTGCAAACCAGTTTGTGGCTCAATATGAACACGACATTTTCCACATGACCCCTGGCCTCCGCAATCTGATCGAATTTGGAGACCCACACGTTGAGCTATGTCTAAGATTGTCTCGTTAGGGTGACCTGTAGATCGTCGACCATCCGGTTCAAAGATAACCTTTACATCAGACACTGCGTTTGGACTCCCTTCTCAGATAAGGCAATATGAGAGTGATTTTCTACAATAATTAGACCGCTGTAATTTTAAACCGTTGTACATAAGGGAACATTGAAGATTATAAGGGGAAAGAACATACATTAGATTGTCTTTGCCCTTTGAGGTGATAAGAAGCTTGGCAGAACCTCCTCCATCTCCACCCGAACAACCACCAGCTCAGCCACCAGCCCAACCACCAGCCCAACCCCAAGAAAAACCTTTAGCACCGGATCAATGTCCACGGTGCCGGAGCGAGTCGACAACGATATTACGCAAAGTTCCCATTGCCTATGGTCACGAGGTCACACGGAAATGTGACAAATGTGGAAACACGTGGACGTATAAATCAAAATTTGGCGCAGGTGCCTGGCCCTAGAAATATCACATAGATAACCTTGCTCCGCTCAGGTTCAATGTGATATGCTATACGACCATCAAACCAAGTATAGAAATTCAAGGGGATTGAAACCCGTTTTAATGAAAGATTTGTTGTGAGAAAGATTAGGCTTGTTCGAACCCGAAACATGAAGCTTTGTCCGCTAGAACAAGATAGTGTTTATCACCGGTTTTAGCGAATGGATTAGTCGCTGTACACGTTCCAGTCTTGCGGTCATAGTTCTTACAGTTTAAACAAATCGATTTAATTGTCATTTCATCTGGCATGATTTTCTGGGGAACCATGGTCATCCAACCTCAATGCTTTTTCAAGAGAGTATTCCGAATTAGATAGGAGATAGCTAAAATCTTTTCCATCGCATTAATTTCTTATTTTTTAAAGCTATTAAGAACATGGTGAGTGCTGATAAGCAACTCAAGGAGGAAGATTCAATGCGTAAAGATCTGAAATCTTTCGATAAATTAAGTAAACAAATCAATGACACTGTAAAGAATATTGCTTCAGTACTATTTCGCCGAAACGCTTTGATGATGGTGGCTGAATCAGCCACAGGAGGACTTGTCCAGCATTTTTTGACAGAGATTCCAGGTAGCTCGAATTTTTTTCTGGGAGGAATTGTGGCCTATTCCAATGAACTCAAACAGAGCCTGTTGCAAGTACCTGAAGCAGTCATCAACCGGTATGGCGCTGTTAGTGAAGAGACCGTGGCAGCTATGGCGAACGGAGTTAGGTTGTGCTTAAATGCTGATTATGGTCTTGCCACATCAGGAATAGCCGGACCTTCTGGAGCACAACCGAATAAACCCGTGGGATTAGTTTACATTGCAGTCTCCCACAGGGGATTTGAAACAATAACAGTAAATCATGTTTTCACCGGATCACGATCAGAGAATAAAATGAATTTCACCAAGGCAGCACTTGAACTGTTTCTGCAAGCATTGAATCATCATGAACTGACTTGAAAAATGCAGCGATGGCGGAAGCCTCTTAAAGGCCTAATTCTCACGAGAATTGAGTTTCATGCCTCCCTTTTCTTTCGGCCACCCGAATTACCTTGAGCCACCGGTCTTTCGTCCCCCGAGTGAAGCGAACAGCTTAATTTTACAGGCCACGTTAGGATGTTCACATAACCGGTGTACCTTTTGTGGGAGTTACAGAACGAAACAATTCAAAGTTAAACCTTTCAATCAGTTTCGTGAAGAAGTAGAACAACTCGCAAGAAAATACAAACTTCGTCCTAAACGCATTTTTCTTGCCGACGGTGACGCCTTTGTCCTTACCTCAACCCAATTACTTGAGATTCTCAACTTGTTAACCAAAGAATTCTCAGATGTAGAACGAATTAGCATCTACGCCAGTGGTACTAATGTCCAGAGAAAAACCGACAAGGAATTAAAGGAAATTCGAGAAGCGGGTTTAGAGCTCATTTATATTGGATTGGAATCTGGAGATGATGAGGTCCTTAAACAGGTCAATAAGGGCATCACCAACGACGAGCATATCACCATGAGCCTTCGCCTCAAACAGGCAGGATTTACCCTTTCACCCATCATCATTTTAGGGTTAGGCGGAAAATCGAAAAGTGAACAACATGCTATCAACACGGCGGTCACAATAAATGCCATTGATCCACCATACCTTGCTGCCCTCACTTTGATGCTTGTTCCAGGTACTGAGCTCCATACCCAAGCCCAACGGGGAGAATTCCAACCTTTAGACCCTGTTGAAATCTTATACGAACTTCGACTACTACTCGATCGGCTTACCAAATTAACTAACTGCGTTTTTCGGACCAATCATGCTTCGAATTATCTTCCTCTTCGTGGCATACTATCTAAAGATCGTGTGCAACTTCTTGGTACAATCGACCGAGTTCTAGATGACCCTCAAATTATGTCTCGATTACGCCCAGATTATCTTCGAGGGTTGTAACTGGAAGAAACACATAAACACATTCTCGTATTAAGGAACCATAGTATACTCCTTTGGAGTGGTATCGAAAGTGGATGAATTCGAACCGGAAGATTTGGATCCTCTTCGTCGTCGTGGACCACAACCTATTAAGCCCCAGGATTTGACCCGGGGTCCTAGTTTGGATATTGTAGCCTTACTTCGACAGGTAATTGTTCGAGTAGAACGCCTTGAGGAAGATATGCGTAAGGTCAAAGAAAAAATCAATTTATAATTCGTTATTTATAAGATGAGCTCAAAATCATCAAGATGCAGTGGGTAGAGAACACGCTGCATATCCAGTAAATAATGTGGATATGTTAATAGACTAAGTTACTTTCGTCGCCTTCTCCAGATTAGTATCCCGACACCCAACACCATTGCAATACCTACTCCTCCTGCAATAGCATAAGGAATGGGAATCCCTGGAATCACGGTAAGTGGTATAGAAGAAGTTAGATACCGACATAGGAGAGATTGTTTAGGATCTAGCATCAGAGTCAGAGGTTCTTGGGTAACAAGTAGGGTGTGACTGGTGATGGGATCAGAACTCATCCAAACCCAAAACGATTCATTGCCCATACTAGTGCTAATGGTAATCGGAACCCAGAGGGCAATAGGCTCTGATTCAATTTGATGGAGGTCAAAGGAAACTAGCCAACCCAACATCGATTGCTGATAGCTGCCGTTGCTTAAACTCAGAGTGACAACACCGCTACCAAAAACCCATTGGTCGAAAAACCAATCAAGTGATTCGCCTAAAGCGGCTTCAAATAGTTGTTGGAGTGTGGAGGCACGAATATTTTGGTGCAGAGCGTGATCGTAGATGTACTGCCATGCCTGATAGAAGGTGGCATTTCCTAATTGATAACGCAACATATCGTAAACTAATGATGCCTTGATGTAAACAAAAGGATAGTATCTAAACGGCTCAGATTCCCAGAAAAGCATTGATTGGTTAATAGACACATCACCATTACCAGTTACAAAGTTCCAATAATATTCCAAATCACGCAACCGGTAATCTGCACGAGCCGATTGGCCATATACATATTCAACCCAAACATATTCACAAAACGAGGCAAATCCTTCATCAATCCAGGGTTCCGTGTAGCTATCAGTGCCGATAGAAAAGGGAATCCATTCATGACCGATTTCATGTGCTGTTACCGCAGCTAAGTTCGAAATCTCCTCAGGGTTGTCATACAGGCTTTGACCAATCATAACGAGTTGAGGGTATTCCATTCCCCCTGCCCAGAAATCCGCTTCCACAATTCGTAAACTTGACCAAGCGTAAGGACCAAAGAGACTGCCAAAGATTTCAAGACACTCCTGTGCCACCTCAAGAGTCCTAAGTCCTCCTGTCGTGTGATCGGCTACAAAGTAACTAGTCACGTTCACCCCCTCAACAAGGATACTAGAGGTGTCATAATCGGGGCTAGCACACCAGGTAAAATCCCGAACCGGTCCCGTAGTGAAGTGCCAAACACGTCTGCCTGACCCTGAACTGACATCTAGAATTTCCCCTGTTGCCGCCACGATATATTCGTCGGGCACATTCAAAGAGACATCATATGTGGCTACGTCACTATAGAAACTCTCACCCATGAAAGTGTACGGAGCCGTATGCCAGCCACGATCATCATATACACAGACAATTGGGTGCCAATTTCCCATGTTATAGGCAAGAAACTCAAAGGGTGTCAAGCGATGGAACCAACCAAACCGGTCCTTCGATTCTGGCACCATGACCTCCCACATAATAGTTAATGTGACATTGTTTTCTGGAGTTAATTCACCAGGACCAGCGAGTAAATCAACCCGAAGTAACCTTTGCCCCGTTCCTTCCATAGTGAAAGCCAATGGAGCCCCCTGATATTCGACTTGCCACACGGTCAAATATGCATCCGGTTTGAATGCATTAGGATACAAGTGAAAATACAATTCCTTTAACCCGATACCAACATGATTCACATAATTGATAGTTGTCAGCCCATTTACAATATGACTCAACTCTTGTAGAAATACATCAATGGTATAGTTCGTAATAGGTGTTGGGAGAGAACGGGAATTCTTACTCTCTCGCATTGCCCTGATATCATTGTTAATAACTAACTCTCGTTCAACCGCAGAACTAGCCATTCTATAATCTTTACTACCGGTTGTATTCAGTGAAGGTGTAAGAACGGGAATCGCAATGGAAAATACTAGCAGACAGAAAAATGACATCCAGAGAGTCTTTCTAAGCCGCAGAGTCAAAGAAATCGACCTTTAACTCACCATAAGGCGTTGAGAAGAAAAAGCCTTTGAAGGGAGCAAAATCCCCCTTCTAATTTTCAGGACAGCTCCTTAGGCTTCCTCAGGAACAGCTGGGAATTCGTATCCGCAAGAAGGACAGGCAATCGCGCCACAGGCACGAGCCATCATGCAGCCTGCACAGCCAACAGCTTGAGCTTTCTCGAATGTTTTTCCACACATTGGACAACGATACATAGTCATGAATCAGTTTCCTCCAATTTTTTATTATTTAGATGTTAATTATATTTTATCTTCGCCTTTTGAAGGTTATGGTAGTCCTAGACCAATGAGCATCCAGTTCGCGATGCCTCCGAGAGTAAAGGCAATCGCTATGGTTGCCACAGCTAGCATTAAAGTGTATTTCCACCCATACTCTCGATAGAGCACAGCAATTGTGGCAATGCAAGGAACGTAAATTGTGGTAACGAGGGCGAAGATAAACATTTGGCGGATGGTCATGAAAGATGCGATACTCCCTCCAGCGAGGACTATAAGGAGTTCGACAGTTAATTCCTTGCGGAGTATCCCATAGACGAGAGCAGCTGCGGTTTCGGGAGGGAGTCCAAGCCAGCCAACAACGAGCGGAGCCATGGGAACGATGATTAGGTTGAGATAGCCAAATTCTAAGAGTACGCCTAGAATTGCGCTGCCTATGATAATCATGGGCAGGGCGATGTAGACGAATTCTTTAAAGCGGAGCCAGGTTTTTTTCAAGATGGGTTTGGGTCGGGGGACTCGTAAGGGAGGGATTTCCATGACCAAGCCATGTGATGCACCGGGAAGGGTGTGCTGAAGGAGAGCACCGAGTCCAATAATGATTCCTAGAACGATTGCATAGATGATGAATGCGAAGATGATGGAGCCGTAGAGAGCAACAGTCCCGAGTATTACAGCAAGTTGTGCGGAACAGGGGATGAGGACAACAAGAAATCCAGCGATTAGACGTTCTCGTTTAGTGTTGAGGATGCGGTTACCAAGAACTGCAGGAACATTGCAGCCCATCCCAGTCAACATGGGGATTATGGCACGACCATGAAGGCCAACGCGGTGCATGAAGGCATCTAGAAGGAAAGCTATTCGAGCTAGATAGCCAGTGTCTTCCATTACGGAAAGGAGTATGTAAAAGGTTACCACGAATGGGATCGCGACAAAAAGCCATCCTTGTATTCCATATATGAGTCCGTAAAGAAGGATGATTTGGATAATGGGCCAGGGGATGTAGGTGCCAATGAGATATTCTGCAGTAGGATTAATGAAAGTGTCCCAGAAGTCACCGATTGTCGCGTCGAATATCGCTCCAATGGCGAATATAAAGAGCAGAGATCCAATCAGTATTAATACAGCAATGGGAAGACCCCAGATTCTATGAGTGAGAACAGCCGAAATTCGTTCGGTGAAGGGAACCCTTTCGCCTTTTCCTTTCTGTGCGTGTTCGGTGATATAATTTGCATAGTTCAGGCGTTTTTCGCCTAATACTAACACAACGTCAGCTTCAAATTCAGTTTCAATTTCGTCACGAGTTTTTTGAATAAGATTGAGCGCTTCTTCTTGGTCCATTCGTGATTCAATGCATTGCGCACATTCTGCGTACTCTTCGAGAAGTTGTTGCGAGACAATACGTAAAGGTAGATTCAAAGGACAAAGTTGCATCTTCGCCAGCGACTGTTCAAGTCGTCGAAGCTTTGCCTCAATGCCATCAGGAAAGAGCATTCGCCGAGGTTTTTTACCCGAATCTTGTACAGCAATTTTGGCAGCGGTTCGGAGCAGGAGTTTTAGATGTTTTCCATGGATTGCTACAGTTGGAATGACAGGAACACCGAGTAACCCTTCGAGTACACCAACGTCGATATTAATACCCATACGTTGAGCAAGGTCGACTTGATTGAGACAGACAACAACAGGAATATTGAACTCTAATAATGCAAGTGTTAACAGGAGATTCCTAGGAAGATTAGTAGCATCAACAACATTTACAATGACATCAGGAGCATCTTGTTGCAAATAGCGAAGAGTAACTTTTTCATCCTCAGAAGTGGGACTGATAATAGTATATGAACCGGGTAAATCGACTACGTCAATTTTGACACCATCCTCAGGATCGAAATAGCCACCTTTTGGAAACCTTCGAAATCGACGCCCCCGCCTAAACTTCCTTTTTCTGCGATATCTTCTCTCATTATCTGAATCTGCTGAATGATCAGACCCAGAATTTTCTTCAACCGTCGTTTTCCAGTCCTTAATCCCTTGGTGCCATTTAGGTGAGTATACATCATGATAAGAGAGATAAACAGTACCTTCAAGCAGCTCTACTGTTGTTCCCGGATAATTTGAAACAATGGCCCCAAGACCAGTCCAAGCATTAAAAATAACGCTCTTCCCGACATTTGGCTGACCCACGAGAGCTAGACGAATTGTCTTTTGCTGCTCAGACACATCTCTTCTATAACGAAATTTCCACTTGCCGGGACCTTTCACAAATTCCCCCTCCGAAATTTATTCTTCTACATCACGATGAATCCGAACACGTCTAGCAAGGTCACAACTAAGTGCAAATTGAGCAGTGCCTACTTCAATAAGCAGCGTGTCTCCTACCGGTGAAATTTGGACAACTCGAACCCTTTCACCAGGCAGCATGCCCATCGATGCCATCATTCGGAGAATTTCTAGATTCTCATCACTGATACAATTAATAGTCGCCTCTTCATTTTGCTCAAGATCAGCTAGTGATAGCTCCGGTAAAGGGTGAACTGTACCATTGGCAGCAGGAATGGGATTCCCATGTGGACAGGTCGGTGGATCATCTAGTTTTTCCAAAACACGATTACACTGCTCTTCTGTGAGTACATGCTCCCACTCGCATGCCATATCATGGGCCTCTTCCCAACTAAATCCCAGTAGATCTACTAAGAGTCTTTCAGCAATTCGATGTCGGCGAAGTACATCTAGGGCAATTTTACGTCCTTTTTTTGTTAATTTGAACCCTCGACCCTTTTTCCAGATAACGTAATTCTTTTTTGTTAGATTCTTTTTCACTTTGTCAGTGACGCTAGCGGGTACCACACCTAGATATTTTGCTAGTTCGCCTGTTTTCACATAACCTTCCTTATTGTTGAGTAGCCTAAGAATAGCTTCTAAGTACTCTTCCACGCTAGCACTAGGAGCCTCCGATGCGTTTTCAGATTTGACTTCAGGTGCGGGATTCATACAAAACGTTTTAGGCAAGCCTAAATATAAAGTTTTACATTGTGTTACCTTTGCCTATACTATTCTACGAGACCCAAGACTTGAGCACACATCAGGAAATATTGGACGAGAGCTCCTACGGGACCCCAGCGTTTAGCCACCCGTTCAACATCTTGCCGTTTTGCCGGCATCCCCTGTAAATAGAGTCGAGAAATAATTTGCCGGATACCCAAGTCATCTGACGGAAACAAATCTAGCCTTCGCAGTCCTGTCAACACAGCGAGCTCAGCCGTCCAAACCCCAATACCGCGCAGGACATCAAGCTCACGCACAATTGTATCCGAGTCATAGTGTGCGAGCATGTCCAACTGTAGATTCCCCTTCGTAAGTTGTTCAAATAATCCAACCAGATAAGGTGCCTTGTACCCTAATTTACATGCTCGAAGATCAGATTCCGAAAGCTTTCCAAGCGTTTCGATCAATGGAAACCCGTACAGCTTGTCCCCCTCAATCTGACACTTGGAACCATAAGATAAGACAAGCCTCCGAGTCACCTGGTTCGCTGATCGAAAGCTGACTTGCTGTTGAAGAATCGCCTTTACAATCGCTTCAAAAAACGTCGGTGGACTATAAGGTCGAAGCCCTCTCAATGGTTTCGCAAGATGTGCGATCACAGGATCAGCTTTAATCGCTTTCAGCACAGGTCGAGTATCAATATCCCAACCCAATGACCATTCCACTAGAGAAATAATAGATTCATGTTTACTTCCAAATTTTGCAGGCCATTGAACTTCCAGCAAGGGATGAGGCCCTTGCCGACTTTGACGGACGCGAACAGGTACTTGCGTATTGTCAATCGGAAGACATCGAGCAAACTCCCCAGACCGTTTAATTTCAGGAGTAGGCTGAACATCCGGGTAAATCCAACTATCAACGGTTATATCCAAATCAAATGGCTTTTCCAACTCCACTTGGAATCCATGAACGTCAGACATTCATCCACCGCCTTCATCGAAGGCAACAAGGCATATTTTACGTTATGCCTATTACACGCCTTGACGATTATTAGCCTTAAAGAACATTAAAACGGTTGTTCGGGGTTATTGGTCAACCGACCACAACATTCATAGACCAGTGAAAGCATTTTAGGTATGGAATAATCATTGGTGAATTTCGCATGGCACTTTTAGGCGTTCGACAAATTATGACCGGTCAGAAGGTCGAAGCAAGCGATGTAATGCACTGCTTTCTAGGGTTGCGAAGCCTGGAAATCGATGTGTATTTCTACATTCTTAAAGGACAAGCCACAGTAAAAGAAGTCGCTGAAGCACTAGGACGCAACCGAAGTACGATACAGCGGGCCATTCAAAATCTTGTCCAACGTGGTTTCGCCCATCGCCGAACACGAACACTTCGGAAAGGTGGCTATGTTTATGTATACGAAGCAGTCAACCTCGCCACATTAAAGGAGCTGATCAAAGAAGCGTTGGACTCGTTTTACCAGCAGATTATAGACTTTTTAGATCAGTATTGGGCTCAGGCTGTAGAAGGCTAGAAAACGGTTGTGCTCAGTAGTGGCACTATCGTTACCTTTATATCTAATAACACACACTCCTCCATTACTCGCTGATTGATAAGGCTAAATAACAACTTGCAGCGAGATAAACGGTGTAAACAAATGGCAAACATTGGCTGTCCCTTCTGCACAAAAACGGGTATAATCATGGTCGTTACAGGCCTAGCCCTCATCTTAGTGAGTGCCGCCATCACGCTACCTTGGTTAGCTGTTATAGGACTCGTCATCCTACTTGCCGCCTACATCGTTCCCAACCTAGTAAGCGGACCAGGCTGCCACGGGCAAGGCTGCAGTCCATCCGCCCAAACCTCTGGAGAGGATGAACCCGATGAGTGAACAACCCGATCCAGAACTTGAAAGATTACGTGAAAAAAAACTCATGGAGATGAAACAATCAATGGCAACACAAACAGAACCCTCACACACCCCTCAGGGCGTATTACACTTATCCACCCAAGATTTCGACCAAACCATCAGTAAGGGCGTAACGCTTGTAGACTTCCATGCTGAATGGTGCGGACCCTGTAAAATGATGGCCCCAGTCGTCGAAAAACTCGCTCAAGAATATGCGGGACGAGCAAAGGTGGCTAAAGTTGATGTTGATATGAATATT
>JAEOTO010000024.1 GCA_016839805.1 Candidatus Hermodarchaeota archaeon
GTCTTTCATTTGGATTAGCATCTCAAGGATGCGTTCCTCTGGGAGTTGCTCTCCCTTCGGTTTTTTAAGCAATCTCTTCAAGCTCACCGGAAGCTAGCCTCTGTAATTTTTTCACACTCTCACTTGAACCTCGTGAAATAATCCGGTCACCCTTCTGGAATTGAAAGGATTCTGGCGGATTGATCGTCCAGGTACCTTTTCGTTGAATCGCGATGATGTCAGAACCAATTTCCTCTTCGAGGTTTACGTCCTCTAAGGTTTTTCCAACAAGCAGAGACTTGCCAAGGAGTGTGGCACGCCCAACGATTTCCTCGGCTTGACTGACTGCCAACCATAAGATGCCCGGAATGCCTATATCGTGAATTACAAGTCCCGCAATGTCAGCCGCTGCGTCACTAATTTTGTTGGCGGCTGAAGCAGTTTTCATGATACTGACAATTTGTTCAGCATCATCTTTATCGCGAACAGCCAGTGAGGCGTTCATTAGGAGTAGATATCCTAAGTAATCCACTCGTTCCTCCATGTCCATAACCTCTTCAGCGAGGTCTTTATCATTGAACATCACGGCTGAATATGCCAGATCTATCATTAATTCACTTAGATCCTTCATTTCAACCAGTAGACTACGAACGGGGATCGGTTGATACTCGACTTCTTGGAGATCCTCTTGCATAACGGTAACACAGGCTCCCAGAAAAAATGGAGTTCCATTACTTCAAGTAAGCTAATTTCATAAATACTTGCTTTTCAGTCTTTCGAGTTATCCAATCATGGCAAAGACACTTAATGATATGTGTATAAACACTGGCAAAACATCCATCCTACTGGTGTTTCAATGGTTATCGGACGAATTAAGGAACAATTCAAACGAGCCTTCGCCCCCATTGCACGAGTTATTGCTCGATCAAGAGTGCCTCCTAACGCCTTGACGCTTCTAGGTCCAATCATTGCTACATTCTCGGCCTGGATGTTTGTTCAACATCAGCTGGCGTTAGCTTTACTTCTCCTCTTAATTTCAGGGTTTGTGGATGCTTTGGATGGCGCTGTGGCGCGAGCGTCTGGGAAGACAACTCCGTTTGGTGGGGTTTTGGATAGCATTTGTGATCGTTACAGCGATGTTATTGTTTTGTTTGGTGTAATTTTAGGTGGGTGGGTATCCCCGTTTTGGGGGATTATAGCTATCGTCGGAAGCCTTCTAGTAAGTTATACTCGGGCTCGGGCAGAAGCTGCTGGTGTCACACAATTAGGAGTAGGAATCGCTGAACGCCCCGAACGGTTAATTATCCTCATGGTCGTCACTCTTCTCCAGTATCTGACACTCATTGGGCTACTCTTCGCTCCGCCCGTCTATTTCGGTATCACTAACTGGATTGAATATGGTGTAATCATAATTGCAATTCTTGCACATATCACCGTGATACAAAGGACGATTGCTGCCTATCGCGCATTATCTAAATCAGTGGAGAACTCAGAGTCGATAAAAGAAGCTGAAGATATTGCTTAGCTTCAGCAAGTGTTTCGCGACCCATTTCTGTAATCCGATAATATTTTCGCGTGGGTCGTTTACCTTCCCGTCTTTCTTCACTCAGTTTAACAAGTCCATCCCATTTTAATGCGTAGAGTAAAACATAAGCAGTGACTGATGCCATTTCAACGCCAAAACGTTCCTTTATCACACCTCGAAATTCATAAGCAAAATAATCTCTTTCCTCTAGTAAGGTTAAGGCGTATAACCAAAGATTCTCTTTCGTAGTTAATCGGATCAGACGTTTCATGGCTTTGGTTGGATGCTTAGAATAGGTCTTGATTGCTTGAATGAAATTCGAATGATCTGACATTAGACTCAGAGTCCTTTTAACTTCATATCGAAGCATTTGGGGTCATGAAGCATTCAGACGACTTGCTAGATTAAGTAGGAGTAGACTAATTGCCTGACTTCCCAAAAGGCTTCGAGTTCCTACACTTACTTCCTGTACTTTATATTGATAAAGTATTTCTTCATGATCCCCAGGAAGACCCTGATCATCCCCTAAAACGATCACCGTTGGTCGCTCAAAGGAAAAGGGCGTCTCTTCAAGAGGTTTGCCCCTTTCGATGAGGTAGAAAAGATGCCCATCCACGGGTCTTTCCTCCTTAAGGATCTCCGCAAACCCTTTTTTCGCAAGAGAAAATTCTGGCCAATTATTGTGACGGGTTTGCTGTGATTTGCTAAACTGCTGGAGTAATGCTTTCAAGATGAGCGAGCAGTCAAGCTCACTCTCTGGAAAAGATTTCGGAGTTACATCCTTTACCTGAAGCTGGAGTGGAGGTGTTGGAGGACCACCGAAGACAGCGAAAAACTGTAGGTTAGAACAAAGCTCTGGGACGGTTCGGAACGTGGAGAGTAAAACGCGACACACAACATCTAATCGTCCACTTGTTCCTGGTACATCTCTAATAAGAAAAGTACCATCGGTACGACACCTCGGGGCATCAAGCAAGACTGTTAAATGCATTAGAGTGCCTCCGTTAGCTAGACCACTCTGAGTGGTAAGAAAGCACTTCGCGTTTCTCTCTAGTCTATCGTTTTTTCCTATCCTTTCGACTCCGGATGGTGACAACTCCACGATGAACTGCGCAGCTGATACAATACCATTTGGTGACTCTCCGACCTGGGAGATATGTTCCTGATCTACGAAGTTCACGTGCCATCTGTGGGTCAACAAACGACGCACGTGAGGTGCGTTTCTTCGCCTTATCACGCGGTACTATCTTACCACAACTACTACATTGGACTGTGGCTCCACGACCGGTCGAACCTTTACTGCGACCACCACTTTTCCGTTTGGATGGCAAACTTCAATCATCTCAATGGTTCACGGCAGTCGCTGTCAGCAATTAAACTTGCTGAGTCCACGACAGCCTGACTGGAGCATGCCTTGTAGCTACAAAAACTTTGCGCTCTCACACCGAGCCTAGTCTAAGCTTCTCCCCGATTCCATTTCAAATCAATCTAGTTTGATGAATACAATTACTTTGCTGGCAGTCTCTCCCCCGATTTATTTCCATTCTTGTAACTCATTAATGCTGGTGCTGTTGGTTGAGCAACGGTCAACAACATAAGTGTATTAATATCTGGTACCCCAAAATTGGAAAGAGAATAATTTCTAGCAAAGAATCACTACACAAAATAATAGATAATTATTATCCAGGAATAAAACGGAATCAACAGTTTCATAGCCTAATTAAAGACGCAGAAAATCATCTCATTCTTATTAGAAAGATTGGCGATTCTGCCAAAATAGAAAAGGGTGAAATCTCTCGGTTAGCTCGTGAGCTCAATTTTACAATTCAAAGAACTTCTTCGTATATTCAATGTCAAGGTCGTCCGCGGCTTTATCGTCTTATTGATCTTTGCATATCTAAAACAGAAGCTCAAACTAGATTAGCCAAAATCGAGAATGAAAATCATGGAGTTTCGTCTACTGAGGAACTTCTGAGACGACTTGCTACATACTATCTCGCTGAAGAGCTAGGAGTTTCACTAGATGATAGCTATTATCTCCTCCAAGCGGACAAGTATTTTCATTCACTTAGATTGTTGGCTAACGGGGGTCTTTTCAGTGAAGTTGCTGATCAAATTGAAATAAGTCGTATCCAGGTGAGGAGGTGGTTTTTAAACGAGGGAAAACCTTTCCTTGTCCATCTTACAAGTCGTATTCCAAAACAGCCTCCATGGAGGGGTTACAAATGGTTGCCAACTTATATCGATCCGTATGGAATTCATATTCCTTCTGATTTCATTCAAGTCCCGATGCTTTTGGAACACTGGGAACAAATAGAACATGTATTGAGCCAACTCACTGAGCGAAATGATCAAAAAATGAGTGACTGGCAAGATCGTTTTGGTAGAATTAGTCGAGAAAATGCTTTTGCTTATGTTCTTGGTATGATGGTTAGTGATGCTACGAAAAACGGTACTAGAAGTTATTCATCAATAGGTTTTGAGCTCAAACTTACAAAGGCAAAATCGTGGAGCGAACAAGTTGGTGAGGCAACCTGTTATTATCTTGGGAAATTAGGCATCGATGCTAAGCGTGGTAAGCCTGTTCATCATGTCGGCGGATATGAAGCACATTATTGGTATGGGGGGCGGTCTCCTCTCTTAAAATGGATGTTACGTTCTGTATTAGGAATAAATTTAGGAAACTGTACAACATACCAACCAATCAGGTGTGAATGGCTGCTTGACTGTCCTTTAGAGATTCGCCTGAAGTTTTTGCAGGCATTAAATGATGGCGATGGGTTTGCGAGTGTTAAGGGTCAAAAATTAGGAAACACTTGTATCCCAAATATTTCGTTCTTCATGCAGCTATTGAATTCATTTGGTGTGGAGTCTTGTCCTAGGTCAGATCAAAAACAAGTAGTGATTCGAAAGGCTGATAGTATTAAGCAAGCGGTCAGAATGCCCTTTTTCCTGCATGCTACTGGTCGTCAAATTATCGCCGAAAAGCTTGCTAAGATGCTTAGTAAACGAAAACTTCAGAGAAGAGGATTCTTTCCCGAAGATGTTGTCACCCTAATATTGAGTCTGAAAAGAAAGGGGTACTCCTTAGGTGCGATTGCTGAAAGGGTGTTTGATAAATATGAACTATCCTTTTCGAGATCGAGTATTGACAATATCATAAGAAGTAGAGGTGTAATCGGATACTATTAGCTTTAGATTAAATGTTAAGTTTGTGAAGTTCTTTGAATGATATGTTAACCGTTAATCAATACTCCTGCCAGACTCCGAAAGAGGGTGGCCGTAACATTCGAGCTTAAACGCCTTATACCATCCGAAGGGTGTACGAGATATGGAAAATCCTCGCTGCTCTAATTCCTCAGCTAATTTCTGTAGGATACGCACTGCAAATTTGGGGCGAGCAAGTTTTCGAGGAAAAATATGAGCATGGGGATACAAGACGATATTTTTTACCTTCACACGGTCAGCAACGAGTTGAAGTTCGTCTGCAGCTTTTTGAGTAATTTCTGATAGACGTCCCTCATCTGTTGCTTCAATAGCACAGAATACTGTGAGGCAATTTTCAAAAGTCTTCCATTCGTCTTCATCCGCGTCTTCTCTTACGCTTATCTTTACTGGCTCGGTGGCCTTAAAGGACAAGTTTCCATGAAAAATGAGTAATCGCATCTATTTTCATCCCTTTTTCGATTTTTTACGAGATCTAATTTCGTCAAGTGCATCCTGGGCAAGTTTTAGCCCTTTTTCAACAAGTGTTTGTGCTCGAGATTTGGTTTGCGCCTCTGCGAACACTCGAAAAATTGGTTCAGTACCGGAAGGACGGAGTAAGATCCATCCATCAGAGTAGCGGAGTTTTACGCCATCTAATGTTTCACACTCCGCATCGGTTGGAGCTCGAGCTGCTATGTGTTTGAGCAGTGGTGGTTTCATCGTGTTTTCACAAGATAGACTTGCTTTGACTTGATAATAAGTAGGAAATTGTTGGTCGAGTTCTTCAAGGGTCTGATTTTCTGAGGCTATCAGGTCAAGAATGAGAAGCGCTGTGAGCATGCCCTCACGAGCCCATGACCAACCCCTGTAAATTACTCCACCATTTTCTTCGCCACCGATTACTGCGTCTACTTGTTTCATTTTCTGGACAATGTTGGGTTCGCCGACCTGCGTAATGACTAGTTCTGCTTCGACCGTTTGAGCAACATCAAATAGTACATCGCTGGTTGCAACCTGTGATACAATCCGTTTTGGTTTTCCTTTGAGATCTCTCAGCCAGCGGAAGGTGGCCAATGCAAAGGTTCGATCTCCCATTAGATATCGACCTGTATTCGAAATAAGTACCACTCTATCAGCATCACCATCCCAGGCTATTCCCAAATCTGCATTAGTCTCTTTGACTCGTTGAATTAATTGTGAAAGTTGCTGTTCCTTTGGTTCAGGTAATCGATTCTTGAACAATCCATCAGGTTCACAAAAGAGGAGTTCCGTGCTTAATCCTAGTGTCTTGAACAACTCTGGAACAACGACTGAAGCAGCTCCTCCACCACAGTCTGCAACAACAGTGAACTTGTGATTTTTTAAACGCCTTGCATCAACTTGGCTAACCAACTTTTCGATATAGTGTGGTCGGAAATCAATTGCGGGGATAAGAGAGCCATAGTGTTGCCAGGATAACTTGGGTTTTTCTGTGGAAAAATAGTGGTTCTCTACAGCCCGTTCCATCTCTGATGTGTAGGAAGCCCCATCTGATCCCCAGAGTTTAAGACCATTAAATTCAGGTGGATTGTGGCTTGCTGTAACCATAACTCCAGCATTAATTTCAAGTTGAGGAATGGCAAACGACAGAAGTGGAGTGGGAACCAAACCCAACAGTTGAACGTTACACCCTCCACTCATCAATCCCGCACTCACAGAAGAAGCCAACATCTCACTCGAAATTCTTGTGTCCCACCCAATTCCCACGACTTTTTCTAATCCTAGATGATGAGCCATAGCTAGGCCTACGTTTTGAGCTACAGTGGCGGTTAATGATTCATTAACTATTCCACGGAAACCTTGTGTGCCAAAGAGCCGGGTCAATGATGTCTCATCTCAACAATTTCAGAATCCATTTACGTGTATTAATAGTTCCTATGATTCTGTTCAAAATTGTGTGCTTAAAACATATTGGCAGGGAGGTTTTGCCGTGACACTAAAGAACGTGTTTCCTCGATATGCGTTCCAATTTCTTTACGAATCGCTTCGATGCGTTCTGATTCCAGATACGGTTCCATCGTCCAAAGAAGGAGGTTGGTGTACAGTTCTTTTGAATCCAGAAGTTCTTCGATATTACGAATTGTTTTCAAACGAAATAGATACTCATCTTCATACATGCTGACTATCTGGCGGAGTTTTCGGCTCAGCGCGTCAACATTATCGACTAGTTGACAAACACGGTGTTCACAATTATCGTCGGGTTCAAGAAGACTGGCTCCACGCCGTTGCAATTCAGATACGCGTTTCTCCATGAGTCGCATTTTTCGGATAGAGCCTTCGAAGTCCGATGCTAAGGCTAATACCTTGGGAAGGACCTTGTCGAGTAATCCTAGGTTTTTGGTGATAGCTCGGTCAACAATACCTTCAAAGGGCTTTAGTTTGCCAAGGTCCTCGATGTTACGAAGATAGTTTATCTTGGATAAGGAGCCTAAAATCACACGGATAGGGCGAAGCGAGCTTCGGTGGGCTGATTCCCATCTGTTCATAGCATCGTCAAGACCGCCAGTTACCTCGCGCATGGATCGTCCAAATTCGCGAATGACAGCTGCAAGATGGTCTTCATCCATTGTACCTGAACTCCCGATGGAATTTGCCGATTTAATGACCCGCATCTACTCTCCTAAAGACACTCTGTAGATTTAACTTCTCCGCTTTATGCATTGCAAAAAAAACCGGTTTTTATAAGTAACGCATATTTGCGCGACCTTTTAAAAGGAAGCAGGAGGTCATGCAAGAATATGGCGTGGACTCCTGACTTTGGCACCAGTGGCATTCGTGGTTGTGTACCTGACGAACTGAATCCCGAAGTCGCATGGCGTATCGGTTTGAGCGTTGCCACAACATTTAGTCACCAGCCGCTCCTGCTCTGTCATGACAACCGAACTAGTAGTCCTCTTCTCACGCACGCCATTGCTAGTGGTTTGATGGCAGGTGGATCAAATGTCCTCTATGGAGGTGAAGTAATTACGCCCGCGGTCAGTTTTTACACGCGACATCGTCAACTAGCTGGTGGCATTCTGATTACAGGTAGCCATATCCCTGCACACATGTCAGGAATCGAAGTACTTGACAATGATGGTGCTCCTGTCAATCGGACTATTGAACAAAAAATTGAACGCCTTACACGCACACCACCTGATCCAATTGAATGGACAAAATATGGCAATATTACGTCGATTTCTGATGTTGGATCATTTTGGGTAAATAGGATTCTCCAACAAGTAGATGTTAATCTTATTCGAGAACGTAGGTTTCGCATCGTTATTGATGCCGCCAATGGCACAGCGGTTCCCTGGCTCTTTGATTTAGTCAACAAACTCGATTGCATAGTAATTGGACTTAATGCCCGGTTAGATCCTTTTTTTCCTGGGCGTTCGCCCAATCTGCGTGTCAAACTCCTCGAAGAAGCTACAAAATTAGTAAAGGAAACACGGGCAGATTTGGGAATCGCTGTAGACGGAGATGCAGACCGAGCGTTTTTCATCGATGATAAGGGACGTTCCCTAATGGGGGATGTTTCAGGAACTCTACTTGCTCAAATCGAACTCATCCGCCGTGGAAAGGGTACAATTGTGACGCCCATTAATTCAAGCAATTTAGCCGAAGATATTGTCAAGCAATATGGGGGGCACGTAGTCTATAGTCGGGTAGGCCCACCTGCAATCGTTGCTGCTGTAAAGCGTAATCATGCCATCTTTGCATTCGAGGAGTCAGGCAAAGCTATCTACCCAGATTTGAACTATCTTTCTGATAGCGGACTAGCTACTTTACATCTCCTTGAATATCTTGCTCAGCAAAAAATAAAATTAAGTGCCATCATCGACGCTTTTCCTCAATACCATCAAATCAAACGTGCAATTGACTGTCCAAATGAACTCAAAGGAAAAGTGACCCAGCATGCATTGGATGAGGTCAAAAAACATTTCCCTCATGCTCAAATAATTACAGAAGATGGCGTAAAAATTGTCTTCGAAGATGGCTGGCTTCTCCTTCGAGCCTCTGGCACCGAACCTGTATTTCGTTGCTTTGCTGAAGCCCAAAGGAAAAAACGGGCCCAAGAACTACTCACTCTTGGATTAGATTGGATCGGCGACATCCTCACACCCCCTCATGATTGAAGATATACAAAAGAATAGGTGATTAATGAATGCCACCAACCTCCTCAAAACCGTCGTTTTTTGGTAGCTCGGGAATTCGTGGGCGAGTCAACGAACTCATTACCGGGTCATTAGCTATCCAAGTAGGATTAGCCACAGCCAACTATCTCCGGAACCAACGCAAAGAACCTTGTATCATGGTTGGGCATGACCACCGGACCACTGGACCGATGTTAACCTCTGCTGTGATGGCAGGACTTCTCCAAGGCGGAGTACGAGTGTATAAGGCAGGAATGGCACCGACACCCACCATCGCCTATGCTGCAGGCAAAGAGAAAATGAGTGCGTCGATTATTGTAACTGCCAGCCATAATCCTCCAGAATATAACGGATTTAAATTCCATAATCCGGATGGAGCAGGTTTTTCTGAAACACAACAAAACGAAATTGAACGGCTTCTCAAAAAGGCAGAACCTGCTCCTTGGCAAGAGTTTGCCAACTTCAGACAATTCGAACCCATTCCTCTCCATACGAACGCACTTCTAGATGCAAGCGAAGTTACAACTAGTCATCGTGTCGTCCTAGATTCTGCATATGGTGTGGGAGGGCTAGTCACACCTTTTGTGTTACAGGAACTCAATGCGGAAGTAAAAACACTCAATATCCCTCCTAGTGGGAAAAACTACACGCGAGGTTGTGGGCCCTCGAAAGTCCAAAGTGCGGCTGCAGCTGAGTGGCAGCATTTTGTTTGTCTGGATGATCTTAGCGCCATTGTCCAAACTACTAAGGCAGAAATAGGTCTTGCACATGATGGAGATGCCGATCGCCTTCTTGCTGTTGACGATAAGGGACGTGTTTTAGCGGGTGACACTCTTTTGGCTCTTGTCGCAGATTATTACCTTTCAACGCGAGGAGGAAAAGTAATCGCCACAACGGTATCAAGCTCTAGTGTTGTTGACCATGTGGTAAAAAAACATGGAGCCCGTGTTGAACGAAGTCGCGTGGGTGATGTCTTTGTTTCGAATCTAGTAAAGAAACACAAAGCGGTCTTGGGAGCAGAACCGTCTGGACCATTTATTTTCCCCGAAGTCCACTATTGTCCAGATGGACCCCTTGCCGCATGTAAACTCCTTGAGCTCCTCGATTGGGCACAACGTCCCTTGAGCAAGTTAGTTGATGAACTGCCCACCACCCATCTTCTTCGTGCATCATTCAAGTGTGCGGAGGAGAAGAAGTCTCAACTCATGATTGATATCACTGCTACACTGGAAGGTTGGCCAGATATTGATGATATTAATCGCCTTGATGGTGTCCGTGTAAGCTTCACAGATGCAAGCTGGGTACTCATTCGCCCATCTGGTACCGAGCCTGTAATACGCATAACAGTTGAAGCCCTATCCGTAAAAAAGGCGAAAGCTTTACTCAAAGATGCACAAGCTGCCTTAAAACAAACGATTACTTAGGTAGACGTCTTTCCTCCAATTTATACTCTTGTTTGAGTTGTAAGTGAGTATTATCGGGTACATCTTTTCTGACAACAACTCCAGGGTCAACCCAGGAATTGTATCCAATTGTACGTCCTGGTAAAACTACCGTTCCACAGCCAATCTTAGCCGCATCACCAACTACTGCTCCAAACTTATCGGTATTCGTAGAGACTAACTGATCTCGCAGCATTACCTGTACCTCCTGACCATCAAAACGGTAATTTGACAAGACCACATTGGCCCCGAGGTCCGCATCAAAACCTAGGATGCTATCTCCAACAAAAGCCAGGTGCCCGATTCGGCTCCCAGGCATCATTACCGTATTTCGAATTTCACAAGAAAAGCCCACACTAACATTCCGATTTAAGATTGCATTATCGCGAATCAGACAATTATTACCCACAACCGTGTCTGGTCCCACATAAACAGGTCCTACTAATGCAGCCCCGGGAAACACTCTTGCTCCAGCACTGATCCATACATCACCAGCAATATGGGCAGCTTCACTCACTGAGGCTGATGCATCGATACGTGCCCTCTTTTGTAGTCGAAGACGTTCAAACAACACTGGCGACGCGTCTAATACATTCCAGGTGCGCCCAACATCGACCCAAGGATCTTTGGAATGACTGGCATAGACGGTAAAGCCTTCATTAATGAGCTGTTGAATTCCCACTTCTAAATCCTTAGTCCGGCGAAGCATATCAAAAATTTCACTGGTAAAAATATAAACACCTGCCACTGCAAGATTACTCGGTTCAGTACCAGGTTCGGGTTTTTCCACGATCGTTGTAATCTTCTTTCCCTCTAACGCTACGATCCCAAATTGGGAGGGATTATGTACTTCAACCAGGGATAATGCCATGTTTCTACTTTTCCCCGCCTTGAGGGTGTCTTTAAACCGATCAGTGCTCGTGATAATATCACAATCGGTCATTAGAAACTGGTCTTCACCAGCTAGTACTTGTTCTGCCGCCAAGACAGCATCATATTCGCCTTTAGCCTCGGCTTGGAGGGCATAGCGAATCTGTACCCCAAACTTCGCTCCATCTCCAAAGTATGTTTCAATTTGTTCACGATAATGTCCTACCACCAGCACAATTTCCTTTAACCCAGCTTCCCTAACAGAATCAATAACATGATGCAACAAGGGTTTATCCAGGAGGGGTAACATCGCCTTGGGGTGAGATTGTGTCAAAGGGTGTAATCGCGTTCCATGACCCGCAGCAAGAATTAACGCCTTCATCTTACCCACTTCCAAGTCGTTCCTGTCTTCTCATCCTCAAGGACTATACCATGCTCTTTCAATTGCTTACGAATGTAATCGGCGGTCTCAAAGTCTTTTTTCTTCCGAGCCCGAGCCCTAAGATCAATCAGTAATTGGATAAGCCCTTCAGTTGCGGTGGCTTCTGCTGGTATAACTGCTCCTGGTTGCATCCGATCTCGAAATAATCCCAATACCTCTCCAATACGGTCAAGAATTTCATATACCTTCAGCAGAGTACCTGTCGTCACGGTACTGTCACTTGAAAGTATGGCATTGGTCCTTGACAAAAATGAACTTAAACTCGCCAAAGCCACGGGGGTGTTGAAATCATCGTCCATTGCCGTTTCAAACTCTTTATGGAATGTCATCAGTTTGTCCCAGAGTTCTAAATCAGCATCGGATGGTTTCAGAGGATCTTGTGCTTCAGTTTCATGAGCTTCGCGAAGACGCCGTTGCAATAGATCAATCGCATTATGGATTCGTGCCAAACGGGATTTCGCCTCCTCAAGTTGGGCATCACTAAAATCAATAGGGCTTCGATAATGAGATGAAATCAAAAATAACCGAACAACCTCAAGATCATATTTCGCCGTGATTTCTTGAATCGTAAAGAAATTACCAAGGGATTTCGACATCTTTTCTCTATTCACAGTGAGAAACCCGTTATGCATCCAAAAGCGAACAAAGGGCTGACCAGTTAGTGCTTCTGACTGGGCAATCTCATTTTCATGGTGAGGAAAGACCAAATCTAGTCCGCCTCCGTGAATATCAATGGGTTCTCCCAAATACTTTGTCGACATTACTGAACATTCAATATGCCAACCAGGTCGACCCTTTCCCCATGGTGATTCCCAGAAGGGTTCACCCGGCTTCATAGCTTTCCACAGCACAAAATCCTCTGGCTGCTCCTTTTCTTCCAATTCAGACGGTTCAGGTTCCTCGGTATCTTCTTTCGATCTTTCTTGGCGTGACAATTTTCCGTATTCTTTAAACTTGGATACTCGAAAATAGACGCTGTTATTTGCCTCATAGGCGTACCCCTTTTTCACAAGCTTCTGAATATGCTCAATCATCTCAGGGATATGTTCCGTAGCTTTTGGAAAGGCTGTTGCGCGTTTAACACCCAATTTGTCAAAATCTTCAAAATATTCCTGGATGTACTTTGTCGCTAACTCGGCTGTTGACTTCCCTTCTTCATCTGCCCGTTTAATCATCTTATCATCAATATCTGTAAAATTTTGGATAAATCGCACATCAAACCCTTTGTATTCCAGATACCGACGAATGACATCAAAGGCAACGATGGACCGTGCATGCCCTAAATGGCTCGAATCGTATACCGTTGGTCCACACACATACATCCGCACTTCGCCCTCATGCAGCGGTTTAAACGGCTCCTTCTTCCTTGAGAGCGTATTGTACAGTTCAAGCATTACAATACCCGCCTCAATCACCTGTGAGCCGTGTATAAAAGTGCATTTCTCCGAATCAACTCTTCTGTTTTGCACGGTGTTTTGCAGCTGCATCAAGAACGGTCTGTGCTAATCGTTTTTTTCGATCAAGATTGCTCATTAACGTTTGTTCGACACTGACCGTTATTCCCATCTTCTCTATACTCGAGGCTTGTTTTTTGTCCTTCTGATCTATGACCATTACATCTAGGAATGTCTGATAAAGTTCTGCCACTCCCTTAGCGGATACTTCAACTCCCTTGCCCTCCATTAGCTTGTCGGCAGGTCCTTTCACGGGCTTTCCACCGATAATTGGTGAAATCGCCACGCATGGTGCTTTTGCATTAATAACAGCCTGCTGGATTCCCGGTACTGCGAGGATTGGTCCAATACTTACAATGGGATTACTTGGGCAAATGATGAGGATTTTAGCTTGTTGGATGGCTTCGAGAACACCTGGACTAGGACTCGCTCTTTCTATTCCGTCAAAAATCACATCTTCAACTATGTCTTGGCATTGCCGCTTTACCAGATACTCTTCAAAGTGCTGTGTACCCACATCGGTAACAATCCGAGTGGGAACCCACTGATCCGTCATAGGTAATAATCGACATTGCACTCCCAAAGACTGTCTAATTGCTCGTGTTGCTTTTGAAAGTGTCCACCCTTGTTGCATCATCGCCGTTCGAGCAATATGGGTGCCCAGATCACGGTCTCCCAATTGGAACCATGTCTCAAATCCTAATTGCTGTAACATTCCCAGACAATGAAAGGTATCACCTTTTATCCCCCACCCCTTTTCAGGATCCACAATACCAGCTAAAGTGTAAGTAACGATGTCCAAATCCGGAGAGATATACAGCCCCATAAAATTGGCCATGTCATCCCCCGTGTTAATAATAACCGTCAGCTCTTCAGGTGACATCACTTGAACTAGCCCCTCAAGAAACCGGGCTGCACCTACCCCACCTGCCAACGCAACGACTGACATAATTTCAAACCACCATCTATCTAATTCAAACAATTACCTCATCATGGTTATTGATAAAAAGTAACGACATCCTTCACCTGGAACCTTTTCGGTACCTCAGGAGCCTCATCAGGAACGCCTATCGTAATCAGGGCTTGTGGAAGCAAGTCTTTTGATAATCCAAGAGTCTTTTGCACCTCTTTTTGACAAAATAAGGGGGCACAAAACCAACAAGCCGACAAGCCCTCAGTATGAATCGTCAACAGGATATTCTGAATCGCCGCAGCAACACTCTGGATACCCATTATAGACTCCGCGTCTTGTCGTTTCTTATCAGGATAGGAATCCATCCCTTTCATCGTGAGACAAACTAGTAACAGTACAGGCGCTTTCGTGAACCGTTCAATTGATGTACTAACCAATGTCTCAATGGTATCTGCATCTTCCCCGTCAATTATTAAATCCTGACGATATTTTGCACCCATAGCTTTTGCCAACCGTTGCTTCATCGCCGGAGAAGATATTACACAGAATTGCCATGGCTGAGCATTATGGGCTGAAGGAGCCCAGATCCCTGCATCCAAGATGCGAAAAATTTGTTCATCTGAGACGATGTCTTCCCGATATTTTCGAATAGACCGTCGACTCCTAATTACCTCTTTGATATCATACATAATCATCCAATCCTGCTGCGAAGCTATATTTTACCTTCGCCTCTCTCTCCCTTATAGAATACGCTTTCAGGCTTTGTTTAGAATTCAAGCATTTTTTCTCCATCCACTATCTAGACAAATACTTAAGAACGCGTATTTCACGGCTCTAGGTAGACTCACGGAAGGAGCATCTCCTTCTAAGGAGTCTGGTGGATAACACCATTGCGGCTGCAAAATAAAATCGCCAATTAAGGTGGCTACTATGAGGCGAACCCAACTTCTCTCAATTCTGTTCATGACTATGTTAGTTTTCCCACTTATTCCCCAATTTTTCTTGACAGGAACAAATTTTGATGTTTCATCTAATCCTAATCATGAATTCGATGATTCTTACGCTCCTGAATTCTCCAGTTCCACTTTTCCAGAACCTGAACTTAATCCACCTTCAGCAAGTCAAAGTCAAGCACAAACACCAGATCCTATTGTTCCTGAAATCCCTGATTATCAATCAGGAAGCGCAGCAGCTCGCTTGACCCAATTAACGTGGAATATTTCTCAAACCTTTACGAACCGTAATCGCGTAACTGACTATCAAGTTCATATTGACTGGGGGATGATGTATCATGACACCAGCTTCTTCTCACGTATTGGAGACATCACCTCTAATAAAAGCGCCAGTCGAGTAGAAGACTATGATCCAGCAATGGGCTGGAATTGGTACTGGCCCCTGGAGGAAAAGGCGTGGCCTGGCGAAGTAACCTTCATGGCGTTTAATATCAGTGGAAGAGCGCCAGTCCAAATCACTGAGTTTGCTATCTATATTTATTGCCCTGGACCATCTAACCCAATTACAGAGGGCGGTTTTAACTACACTATTTATGCAGCTGCTCCTAGTGGCATTTCCGGTTTGGGTACAATGCCGGATTTGAGTGCCCGTGTCGGACCGTGGATGCAAACAATTGTACCGGCGATGCCACGCTATACCGAGCAATGGATTTCCCTTTCAACCGTTCCAATTACTCTAGATACTTCGATGACTTATGCCAATACTTTCTATTTTGCCCTCACTATGATGCCTGGTGCTGCTTGTTGTTGGGTTTTAATGGATGATGTTGGAGTCCCCCCTGATGGAGACGGTGAGGACGAAGGTGATGCGTGGGATGCTTATCCGTGGCCATCACTAAATTTCATATCAGGGCCTTCAATTGATTTCTTTCTTATTTATGTATACAACTCATTTCCCTATCCCAGTAACATTCTCATGGATGTGAACGGCACGAACGTGTTGGATCTTTACCCTAATCCCGGTATTGGTCTATGGGATGGTGGATGGCATTCACCTGCCATCAATATGACAAACGCTGATCGGTACTACGATGTTTCCTACACTCTGCCAGGGTTAAGCTATGATGTGACTTGGCTAGGTTGGTTCTATGAGAATCTTTTTGCTGATACAAGATTCACCGCATGGGCGTATCATGACTGGGTAGATTGGAATTTGAGTTTTTATGCGGCATTTCCTTTGGGCGCTATCGACCAAAGAATAACGGTATCAATAGAAGCTGATTGGATGGTTCTAGACGTCCTCGTTGACGGAATGTCACATCCAGATTGGGCTTACCGATATTCCCCGGTCAATGGATGGTGGGTTGACATAGAATTCGCAGGTACTGGTCAATGGACAATCCTGTGTGAATCCCCAGATTATATGGTCGACTCAGAGATCTTGGACTCGTCTGGTCAGGTTACCACCTGGGCTAATGGTTCAGACTGGGTTACAGCCCGCGGATATATTGAAGATGAATTCGGGGAGAATGCCACGACAGGGTGGGGCTATGTTATCGTCTATGATCCTCGCGATGAATATAACGCCTTCAATATGAGTGTGCTCATGATGCCACCAGGTGGAATGGTGGAGATCAATTGGTCAATTTGGTGGACTTCAACTTGGGCAGGCGTGTATACGCTCCATATCCTCTGGTTGAACGGTACTGAGGCGGGTATGACTGTTCAAACCCTCGAAGTGTATATGCAAACCTACATGTATGTTAGTTATGAATTTCCTCCAGCTGGTGAACCCGTAATTCGTGGTGATATGGTACAAATTGAAGTGTATTATCATAATCAATACGGTTTTCCAATAGATGATGCAATAGTCACAGTGATTAATGATACCAGTGGATTGGAATGGGGAATAGAACCGGGAGATTCCATTATCGATTATGACTGGTATAATTGGGCCGGAGAAGGGTTTCCGGGATATTACACGGCACTTCTCTTTACTGAAAATGCCTCAGTGAATATCCTCCACAATATCACAATGTACCTTTCTTCTCCGTATAATCAAGGCCAGAATACCACTAAGCAATTCGAAGTGAAAAGCAGGAAAACACATATTCTCTTCTTCTGGCAAGGACGACCCCTTCCAGGGCTCAACAACATATCCGACTACTGGTTTACATCTCCCCATCCCTATATCAATGACACATCCCTCCAATTCACAATTCGGTACACTGACGACTTTGGTCTCCCCATAACAGGTGCCCAATTAACACCCTATCTCGTCCATCAAAGTCAAGGTGTATTTAGGCGGCTTGACTGGATTGACCTGTCCATTGCGGATCCGACCAAGCCCGGGCTCTACAATATCACCATTAATACGAATCCCATTGCGGGAAGAGCTTTCCATGTAGGTGATCCAGCTTTCATTGTCATCTTCGCTTCAAAATTCGGGTATGAATCGACTTGGTCTGAGAACATCGATGTCCAACCGCAACCTCGCCCTTCGGCTATCGACGTTCCAATTGAATTTCAAAGCATTGTACTCTATGAGAATTGGATGTATCCCACAATTGATCATCCCAATATTCTTCGTGTAGTCCTTCGCGACGGTCTTAATAGTGAAGACCTTAGTCACGGAACCGTCAAAGCTGGGGTGAATGGAGGCGAAAACACTACACTTACCCTAGCGACCCCTGGCTTGGGACTTTATGAAATTAACAGTTTATCAACGGTTGGACTGACGCCAGGGACTTATAATGTTACCATCTATGCAGAAGCACGGGACTTCGTTGATTCACTTACAACAATTACACTAACAATTTTGCCAAAACAGTCGATTGACTACAATGTTCAATCTAATTTTGACAGTTTGCAAATACCCAACCATGGGCTAGAATGGTGGGTCAATCTTACACTCTATCTTGAAAACACGACTAGTTCAATGGTTACCTCGGCTTCTGGTAAGAATAGTCGCCAACCAGGAATGAATTTCTTGCCTCCAGGGACAGAAGTTACTCTAACGATTACAGCACAAAGTGGAAATTACGATCCCATAATTGGAACTATAGGTACTAACGGCTGGGTGTATTTCGAAGGTGTGCTAACTCACGAAGGGGAACATAACTTCTATATCAGTCTCGAAGGGGCAGAAAATTATGCCTCCATAACTAATATGGAGATTACACCAACCAGCCAAGCCTTTTATGTTGTGTCAATGAATTCTCTTCTAGCGCAGAATCTTCCAACAATCTTAATGGTTGCAGCAATTCTCATTATTGTTCCATTAGGGTCGGTAATGGCCTATCGTCGATATGTCCTTATTCCAAAGCGACAACAGAAGTTAGCGAAATATCAGGCTATTGCGGACACTTTCAGTGATGTAGCCAATCTCAATCGACTGTTAGTTCTACATAAAGAAAGTGGAATCTGTGTTTTTGATCCCTTTGCTGAAGAAAGCCAAGATGCAACCCTCGTCGCTGGGTTCTTACAGGCCATCTCAACATTTGGACACGACTTAGGTGATAGTCCTGGCCTTGCTGATGAATCAGAAGATGCGCGAACCCTTCGTGAACTTCAATATGAAGGTTTTCGCATCCTTATCAACGATGGTAGGTTCGTCCGGGTAGCTCTTGTATTGAGCGGTACACCCAGCGATCAATTACGTAATCGCCTTGAAACCTTCACGGACGTCTTCGAAAAACGATACAAGGCTGATTTCGAACACTGGGAAGGTCGTGTGGATCAATTCAACAGTGCCGCAGACCTCGTTGAAGAAGTCTTTCTTATCTCTCTGCGTCATCCACACAGCCTTGCTCCACGCAAACCAAGGGGTGTCCAGCTCAATTCAATCGAATCTGACATCCACAAACTCTCCAAGGAACTAACGAAGGACCGTGAATACATTTTTCTCGGTCAAATCCTAAGCACCTATCTTGCGGCTGCGAAAACCGATAAACTTGAGGCGCTTATGAGCATCTATCAGTTACGCGTGAAAGGGATTTTCATCCCAATTCAATTACCACCAATGCCACCACCTGATGCGTCCGCCGGATAACCTGAAGCCCTTATACTTAACAATAAGGTACATGCGGCTTCGATTAATTCAAATTAGTTTTAAGAAGAGAGTGGAGCCGAGGGTGGGATTTGAACCCACATAGAACAGCTCTGCAGGCTGTCGCGTGGCCACTCCGCCACCTCGGCAAACTAATCAGCGTTCATCTTTGTTACGTTCCCGGTTTTTTGCTGTTTCGGTGATGGGAGTAGCTTTTTATCTCTCCAGGAGACACCTGCACACAGGAGCTAGACGCTACAATGCCAACACACACCTCGGAAAAAGCCATTCTTATTATCAGTGATGGCGTCGGTGATCGCCCAATCGCAGCACTCCAAGGAAAAACTCCCCTTGAAGCTGCTAAGAAACCTGCACTAAACAAACTGGCAAAAAAAGGTGCTACGGGATTACTACACATTCTCTCACCAGGAATTCCACCAGGAAGTGACACGGGGCATCTATCACTTTTCGGATATGATCCACGAGACTGTTACACTGGGCGGGGCCCCTTCGAAGCTCTGGGAGCAGGATTAGATCTTGAACCGACGGATGTGGCATTTCGGGGGAATTTCGCTACAGTGAATAAAGCGAAGGATGAGACCTTCGGTGTCATCGATCGCCGAGCGGGACGCAACCTTCCCGAAGGCAAACAGCTAGCGAACCTCATTAACGGACTTAAGGTGCCCAACTATCCGAAGATAAAAGTGATTGTAGGTCACACAGTGGAACACCGCTGTGTTGTAGTGCTAAGTGGCGACGGTTTATCCTCTGCGATTTCAGATACAGATCCCCATGGCCATGCGGACTCTGTACTCACCTCGATGCCGCTAGACGACACTCCTGAAGCCAAAACGACAGCACAAATCGTCAACGAACTCACTCGTGAAATCTCCCGAATCCTTACCCAAAGTCCTGTCAATGCAAAACGCAAGAAGGCAGGTCTACTTGAAGCAAACACTGTTCTCCTTCGCGGGGCTGGTGTCCTCCCCGAGATACCCTCTCTCAAGGAAATCTATGGAATCTCAACAGCCTGTGTTGCAGGAGGTGCCCTCTATAAGGGCGTTGCCCGAGCTGTGGGTATGGAGGTTCTTACAGTGCCGGGTGCAACCGGAAGTTATGACACGAACGTTGAAGCAAAGGCGAAAGCTACAGCTAACGCTCTTAAAACACATGATTTTGTTTTCTTACATTTCAAACCTACCGATAGTGCTGCTCATGATAAAGACCCCCAGAAGAAAATTGCGATGATTGAAAAATTCGACCATATGGTTGACACACTCACTGGACTCATCGACATGAACCACACACATATCGCTATTACAGGTGATCACACAACAGCCAGTACTACCGGCAAACATACCGGCGATCCACTCCCACTTCTTGTCGTAGGTCCCACTATTCGAGATGATGAAGTGTCAGAGTTCAGTGAGCGAGCCTGTGCCAAGGGTGCACTTGGACACATTCTTGGAATGGCGGTCATGCCATTATTAATGAACGCAATCGATCGTTCACCGATGTATGGTGCCTAACTCGCTTTCATATTTTGTTTTATAACACAAGCCTTTAAGGGAACATCAAATCCAATTGTGCCAGGTGAATAAATTGGCTAAAAACACGACTCTAGTCTTCACGGGAATAGTACTAGCACTAATCGCTGCCATCATCGCTACTCTCCTTGGAGTAATGGATCTTGCCAATTCCTTGCTAAGTTTAAACCCGGTAGGTATCGCCTACGGAATCATCTACTTTGCTCTTGGGTTGCTCTCCATTATCTTCTGCCTACGACTTAACAAGCGCTACGATTCAACCTATGTTATCCTATTACTAATCTTTGCTATAATCTTCATCGCAATAGGTGGGATAAGCCTCAGTCTCACCACCCTCGTTGGCATTCTAATGCTCATCGGCGTCATACTAATCTTCGTCGGGAAAGCCTAAACTCCGCGCCTATTCATTTTTTGTTGTCAATGTCTTCATAGCACGTGTCAAGGCATTGACAATCGCTGAATGGGCGCTTGCCCTCCTTTCTTTTTCATTCTTAGTCAGTTCATCAAAGAGCGTTTTTCCAGCAAGAGGTAAGTCAGAGACAACATGAGCCGCGACCGCATGCATTCCCGAACACTGGGCTACTACATAAAGTACACTTGTCTCCATTTCGATACCAAGAAAATCTCGTAACTGCAGTGAAGAAAGAAAATCTACAGTTTCTGCGGCTAATGAATCCGTTGTGAAGATTCGCCCTTCAAATAGCTGGTGTCCCTTATCATCCGCTCCAGCTTGGAGAAATGGACGAACCACGTCTCTTAGCTCGTCACTCGCAAGAGCTGGAGTGGCAATTGGTGAATAATATTTTGATGCTCCATCACCACGTTCCGCCTCTTGCACTAAAATGAAATCTCCAATCGCCATTCCCTTCGCTAATCCACCAATGGCACCTGTATAAATCAGGTTTTTAACGCCAGCGAATTGAAGAAAATAGACACAGTCACCCATACCTGGGGCATAACGGATATTATCCAAAACAGTCACGTAGTCTCTTTCTAGAAACCCGGAAATACCCGTAAACCACGTGCCAAAGGGTTTTGGGTCCTGCAGTCGGCTTACCAATTCAGCAACGATGCTTTTTGCTGGCGCTAACAATACTGTTGATGCAATCTGTTCCGGAGTAGCACCAAACACCCGTTTAACCAAACGATCTGCGTCATAGTCTGCATACATAAGTTCGGATCTCCTCCCTCAAATCACAGGTACAAAGGGCCAGATGAAATAAGCCAGTGCCAAAGTCATCAGCAAACTGAGAATATTGAGAGCAAACCCTGTAGTAATCATATCTTTCATGTTAACTCTCCCCGTACTATAAGCGATGGCATTGGGTGGTGTTCCAATGGGTAACATGAAATCAATACTTGAACAGATTGCGATGAGTACAGCAAAAATCACAGGATTAGCCCCAACTGAAATTGCGACACTAATCGAAATTGGAATAAAGATACTCGCACTTACAGTATTACTCGCAACCATACTGAAGAGCAATGCTGCAACAGCAAGTAATGCAATAATTCCCACATACCCAAGTATTGGTACTAGGGTCACGACCCCTCCAGTAATCACATCTGCTAATCCCGAAACTTGTAACGCTGCTCCTAAACTCAGCCCACCACCAAACAAGAGCAAAGTGTTCCAATCAACCTTTTTCACATCCTCCCTTTTCAAAAGTCCAACAACAAAAAGAATTACTGCAATTGCAGCAGCAACCATCGCAGAGGACAAGGGGTGAAAGGGCTCGGTGAGCCATAACACTACAGCTAGGAGAAAGATGACCAGTGTTCCTTTTTGTCTACCAGTGAGTTCTCGATTGGTTGATGTCTTTACTGGTGGGATATACTTGACATCGGTACGAAACCGAGCGAAGAGAATTCCCCAAGTGACAAAAATCATCAGGAGTGCAAGTGGAAACGCATACAATGACCAACCCAAGAATGAAATGGGCGTATTTGCGGGTGGAAGAGCCAAGAATGCTGCCGCTAGAGCATTCGGAGGACTCCCAATCAGGGTCATGAATCCTCCTAACGTTGCAGAGTAAGCGACCGCTAAAATCATAATTTTTTGGAGTTTACCTTTGGGGTCTTCAACCCGATTTGCGACAGGTATCGCAACAGTAATCATCAATGCTGCAGCAGCAGTGTTTGATATCCACATCGAAAGGAGGGCCGTTCCCAACATTAACCCAAGGACAATCCAGTGGGGTTTTGATCCAAGCCGTTTGAGGATCGCTTCGCCCATCCGCTCATCTAAATCGTGTCTATCAACGGCAATAGCAAGGAGGAACCCACCAAGGAGTAACACGACGACGGGATTGAAGAAAGGAACCAGGGCATCGTTAAAACTCTGAATGCCAAATAAGGGTTGAAGTAATGCAATTAACAATGACGTAGCTGCTAGCGGAATGGATTCAGTAATCCATAGAGCCGCTGCAAGGACGAGTAATACCAAAGCCATGCGCAGTTGAAGATCAAGTGCATATGTAATCAGGTAGGTAATTATCGCGACAATCAAACTTGCTAACAGCTTGACAAAATTAACTCCCGGACGCCAAGCAGACCGAGTAGGGTGTCGTTGCTCAGCCTGCGATTCTTCAGTGGTCTCAATCGTATCAGGGGGTACTTCTTCTTGGTCCCTGTAGATGTCCGCCACTAGTCACGCATCCCCACTCAGGTTCTACCGTTTTTCCAGCTTATCCATCGAGATAAGTTGACACTTTTCCTGTTCCAGCAGCTCTTTCAACAAGGATTCGAATTTGTACATGTCCTTCGCATCAACTTCAGCATGAAGCACTCCTAAGGATGGATATTGCAGTTTCACAGCCATACGCCACGGAGGAATAACGATAGTGGAACTGAAATCGGCCTCGATACCTGTGTCTAGCAATTGTTCACCAATTTTCATTATGATTTGACGCAACAACAAATCGCCGCGAATAATAATCTCGACATACTGCATCTGTCCCAACAACATCACCATCCAATCACAGGTGCTAGCTAGCTGACCACCTTCTCTTCTAAAAAAGATTGCCTGGTTCAACTGGCCTGGCAAGTATTGTCAACATAGACTAATCTAAAAAAATATTGACGGTGAGCAAGATATATAGACAGCACCCAAGGGTACCTAATCCAGCGGTTGTAATATTAACTTGCGAAGGGTAGAGCCATGGAAAAACGGAAAATCATGCGACTCGGCAAATCCTCCCTCGTCGTTTCAATTCCCAAAAGCTGGGCTAACAAATACAATCTCGATTACAAATCAGACCATGTAATATTAATCCCTCAACGTGATGGCTCCCTCGCCATCTATCCCGTCAAGGAATTCACGGACGAGCCAACAAAACAGGAAATTATTACCGATCCCGAGGATGAACCTGGAATTTTGGAACGCCGTCTCATTGCCGCCTATCTCAATAATTTCGGAGTAATACAACTGCGATCCACTGGCGTTTTTACACCAGAACAACAAATGCTCGTCCGTAAACGCGTCCGAATGCTTACCGGACTACAAATCATTGATGCGAGTACCAATGAGATTGTCATCCAATCACTCATGAAATTAAATCAACTCGACCTACCCAAAAGCATGCGATTAGCCCACCGCATCACCTCAACCATGCTCGTTGATGCGCTCTCCGCCCTTCAAATACGCGATGTCGAACTAGCAAAAACCGTCATTGGATTAGATGAAGATGTCAACCAGTTCTATTTTCTCGTCTTCAAACAACTACGCGCGGCCCTTCTTGATCCACGCTTCATGAATGAACTAAGCATCGACTCCATGGACTGCCTGACATACCTAATGTTTATTCAGCGTGTTGAAAACGTTGCAGACCATGCTAAAAAGATTGCACAATCAGTCGTCAACCTAGGAAGTGAAGAGTGCCCAAAGGACCTTTGTAACCTCGCTTTGAAAACGGGTAATCATGTACATCGAATTTACGCCACAGCCGCTGAAGCAATGCTTATCGGTGACGACAAAGCAGCAAACCACGTCATCAATGAAATCGACCATTTTGTACCCATGCGTCAGCAAGCAGAGGAACTCATGGAACGACATCTAGTCAAGCTATGCGAGCAAATGCTACCCAAACTCACCCCAGAAAGTTGTGCGCTATTTGGACCACACCAAAAAGCCATGTTCTGCCTAGAAAGTATTTTTGAAGCCTTTGGGAAAATCCTTGAACACTCCTGTGCGATTGCAGAAATTGCCATCGACCGTGCCTTAGAACACGGCAGCCGTTGGCCAACAAAAGAATCCGCGAAAAAAACTGCCAAAAAAGCTGGAACGAAGGCACCTAAGAAAGCAGCACAATAGTTCTGATGGTGCCTTCAGACTTGAGGCTCAACACTAAAGTGCATTTATCACAAGTGCTAATATACTTGCTTTATTTGTATGACTGAGGCATTAATTGTGGACACTGGTGTCACTGCACAAATCCGCACCACAGACGTGGGTAGCTTTCCTCTAAGCAGAGTTGATTTGAACCGCTATTCCAAAGGCGCCGCAGACGTTGAAGATGGTGTGGATTCTGCTGAAGCCACATTTTTCATCACGAAACACAATGGCGTTTTCAAACAGAAGTTCATGGCATTAGGACCTCATGATAGTGTGCCCTGCTATGTTCAAAGCAGTCATACCCGAGATATGGTCAGCCAGTTTTTAGATCCCATCGCAAGAAATGGTCAGGGACTCCACAAAGAAAATGACACATATCACTGGACTGGTAGCAAAATTCTGCTGACACCCGAAAACGCGCAAATTGCTGAACTCATCGCGCTAAAACACGGAGCCAAAACCCTATGTCAGGAGTTAGATATCGAACACATCCACTATCGTGCCTGCGTCACCGGACCCTTTGAAATGTTAACACGAATCTGGAGGGGAATGGGATTAAGCCCACGATACGATGAATCCCTCATCGAAGCCTTCTCCACAATTGTCGAACACTATATGCAAAACGCACATCCCGAAACCAAGTACCTCAAACCCTTAACGTTAACTCTCGACGAGCCATCAGTAGGTGTAACAGGGGTTGGTGACCTCTTTGTTGACGCCGAATCCGATCCACCTCTTTCCCATCTTATTTCGTGTTGGAATCAAATCTATAAGCACATCCCTAATGGATGCTATCGAGGGCTTCATCTCCATGCATCACCCTATCACCAACTCGCCCATGCACACTGGAACCTATTGGAAGCCCACCTTGGGGTCATTGTGACACAAGAATGGCTTGCAAACAATGGCAAGTATATTCGCGCAGCGATTATGCGCACAGATGGACCAACTATCCCTCCAAATGTCGATCTCAAAGCCGTTTGGAACGAGATCCAAGCCGGAAATTACAGCGCCTACTTACAACCCAAAACTGACATGATGCAACTTCTCAAAACCGCGACTCAACGATATGGACCAGAACGCATACCTTTCGCAGGTCCCGAATGTGGTCTCGGATCCTGGGATTGGAAGCATGGTGACGCCATGGTTCTTGCCAATTTAACTCGGTTACGCGAAGTCGTCTCCGAATTCAATCAGACCATAAGCCAGTAGTCCAGAAAGTTTACGTGCTAGACGCCTCACTGTTGGGTACCATGCACGCTTTTAAAGTGATAAGTCTATCAGGAGGTAGGCGGAACCGGTTCTACGGAGAGTTTGGTATGCCGTTATCATGGATTCAACAAGCAGTCCGGCAGTGGCTGGCAAAAAACCGTGCAGAGCAGATACGACAAAACCAAGCCAACATCCAGGCACTCACCAAAGACGAACCCATCAATAACTAAGGTTTTGACAATTAACAGATATGAGATCTGAACAATTTCAAGCTAATGCAGGGCAATAACCAACTTGGCTTAACTACCTGACGCCTCAATGATCCGCGGAATGAGTTCTTCCCATTTCACCGCCATAATATGACACCCAGCGGCTTGGGTCGTCTTCCGAATTTCTTTGATAATTTCACCAAAATACTCGACATTCATTTCAGCAATCGTTTCCTTCCGCTTTGGTTTGTCTTCGATTTTTTGCAATTCCTTTAATTGATTAAGCAGATCGGGTGGAATTGTTACGCCTGGCACGAAATCATCCATCCACTTTCCAATTTTATAGCTCTTGAGAGGGAAGATGCCAATCAGTGTGGGGACTTTGGTGTGTTTGATGGCTTTCATGAATTCCTTTGCGCTTTCAATTTCGAAGACAACTTGGGTCTGTGCGAATTCTGCACCGACGGATTCTTTGCGTTCGAGCTTCAGTATTTCAGGTTCTAAGGGGACTGCACCAGGATTGATGGCAACACCAACATGGAACTTGGGTGGGTGCTCGATCTCGTGTCCATTGAGATCGACTCCTTCATCAGTAATTTTGCGGATGAGTGCGGTGAGGCTGGCTGAATCGAGGTCAAATACTGGCTTCGCTTCGGGTTGGTCGCCTAAACTGGGGTGGTCACCGGTGAGTGAGAGGATGTTCTTGATACCGAGTGCTCCTGCGGCGAGGAGATCGGCAAACATGGCGAGCCGGTTGCGGTCCCGGCAGGTCATTTGACAGACGGCTTCTAGACCTGCTATTTCTTGTATCATGTAGGAGGGGGCGAGTGAGTTCATGTAGGCGA
>JAEOTO010000025.1 GCA_016839805.1 Candidatus Hermodarchaeota archaeon
AGGACGGATTGTAGGTGCCTTTTTCAATGGCGATGATGGTTTGTCGGCTGACACCCACCATAGTGGCAACTCCTTCTTGGGTCCACTGTGTGGGGTCTGATGTGGTTTGTAGCTGTTGTTCGCGGAGCTCACGTAAGCGATTGGTGATCACGAGGAACCTGCCCTGAATACGATGTAAAGTCTACTTGACGTTAAGTTTACTTTACATAAAAAAGTTGTGGTTTCAAACAAAATGTGGTGAAACGGAAAGAGGGGGTAATAGCCGATTCTGGTGCAACTCTGCAGTACGAGTGGAACAAGATTCAGTCCTGTCTTATGTAGTGTATAAACTAAGGCTATGGTGTTGAAGCCTGGATTGGTTATTCTGACCTAATATGTGCAATTAGCGAAGGCATCATCCGGAGACCCACAAGTACTCCCATGATGTAAAAGAATACGGCATACAGAATAGGGAAAATATCACGCATGATTCCCATGAACGAAAGCAGCAAACCGTAAATGTAGGGTGCTGACACCCCAATCACTACGGATGCTACTGCGTAGACATATCCTTTGTCAGGATCAAATCTTTTTGCTCGATGATAGAAGTACCAGGTAAGAGGCAGGCCCAATGTTATGTAAAAGACTACTAGAATGATTGCAAGAATATTGTTCAGGGTATCTATAAAGATGAGAGTTAACTGCACTGCGCCTCCACGTTGATACACTAAGAATATTGTCAGCAGGACATAGACTACGAACGAAAAGAACAAGATCCAGAACACAAGTACTCGAGCACGCAACCGGAATGATTCATCCGATACTTCTGACATAAGCTAATCGTGGTAGGTAGTATCAGAAAAACATAACGCCATAGAAATATTAGTGCCACCATTTGAATAATGAAGGAGACGAGTCAGGTGGTTCAGAATTCGAACGAGTAGCAGCATCTTTGACTAGTTCTCGTTGAGTTGAATTGCTAAAGCTTATTAGCCAAAATTACTAGCTCCTTCACAAGACCCTTACGGGTTGATAAAACGTTTGAATCAATTGAAGTGAAAGCACATGTCCAACGAAACTGCAGGAACTTTAGCATTAGTGGGTGGTATCCTCAACCTCATCGGTGGTATACTTATTACAATCGCCTTACTCTTTACCATCATTTTAGCTCCCTTGGGAATATTTGCACTGCTTCTTGGAATCTTACCAATTATGTGGCGCGACGACCCTGGCTCCCACCGAGTTGGCTTAATCATCATCGGTGTATTAACTCTTTTTTCCATTGGTGGTATTCTGATTCTCGTTGCAGGAATCATCGCCGAAGAAGAAAAAGACTAACTCCCCCAATAATTGACACCAAACTCAATTGACCACCCTACTCCTTTTTTTCTATGTTATAGATTATGAATAGACAGGCTGACTTTAGTAGAGCGGGATTTTCTCTGTTCAAATCTGTTTTCTCGCTGTTCAAAAATGTAGGATAATATGTCCTTGAAACCTAATTTACTTCAAATCATTGTAGGTAATTCTGATGAATCGAAAATGGTTAGGTTTGATAGTGATCCCGGTTGTACTTGGAGTGCTGCTTGCATCGCCCTTTTTGTTGAGCCTGTTTGCTCCTGCTCCTCCTGTGGATAATGGAAACATTGGAACATCACTTTCGAGCTTCATGGAAGAAAAATCCTCAGATATCTTAGCTGTTCAGATTTTAGGCAATTCCACTGATATTGTATACCCGGAATTATTGGCGGCACTTTTTGTGCCAAATGTCACGGGTGCGTGGATCGTGTCAGCAACTTTTCTCAATGACACACCTGGACCCGGTAATCCTTCGCTATACCACGAAAATTTCCTGACGACATTAGCCGAAGTGGAAAACATCAACAATGCTCTTTATTCTGGACTCGATGCAACAAGTTCCTCTTCGGACTCCATCTCTGACATATTGTCCCCTATTGGCTTTGGCTTAGATATTCTCTACGAAGATGGAACGTGGGTTCAGGTTTTCTCTATTCAAAGTTCGACAGGACACATTATGTTCCTCAATGGCACATATACGGGCACTCCTGATACAGTCAATCCATTCGATCCGAATTTTATTCAACGTGACGAAAACTGGCAAAATGGCATCCTCTTAGAGCCGGGTACTGCACTTGATAATCTCGTTGTTGTAATGAACGAAGTCTTTGTTAACCATCTTGGTTAACATCTCGAACGTTTACATATTCAATGAGATTCTCGGTAGTTCAACCGTGATTACTAGCTGTGATGCGGTGTTACCAGACAAGGGTTTTGTCTTTATGCTGTTCAAAACAGTTGGAACAGACACGCACATAGAGCTGGGTTTCAGGATTTTCCAGGGTATGCTCAATGATTTCATTATCTTCGATGGGTAACCCTTTTCCACAGAGATTACACCGGTAGGTGGCTTCAATTTGGAATTGGATTACACGAGATGGACAATTGTACACACGGACATTTCGATGAAGGCTTCCTAATTCTCGCATATCCCCCATTACCCGGAGGGAATGAAGAATTGGGTACATGCCGACAAAACTTTCTCCGCAAAGACCTTCCGGGGTATTCCACGTAAATTCAAAGGGTTCTCCTGTTTTGTGACCTGCTCGACAATTCCCATCCTTGATGACTGTCACTTTGAATTGTACCGGTTCGTTCCATAACTCTCCGATCTTTAACACATCTTCTTTCGTATTCATACTGTTTTCCTCTCACTACTACTATTTTCCCTCATGGATTTCTGCTTTACGTAACCTCTGTGCAAGTCTTCTTTTGAGTAGGTAAGGTAAACTCAAACCCCAACTTCGGGTATTCGTAACCTTAGTTGGCAGGGTCCAATGCGTCATTGTTCTTGTTGTTTACGTTGTGTCCGTCGTTTGCGCTTGTAATTCTGATAGCGTTTGAGGAAGAAGGCGCCAATGGCGATAATGAAGAGCACATTCATGATGATTAGGATGCCAAGGTTCTGAAAATCGGTACCGATGAGATTACCGTGCACGATGACAAAAACGAGGACAAGGTACATGAGTGCATGGAAGTAACGCCAGTATTTAGGAATAATCAATCGTAAAAGTGCAGCAACGGTAGCAATGTAGAGAATGTAGAGGGCAGGGCGCCCTGCGAGCTCCCAGAAGATTATCCAAGAATCAAATCGGGGAATAAACACCGCTAAATCCATTTGCAGAATGGCAAAGAAAACTGGATGTAAAGTGGCAAAGATGAGGCCAAAGACTGCGAACAGATGATGGATTCGGATAAAAGGTCGACCAAAAGCTTGGGTGATCTCTTTGAGAAATGGTGTCATCGCCGTAGCAATAGCTAGTGCGGTAAAGCCATACAAAGCACAGAGTCGAATAGCAAATCCTAGTGGGTCGAAATAAGATGTGAAGAGTGCTAGAATTGTAACGAGAACATAAAGCAATAGTACACCAAAAAGAAACAACCATCCGTTTCGTTTGATTGGCATGATAATAACCTAGTTAGATACCTTAGGCTATGTTCTTCTTTAAAGTAATATAATTAAGTTTATTTTAGTGAAACCTACATCGGCTCAAGGACCGCTGTATAGGTTCGTCATCCTCCATCTATAGGGTACAACCAGTTGAGTGTTCAAAACTATTGTACGACTGTTCAAAAATTTAGATTATTGAACCTACTACACCACTCTTAGTAAAAGGAAAATTTCCCCTTCGGGGGGTTTTGTAATGGGTTTCATTCAAAAAATCAAGAAGGTCTTATTAGAAATCAGCGGATACTTGATACTACTAATCCAACAAATTCCAGCATTGGGAGTCTATGTTGGTGTAATGACACTTCCCCTTTTCGTATTTCTTTTCCTTTTGTTTTCTCAACTTCCTCTTAATTTCATTACCGAAATAGCAGGCTTCTTCCTGGTAAGTTTCCTGTCTTTAGGTGGTATAATAGCGAATATCCTGGTCATAAGTGGACTGATTCTAGCCATCTATTCTATAGCCTATTTACATCGGCATAAAAATGAGGGATTGGTTACCACCGGACCGTACCGATATATCCGGCATCCTCAATACACAGGCTTCCTCCTCTTTACGCTTGGTTTGACAGGGCTTAGTTACTGGTTTCTCTCAATCACCTTTGGTATGGGATGGTTGTCTCGCGAAGCCACCATTCTCCTCTGGTTTGGACAGCTCGCAGCATACATCATATTGGCTCTACTTGAGGATCATCACCTAGCAAAAGAGTTCGGTGAGACGTTTACCACATACAAGAGTCAGGTCCCATCACTGATTCCCATTGGAAGAACTAGCCGTTTGGATATCCCCATCTCAATTGGAATATTCAGTTTGCTGGTAATAGGCGCCATCATGTTACAAATGATTGGAATCGGAGGCCCCACCTTCGGTTAATCACACAGGAGATAACCAATAAACACGATATTCTTGCTTGTCATAATATCGGATTCTAGAAAGTGTTAAGATACTGGTGGGTCTATGAGTATTGAGGGTTTCTAGGTGATTGTTGATGCACATTACCATTTGTATTGGGATGACTCAGATCCCATGGACTTTCTAATGGGCTGCGCACGGGTCGGCGCCCGGCGGTTCTCCAAAAACACGCCAGAGCCTATGGATGCTGAACAACTGTTGCAAATGCAACTACCCATCCTGGCTGATGAATCAGGTGACAAACTAGTACAACTTATGGATGAATCCGGAATCGACAAGACGATCCTCCTACCTCTAGACTACTGGTACTGGTTTGAGACCTCCAAGAATGCCCAACCCTATGATATTGTGAAAAAGAACGAAATCTATGCGAAAGCAACGAAAAACCATGAAGGGCGACTTTATACGCTGTTCGGGATCGATCCTCGTCGGAAAAAGAGTGTCTCAGCCTTCGAAAAAGCTGTAACGAAATGGGATATGAAGGGACTAAAACTTCATCCAACAACACGCTACTATCCCGATGACCCTGTGTGCTATCCTCTCTACGAGAAAGCTCTCGAGTTACAAGTGCCAATTGTGATTCATTCAGGGAATCAGCCAGCGCCGATGCCTGCTAAGTACTCAGAACCCAAATACATTGACACGGTTGCTGCAGATTTTCCTGAGTTGAAAATTGTGGTTGCGCATATCGGGCATGGCTGGTGGCGACAGACTTTGGATTTAGCATCCATGAAACCGAATATGTACGTGGACTTTTCTGGCTGGCAAGGCGTATACCAACATGATCCCGCATATGTAGCTGGCGTAATACGTTCTGCCATCGACATGTTGGGGCCATGGCGGGTGCTCTTCGGCTCTGATGGTGCCCTACTCAATGTCATAATGCCCCTTCCAGAATGGGTTGATACGATTAAGAACCTCAATTCTGTAGGGAATGCTAAATTCACAAATGAAGAATTCGAAATTATCTTAGGAAAAGCTGCAACCTATCTTTTTTCACTTCAGTAGATTTACCCACAAAACCTTGGATTTACTTATAGGGGCTTTTCCTTCCTTAGATGACAAATGTCAGTTTCTGGTGAGGGCTAAGCGGTATTCCAAACAGAAGAGCTTTTATACCATAAACGTAGAATGCCTTCTCACATTGTGAGAAAATTAAGAACAAAATCAGGATAAATACTGAGGAGAAAGGCATGTCAGGGTCAACAGGAAATGGGATTCGTGGATACTGGCATCGGATTCGCCTGTTCAGCCCAAACGCTCGAAAATACATGCTTGCGAATACCATCTTAGGGTTTGCCTATGGGGTATCAAATACTATTTTCAACTTGTATCTGTTGGCTTTAGGTTATACCAATGCCTTCCTGGGTGGTATTCTTTCTATCAGTTTCTTGGCCCTAGCCTTGAGTTCACTAGCTGTAGGTTCCATCTGTATGCGCATTGGAGCCAAACGCGCTACGATTCTCGGCGTATTTATCATGACCTTTACTGCTCTCTGGCGAGTCTGGTTCCCCACGCCAGAAGTTCTCATACTTGGAGCAATAATTGAAGGGGTGGGCTATTCTCTGACCTGGGTTGCCTACGGTCCCTTTTTGTCTGAACAAAGTGCCTCATATGAGCGAACGCACCTGTTTGGCACCACCCAAGCCTTGAACGTCATCAGTGGGTTTGTTGGTAATACGTTCGCGGGTATTATTCCCGTGTGGATTGCTATCACCTTTGCTCTGCCAATTGATAGTGCCATTGCTTTTCAGTTAGCGTTAATTTCTTGGATCATTCCATTGGTCGTTACGCTTGTTCCATTACTCTTTATCCGGGATCACACTCAGGCAATCCAACTCAAGGAGGCTATGAAAATAGATAGAAACGTGGAGAATGAACAAAAATCCATCACAGAAAAACGAAGGAGTGTTCTGTGGATTATCGTTGCCTTTTCTGTGGTCTATGCGATTTTAGGAATTGGTGCTGGGTTCATTGTGCCATTTCTGAATGTTTTCTTCTGGGATTTTTACAATTTACCGACTCCAATCGTCGGGTTAATCCAAGGCCTTGGCTCTGCTACAGTGGCACTGGGCGCCTTCTTAGCCCCGATGTTATCCACGCGAATAGGCAAGGCTCGTGCAATCATGGTCGTACAAACCCTTTCACTCCCCTTTCTTGTCGTCCTTGCTACTATCATTAATCCCTTCATTGCTGGTATAGCCTACATCCTTCGCCAAGTCTTTATGACAGCTGCTATTCCCATTGATGGTGCCCTCCAAATGGAGCTGGTGCCAACTTCTTGGCGCACTCATCTTAGTGCAATGATTACTTTTTCTTTCAATTTAGCGCTAGCCTTTAGCGTTCAAATTACCGGACAGCTTTACGATTTGGGCCTTTACTTACTTCCCTTCTGGTTCACATTGATATGTTACAGTATAGGCACCGCCCTTTACGTCATCTTCTACAAACCAGAAAAACGCTTAACTACACAACCAGGGAAGTAGCAAATTCACGATGAATCTCAGATTGAATTTTAACCTTTAACTCTCATTGATAGAGCAAGTTGCATTCCCCTTTCTCATTGAGGTTAAAAAGATGAAATTTGAGCGATTTGAGTTGGAGCGTATCCAATCTGAATGGGAGCATATTGTCAAATACAATCTAAGTGAAAGCGGAGTCGAAGCTCTTCGGGTTAGCGATCTTATCAAGGATACTTCTCTTCAACACCAATTTCTAAATCAGAGTCTAGGGTATCCGCAAACGAATGGGACAATTCCTCTAAGAGAACTCATTAGTAGTCAATATCCCGATCTTTCCGCTGATCATGTGACGGTAACAAATGGTGGGGCGGAAGCGAATTTTATCTCTTTGCTTGGTTTGAGCCAACAACGCGATAACCGTAATGAAATGGTCATGTTGATGCCGAACTATATGCAGCTTTGGGGATTTGGAAAAGCCCTAGGCTACCGAATGAAGTCTTTCTATTTACAGGCATCATCCACTGAATGGATTCCAGATATTGAAGGATTGAAACGGCAGCTCTCTAAGAAGACGCATCTAATCGCCATTTGCAATCCGAATAATCCCACAGGTGCTATAATGGACGCCGATTCGCTAAAGGCTATTGCGGAGTTAGCACAGGATGCTAATGCTTGGGTGTTATCCGATGAAATCTATCGTGGCGCGGAACTCAATGGCTCAATCACACCATCCATGCTCGAATTTCATGACCAGACACTTGTGACCTGCGGATTATCGAAAGCCTATGGACTCCCAGGGTTACGGATTGGATGGGTGGCCAGCGCTAACGACGCATTCATCTATGATCTTTGGGCTATGACTGATTATACCAGTATTGCGCCCTCTTTACTCAGTGACGCCTTGGCAACCCTTGCCCTCCAGCCGCAGAACCGCAAAGAAATCCTCGCCCGTACTCGAACCATTCTTCGCACGAATTGGTCGATTGTTAATAACTGGCTCACGGAACATTCGCATCTTATCGACTGTATTCCACCAAAGGCTTGCGCTGTCTGTTTACCCAAATACCATGCCGATATTGGATCAGTGGATTTGGCACACCGTCTTATCCAAGATAAAAGTGTCCTAGTTCCTCCTGGTGATTATTTTCAAATGCCCCGCCACTTACGTATTGGTTTTGGATATAATACAGACAAATTAACAATGGGTCTACATCTTATTACTGAAACACTTCAATCCATTACGTGATGGTATTTGACTACGTGTCTAGATGTGTTGCTTGGTGAAGACCTTTCGTAATCGTAGTTCGTCACGAATTGGAATATTTGCAATACCAGGATGAAGATCTCCCAGTTTTTTCGCAATCACATCAGGTGCAACTTCATAGAGTTGGAAGCCGAGATGTTGGTAGAAGGCGAGTGCGGGAAGATTGTCATTGGAGGTAACAACTAAGAGCTGCTGTTTTCCTTGTTCCCTCGCATACTCTTCGATTTGCTTTACTAACATTTGTCCAATGCCACAACCCTGATAGCCAGGGAGAATCCCCAGCGCAACAATCAAAACCGCGTTTTCGTTAAACTCTGAATAAGAAATGAAGCCGATGATTTTCTTATCACTTTCAACGACTAGGGCAGGTTCTTGAGCAACAGTGAACTGTCTCTCGAACATAAGTTGGACTGGATCACCCCAAAAGAGTTGCACCATTTCCTCGATTGTCGTTACATCATCACAAGTAGCTTGATGAATGGAATACGTACAGGTCTGTGAGCGAAGACAATCAGTACATACTATTCTAATCCGTCCATCATTCCCACAGATGAACTGGTTACAAACACTGCACTGAAATTCGCCATGCTTTGCGCATAAATGACATAGATTATATGAAGGAATCAATTCATTCACATCCAGTCAATCTTTTCTCAAGGCTATAACCACTTAAGCGTCTTAAGAGGTTCAATCCGGTTTCCAGTCTTTACTTTTTCGCAATAGAAAAACGACTGCTACTGCAATTACTATTGAGCAGCTCATGTCAATAAATACACAAAAAAGAGAATTCACGATCTCGTTTTGACTAAGAATCCGACGTGTGAAAATAATTGGTGGGTGCAGGTTAGAAGTATAATGATGAGACTGGTTTTCAACATGAGGGTAAGTGGTTTGCCGTCCAATGTCTCCCCAGTATTAGGTTGGGCGATTGAATAATAAACGTTTTGAGAAAATGGTGAGAAAAAGGGAAGTGGGGACCCGTGCCCGTTCGCTCGAGCCCCAGCATTACTGGGCACGTTCAAGAGATCGTGAACAACTAACTTAATGGCGACAGGCAAACAAGTATAGATACTTGACATCCCGTGCTGTTCGTTGTCCCTTGTTCGCGCCTTCCGGATAATTCATTTTTCGCATTTTGTGCGTCACCGAAGAAAGCATTGGTCTCCGCGTTATATAAGGCGGACTCACTTTTTGGGCTCACATTGAGAGGTCACATAATGTATCTTTACTCACATACTGTTAAAATGACAACTTTGTAAAGGCAATATATGGCAACTATGCTATCTACCTAGGTCTTCACAAAAACTATTCTGGCAATAATACATTCTTGGTGAAGAGATTTAGGAAAAGTGGTCACCTATACCCCAGCTTGCTATCCCATGGAGCCACGGTGAATCGCCAAGCACCCCATATCTCATAGGTATATCCGGTCACAACGCCAGCACGGGGAAAAGAATGAGAAGTTACCACACCCTGTAACGAACCAACAAAGTACAAAGCAGTGTACCCATTATAAACAAGGCTCAAGTTTTCAATCAACCCATCAGAAAATCTAACCACAAAATGCGCAGTATAGGGCAAATCTGGTATCATCGGATCCGGATGTGAAGAATAGAGAAACGTGAAATTCACTGAATGAAACACCACTGAATATGAAGAATTTTCATTCCAATCATACCGTGCACTCAAGAGACACAAACCCCCCTGCTCCGGCAACACAACCACCCCAAATAAGACTGGCACTACCAAGAAACCTAGAAGCACAACTACCATCACTATAACAACAATCACAGACTGCCTCAACCGTCTCTTCTTCACCAAACCGCCACCAACACTCCAATGAAACCAGACTAAAATTGTATAATAACACTAAATTAAAAAAACTCCGTTCAAGGCAGTATGTGAGTAATTCTTCAATTTGGAGGTCACAAAATGTGACTAGAAAAAGCGAACCTAAGGGTTCATCTTTTCACCTCTTTTAGCTGGTTTTTAGCGTATTTAGTAACTGACCGGCTCCCGTGAATATATGTGCCTGGTTTCCTATGTCATGACTGCCGCAACAAGTGTATGGTGATGAAAGTGGCATTCTTTAAGAGAAAGAAGAAAGAAAAGAAAGTGCACTTCGACAGAATCTCTGTCGGAGAAAGAGCAGCCTTAGGCTGTCGTAACCCCCACCCCACAACAGGGTTCCAACGTGCATATAAGATCATGACTTCTCGAAAAGGCGAAAGATGGTAGCTGTCAAAGCTAACCTAGCGCTTTACGCTGATAGACTGTGGGGATGGGCTGATCCCCCTCTTCATTCATTCGTTGTGGACGCACAGCGGATGAATGATTTTTTCTCTTTTTATAACTTTGAAGGACTTGATAGTTTTAAAGGAGGAACCTTCAAGGTGAGTTGAACTGGAATGAAATCGATCAACGTACTTTTTTTGTGGAAGGTCCCGGTTCAACTTCAACACTATCTAAAGGAGCAACTCGGGGAAATTGATAATCTTAATCTGCTTTTTCCGAAAGAAGATGAAGAGTCCGAGTTTATTTCATTAGCATCTGAAGCACAAGTAATTGTAGGGTGGCGCCCGTCACAGGAACTTTTAGATTGTGCAAACCAGTTGAAGCTATTCATTTTCCCTGGAGCTGGCGTCCAACATCTTCTCGAATGGTTTAGAGGCCAGGGTCAAACTCGTGGAGTGGTGTTAGTGAATGGTCATAGCAACGCCTATTTTGTAGCCCAACATGCCATTGCCCTTTTGTTAGCAGTATTGAATAAAATTATCCCACACCATGAGTGGATGGCAAAAGGTGAATGGCGGAAAGGTGATGTCGATGCTAAAACCATTCCACTCTGGAAGCGAAAAGTGGGGCTGTTGGGATATGGAGCAATCAATCAGAAGGTTCACCAACTTCTTACCCCATTTGATGTAGAATTTGCCATATTACGACGGAACTGGGAAGGCAAAGACGAGCGTTTGTTATCACCTGTGAAGAAGTATAATCCCTCGCAATTACACGAATTCCTTGCCAGTATAAACACACTCATTATCGCTATCCCGTTAACTGCTGAAACAACTGGAATGATTGGCAGTGAAGAACTAAACCTGTTAGGCCAAGACGGTGTTCTTGTGAATGTTGCCCGAGGAGACGTAGTCGACCAAAAGGCCCTATATGGTGCCCTCTCACAGAACAAAATCGCTGGTGCCGCCATTGATGTATGGTACACCTACAAACCTGAACCCGACGAAGAAGGTCGGAGATATCCCTTTGAAGAGCCATTCCAAACCTTAGACAACGTGGTATTTTCTCCCCATCGAGCCGCATCCCCCTTTGATGATCTAGATCGATGGGGTGAAGTTATTGAGAATATTACTCGGTTCGCCCAGAGACGAACTGATTTCATGAATGTTGTTGATCTGATACGCGGTTATTAACTACCTCTAAACATGAAAACGCCTCAAAGAATAACTCTAAAGAACTGAAATTAATGGGTACAATTAGGTCCATTAATCCGTCTAAAAAAATCTCTAAAAAGAAATGATTATTGACCAATTATGATCATGTAAAAATAAATTTTTGAGATTTTGCTTTGACTATTTATCCTTAGGTATAGTCATAGGTTTCCTCTTTGGTGGAGTCTTGGGCTTAGGTGGAGCCTTCGATTCTTCGGGCATTTGAACAATTACCTTGTGTAAAACAGCTAACCGTAAAACATCTCCTTCCTTTAGCTTAGCACTATCGATCAACCATTGTGGAAGCTGAATTTTGTTCCCTTTTGTTACGCTAGCATTAAACTCGATCATCATAGCTCACCAGGATAAGACCTTTCCATATGGTCCTTCTAACCATGGATTAACCCCTATTTAAGGAGCCCGTGCATCTCTACGAAAATGAGTCTCTTCTAAAGGTCTTCGAAACCCCTTTGTACCTCCTTCAAAGGAAAAGCTCTTTTCTCCTGGTGGATAACAGCTCAAGGCTAAGGTGATTACCGTGCAAATACTTCCCTATGTTCAAACTAGCGTGTTTGTTGATGATCGCTACTTATTTGGTGGGAATCAACTCGCTACCTTTTGGAATAAAAAAGAAAATGCGCAAATTAAGGTTAAAACCATGCAAGGAATCGCATTGGAAATGAATTTCTCGGAAACCACATTTATTGAAGAGTCCAGCATCAACAATTGCTCCGCAAAAGTACGCATTTTTACACCTGCTAAAGAAATCCCCTTTGCAGGGCATCCCGCCTTAGGAACGGCCTTTGTCCTTAAACACACAAAGCTAGTAGAATCCTCAATTACTGAGACCAACCTAGAATTAGGAATTGGTGCTATAACCGTTGAGTATCTCTCTCCTAATATTGTTCGAATGATTCAACCCGATCCCAAATTTCTGGATGAATTCACCGACCAGTTTGCTATAGCTAGAACAGTGAATCTCCCAGTATCGACAATCTCAACCCAATATCCAATGCAGTATGTGAGTACAGGAACACCTTTTCTCATTATCCCACTGACTTCTCTAAAGGCCCTTCAACAAGCCCAACCTAATAGCTCACTAATCCTTCAGACACTTAGGAATCAACTTACTACGAAAATCGTGTTATTATGCACTGAGACTGTGAACCCAGATTCGGATGTTCATGTACGAATGTTCGCTCCGGATGTAGGTGTCATTGAAGACCCTGCAACTGGAAGCGCCGCGGGACCAATCGGAGCCTACGTTGAACAGTATAATCTGCTTCAACGAGATACGAAAGGTGAACCGGTTATCATTGAACAGGGGTATGAAATTAGACGCCCGAGCCAACTTATTGCCGAAGTTGTCAGTAAAAACGTATTAGTGTCAGGAAAAGTGAAACTCGTCGCAGAGGGAAACTTTCACGTGGACTGAAAGCTATTATGGCCAAGAGCTGAAGATGTTGATCAATTCGATCTCCTATCCCCCGAACACTGCACAATTCAGCGAAGAACTCAGACTATATTTAACTGAACTTTTTGGAGCCACACGAAGCCATCAACTTGGAATTTCTCTCCGCCAACCTGGAAGCTTCTTCTATCTACGCGCAAATACGCTACGAACGACAACTAAAGAATTAATTGCTCAGTTGCAAGCTGAAAACGTCTCTGCAATCATTGCTGATCCTGAATTAAAAGCTGTAGCCCTTCCCATTCATCCTGGCGCGCCTGTCCCCAAACATAACAAAATCGTTGTTGCTGACAAAGCTAGCAGTGAAAACGTTCTCCTAGGAAGTCATCTATATCGACCAGGGATTGTTCGTGCAGACCGTTTTTCTGAAGGAGATGATGTCACAATAGTAAATCCACGTGGATACATTGTGGGCAGTGGAATCGTACAAACGAATAGTTCCCAACTTCCCACACAAAAACACGGGCTAGTTGTGAAGATAACAGACCCTTTTTACTCACTTCCAAGCTTAGCGGACTTGATCGCTTATCAAGAAGGTCTGTTTTATTCTCAGTCTCTCTCTGCCATGCTCGTGGCACCAATTCTCGATCCTCAACGAGGGGAAACCATCATCGATTTTTGTGCAGCTCCCGGAGGAAAAAGTACGCATATCGCCCAATTAACCAAGAATCAATGCCACCTGTTCTCAGTGGATCGATCAGAGAAACGCCTCGAACGGATGATGGCTGAATCGGAGCGCTTAGGAATTACCTGTATCACACCCTTTGTTGGGAGAGCTAAAGAATTCGTGGTAGAACACGCCCACGTACAAGCAGATCGGGTATTAGTAGATCCACCATGCACGGCCTTAGGAGTGCGTCCTAAACTCTACGATGAGACTACGATGACCCGAATTCAGAGTACGGCTTCTTATCAACGGATGATTCTGGAATCTGCCGAAACTTTACTTCGACCTGGCGGAGTCTTGGTTTACTCTACCTGCACGCTTACTGTGGAAGAAAATGAACACAATATTCAGTACCTGATTGATAGCCAGGGATTCAGGTTAGAATCTCAAACACCATATAAGGGAATGCAGGGACTGGTTGGATCCCCTCTTCTCAAACAGTATGTCCAACGCATCTACCCAGATCTTCACGATTTACCAGGATACTTCATTGCAAAGCTTCGGAAACCAGAATAATTTAAAATTAAGGTGCCCATCCTTCTTTTCCTATAAGGGGTACAAACGCAACCGACATCTGTTTTCTTTCCTTTACATTTCCCTGTTTATCCTTAGATATCAACAGTAAATCTTGCCAGAAATGATGACGCCCTACGGGAATAAGTAGAAGCCCTTCAACCTTCAACTGGTCGATTAGCGGTTGAGGAGTGTGTGGCGCTGCGGCTGCCACCATTATTCGATCATAAGAGGCTTCATCAGGATAACCTAATGTGCCATCTGCCTCAATGACAGTTACCCGGTCGGAATAACCAGCACGTTTGAGATTCTTCTGCGCAAAATTAACTAACGCGGATTTCCGTTCAATTGTGATTACATGCCCGGAAAGTGGTTTTCCAGTGGGGGATACTACCTCAGCAACTAATGCTGCATGATACCCTGACCCAGCTCCAACCTCAAGTACTTTCATACCTTTTTCAAGCTGTAAGAGCTCAAGATAAATTAGGCACATATGAATTGCTGAGATGGTTTGCCCTTCACCAATAGAAAGCGGTGTATCTACATACGCATCACGAACAAGGTGATTGGGGACAAATAGTTCACGTGGAACAGCACGATAAGCTCGCTTGGTTTCCTCAAGTGACACTGTGCCCGAGGCAATCAATCGTTGTAACGTGGACTCCTTCATTTCTGCCAAACGATTCGACTCATTTGAAGTCGTATAATCACCCACCCACGTTCCACCAAACTATTTGTATTCCTCTTCTAAATAATCAACTATGGTGACGAAAATGCCAATACATTTTACCATGACTGCTAGAGGTCATGAGAATATTCGGGCCACACATCAGTCAACCTTCGAACTCACCACCGAATCGCATTTAACACTTCAAGGTGATTGCATCGTTGGCGTTGGAACCACGCACTCAGTTTCCATGCTTAATTCAATTTTCGGAGACGCGTTACGAAGCCCTGGCAGTCGTATTCATACCAAATTAACAATCGGTGAGATCACCGAAAAAATTCAGGGATATGGTTCTCCTCAACTCAAGCTTACAGACCCAAATTCAATTGTATGGCGTAAAAGTAACTTCATTGATGAACGAACCATTGCAATCGGATGTAATAAATCTGCCAAGGATTTTAACCGCAATCTAATCAAAGCACTTCAAACCTCGAAGGCAATACTTCACGTAAGCATTGCCATTTACTCAGGAATCACTTGAAGATCTAATACAACTTGATTTTCATGAGGAGCTGACGGACGTACGATACGTGATTTTTGAATAGTAGCTTTATAACCCTGGTTCGTAAGTTGTGCTAAAACTTCAGCACTAAGCATTTCCAGAGATTGGGTTTGGCTAGTTATTCCATAGAAATGTATGGTTCCCCCACGCTTTTTGGTGGCTATTGCTGCGACATCCAGATAAGAAAAGGCATCATGTGGGAGATTCATGATGACTCGATCAGCCACACCGACAAGTCGCTCCTGAACGATATTCCGCACATCACCAACGAGGGGAATGATTCTGCCGGTTAGCCGATTGAGTGTAAGGCTCTTTTCAAGGCATTTAATTGCCTGGTTGTTGATGTCGATGGCATACACTGTAACAGGTTGACGATTCGCGGCTAGAAGAGCGAAGGGTCCTACGCCTGTAAACATGTCCACAAGAACTTCATTTGGCTGGATCAATCCAGTTACGCGGTCGTGTTCTGTGCCTAGTCGAGGACTAAAATAGGTCTGAGTCACGTCAATCGCAAGTTGAACACCATATTCCGTGTGTATGGTCGTAGCCTGTGCTTTTCCAGCTATTAGACGAAGGGGTCGAATCCGACGTATCCCAGTAATTCCCCCTTCCTTCACATAGACTGTTGTTACTCGTGAATTTACTTCCATGATCGCCTCCCCTATCACTGATTCATAGGGTGTCACAGGCGTATCTAATTCAACGACGGCAATTTCTCCGATGATATCTAATGAATGCGGGATTGATTCTATCAAAGGGACTGGAAGTTTTCCCTCCAAGGCGGTGACAAGGTCAGGAGGTTTTCGGTTAAATGGTTCCAGTTCCTTCTCCACGAGTTTCAGTTCCTTTGAGATATGCGTAAATTTCGATAATTGACTTTCAGGGATTTCATACCGTAGAGGAAAAAACAACAAATCATTCTTTTTCGTAATGGGAAACTCTATGTCAAGAAGTTCCTCTTCAATGAGAAGCTGCCGTAATCGTTCTCCCAGGCTTTGTTCAACCTGAATACAAACCTTTCTCATGGTGGCTGTCCTGCTCAGGGGCTGCTGGAGGATTCACCCGTACTTTCATCCTCTGATGGCGCATCACGAAAGATCTTCACGCGACTTGGTGCAAGGATGATGTACCGGTTACCAAGTTGTCCTATATCACCATCAACACTGATACACACAGCACGAAGCTGTTCCACGGCGCGTTTTAACTGTAATTGCAGTTCAGTTCCCTGTTGAACGAGAGGTGAGACATCCATTACTACAAGATTACCTTTTCGAATTTCCTCAGAAATGGTTGTTACATCCATTAATCCCGTAAGTTCCATAAATCGAACATACATAGAAGCCGCTTCTAAACTAGTACTCGGTGTAGCTTCAACCTTTTCAGGCTCGGATTCCTTTCCTTTCTTTTTTCGACCGAATGGGCTCAACCCGGATCATCCTCCGTCAATTCTACTAAGCAACGATGAAAAGTGAACTGTAAAAATCCTTCGCCTTCTCACTCGGAGAGCTGTTTAGCCAGCTTCCATAACTGGTCGCCCACATAATGAAGTGATTCGATGGCGCGCCCTCTATTCCTTTCTAGAATCACGTCAGGACTAAGCAGCATACGACCTACCGCTAAAGGCATCAAATTTTTCTGATCAATAATCACCACCAGGTCACCTACTTTGAGTTGTTTATCCAGATCAAAGATACCTGGAGCCATCACATCCGCACCATTAGCAATATGGGCAACCGCTCCCATGTCGACTACAACTTTGGGTAATTCCACATTATTTGCTAACAATACCGGTAATCCAGGAAACAACATATGCTGCTGCTTGACTAGCCATAATGTGCCTTTAACCAAATACAATTCTGTTTTATCATCTAACATAATTCGTTCCACTGACACCTTCCCTGAGGGCACCTCTCGTAACGCCTGATGAATCAATCCCGGACTATTCTCAAAGCCATTCAATAATTTTCGAAGCTCTTTTGTACGAAGGAGAGTTCGGTGCTTAATACGCATAAATCTCAACTACTCCTATCATTGGGGAGTAAACTTTAATAAGGGCTCTTTAGCATGCCAACTGCAATTAGCTGACAGGAGCTAATAACTTGTCTGAAAATCGTCCCATGGATTTACTTGGTCGGTCATTAAAATCTCAAGTACTCGTAAAACTAAAAGGTGATAGAGAACTGCGAGGTCGACTCCGCGGATATGATCAGCATCTTAATCTCATCCTCGATGATGCCGAAGATCTCACAGAACAACCACCCCAAGAACTTGGTACTGTGATTCTTCGTGGTGACAACGTCATCCTCCTGTCTCCTTCCATCAAACCTCAAGGAAAAAAACCCGCGAAAAAGAAAAAGTGATGAGCAATGGGTAAGGGCACTCCTTCCTTTGGAAAAAAGAACAAAAAAACCCACATTCGCTGCCGACGCTGTGGACGCCGCTCATACCACGTCAGGAAAAAACGATGCGCCGCCTGCGGTTTCGGACAATCCAGCCGTATCCGCCAATACAACTGGGCACGCAAAGACGTTACTCGCACCCGCCTCGTCTAATCTTCTTCTGTGGGCCGGTAGATCAGCGGTAGATCGCCGTCTTTATCGGTATGATGCTGTTGTACCGGTGACGAAGGCATGGCGGAGGCCCCGGGTTCAAATCCCGGCCGGTCCACCATTTCCTTTGATCTCAGGCACTGCTATAGACAAAAACATAAATACTTGCCTAGTTATCCCATTGCCGTCCACAACTACTCGCCTTCCCTGAGGCTTGCCGCATGTCACAAGTCTATTACTGGAATACCCCTGAACACGGAGCCCTCCTTCTCATCATTCTGGGGCTCTTTGGAGCAATTCAAATTTTTCTCTCCTTCGCAGGAGTCTTCATCTACCTAATTGTCTCTCCCATCGTTTTGACTCTCGTTCCACTTGGTGTTGTCTTGGCTCAAGGTGCAGCCACGGCAGTCCTCGCAAATCTTTTCGCAGTTCGTGTCTTTCCTTACCAACCACAACGAGGCAGCACTCCACTCAGTTCCCTTCGCGTCTATCTTCGTGGGTTTGCCCTAATCCTTCTCGCCATGGTGATTATCTTGGGAATTTGGGGTGGCTTCTATGTTCTCATCTTCTTTTTTTCCCCGTGGACGCAAATAGCATATGTCGTTGCTTACATAATTGGGAACACTGCCAGCGCTATCATCGCGCTCACCCTTGTAACGCTTCTTGACTGGCTCTTTCGCCGCTGAAAATATCCTATTCATAACAGAAATGGTCGCGAAGCTAGGAAGAAGAAGTGGTGCCGACGGCGTGATTTGAACACGCGACAACGGGATCTCATCCGCGGCGTCAGAGCCGCCACGCCTTCAGTCCCGCGCTTTCGAGAACGCAGCACAATACCCATAGGCTAGGCTACTCCCGAGCTAAGCTACGTCGGCATGTGTGGTGGGCCGGCCGTGATTTGAACACGGGACCTCCGCCGTGTCAGGACGGCGTCATAACCAACTAGACCACCGGCCCAAGGTATGCAGCATTGCATACGCGACCTGTTTCACGCCAGCGACATTTATTATTTTTTCCCATGAACCCGTTTAGGTCTGTGTTACCGCAAGGTTCGGACCCACTCGTCATGTAATGAGGGCTGCTCAGGCGCACCAGGAACTGCTTGAAACTCGGTTTCAAGCTCTTGGACAATTTCTGCTAACTTACCTTCGGCTTCGACGCAATCGAACAAGCCTTCCTCAAAATCAAAGTTGATGGGTGGGAAACTGATCCGGTGCATTAAGGTAATGAGCACACCATTGAGTTCTACACCAATCGCATACACGTGTAGGGCTCTCAACCACTGAGCGGGGTTATCCACTACATCACCTTCAAACGGTGTCACATAATATACCGGCTCAAAGGTCACAATAGCAGCTCTCCGTGCAAAATCGAGGAACTGCTGGTAATTCTGGACTTCTACGGGGGGAACGTATTCCATTCGATCATTCTCCATGAGGTTCTACCTCCATTTAGGAACGCTCTCCCACCCCATCGTTTCCATTGGAGCCGGAAGGCTCTAGCGTTCAATGGGGTGAACGGGAAACAATTTATTACAAACTATACAATACAACAATCACTTATAAATATTTGTATTACCTGAAACAAATAGATAAAAAACGAATATTTTCTATAAAACGAAAGAACACGACCTCTCCTACCCCCTATCTACACAAGAAGAAACTCAACGGCACACCAGCAGGGACAAAAATCAACTTACATTCTCAAAAAACAGGAGGTGGTGCGGTCGCCGGGATTCGAACCCGGGTATTCGGCGTGGAAGGCCGAAATCATAACCACTAGACCACGACCGCTAAACCCGCAGGGTAATGTTGTCTCGCTTAAGTGTTTCCGTTTTGTGTCGATGAATATTTGGGGTAATGACCCATATTAGCCATAACCATTAAAAAGGGGTGGTGGGTTGGACTAGCTCCGTGCGCTGTTGGTCTAGTGGCTAGGACTCCAGCCTGCCACGCTGGGTGCCCGGGTTCAAATCCCGGACAGCGCACCATTTTCGCCAATTTTTCGGCGTGTTGGTGTCGTGTGTGCGAGTTCGTGGGAGCCGTCGGTGGCGTGCAACAGTGGTGAAGCATCTACGCAGTCTATTTCAGCATGCCGAAGCAGTGGCGGGTCAGGATCCGGCTTTAGCCAAGCGGTATGTGCAGATGGCACGGCGTATTGTCATGCGGACCCGAGTACGGTTGCCCACGGATCTGCGGCATCGGTATTGTCATCGGTGTGAGAGTTATTTACGACCAGGTGGGAATGCTCGAATTCGGTTACGTACAGCTGGTCGAAATGGGTCGTTGGTGATTACCTGTTTGGTTTGTGGATATCGCCGTAAACTCATTTGGAATCGAGTAAAAAGAAACGCTTCAACCAAAGCTTCGAAGAATGCAACTACATGAGGACAGAATTTAGAATGCCAAAAAAAGATCAGCTTGCTCGGATATGGGCGGATGAAAAGCCTGCAGTTCGTATTGGGAAATCCAAGTTGGATGCAGGTGTGGTTGAGGAGGTAAGACGCCAATTGAAACGACGGAAGGTGATTAAGGTGAAGTTTCTTCGGTCCTTAGCCGCATCCGAGGATATCGATAAATTGGCAGCCGATTTAGCGGCTCAGACTTCCAGTGAAGTTTGGGGGCGTCGGGGATTTGTAGTAGTCTTAGCTTACCGAAAACCTTGAAGGGACGGAAGTAAGGACGAAGGGTTTTTATAGCTTTCATCGAGTACTTCTGCCGACCTGTCGGCGGGTCAATTTCCGTTTGCGCCGTGGGGTCTTTATCGTGTCTACTGTATTTGACGTTCCTGCAGACCAGCTGATTCCGCGTATCGCGGAGGAGCTCAAAAAGGCGAAAGAAGTCACGCCACCTGAATGGGCTAGTTATGTTAAGACGGGTGCTCAAAAGGAACGGCGACCAACTGCCTCGGATTGGTGGTATATTCGGTGTGCCTCTATTCTCCGTCGGCTCTACGTGAAGGGGCCATCTGGAGTATCACGACTTCGGACTGCATATGGAGACCGAAAACGTCGTGGCGTTCGCCCTAATCATTTCATGAAGGGCAGTGGTTCCATCGTTCGCACCGCGCTTCAACAGTTAGAAGCGGCAGGACTTGTCGAGCATGAAAAAGGGACAGGACGACGCCTATCACGACAGGGACGATCATTCCTAGATAAAATGGCGCATATGATGCGGACCCAAGGTGCAGGCTAGTTGAAGACGGGAGGATACCCGTTATGAGTGATGAAGAGTTAGAAGAGTTACGTCGTCGGAAAATGGCTGAATTACAACAGCAAGCCATGGTAGAACAGCAGGCAGCCCAAGAGGAAGAAATTCGGGCGCAACGTGCAGCTGTGCTCCGTCAGCTTCTAACTCCTGAAGCGCGTTCGCGTTTAACCAATCTTCGTATGGTGAAACCAGCATTCGCTGAGCAATTGGAAAATGAACTCATTCGGCTCGCGCAAGTGAACCGGTTACCTGAGGTTCCAATTACTGATAAGACGCTCAAAACAATGCTTTCTCAATTACGATCTCGCCAACGCGATACTAAGATTCAATTTCGATGATATAGGACGTTGTAGAAAATGGCACGCAATAAACCATTGGGTAAAAAACTTCGACTCGCTCGTCAACTCAAATCAAATGTAGGCATTCCTGCATGGATTATGGTTAAAACTGGTGGAAAAGTCCGAACTCACCCTAAACGCCGTAATTGGCGACAATCAAAGCTAAAACCCTAGATACGAATTTGGAGTGTGCCCAGGAATGGCAGAAAAAGACGATGCATTACCCGAAACACTCGGTGTTCCCGATGTTACCGAAGAAATCGTAGTTGAACGGCTCTATACAATCCCTCTGGGCAAAGCCTACCAGGTGGTCCGAAAAAAGCGATCGAAACGTGCTGTGAATCTTGTTAAAGCCTTTATAATGCGCCATATGAAGCTTGAAGATGAAGACGAATTATCCATTGATCCCAAACTTAACGAGTATCTCTGGAATAGGGGTATCATGAAACCACCACGCCGTGTTCGTGTTCGTGCTACTAAGGATCGGGATGGCTTGGTAAAGGTCTTCTTAGTCGAAGGTCAATGATACTCATCTTTTCTTATTTGGGACTAATCGAGTAGTGTGGCTAACCTCATGAACGGCAAAGTTCAGCGGTTTGATTTTGCTGGAAGTTCCAATATTGGTGCGTTCAGTTATATCACGGATCATTGGCTGATTCAGTCACCCAGTAATGAGGCCACCACGCAAGGATTAGAGAATTTATTCGAAATTCCACCTATTCGCACGACTGTGGGTCAGAGTACATTAGTTGGCATTCTCACAGCAGGTAATCAAAATGGCCTTTTAGTTCCTCATACGGTCTTTGATGAGGAGTTAGATTTCCTTAATCAGTCCTTAGAACTTCCTGTTCTTTCATTAGAGTCCAAACTCACGGCTCTTGGTAATCTCATCCTTACTAATGACCATGCTGCACTTGTCAGCCCGGAATTCACGCCTGACGATATTCAGACCATCCGAGATGCACTCGGTGTTGAAGTAGAAGCCAGAACTTTAGCGGAATCAGACTTGGTGGGATCTTACTGCGTCGTCACAAACCATGGGTTACTCGCTCATCCGGATATAACAGAAGAAGAACTTGAGTGGCTGGCGGCGTTCTTTTCTGTCAATGTTGAAACTGGTACAATTAACTGCGGCGTTCCCTATGTTTCAATTGGGCTCCTTGCAACAAATAAGGCAGTGGCAGCAGGATTTGAAACTACGGGACCCGAACTCATGCGAATCACTGAAGCCTTTTTCTAAAACCGCTTCATTGCCTTTGTTCGGTGAAAGGATTAAAATAGAGCCGACCATTCGAAGGTTGGCTGCATACCACAAAGAGGTTGATTCATTTGACTGTTCAAATATACCGCATACAAGGAACTTACCAGCGCCTTAAACGTAAATTCCGGTTTTCACAAGAAATCCGAGCACTCAATGAAAACGACGCCCGTGAACAGCTCTATAGTCTTTTAGGCTCCTTTCACCGAGTGAAACGTCCAGCAATTACCATCAAAACAATTGATATCATTCCTCCAGAAGAAGCAGAGAAGCCAATTATCCGAAAGCTTAGTGGTATCGAATAGAAGAAGAGTGCAACCGCCTAAACAATATATTAGGGGATCTATTATCATGACACAACCACCCCCAAATTCAGAGCAATTAGCTCAACGATTAATAGCCACCATTCAAGCCCTTGAAGAAGAAATGGTTCGGGGACAAAATAACCTTCAAATGATTGATCTCCAGTTACAACGGCTTGTTGAAACCGCCGCTGCGGTCCGCGAGTTGAAAAACCACAAACCCGGAGATGAAATCATGGTAAATATAGGCTCAGGAATTCACCTTCATGTCCAGCTTACTGATAATAAACGGGTGGTTACCTCCATGGGTGCTGGGTTTGCGGCTGAAAGAACTGTGGACGAGGCCCTTACTCGATTCGAAGAACAACAAAAACAGCTGACGGATCTTGCTAAACGTCAACAAGAACAGCTACGCAATACACAAAATCAGCTAGAAGCCAGTCAAGCTCAACTTAATCAATTAATTCAATCCGCCCAGCAACAACCATCAAAACAACCATAGGGAAGCTATTTTTGGGGCTATTGAGGTGTTTGAAAAACTTCGTAAGGCAGTAGATGGGTTCATCCAAAAGATTACCCTTAAGGAGATTAGCGAAAAGAACCTTGATGAAGCATTCTCAGATCTCCAAATGGCTCTACTCGCCAACGATGTGGCTTATGAGGCAGCTGAAAGAATCAACCATCGTGTAAAAGAAACTCTTGAGGGAGTTCAAATTGGTCGGTTACAAAGTAAAAAGGACGCAATTCGTGAAGCACTCTATGATGCCATTTTAGATGCGTTGACACCTGACTCTCCGGTTAATCTTTTTGAACTACTTGAGCAGCGAAAAAAGGCAAATGAGCCTCTAATTATCATGTTTTTGGGGGTAAATGGCACTGGGAAAACAACAACAATCGCGAAAATAACCCACATGCTTCAAAAAAGGGGATACACTGTTGTTCTCGCATGCGCCGATACCTTCCGGGCAGGTAGTGCAGAACAAATCCAAATACATGCAGATCGACTCAAAGTCCGCGTGCTAAGCCGACCCTATGGTTCCGATCCAGCATCCGTAGCGTTTGATGCAATTAATCATGCCAGGGCCCGTGGAGTCAACGTCGTATTGATTGATACCGCAGGGCGGATGCAAACGGATAAGAATCTCATGGCTGAACTCCAAAAAATTCACCGGGTTGCAGAACCTGATTTGGTCGTTTTTGTAGGGGATGCCCTTGCGGGTAATGATGCAATTGAACAGGCCAAGACCTTTAATGAAAAAATAGGAATAGACGCCGCGGTGCTTACAAAAGTCGATGCTGATGCTAAAGGTGGCGCAGCACTTTCCATAGCAATTGCCACAGGTAAACCTATAATCTTCGTCGGTGTCGGTCAGAAATATTCTGATATTGAAAGTTTCAATCCTGAATGGTTCACTGAAAAAATCGCACCCATTAAGTAGTTTTTCACACTAAGTTATGGTGACACAAAGGCTAAAAGGCAACAACGGTTGCAGGTTCATCGTTGGTTTCACTGTGTGTGATAACGATGGAATTGAAAGGACGACATTTGTTAAGTTTGAAAGATTACACGCGTGAAGAAATGTGAAGTTTTTCAGGTAATTTCTTTTAAAAACACTAAGTATCATTCCATCATTCACCACTAACCGCTTATATCCCCACCCTACCCCCCCGCGGGGTATTCTCACTAAATGCCGTAATAAAAAATTCCCCACTTTGGTCGATGTGCAATATCAGGTCACTTGAGAATAACGGTTATGAGAAATGTGTGGAACACAAACAAGACCTTGACCATCGATATGTCCATAGACAAACTACCACCTTAGAGAAACTTCGAAAATTAGAAAGAGACTGTAGCAATCCAACTGATGTTGTACTCCGTGCTGCTGATAATCCTGAATTCCGTGCTCAGCTTCTCCCCGCTCGCGAACTCAATTCACATGCGGTCGAAACTTTACTTAGTCTATGTCATCAAGAGGGAGTGAGGTTTCTTGATCCAACAAGCTTCACCAGCATAAACAACCACACTCAATATAATCAGGCTTTGCGTGCATTTCCACTCATCCAAAGCCATCATCAATTCGACAAACTTCACCGACAAGTCAAAATTTACTTCCTACTCCGTGAGAGTACACTTCGCCACCCAAATGAAACTTTTGCCTTCGGTCTTCTCGCAGATTACGCCGCTGTCAGCAGAGTTACCATCCATTATTGGTTCAAGGGGACATTTCGCCCACGTCTCTTGGGGCTCCTCGAAAAACGCGCAGCCACGCTTACTGTCCACCAACATCGCGTAGCTAAATTACGCAAAGCAGAAAACGGTATTCGCTCTTTAGATGACCTTACAAATCGCCTACACAGTAGGTACTTCAGATTTAGTGACAAACTCCAAGCCAATCCCAATTTCTCCCAAGAGATCAACGACGCTGTTAACCATCTCAACCTCCTCAACCTAGTAGAAGCCGGAATCCACCCTAGTGACCTCGCAACACACTTCAATCTTCACAAGGACACAATTCGTCAAACTCTTCGTCAGCAATTCCAGCCCCATCTTATCCGTCTCGCCTCTAATATTCCTAAACATCCACCCAATCATAAACTTCAATGGGTTCCCACACTGACAAATGGTAATGGTGTTCCCAATCGATTCATACAAGCCCCTTGCAAAATCTACAAGTACGAACAGCTGCTCCCTGTCTTTAACCAGCTCGTTACACTCACTAATCCCGACTCAAACCTGACACGCCAACTCAACGAATTCGGACCTAGTTCAATCATCATTAAGAAGTGGATTTCTCAATTTGGTTTAGTCGAAACCCTCGAAGATAAAATCCACGCTTTTGGTTATATCATTGGAACACTCCTTAGCGATGGACACATCGCCTTAGAATCCACTTATAGTAGTCAATTCAAAATCGAACTCTCTAGCAAATATTCTTGGAGCAAAACCTTTGGAAACCGCGTCGTGTACTACCTTACCTGTCTGGGTGTTCCTACAAAATTTTTAGGAGCCATTCCTGCAAAACCACCCGAAAGACCTCATCCTTGCTACATTTGGCACTCTGTAAAAACTCCTTTCCTCACATGGATTAATGAAGGGGTATTAAATCTCGAACAAGGTCAAATCCACAGTGACTACCCTGTCAAAATTAACTGGGTGCTCGATGCCCCACGCTCTTTTCAAATCAAAATCCTGCAAGGGCTCTTCGATGGCGATAGTTGGGCCTCTGTTATTAATAGTGAAATCGGAATTGCGTCAAAGGTGAATACAGATTTCATCGAACAACTGTTGCTTCAGGTTGAAATAAAACCAAATAAGTGTGAATCAAACCAGCTTCTTATAAAAACAAAGAATACTTTACGACAGGCTGTAGAATTACCTATTTTCCTTTCTGCTACTAATAGGTTCGAATGTGCCAATAAGATAATACATATGTTAGACCGTACTAGGCTTTCACCGACAGCTATCGATAACCTCCCCTTAATCCGTCGAATCCACGAAATCAGACAAGACATGCACCTTTCGATTGGTCAAATTCGAATAAAAATATACGAAGAATTCAGGATAACCCTATCTTATGGGGCAATCAAGAGAATACTCGATAATATTGATGAACGCCAAAAAATCGACTATGACACTGTTCAAACCTTCTTTCGCGTTTTAGAACTTAAGCAACAATTTCCCAATATTTCTCACAGACAACTCGCTAGAAGGGCTATCGAAGAAACCAACTCTACTAAAAGCATAGAAACACTTAGAGGTTGGATTCGTGGTAATATTCCGAGAGATGCTAAGCGGGCTTTTTCCGAAGGCTATTTTTTCAACAAAGAAATCCTGCGGGTTAACCCCTACCTATACAAATACCTGCCGAAATAGAGTTTATCATATATGTTACAGGGATAACAAGCATCACTATTAAGCGACTTAACTAGCGGTTAAAAATTATAGGTAGGCAACAACTAAATACCTCAAACAACTGCTGTGCTTTATTATTTAAGGTGTTTATGCAATGAACCTTAAAGGCCGTCACTTGTTGACACTTCAAGACTTTAGTAGAGAAGAACTGACTCTTCTCCTTGATACTGCTGCAGATTTGAAACGGCTCCGGTATCGCAGTGAATTGGGAACAAGCCTTCTTGGAAAATCTGTGGGTATGATATTTGAACGTCCCTCAACACGAACACGAGTCAGTTTTGAAGTGGCAATCAATGAACTCTCCGGTGATTCATTGTTCCTCAGTTCACAGGAACTACAGTTGAGCCGTGGCGAACCAATCGCTGATACCGCCCGTGTACTTAGTCGATATCTACACGGTATAGTGATTCGAGCCACCAACCATGAACATGTTGTTGAACTCGCTGAACAGAGCACCGTTCCTGTAATTAATGCCCTTACACCGATGTACCATCCTTGTCAAGCTCTGGCAGATCTTCTCACCATAAAGGAGAAATTACACGAATTGGAGGGTTTAAAACTAGCATATGTGGGAGATGGCAATAATGTCTGCCATTCCTTGATGCTGAGTGGTGCCACGATGGGATTGGAAGTCATGGTTGCCACACCTTCCGGTTATGAACCCAATCTCAAGGTTACAAAAATTTCTCGAGCACGTGCCGAAGAGAACATGAGTAAAGTTGAAGTTACTAATGATGCCAAAGCAGCAGTTCAAGATGCCGATGTCATCTATACAGATGTCTTTGTGTCCATGGGACAAGATAAGGAACGGGCTAAACGCCTTGCTGAGTTCCTTCCTGACTTTCAGGTCAATGAATCCCTTGTGAAATTAGCGGCTCCCCATTGTATAGTCATGCATTGCCTACCGGCACATCGTGATGAAGAAATTACTGATAGGGTTATTGAGGGATCTCATAGTGTTGTGTGGGATCAAGCGGAAAATCGGCTCCACACAGAAAAAGCTGTACTAGCCTTACTCCTTTAGGCGTTGCGAAATGGAAGAATCAAAGTGACGACTGTCTGTTTCTGTTCCTGCAAAGATCTAGCAGCCCAAGCTATCAAGGAGCAACTGCTTAAGCTCTATCAATTCACAGAAACTGACCAACGCTTCGACTCTTATCCCATCTACACACTTGATCAACTGTCGCTAGTAACAATCGAACAAGATAGTATTTACGCCGATAATCTAGATCAGCACTTCACAGCCGATTTATTCATCTTTGCATCTCGTCACAAATCGGCTGCTTTCAAACCTGCTCTTCTCACCCATGTTCCTGGAAATTGGACAGATGCCGACTTGGGAGGAAAAGCCTCCACACTTTGCGTAGCTCCATCTTCAGCTTTGAAAATTGCCTTGCAGATAATGCTTGAAGAACGGCGTCGCCTTAAGCTAACAGACTGGGCTTGTGGACTGGAAGCCACTCATCATGGGCCTTTCATTGCAAACATCCCTGTTCTTTACATTGAAATCGGCAGTACTGAACAGGAATGGCAAAATCCTACTGCGGCAGAAATTATTGCTCGAACAATTATGGCCGTCTACCAACGTCACGACGAAACCTATCCTACAGTTCTTGGATTCGGGGGTCCACATTATTGTCCGAGCTTCACACGTTTATGCGCAGAAACGCAATATGCAGTTGGACATGTGTTACCGAAATATCATCTGGACCAACTAAACGAATCAATGGTTCAACAGGCAATTCATCAAAGTTCCCCTCCTCCAACCATAGCCGCTTTAGATTGGAAGGGTATGAAAAGTAGACACCGGGAACAGGTGAAGCATATCGGGGAACACCTAGGGTTAGAGATTCAACGTGTTCGCAAACTACTGCACCAACAAGACTAGTAACTTAAGTTTCATTATGCTAATGCGAAAAGACTTATTAGGAGAGGCACGGTGAGACTGCCCAAGACCTCTAGTTGACCATAGGTGTATAAAATGTCAAGTCGATTAGGACAATTTTGGGAAAACACCAAACGAATCGCCAAGTTAGCGAAGCGACCGGATCGCAACGAAGTCTGGCTGCAATTTAAAATCAGCATGCTCGGCCTCTTTGTCGTCGGTGCTGTTGGATTCATGATCCGTCTGATCATGATTGTCATAAGCAGCTTCTTCATTTCATAAATCCCAAAAATTGGCGTTTTAATTCTGTGACATGGAGACAAACAGGATGGCTGCTGAAAACACTAACATCTACATCGTACGAACCACAATTGGACAAGAAAAAGGAATTGCCCATGTAATTTCTGGTCGAGTCTCAACACGAGAAGTCGACCTAAGAGCCATCCTTGTCCCCGAACCCTTGAAAGGCTATATCTTCATTGAAGCCCGAAGTCCACGCGAAGTCGAACTTGCTATTGCAGGCATTCCTCACATCAAAGGCATTATTCCAGGCAAAATTCTCATTAATGAAATCGAACACATCCTTATCCCCACACCACCCACCGAAGATTTAGAGATTGGAGATATTGTCGAAATTACTGGAGGTCCCTTTAAAGGCGAACGGGCTCGAGTCATGCGGATTGATGCCTCGAAAGATGAAATCACCCTCGAACTCTTCGAAGCTCCCTCGCCCATTCCTGTAAAAGTTCATGCCGACTTCATTCGCATTGTTGAACGTAGTGAACGTGAAGACACTGAGGAAGAGGAAGAAGAGCTTCTCGAACTCTAGTGACACTCCTCCTAAAGCATCTCCGTCGTGACGGAACATTTTCTTCGGTTAAGACGACTTTAGTTACTTGTCTGATTCTTGCTCAGCTGATTTTAGTGATCGAAGGATGAGTGTTCCTCCAAAACCCATAAGGAGGAATGCCATGAACCCGAATAACGCACCGTAAGCAAAGCCAGCTCCAATAGTGGCATGTAATGCATCACCGACGACAAACCCAATGGCCACGACCAGTAGTGCACCACCGAGGGCAAAACTCAAAATACCCGAAAAGCTCAATTCGTTTCACGGTCCTGGACTAACTCTTTTGATAATAAACACTTATTGAGCCGAATCGCAAACCTGAACTTGAAATCAATCGCCAAATATCCAAAAATTATTTCACTTGTACTGCTTTTAGGTGACATCATACAGCAATATAACACAACCACAGATCCCCAGATTGAGATTTTTCCGTCTGCGTAGCAGCAATACATTTTTAAATTGCCTATAGCTCTTCAAGCTGAACCCTTAAGAGGAGACACCAACGATGGGCAAAGTCGTATGCGAAGCCCTCATCGAAGGCGGCAAAGCATCAGCTGGACCACCGATAGCTCCAGTCTTAGGTCCGACGGGAATAAATTTGTACGCCGTGGTGACAAAGATCAACGAATTGACGGCGGATTTGAAAGGACTAAAGGTCCCAGTTACTATAGTCGCAGATGATGATACAAAGGAATTCGAGATTACAGTCGGGCTTCCTCCTACCTCTGCCCTTATTCTTAAAGAAGTCAATGCTGAGAAAGGGACTGGTGCTACAGGAACCGAAATCACAGGTGATATCACCTTTGATCAGGTCATAACGGTTGCACGTGCCAAGGATAAGGACCTCTTGGGGAGTTCGATGACCAACCAAGTGAAATCGGTGCTCGGTACCTGTGTAAGCATGGGCGTCACTATTGATGGCAAGGATGCCAGAACGGTACAACAAGAAGTTGAACAAGGCCTCTATGCCGAAAAATTACAGAGTTAAACGTGGGTGAGAAATAAAGATGTCAATGAAACTTGAGAACATCGTCTCTGCGGTAACCGAAGCACAAACTAAGTCGAAAAAGCGCAAATTTGAGGAAGCCATAGAAGTTATCGTCAATCTAAAGGGAATCGATCTGAAGAAAGGCGGAAAACAACTAAATGTTGATGTTACCCTTCCTCACGCTGTCGGAGAAGGTATGAAAGTGAGCATAATTGGTTCTGGAAACTTCGCATTTCGTGCACGTGAAGCCGGAGCCACCCGAGTCCTTGAACCAGAAGATGTCGAACGCCTAGAAACCGATAAGGATGCCGCCAAAGCATTAGCGGAGGAGATGAGCTTCTTCATCGCGCAAGCTGACCTAATGCCCCTCGTTGGTCGCGTTATGGGACCGTATCTTGGTCCTCGTGGTAAAATGCCCCGTCCCGTACCCCCTAATGCTGATCTCAAAGCGCTCCTTTCCGAATTTTCTTCTTCAGTAAAACTAAGAATGCGGAAGAGCTTAGTGATTCAAGCGAAGGTTGGAAAACGTAAAATGGATTCCAAACAGGTTGCCGAAAACATACAAGCTGTTGTCGGTGCACTTGAACGGAACCTTGATCGGGGTATGCAAAACATCGACGAAATATTCACTAAAACCACTATGGGTCCCGCAATCAAAATTGAAATGTAACAAGATGGTGAATCACCATGAGTTCAGGCCAACAGACTCCCACAAAAGCTGAGGTACCCCTCACCTCAAAAGGGCGCCCTGTTCCTCAAGCCAAATTAGAACAAGTTAGTCATCTTGTCTCACTTCTGGAAAAATATGATTATATTTCGTTACTTCGCACCGAACAAATAGGATCTAAACAATTTCAAGCTATCAAAAAGGCTCTGCGAAATAAGGCTATCATTTACATGGCTCGAAATTCTCTAATGGTACGTGCCCTTGAAGTCGTGGCTGCTAAGAAGAAGAACCTCGATAAGCTTATCCCGTTCGTAGAAGGTTCTTGTTCGTTTGCGTTTACCGATATCAGTCCTTTTGAACTCGATGATTTACTCCAACAAAATAAAGCAAGGGCTCCTGCTAAAGTTGGAACTGTTACACCTGAAGATATCATTATTGAAGCAGGTAACACGGGCTTTCCACCGGGTCCGCTTATCTCTGAGTTGGGTCAAGTGGGTTTGAAAACGCGAATTCAAGGTGGCTCAATTTGGATCACCAAAGATCATGTCATTGTCAAGGCAGGAGACACTGTGACACGTGCCCAAGCACTAGTCTTATCTCGGTTAGGCATGGAGCCCTATGAAATCTTCCTTAAGCTCAGTGTAGCGTATGATAATGGAGTGATTCTATCTGCTGATGTTTTCGGAATTAGCCGAAGCGATGTACTGAATCAGTTAACTTTGGCTGCCCAAGAAGGATTAGCTCTCGCACTTACAATGAACTATATCAATGCAGAAACAGCTCCCTTTCTGCTGCAACAAGCCTTCTCGGAGGCACGAAGTCTCTCCCTTTTTGCAGGCATTCTCACGGAAGAGACTACCGATCAAGTGCTAGCTCAAGCTGAACAAAAAGCAACCGCCCTCGCCCAAGCCGTTCGAAACAAGAACCCAGAGGCAATGCCAAACTAGACGGGACGTAATTAAGACAAAAGATTAAAATACGGCTCAACGGAAGCGTTCCCCCTCACAGGTAACGCCCCTGTCTTCCAATAAAAAATCGGAGGACGATAATAAAATGGAATACATTTACAGTGCAATGCTGCTTCACAAAGCGGGTAAAAAAGTATCTGCATCGGGTCTAACTAAAGTGCTTGAAGCTGCCGGGGTCTCACCAGACGAAGGTCGTATCAAAGCACTTGTTGCAACACTCAAGGACATTAATATAGACGAAGCTGTCAAAGCGGTCCCTGTTGCCGCTGCCCCTGCAGTTGCACCTGCTACTAAAGAAGCGCCTGAAAAGAAAGCTAAAGAAGAGAAACCCAAGAAAGAAGAAGAAGAAGAAGAAAAACCAGAAGAAGTTGCGGGGCTCGGTGCCCTCTTTGGTTAAATCGATCCCAGGGGCGATTCTCTTCGATTTTCACATTTCTTTACTCGGCTAGTTTGAGATAGGCGACCCGCCTATCCCCATTCCCTTAATGTCCTCGACGGAGATACCAACCTAAATCCTGCTGATTCTTAATGGAAACCTTTCCTGTCTCCGCTGATTTCAACAATCCATATCCCAAGGCTTCTCCCTGGTCATTAACCACAAGAACTTTTCTCTCTTCTTCAAGAACCGCAGGCCAGTCCTTGAGATGTTGATTCTCTAAAGGCTGCCCGTAAAGAAATTTCTGTTCACCTGTGTGCGTTGTTATCACTTTCACCGTGTCTTTAACAGCATCACCTAATGCGTGAAGAATATGCAAGCTAGGCTTCAGAGCCGTTTTAGTGAGTTCACCCAAGAAACGCCCAATAAAATAAGGATGACGCAGGGGCTGGATTTGTGTATATAGACGCCATAAATCCGATGATAGGATGTAGACTTCTTGACGGCGTCCTTTTGCTATTATCATATGTTGGTCCGTTAGAAGTTGATTCACCTTTTGCTCAGAAATGTATTCAGCGAGGCCTTTGTAGATTCTCTGTTCTTCCTCAGCTGTGGGGATCGAAAAAATCAAGCGGCGACTTTTATCATTTTGCATATGAAAAAACCCTCCAGTTGATGTTTGTAGGGGTAAAACCGTCGTGCTAAGTGTAATGATTCATCCAACTCCTGGTTGAAAGGCGCTGTAAACCCTGGTTCACCCAGGGGCAGACCAGCATCAACGATCTGTATTGGGCAACGCTGTAGAGCATAGTCAATAATTTTCTCATTTTCCTCAGGAGCAAAAGAGCAGGTCGCATATACCAAAACACCATTCTCTCGAAGCAGCTGGTTAGCCGCTAGAATCAAACGTTTTTGCACATTTGCTAAGATTGTTATGTCTTTAGTTATTCGACTTTGTTTACGTGTGGGATCCACTGGGATTAACCCTTCACCTGTGCATGGAGCGTCTAACAACACCGCGTCAGCTTGGATACCGAATTCAGGTAACTGCGTTGCATCCATCCGAATCGCCAGTGAATTTTCCACCCGCATTCGAGAAAGGTTCGACCGAAGACTCCTAATCCGATCGCGACTAATATCCGTGGCTAATATTGCACCCTTGTTTTCCATGAACTGTGCAATTAACGTGGTTTTTCCACCTGGTGCCGCACACATATCGACAACCACTTGATCCGCCTGGGGGTTCAGCGCTTCAACTGCCCACATAGATGCTGCACTTTGGAGCAGATAATATCCCAAGAGGTATTCCGTGGTCGCTCCCAAACTTACAGTCGATTGGCGGACACGATACGCATATGGTAGACCGTCCACAGGTTCCAATTGGACACCTTTCGTTTGGAGTCGAGTAGCCACTTCAGTCGGGGAGGCCGCTAGCGTGTTCATACGAATCGTACTGGGTATCGCCAGTTCATTTCCCTTCAGAAATTGAACAGTTTCTGAGCCAAATAATTCCAGATAACGCTCTATCATATACTGACGGTAACCATACTGTTTTGCTAATTGCTCTGCTTCCCGATTGTTCACCAAAACCACACAGTTATTCTAGCAACGCGGCAAGGCTTAAGAAGAATCCGCCTCCACACAATACAATATAACTACTATGGTGAACACTGATGTGTCTCGCAATTCCTGCTCAAGTTGTTAGCATCGAGGGTAACACCGCGACTGTAGACTTTGGAGGGGTGAAACGCTCCGTATCCGTTGCTCTCCTCGAAAAGATTGAACCCGGTGACTACGTCATTGTTCACACAGGTTATGCTATCCAAAAGATGGATCAAAAAGAAGCCGAAGAGAGTTTGGAACTTTGGCGTGAAATTTTGGCAGGAGATACAGCGCCAGAATCATAAATACTTCGTTACTCTGGTCTTTAACGAATTGGATAAAAGAAGGAAAGGTGGTCCCCCGCGAAGGGAGACACCCGACGTTCTGCTAGCATGTCAGTGCGTTTTTCTGGTTACTCTTCCTTTGCTTCCTCTTCTTCCTCGATTTCTTCAAGGGGAATCGGAGGTGGTGTTGTAAGCATCGTCCAACCAATCCAAGCCACAATGAAGAGTATAAGCACAATCGCTAGCCACATCGGAATCGCTACCGCGAAGTAGGGCTCTCGGATGACTGGAATCCAACCAAGAAATGGCCACCATGGGTGAGTTGTTGGATAATCAAGAACTCCACCTGTTGGAAAGACACTGAGGAACATGAAGGGATAAATTAGCGCCCAATAGGTATAATAGAGTAGGATTAGAATCGCGAAGAGGAGTATGAGAAAACCATAGATTTTATCTCGAGCCATAATCGGTTACCCCTAAAGTTAGGGAATCTGGGACTGCCTTGCTAAGGGCTTGTTCTTAAGTCTTACCCACAAGCAGTCCAAATCCTAGAATAGAGACATAGAATTCCCCATAAATACTTATGGCAGAAAATGAATGCATTCACAGTCTCAAAATTATAGTAGTCAGGTCCAAACACAGAAGAAGGGTACGTAATGAAAGCAGTAATCTTAGCCGGTGGATTTGGTACACGACTCCGTCCCCTTACCTGCAGTCGACCTAAACAACTCCTTCCACTCGGAACTTCTACACTCATCGGCTATCTGCTGGAGCAACTTCAACAGGCTAATGTATCCGAGGTTATCCTAGCTACTGGCCACGACATCAAGCATCTACAAGAATATCTTGGTGATGGCTCAGCCTATGAGTTAATAGTTCACTATTCTGTCGAATCAGAACCACTCGGCACTGCAGGTGCCATTAAACATGCCGAATCATTTCTTCAAGGCGAGGACAGGTTTCTGGTTCTGAATGGCGACATCGTCTCAGACATCAAGTATCTTCAGCTCATCAAACATCATCAGCAACATAAAGCCACAGCAACTATTACTTTATTCAAAGTCCAAGATCCAAGCCGGTATGGTGTTGTAGAGATTACTCCGGAAGGACGAATTCGACGGTTTGTAGAAAAACCCGCACCTGGTCAAGCCCCAAGCAATCTAATTAATGCCGGTTGTTATGTTCTCAACCACACCATACTCGACCAGATTCCCTCCAATCGAGAAGTATCTATAGAACGTGAGGTTTTTCCTGCTCTGTGCAATTCAGCAACAGTGATTGGATGGGAACACCAAGGAATTTGGGTCGATACAGGAACCCCGGCCTCATTCCTTGAAGCCCATCACGCTCTTTTAACAAAAATGCGTAAAAGCCAGTTCATTGGAGAAGAAACTCAAATTGCTTCATCCGCTGTAATTGGCTCTAATGTAACCATTGGCAAACGCGCGGTTATTGGACCCCACACACGACTCACGAATACAGTAATTTTCGATGATGCAATCGTTGGTGAAGGTACAATCATTAACGAAGCGATTATCGGGCAAGGTGTAGTGATTGGGAAAGACCTTCGCTTAGAAAAACATGTAATAGTTGGGGATGGCGCCATTATAGAGGCGGGTGCAAACATCCCGCCAGGGACCCTCATCTGTCCCAACTGCCACATAAAGAAAGATGAAACGCCTCCTCACTGTTTTGTAAAGAACTACAAATCACTCAGTGTCTGATGGAGCAGAATTCGGCGGGTTCACAATGAGAACCCGCGCACGACGAATCGTCGCTATAAAAACACTAACTAGCGTAATCACCGCAAGGACTGTGGCTGTCGGAACCAAAGTGATACCCCACGGCGTGAAATTTAATGCAAATCCCACTAACACCGCGAAAGCAATACTCAATCCGCACGAAAGCGCCAACCGTTCCCATCGATCAATATAACGCTCAAAGGGAAAGAGAGCCCGAACAAAAGCAAAGCCCGGTACAAACACCAGCAGTAATCCACCGAAAATCCAACGCAAAATGACTAATGGAAACAACTCCACCGGAATTAAGAAAGTAGTGCTTAACCCCAAAACCAATAACACGAGCGTAAACCACAGATCAAACGCTAGTGTACTCCGCAAATACGTAAATATGCTCGATACCGGTGTCATCACTGTATCTTCAGATGCACCTGGCAGGTTCAGAATCACCTTTCCCTCATTAGCCAAGTCCTTAATCATCCGCAGCGCTACGTCCTCAGGGACACCTTTCCCCTTTAACTCAGTCACCACACCTGCCACGTTAGCAAAACGGCGACTCCGCAGCGCTTCCAGAATCAGCTCCCGTACTGTTTCCGGAACATAGGTATCTTTTTCACGGAGTAACATCAGGCAAACGTCCTCTCCGACCATTAAGCAAAGATTCTTTTAATCTTTAACTCCTATTCCCTTGGCGCCTATGAAACGTCAACACATGGTTCTACTACTGGGTTTTACTCTCCTTCTAATCACCCTGAGCTCACCAGGGATCATTTACAGTGCTTTTCACTCCCCATTCCGCTTCTTGGTGATTCCATCCCAACAATCAGAAGCTGAAAATGCTATCAACGCAGCTCAATCCGCAATTAATATCGCCTACACCCACCTAGTTGTCGCCGATCGAACCGGAGCGCCAATTATTGACCTAATAGAAAGCCTCAATAACGCTATTGCCGACCTCAACCAAGCACGAACAGTGTACAACAATATGGATTATACCTCCGCAATTACTCTGGCTGGGAATGCGCAATACATTGCCGACTCTATTACTGAACAATCCCAACATCGGCGAATTGCCACGTTAGTCCAGCTACAAGTTCAAATTATCCTTGCCATCGCAGTTACGGCAATTGTCATACTTGTCACTTATCTTGCCCTGACTCGATGGTACAAATATCGGAAACAACAACGACGAGACCTTCTCCAAATGGAAATTCGCCTTCCCGATGAGGAGGACGACGAGTCATGAAGAAACACACTCAAACTGTTCTTACTATTCTCATGTTTGGCATCGTCTTCGCCACAGGAACTCTATTGGTATCAGTCTGGATTCTTCCGCCCCCTCAACCAACACCTGCGATAGCCCTACTCAACGAAAATATGGAAGCGCGTAACTATCCCACCAATGTCACCGTCAATACCAATATCACCTTGAACATCGAAGTGTACAATTTCATGGGGTTCGTGCAGTACTTCTATGTGCGAACCAAGCTAGCCAACGATACCACAATGGCATCCACTACAACCCAATCCCCAGCTTCTCTATTACAACAAAACGAACGGATTGTATCCAATGGTGGTATTTGGCGGTTTCCTGTTCAGTTGAACATGACAACACCTGGCCTCAATTACCGCTTAACCTTTGAACTCTGGCAGTATGACTCGGCGCTTGATGCGATTACATATACGGGCGTATGGGTTCACCTTCCCCTCAATGTAACTGGACCCTAATCACACGAAAATTAGTAAGTTATGAAAGGTATTGGAGACGAGGTCATGGGACGTCGATTACGGATTACACAGGTCGTCCATGACTTCCACCCCGTCGTTGGCGGCATCGAAACCTATGCTTACAATTTGGCAAAAGGACTCGTGGAAGCTGGTCACCATGTCAAAGTTTACACTGCACGCTTGCCCGGTTTACCACGCTACGAGTGTTGGGAAGGCATCCATATCTTCCGATTCCGAGCTGTAATGCGACCCTTTAGCTACCCCTTTATACCTGGTCTCATTCCTGCCCTTACCCGCGATCAATCTGATATCCTTCATGCCCACATCAATTCACCCATGACCGTTGACTTCACGGCATTCTCCAGCCGTTTAGTAGGAATCCCATTAGTCATTACCTATCACGCTGATGCTCTCATTACAGATCTCGCCCTCAAACCACCCATGTTCCGACGGTGGCTAAGCCAAGTTTACTGGCTCTCTCGTCATGCTGCAGCGAACATCGCTAAACATCTAATCGTGACGTCTCCCATCTATCTTGAAAGTTCTCCCTTCCTCCAACGATACCGTGACAAAACCTCAGTCATTCCCGCCTCAGTGAATCCTTACTATCTGGCACCCCTCCAAGAAACCCGTCAAGCAAAGGAAAGCATTGGCTTCTCTCCAGACCATCCACTCATCCTCTTTGTGGGTCGCTTGGTTCCCTATAAAGGGCTTGATGTGTTACTACGGGCATTTCACCAAATTCATAACCAATTTCCCAATGCCCAACTCGCTATTGTGGGTACTGGACCTCAACACAACAACCTTCAGGAAATGAGCCGAAAAATCGGTTTGGAAAAAGTTGTACATTATCTTGGCGGCTTACCACAACGACGTCTACGCGATATATATTCCGCCTGCGATGTTTTCGTCTTACCTTCGCGCTCACGATCCGAAGCCTTTGGAATCGTTCTATTAGAGGCTATGGCCCGTGGAAAACCTGTCGTTGCTACTCATGTCGGGGGGATCCCCTACGTTGTAGAGGACCAAACCACGGGAATCTTAGTTCCCCCCTATGATCCGGTTCCCCTGAGAAAGGCAATCATCGCGCTTCTCCAAGATCCGAGTTTCAGACTAAGATTAGGTGAAGATGGACGGAAACGGGTTCTCAAATATTTCACAAGGAAACCTACCACACAACAATTAGAACAACTTTATCTTAACCTACTTTCCTAGTCCACCTCATTCCCCCGCTAGTCTTCTACGTCAAGCGCTCAATAAGCCATGACACAGGTCTAGATACAGGATGAAGCACTTGGCTAATAGCCAGTAATGTCTGGACATCAATGGGGTTGAGAACACTACTTCTGACTAGCCCCCAAAGATAGAGAAGGGCAAGGGGAGCCAAGCTAAGTATGAGCATAACTTGGAACAGCCAAGACACCAGCCCTACAAGACTCAACACTGAGATGAGCAATCCTCCCAAAATGAGTATTACAAAGGATAACAAGACAATAATCAATAGCACACCAGCAGCTTTTGGCATAAAACGCATAGAAATTTTGAAGCTCGTTCGCCGCTGGTATAATACTGAAAAAATTACCAAAAACGGAATTCCCACCAACCAAATGAGCGCTACAACCAGTTCACGCCAAATGGGGCAGAGAAACCACAACGTAACAGAAACCACTACCGTCCAAGCCGCATAGGTCACTAAAACTCCACGGATATTTCCAATCCCAATTAGTGTATCCATCATCATTGACGCCAGAGGATAGACTAGAAAACTCCCCGCCATTAACACTAGAAAGGGAACTGCGATTAACCCTGGACCTGCAAACAGAACCACGAGAATCGGTGTCGCATAAAAGACCAACACAACAGCGATAAATGCACTAAATACAAATCCGAACTTCCAGGCCCTACCCATGTACGCTTTAATTGATGCCCACGCATTCCTCGCCACATCACCTGAAGTTCGGGGCATCAACACCCGAAATGGCGCCGCCTGCCCTCGCTGAACATACAGTGCAACACTCAAAGCTAATCCTAAACCTGCCAGAATCACATCGGAAGTCCGAAACTGATTCGCAATTAACAACGGAACATTCAGAAAGACAGCACCCATCAATGCAAGTAGTAACGCCTGCAGTCCGGTACTAACAATTGATTTTCGAGTCAAAGAAACATACTCTTCCATTTTCTCAATTCGGTATTCACGCAGTAACTTGAGAAGAATGATTACCTCAAAGAAAATGGTTACAACGGAAGCCACAATGTTCAGTAAAATTACTGCCATTAATGTCATAGTCCCAAATGCAAATAGTCCTGCCAATGTGGCAAAGTACAGACCATGGTACAAGCCCATGGCCATAGTACAATAACGCATCTGCTGCATTCCCCGAAACACTCCCTGCAGCACCGTACTTACAGCCGTCAGAGGAACCGCGATCAACGCAAGTTGAAACAATGGCACCGCATAAAACGGTACAAAGAAGTTGAGAGGGAGCCACACAATAAGAAAATAAAAAACAGCAAGAACTCCCAGGCTTGCCAGCACACTAGTAAAAATCGCCCAAGCAATGAGTCGATACAGAAAAGAAGAACGTCGACTCATAATCTCTGGCATATGCTTCATTAACGCCACATCAATCCCCATGATTCCAACCGGAATGAACAAATTTACCCACGTAAATACCAGAACATAAAGATAGAATTCATAGACTGGAGCCTGGGGTAATCCCCGAACAATCACAATGGATGAAGCGATGCCAAAAAGGACAATTAGGAGGATAGTGACTGCTTCAGCAACGATATTTTGGGCAAAGCGGATTTCTGTGCCAGCTAGCCCATCACGACTCGGATCTCGCACTACTTTGTTTGCAGACACGTCCGATAAACTCCTTCAGTTAACTGGCCAACCTGCTCCCAGGTATGATGCATTTTCACGTAACGCTGACCCGCACGACCCATTTTTTGAAGCTCTGCACGATTATTTATCCAACTCTTAAGTTCCTTTGTAATTTGATCCGTGTCTGGTCTAGTTAGAATAATTCCAAATGAGGGTTGCAGGACTTCGCGTACACCTCCCACAGCTGTTGCCATTACCGGTGTTCCCGTCGCAAGCGCCTCTAACAGTGTCGTCGGAAGCGTCTCAGTGAATGAGGGAATCACATACAAATCCAAGGAAGCCATGAACGAGGGCATTTCATCGTATTCCAAAGGTCCAAGAAACGATACATTCTCTAAGCCCTTGACCTCCAGGAGTCTTTTTAATTGGTTTCCAGCAGGCATCTCTCCGGCGATTAACAGATGTACATCAATATGATGAGATAACTGAACCATTGCCTGCAGCAGTTGATTAATTCCCTTTTCCCGAGTCAATGCACCGGCATATCCTATGACAAACGTATCCTTCGCAAAATCAAGTTGTTTACGAAAATTTGGTCGGGCATTCGCATTAAACCGAGTCACATCAACTGCATGTGGGATATGGACCACCCGTTCAGCAGGCACTCCCTCTGCCCGTAATACCCGTCTGGAACGCTGAGTGAGACAAATAATCCGTGAAAAGGGACGATGAAGCGCCCGTGCCTCTAAAAACCGGAAAAACCGAGCACGAAGCGGATTCGATTCCACCCGAAACCATTGCGCTTCAACATGCGATAACACCGACACAAGAACAGGGATGTCAAGCCGACTTCCTGCTCGTAATGCAGCTTCTGATGCAATGGGTGGGACTGTATGAATAATATCCGGACGCCAATTCATAGCAAAATCCCGAACCACAGGGATATACCGCATCATAAATGCAAATCGGCTGATCACAGTCGAATACGAACGTTTCCGAAGTTCTCGACGAACCGGTACCATTCCAACCGTATTCGGGGACGCAAATTCAGAACCCTCTACCACTCCGCTCAGGATTATAACCTGGTGTCCATGGCTTGTGAGCCAATCACTCAGTTGTGCCCAATACCTTGGACCACCACCTGTCTCTTTAGCATGTGACTCAACAACCATGAGAACTTTCACAGGTATTTCACCCATTTAAACACAGCAAAGACCGCTACTTGATTAGGCTAGCAGACGGAATTATTATAAAAGTGTGGGCAAGCCAGATACAGTGATACGATTAGACAAGGTGACTGAGATTGTCCAAACCTCGCACGACAAAGAAGACCACAAAAACCTCCAAGCCCAAAAGCAAAACGAAGGCCAAACCAAAAATCACTACCAAGAAAAAACCCAAAGCTGAACCTGCAGTGCTGAAGGAAGGTGACTTTGTACTAGCTGATTTTGTCGGGTATACTCATGAAGACCACCAACTTTTTGATACGACCAAAGAAGATGTAGCCAAAGCTGAGAATGTCTTTGACGAAGAGGAGATCTATCAACCCCGCCTCGTTATCATTGGTCAAGGCATGATGGTTCCCGGGGTAGATGAAGCACTAATCGGAATGAAAGTCGGGAGTTCGAAAAAGGTGGTTCTAGAACCTGAGAAAGCTTTCGGGGTTCGAGATGCGAGCCAGGTTCGAATAATTCCTCGGGCCCGCATCAAAAGCGATCAAAAAATCGTCCGTGGAATGCGCGTGCGAATAGGCAATCAATCAGGAACCGTCCGCCATATTGGGGGAGGACGCGTCACCGTCGATTTTAATCCCCTACTTGCAGGGCACACCGTTGAGTACGACATATCGATTACGAAAAAGCTCACACGAGCCCAAGAGCGACTCGAAGCCTTTGTCCAACGCAGATTTAGCGCCGTCGATCCAGGAAGCATTGCCGTCACCGCAAAGGGGAAGACCGTTACGATTTCAATTAGCGCAGATCCTCGAATTCTCCTCAACCAATCCCTGCAAATTTGGAAATTAGGACTCACTCACGATATTGAAACTTACTTGAAAGACAAATACTCAAAGGTTCTCTTCACCGAGGAATGGGAAGTGACCTCAAAACCACCAGCCGAATAACTCATCAAAGAATTAACTAACCCGAGTAACATCCGCCAGCCCAAGCTTCCGGCGCCGTGAGCACTTTAACCCAGCCCGTTGGTGTACCTTTTCTACTCGACACCGATCGCCATCCCGAATTCCTGTAGGATTACATGCCTCATGATACTCACAGTCCCACTTATCACAAGGACGAACGTGCACAGTAAACACTGCTCCCTCAAAGAGCTGATGCGTCGGTAACGTAACCGTAGCCCCTGCTTCTTCCACTTCAACAAGCTGAACTCCATCTTCATGCAGGGGACAATCATGCGCTCGGTCACGGACACTGATTACGGTGTAGACCCGATTCGGTTCAAGCTTGTCACAACAGACCTTTCGTAACGGACATTCAATGCATTTCGTCGTTCGACCCATATACTCGAACTCATTCCCGACATGGGCTTGCCGCTTACCAATTAAGGTAATTACCGTCACCAAGTACACCAAATAATCAAATGCAATGTACCATTCAGGCTAGAACAGAAGAACAAGAAGTTTTTCCTTTTCCCGAAATATCTTCTGCAAACCCTTGAAAAAGTTTATATAAGGCGACTCGTCTCCACTCATTCGGCGAATCGGGTAAGCAATATTCTCACCCCGAACCGTCATTTTCCCAAAATTCGACTCTTTGAATAATTATTGTCTGAGCCTAGTGCCAGGACATTTGCAGGGAACTATATTGAACCTTTCATTTGTATTAATGGCTTCACTTAAGCCCAACTCACAATTCCAATTCTGTTACACCCTAATCCATTAAAGACAACAAGATGGTGCAAATATTGGCAATCGAAGACCCCCTAGACGATTTTCGTGACAAACTTTTACAAAAACTCCCTAAGGCTGCGAAAGTCACCCACATTGAATTTGAAGGACCTGAAATCGCGATCTATGCACGCAAACCGGATGAATTCGGCGAACAAACCACCGTTAAAGAACTTGCCAAACAATTCCGCAAACGCATCGTCATCCGATCAGACCCTGAAGTGCGAAATCCAAACGACGTCGCCGAAGAAGAAATCCGCAAAATCGTCCCCGAAGAAGCAGAAATCACAGGGATCACCTTCAACGACACCATCGGCGAAGTCATCATCGAAGCCAAAAAACCTGGTCTTGTCATTGGTCGGACGGGCACCACAATGGAAGAAATCCGACTCAAAACCTTTTGGCGTCCCACCGTTATCCGTACTCCCCCCCTCAAATCCGATACTATCCTAAAAATCCGCCACGCCCTCCAAAACTCCAGCGAAGACCGCAAAACCATTCTCCGCACCATTGGTCGCCGCATTCACCGACCCCCCCTCATTCGCGGCGGCTACATCCGACTTACTCCCCTCGGCGGCTTCCGAGAAGTCGGGCGCATGAGCATGCTCGTGCAAACACCCGAATCCAACATCATGGTCGATTGCGGCGTCAACGTCGGCGCCACCGACCAAGCCTTCCCCCGATTTGACCTTCCCGAATTCAACATATCCAAACTCGATGCCATTGTCATCACCCATGCCCACCTCGATCACTGTCTGCCGCCGGAAACCCCTGTAAGAATGGCTAATGGTCTTTGGAAGCCTATTGGCGAAATTATACCTGGGGAATTCGTAACCAGTTACAATTGGGAAATTGGCGCCTTTGAAGCCGCGAAATGTGTTGGAAAAACTGTTACACATGGACATAGTAAAAGAATCGAAATTATAACACCATATCATACCATTTCCTCGTCACCCAACCATCGCTTCTTTATCTACGAGGGATTAAAACTCTGTGAAATTGAAGCCCAAGATTTACATAAAAACATGCTTCTCCCCGTACAGCGACCAGAAAATTTCGAAAATGTAGACACAATTCAATTGAATACCCAGATTCCATTCTCTGGTCGATTCCCCCTCACCAATGAAATGCGAAACGAATTTCGAACCCATCGAATAAAACAAAACTTAACACAAAAGAATCTTGCTCAAATAATCGGTGTCCATCAGAACGCAATCTCGAAAATAGAAACCAATCAGAAGTTTATTACTTTCCCCGTATTGAAATCACTTCTCAATTTCCATAATATTGATTGGAATGACTTTGTTGAAAAATACCGCTTACCAAAACTACCATCAACGCTCTCTCCTGAGCTTGCACAAATAGTGGGCTATATTCAGGGAGATGGACACAAGTCCAGTGAACACTCATTCCGAATTACTGAGGTTGATCAGTCGACCATTCAAACGTACTGTTCTCTTTTTAACCAGCTTTTCAGAATCAATCCAATTGTCAAGCCACGCTCAGACACAGAGGAACCTACCTACTCAATCGATGTAAATAACGCCTACGTTCTCCGGTTCCTCGAAATTAATTTCACTTCGATTTTTGCAAAGAGTCGCAAACTCTACATACCCCCTATCCTATACAATTCTTCAAACGTAATTAAACAAGCCTATTTACGAGGTCTATTCGATGCTGATGGAACTGTCGTCAACGCTGTTAGGATCTGTAGTTATAGCTCACAGCTTCTCAAACAAGTGCAATTTCTCCTCTATCAATTGAACATCCCATCCAGCGTCAACGTAAAAACACACACAGTACAAATAGCAAGTACTGCAGCCATAAACCAATACACCAAATTAGTCGGATTCACATCTAAGACAAAGACAAAAAAATTACAACAGCTCAACCAAACCAAATCCCAAACACGAAGCGCGTCACACTTTGATCTACTCCCGATTTCCTCAAAAGATTTTGCGAAGATTTTGGATGATGCGAGAATAATTGGTCGGATTCATCATAGTCCTCGTATTGCCGATTTACCAATGGCACTTCTTGATTGGTATCGACGCAAATCAGGTTACGCTACACGGAACACCGTTGAGCTACTCATAAATGTATTAATGGAACGATACAATTCCATCGAAGCCCTGAAAGAACACGTCCAAGACAATCTACTTGAAACTCGTCAACAACTTTCACTCCCACGAACACTTGTTGCCAACGCTACTGGGCTATCCATGATGCAAGTACAGTATCGAGAAGAAGGTAACCTACAAGATGAATTAACACAAAGAATTGAACACTTTATATTAAACGAAATCGATCGTGTTCAAGAAAAAATCCAAAACATTATCCAAAAAATCAATCATCTTCTTTCTCTCAACGTTGACTGGTACCCCATCAAAACTCTTCATCAACAGGATAATGATACTCCACTAATTGACATTGAAGTCTTACCAAATCGCAGTTTCATTGCACACGGCATCATTGTGCATAATTGTGGATTTGCACCTTTCCTGTACAAGTATGGATACGAAGGTCCCGTCTATTGCACTTCTCCCACCCAAGATCTCATGACCATGCTCCAAATTGATTACCTTGAGGTCGCGCATCGCGAAGGGAAAGTCGCCCCCTATGGGCTCAAAGATATCCGGAAACTCATTATGCACACTATTCCCCTCAACTATGGCGAAGTCACCGATATTGCCCCCGACGTCCGCCTCACCCTCCACAACGCCGGACACATCCTCGGCTCCAGCATCGCCCACCTCCACATCGGCGACGGGCTCTATAATCTCGCCTACACCGGCGACTTCAAATACGCCCGCAGCCGCCTCCTTGAACCCGCCACCGACCGCTTCCCCCGCCTCGAAACCCTCATCATGGAATCCACCTACGGCGCCCCAAATGACCTCATGCCCTCCCGCAAAAACTCCGAACGCCAACTCGTTGACTACATCAACCGCACCCTCGAACGCGGTGGCAAAGTCCTCATCCCCGTCCTCGCCGTCGGACGCGCCCAAGACCTTCTCGTCGTCATCGACGAATACCTGCGCCGCGGCACCCTCCCAGAAGCCCCCGTCTTCGTCGACGGCATGATCATCGAAGCC
>JAEOTO010000026.1 GCA_016839805.1 Candidatus Hermodarchaeota archaeon
AGGGCCTGGGCCTTTGTCTCAGTGCCCATCTCCCGGTTCCCGCTTTCACGGCCGGTACTGATCGATGGCTTGGTGGGCCGTTACCCCACCAACAACCTAATCAGCCGCTGACCCATCCTCAGGCGCGTACTCCACATGCGGAGCTGGCTTTGGACGGCAAACCATTCCAGGCAGTGCCGTCTATCGGGGATTAGCCCCAGTTTCCCGGGGTTGTCCCCGTCCGGAGGGTAGGTTGTCAACGTGTTACTGAGCGGTTCGCTACTCCTGAACATAGTTACAGGCGTGCAACTTGCATATCTTAGTCTCATCCCTATAGCAGTCGGGTCTGGCAGGATCAACCAGTGTTTGGGTTGGTCGCAGTGAGTGGTATGGAATCCGATTCCCTGTTGAAGGGAATGGATTGGCGGTGGGTGTGAGTGGGTGCACTAGTTCGGAAATTTTGTGTTGCCTGTCAGTTGAGGTGGACGTATCTTCGACCCAAGAGTCCAGGGCCCAGGTGGGCTTGCTGGTTTGCTCGGGCCAGCATCTGGTGTTCCGCAGCGTGAAAACAATCCCTCATAGACAAGGCAATCAATGCCCGTTGCTCAGGATTACTATGCCAGTGAAGGCTGCGGTGACGGAGGTGTTGTTTGCCCCGTTGCTGTAAGAAGCGAGTATGAGGCAACCAATCTCGCGCCAAGATAGCTTAAGGATGTTCAGGGGTTTAAAAATGTGTCGGGTTCCTTAGGAAAACAGCATCAATAAGAGGAGAAGCAAGGTGGCAAGTAAGGCGACGTTGGTGATAATGATGGTGGTGAGGGCGGCTTTACGCATGGCAATCCGTTTGGTATGGATTACGGCTTGGGTGTAAATCCAAAGCGTCCAGGTGAGGCAGAGGAAGAGAAACAGAAACGTCACTAAGGGGAAGCTGGCAAAGAAGGGGGCGCCAATCAGGCGAATGAGGGCATAGAGACCGATGGGCAGCCAGGCATAGACAGTGGCGGCAAAGAGGGGACGCATGCCTTGCTCAGTCGGGTAGCGAAACCGGGTGATGCCTTCGGTGGCTACGGTGACAAGGAGCCACGAACCAAGGAAGCTGAGGGCTGGAAGATAGATGGATACTAGGTAAAGGTCCAGGGGCAGGAATCCGATTAAAAAGAGGGGGACCAGGGTAAAGAGATAGGCAATGGCGGCGAGGGTAATGAGGGATTCAAAGATGAGGTGGTCGGATCGGTTGTTTAAATATCGGAATAAGGGTGCGAAGCCGAGGTAGTAAGTGAGTTGTCGGAGACGAGGATGTTGGACTGTTGGGCTAGGGGGGGCGGTGCTTGGCGTAATATCTGTGGCTTGGTTGAGGAACGTAGCGGCTAGGCGTCCGAGGGCTGTGATTTGGTAGATGCGTTCTTTGCTTTGGGTGAGTAGGGGGGCATCTGCGGTCATGAGTTGTTCAAGATGAAAATAGAGGGTGCCGGGTTCGATGTGGAAGGCATCCCGGAGGTCACTGTAGCTGGCTTCTCCACGTTCGTTGACAAAGCGGATGAGTTTTCGCCGAAGAGGGTGTCCCAGATTCCGGAACAAGACGGCTTCAGCTGGCGTTTCCTTCTCGGCGTCAGTAAATACGGGTGTTGCAGGCGGCGGGTTCTTGGATGCCATGGCTTGAAGGTATAAATTCGAGTTAAAATTGTTGTGGATTTTGAGTTCGAGTGGGGTCGAACTCCCCTGTTTCTATAATGATAGAACTGAAAGTATATATGTTCATTTAATCTAACGATGGATAACGCAAATTTACTGCGCAAATAACAAATACCACAAAAGTGATTAAAAAAATGAGAACAACACTCCTTTCACGGGCAACACTCGGGCTCACAGTCATAGCCATCAGTCTTCTGATGGTATCCAGTATACCTGTGATGGCTGCGACCAACGGTCAGGGCATTCAATACCAATATGATTCACCAATGAAACAAGTAACTCTGACAACTCCTGCCATCGTCGTTCGGGTTTCCGCTGGTGAGAATGTACCCCACTTCATGTTCTGGGACCCCACATTCATTGATCCAAATACCCGATTGACCTATCATGTGCAATTCTTTCAACTTATCGAATTCAACGACACCAATGACGATGGAACCTATACCAACGGCACCGACCATGTAGTCGCCCCAATCCTGGGACTAGGACGCGTCATGTGGGCCTTTAGTGGCTTCGAAACCGAACAAGACGGTCCCACCGTAACCGCCGTCCACTTTAACTATACTCTCGCAGATGTTCAAGGTCCAGGGTATCCAGACCTGTATATGGAATTACGCTGTCACATCAACACGACGAATAACAATCAACTCAAATTCGACATTGTAATTTCTGGTTGGCCTTGGACACACGATGACACCTTTCTTGCACTTCGCTGGGATCTGATGGTGCAAAGTCCCGGCACACACTCCTATCGCCACGCCTATCAACATCGCTACGAAAACAACACCTACTCCTTTGAAGGGGCGTTCTTCCAGTACAAACGCTCAGCAAACGTTGGCAATGATACGACCCAAGTAACAAGCAACTACGAAGATCATCCGGAAAAAACCGTGTTCTACCTCGTTTATCCCAACTTCGGCAATGAACTCCTGGTTCACGATCCAATTGTTGGGTTAGACGGGTCCTTAATCCCACCAAACAACATTCTCCCCCTTCTCATCGTAATTGGGGCAGGCGCACTAGCCTGTGTTGTTATCGCCGCAACCATCTGGATTCGACGGCGAAATGTCACACCTATTCCTCCCGAATAGCCTTTCAGCTGGGAGGATAGGTTCTTTTCTTTTTTTAATAGTGGGATTAATATGGCTTATTTGATGGCTTGGGCGAGGAATTGAATGAAGATATTGGTGAAGCGATGGCGACGTGTGAGTTGTTCGAGTTCGTTGACTTGTTCTTTGAGTCGAGCAATGCGATCGTCCACCCAATGGGAGCCGCGACGGAACCGCATGGCTTCCACGCGGGGGATTTCTTCTTCATACGCTGCTGAAAGCCGCTTTTTAGCAAAGGAAACCCATTTCGTATCTTGTTCAGTGAAAATGAGGAAGCGGGGGTCGAAGGATTGGACCTTTAGTCGTGCTTCATGCAACAGGTGGCGTAAATTGCCCCCTGATAACTTGGTTTCAAACCCGATTTCGCCTTCGCGGCGATAATGGGCATCCAAATGGGGTAACCCGTAGGCTCGGCAGATCGAGTAATCTGGTTCCAATGCAACAAACCGACCTTCCGATTCAAGGTGCCGGGCGAGTTCTCGCAGGCCTTCTTGCTTGAGATCTGCAATTACATGACGGCTATAGATGAGGTTAAAGGTTTCATCCTTGGGGATTGTGCCTTTCTCCACGACGTCTCCTGCAAAAAAGCGGATGCGAGCTCCATACTCGAATAGCTGTGCCAACTGGTTTGCACACGCAGTGAGAGCGGGATTGATATCAATCCCAACGACTTCACCTTCTGGCACCTTACTTGCCAATTCTAATGTGGTGCGTCCCACCCCACATCCAACATCTAAAATGCGCATATCTGGACGAATTTCAAACTCTTCAAAGTAGGTTCCATAATAGGGAACACTCTCCCAGAGATAGTGCGCGAGGGCCCCTCGAGGGTCTAAAATGCGGTGTACGGCATTCCGAATACGAGGTGACTCCAATCCCGGTAACGTCACGATGATTCACCCAACCGCTTTCTCAATGGTAACGGCGTCTACACTTAAGATTTCTTCGGCACACGGCTATAAAGCCTTACACTACCCTGGCGTAACACTTTTTAACCGCCCTGCAGCGCTGAACATCACACATCCATGTGGGGTGGTAGATCAGCGGTAGATCGCGGGTCTTGCACACCCGAGGCCCCGGGTTCAAATCCCGGCCACTCCACCACATCCCCAAAAACCCTAGACAAACAGTTGCAAAGATTTTTAACCCACCACAGCCAGCCCTTCCTCACAAATCTCATGCCCTGATAGTGTAGCCAGGTCAATCATCATGGGCTTTCGCCCCGTGGACCCGGGTTCGAATCCCGGTCAGGGCACCACCCCCACCCACAACAACCCATGCGGGAGTAGCTAAGCTTGGCCAAAGGTGCTGGATTTAGGCTCCAGTCGTGTAGACGTTCCTGGGTTCAAAAGCGGTTTTAACGAGAGTAGAATAGCTGAAATTCCCAGCTCCCGCACCATTTTTTTAAGTTGGGAACCGGAGCTTTCTTTAAATGCCATTTCTTTACTAAGTGGTTGGTGGATTGCTGGTGTCGGTGAAGCCCATTGGCGATTTATTGATGGAAATGAAGAAGCGTTACGATAAGGACCAGCAGGGGTGGCGGGTGCTCTCGGGGCGAGCAGACCGTGGGTTGTATGATACGTTTATTTTGCACCGGGACCGGCTCTGGCAGATGAAAACCGAACCGGTGAATCCCTTTGAAGTCATCGGCGTGGGTAGCGTCCATCGGAGGGTTGATGAGAGTCTGCATAATCGGATTATGCAGGAAGGGAAACCTTTCTTTTTCCAAATCGCCGCTCCTCAACGGAAGGGGGTTGTCCTGGCCCAAGGGATTCAACGGTACTCTGATGACTCCACGAGTCGACTGCGTATGGTGATGTCGGATCGTCAAGAAGAACTCGATCGAGAACTCCAGACGGCGGTGCGGTCAATGAGCTTGAAACGCTTCCCCGAACGACACGCTTTGTATGGGTAATTCATGGGTAAAAGAGGGAAGTGGCGCCGAGGAGCGGATTCGAACCGCTGACCTAGAGGTTAACAGCTTCGGACCGCCACCAACGGATGGTGGATGGGCTCCCGCTCTTACCGGGCTAAGCCACCTCGGCACTTGAGCTTCTGCCCATTTTCATTGCTTATTTTAAACTCTTTCCATCCGTTGGATTCAAAGAATAGACTGCAACGACCATAACGAGCCAAATACTTAATCTGTAGCATCAGGTCCGAGGGGATGCCAAAGTTCCAAGGCTTTACGTCGTTTCAATTGCCGACGTTGCGTATTCAAGTACCGGTTCACCGTGGAATGCTCTGCCCCGCGCAGTAAGCGCACAATGGCGTTCACAGCGACTTGCTGACTTTCTACCTCACCTATCACGCTAATGGTGTTGCCCATGACCGCCACAAAGGTATCTGTGAGTTCTTCGATGTTTCGCCGCGTCTTTCCGCCTTGCCCTATCACCCGACCTTTCAATCGGCGAATCTGATTTGGACTGCTTCCGAACTCTTCGAGGTTAATGATTCGAAGGTAGACATCATCATCAAGTAATGCAAAGGCGCGTTGCGGACTAAATCCTCGACCAATCGCTTGCGTAATGTCACGTGCTTTCCAGACCGCTAAGGGATCTTCGGTTTCCTCCTTCGATTCTAAAATCACAAGCCCATCTGTGCTATCAATGGTGATATCTGTCGCGGTGATTTGTTCGAGTTGTCGTTTGATTTCTCCATTGGGACCAATTAGCACAGCTATCCGTGCCTTGGGAATACGTAGACGGGCATCGGCTTTCATTTGTAATCACCTCGACGAATCGCTGTGATGGTCTCGTCTAGGTCGAGCCGGGGGATGTCAAAACGGTCGAAGTAGGTGAGGATGTTACGGATATCGCGTTCAAAGAACATCTCACTGTGCGGGTGGTCCAAGACGACGGCTTGGGAAATATCAATGAGGACCGGTCCCTTCCAGAGCATGACATTGTATTCACTAAGATCTGCGTGAACTAATGATGCCTCATGATAGAGCGTGGACACGGCTTTGAGGATTGTTTGACGGGTAGGTTCTGGTTCTTCAGGGGCCTCTTGGTGCATTGTTGGAGATGGAAACCCCTCTTCACCAATGAATTCCATCACCAAGATGTTTCGTTGTACATGAATCGGCTGGGGAACGCGAACACCAGCATTCTGTGCCCGTTGAAGATTCTTAAACTCCTTAGATGCCCATGCGGCGATGAGTCCGCTCCGGGCTTTGGGAATTCGCGAAAAGCGGGGATCGCCTTCCAGGTAGAGAGTTATGCGTTTGAAGTTGAAAGTGGCTATCCGGTAAATCTTGATTGCCACATCAGTACCGTCGGGTTGAATGGCCCAGTAAACGTTAGCTTCCTTCCCCGTAGAAATCACGCCATTAACTTCGTCGAGAAGCCCCTTGTTAAACATGTGGTAGAGGGTGAGAAGTGTCTTTGTGTCGAACACCGATTCGATGACTTGACGGTCCTCTGAGCGTTTAATCCGCATTCGAGCCTTATCAAGACGTTCTTCCAAGCGATCAAGTTTATCAGACACTTACTTCATCTCCTGCATGCAACATCGACATCATCAACGATTCTGCGAGATGGTTAGCGCTTATCCGCGATTGATAAAGTTTGTCATCCTCTGCAAAGAAAGATCATTTTTGATGCTGGAACCGTTGCGTGGGCAGATCAAGGGCAATTTCGAGACTGTGAATAAGCATGCCTACAATAGTAGTGGTTGGTAAGGGTTCGGGATCAAAGCTCATCTGGTGGTCAACGAGTTTAGTTAAAGTCGCCACAGGGGTTCCATGAGGAAAGCCGCCGACGAGTACAACCGGCTTCTCTTCGGAGATAAGTTGTTCGGCGAAATGGACAGGACTGGTGGGAGTGCCACTATGAGAGAGTAGGTAAATGGTACTTGGAGAAATTCCTTGGAGATAGGTCTTCAAGGGTCCTTGATGTACTTGCATTAGGGGAGGTCCCTTAATGGGCACTCGTTGAGAAACAAGTAATTGTTCCACGAGGCCAATAAATCGGGCTATCCGACGTGGTAAGCGGGTTCCAGGGGCAATTTGAATAATCGAACCGCTATAAATGTGAATGAACACTTCTAACTGGCCCTCTCGTGCTAAGACGCTATCCAGTGCAGTTAAGATGCTGCGATGAGCAATGTCTGGTCGTCCACGCTTCTCTGAGTCAGGAAGCGTCTGTAAAGCCTTTGAATGAAGAGCTTCATCAAGGAGAATCTGGTGGGGTGGTTTTCCTCTGAGCTTGGCACTGGTAACGACACTGATGTCTTGCATGATTTCATCTGGTACTAATTCTAATGCCGTCTCAACAAGTCCAAGAACTAACATCTCACAGATATTCTTCTCAACAAAGTAAAAATGAGTTTGTTCAAGCGATCCTATTCGTCAATTTTGAGATATCCACGCCTTTCAAGCCAAGCGGCTTCGCCCTGGGAATAGCGCCACGTGATGTCACCGCGTTTATCCGTTTGAAAATCCCAGGGTGCAACAAGAACTACGTCGCCTTCTCGGATCCAGGTTCGTTTTTTCATGGTTCCCCTAATTCGGCAGAGTCGTGCTTTACCATCGGCACATTTAACGCGTACCCGGTCATAACCAAGAAGTTGAACGGCAATTCCGAGAACTTCGCCTTCTCGAGGAATCCGGACGCGAATTACTTCGCCGTCTTGGCTCGACTGACCTTTGAGTCGACGACGTGACCTGCCTGATTTTCCTTTTCGACGGGGTTTAGACATGGTAATACTCCTAATTTGAATGGGCTACAACTAGAAGACGAGTATATAAAATTGCTCACTGACGGTGACTTGGCAGCTCATCAATCTCAACGTCGGGAAGAAGTACCAAACTATCATCCCATTCAATGGCGGAGACCATAGATCCAACCTGTAATGGTTTTGATGGATCGGGATAATCATAGATTGTGAAATCCCTCTGACTCATCAACTGGTAAACATCGTCCTCCAAAGAAATCACTTGATAGGAATGAATTTGATCGTTGAGGGATTGGGCGTCAATTTCTGCGAGTTCTTTAGGACTGAGGTTTTGTTTTTGTCCGGATTTTAGGTTTGTAAGAGTATAACGACCATTCCGTAGACCTGTAATCATGAATGGCTGTTGCATGTACTCAATTACATCCCGAATTTCAAAGGGGGGAAATCGCAAGGCATAGGTTTCCCGCGTTAATGTCTTACCATCGCGAGTCCGCCCTGCTAATTTACTGGAGACTTTGAGGAGTAATCCAAAGTGTGTAGCCAGATTTTTAGCAAGACTTCGGCAGAACCGCCCTGAAATACATTTGATGTCAAAACCCTCGCGCTTTTCTGTGAATTTTAACGTGGATTTCGGTAAATCATGATCGTTCAGTCGTTGAGTGATATATGCTGCAATTTGGTTCCCCTGAGCGGGTGAAAGCTTCCCTGATGCGGTTCGAACCTGAATGGTAGCTTCGAAATAGCCTCCAGCAGTCTGTTTGCATTGACCACAAAGAACTAGTGTAATAGGGAGAGTGAGTTGTTGTTTTTCTCGATAGTTCAGAGTGTGGATTGTAGCCGTTATATCTACATCCACTTTCTTTGTTTTTGAAAGGGGGGTTCCAGAGGAATCAACAAGTTCCACTTCGAAAGTTGCAGGCTCACTAGGATCAAAGAGAGGATCAAGAAGGTCACAAACCATGTTATAAACGTGGTCAGCATCCGGAACGGATCCTTGGTGTACCCATCGACCACTAGTGTAGTAGGCGTTGCATCGCGGACACACTTTGGCCTCGGGAGGACGACGAAGTACAATGAGCGGATGTTGCTCAAAATAGCATTGAGCGCAAAACCCTTTCACAAAAGGTTGAGCTTTAGTCTGATCTTTTCCACATTTTGGGCAGCTACGGGTCATGGTAGTTCATTTCGTTACAACTACTTGCGCATGGGGAACATTCTGAATGCGAATCACGCCACGTTCATGAATAAGTTGAGCCTTCAACGCTTCTTGCACAATACATTCGCCCACGATATTCGCGATAGTGGCTTGTTCTATTGCGGCAATCCCTTCCTCAACAGGGACAAGCTTGCCTTTGTAAAAGGTTTCACTGATATGGATGCACCTGTCACCTTCTTCAAAGGATTGCCCTAGAATATCCTGGTCACAAATCGCAACGATGTATTCCCCCTCACGATGAATTCGATTCAAATAGACGCGCATAATCATCCACACCTAGACTCTCTCGATAAGCCTCATTAACCCTTCAAAGGAGTACGTCCACCACATGCACTACACACTAACATGAGAAGGCGATCTTCCCGGCGAATTTCAGTATCCGGTCGTTGGCATACAGGGCATACGACAAACTCATCGGTATATTTGGCTACAAGATCTTCTAATGCTCGTGAGGTGAATCGTCCATTGAACATGGCTTGAGCACCTTGGAGTTCTCCTGCAGTTGCTAGCTCTTGTGCAAGAAATCGGATGAGATGCTTTGGATCACGACGGAGCGTGTCGGTAATATCCTTGAAATTACGAATAATTGTCCGAGAACCCTGGATGAACGAGTCGACCTGCGGCAGTTGAAATCGAGGCTGATCAAAGACTTCCGGAGGAATTTGGTCACGTGCGCGTTTTAGAAGGGCTTCGTAATCGTCGGTGTGAGGTGTGGTTGTAGTGGTTTTTGCTTTTGCCGATTTAGGTTTGGTCTTTGCTTTAGCTTTTGCACTGGATTTGGGCTTTGCCTTCGATTTGGTCTTTGGCGCAGCTTTGGGTGCCGATTTGGCTTTCTGACTCTTGGTGGCTTTCTTTGTTGGCTTCTTGGTGGTTTTTGGTGGCACGTGTTTTCGCCTCTCATTATTGCACCCAATTCAAGGGATTGCTGCTTCATAAACCATCTGTTTTACGTACGCAAAGTTCAGCAGGTTATGAAAAATGCCTAGTTACTTGGGTGCTTCAGGATTAGGTGGTGTGAACCCATAGTTACACAAAAGGATTTGGTTTGATTTAGGATTTCTTGTAGCGATGAATTTCAGGTTCGTACACAAGGCCCTCGCTAAGTAAATCAATCAGAACTTGTTCCACAACTTCCTCTTCTGCTCCTCCTGTAGCATCAAGGATTTGTTCGAACCGAGCGCCGCCTTCAGAATCATATTTTTCAATGGTCTGTATTACGAGGCGTCGTAGTTCTGGAGAGGGAACCGGGCCCTCTTCTTCTACTCTTCTGTCTAAGGTTGCAGTAGCATTATGCCATACGCCGGGTTCGAGATCCATTTGTTTTGAAGGCTGAGGAGGTTCTTCACTTGCTGCTAAATCGAGACTGGTGGTTTCGACTTGTCCTTCTAACATATGGGGCTCTCTTCGTGAATTGGCCAGCTCTAGAAGTCGAATGGTTTCCCAATTTGGATCTTCTAATTTTCGGATGATTTCACCATTAATATACGCTTCACCCTGAAAGCTGCGCACTTTGCCCACAGCTAAAACTAGGTCTCCTACGCGAATATCAGCGAGTTTTGCACTCTGTTCGTCCCACATCATTACACGAATTACACCAGTGCCATCATCCAAAGTGATGGCTGCAAACTTCTTCCCCCCCTGGTCTAATCGTTCCTGTGGCGTTGTATATCGATCAACAACCGTTGCAATGATGTTAACTCGACTAATTTGACCAAGATAGGTAGTGACTCCAACGACATTTCCTCGTTCATTAGCAATTAATTCGCCATCTTGAATATCCTGAATAGCTAACTTCGCGGCGGTGGAGCGCTTCGAAAACATACCGAATCGAACCCTATTCTTTTACCTTCCTTATTATATAATCTTCAAAAAGCTTCTTCAACGCGAACTTAAACTGCAAGATAAGCACGAACCTGTGACAAAAACGATGATATTTACGTGGGAAAGTCAACGGCTTCATCAGGTTGGCTAGGGTTTGGGAATGGTGACGCATTAACAGGAATAAAGCAGCCCTCATCATGAAGTTGTTCAAGAGCATTAGCGATATCGAATTTCTTCTTGGATCCATACTTTTCTACAGCTGCCACAAAAAGCTGTGGGAGGAAGAGACGCCCCTCTTTATTCGCAAGTTTTACAGCTAAAGCGTAGATCTTCCGTGGAAAACCTCGCGAAGGCGGTTTTGCGCATTCATAGGCTAGAAGTAATTCGCCGTGAAAACTTGCTTCAACGATTTCTGAGGCGGGATCAAACATGTCAATACGCCCGTCAAACCTCTCTAATTCTGATCCAAATCGGGTTTCAAACTGAGTCGTGAAGCTAGCCAGTGATTCAGTAATTTCTTCACTAGGTGATGAGTCTAAAATCAGAACACTCACAATGTGGGTACCCTCACGGAGACTGAGATGTAAATCCTTGTAGTGAATGTCTCGTAGCTGCGACTCTCGGTCAACCTCCCCTGAGAGTTCGCTATAGAATGAATTGACAGCCGAAATAAATCCTGCTAGTAACGTACTAGGCATCTCGCCCCCAGCAAAATCATAGGTAAATATCGGCAACCCAGTTTTCGAATATGTAACAAAAAGAGCCCGCAAATCCATTAAGCCCATAATCCGTTGTGCCCACATCCCCCCACTCTCTTCTAACTTCCTTTGTCGGGCTAACTTACTGGGACGAACACGTTTTACATAAATTACAGACCCAATGATGATAATAAGGACGATTAAAACAAGCAATGGCCAGTAGGCTAAAAGGAGTTCAGCCCACCACGGCATATCTGTCAAGGGTAGGATCGCTTCCGATGCAATCATGAATATAGTGGCAATTTCACAGGCACCATTGTATTCTGCTGATGCCCACAAATAGGGGTCAGTGTTCCCATTATCCCACACATAACTTGGAATTTGGACGAAAAGAAGGCCCAAGCCAAACACATCAGTGGTAATCGCCTCTGAAGCCAAAGAGACACTTGTACCGTTCGCATATTGCACCCAGACAACAAGGTCAACATTTCCTCCCACTATGACCGAACCATTCTCCAAGGTCAAACCAATAGTTACTGCGATTTGAGTGCCAGGATAAATAATGGTAGGAAGCTGAAGGGTCAAAATCGGTGTTAACTTAGCTAAAACCTCAAGGGTCAAACTAATGGTTTGATTCTGATGGTTCGTCCGCTGAGCAAAAACATCCACTGCATACGAAGTCGGGGTTATTCCGGTTAAGTTCAAAATGAGCCGGTACACACCATTGCCCTGAGACGTCAAAGGATAGGTAGTAGTTTGAAAGACTGCCCAAACGGTCGCTGAACCAACACCAAACCCCGTATTAGTATTGATAAAGGTCACATCAAAGACAAGAGTTTCGTTTTCGTATTGAGAGGGAGTAAAATCGTTATTTTCTGGGGTAAGAGATGTGGCCCAAACAAGATGGAAGGTTTGTGTAGTGAATTGAATTACATAATTTTGAACACTAATGTTGAATGTAATTGTCCACCAACCGACTGGTGCACCCGTAGTGGAGCAGCGGACTGTATAGGTCCCATCCAGATTATCAAGAAAACTAATTGTTGACCAGTTCCCCTGGACCACCGCACCAACGAGTCCCTGTGGGGTAAAGTCTTGGTATGTCAACTCAATTATGAAATCAGTATCATAGACAACAGGAGCGGAGGAAAGCACCTGCACAGAAAGTTGGGAGGGGCGAATTAACACATCGACGAGATCCTGATAAATTTGGGGTTCATATCCTGCAAGGGAAATGGTCAACGTGATATTGTAGGTGCTATCACCACCACTGGTATTCAAAATAAATTGCAAATGATAGGTTCCATCCAACAAATCAAACGTTATGAATGGGGTAAAGGGTGTCCCATTCAAAAGACACGAAACGCTGGCTCCAACAATTCCTGTCCCATCCGATTGTTTTTGATAGGTCAACGTTACATTGAAGGCTTCTCCCCCATTCACACTCGGAGGAGCACTTCCTGAAATTGTCGTTGCTTCTCCTTGCACTGTAAGTGTAACCAACAAAGTGGTATCTTGATAATAAAAACCAGGTTTTGACGCATTAACAACAAGGTTATGGGTTCCTACGCCTAGAACCGTTCCCTGCAAAAGAACCGTATAGTTTCCCCCTCCTTCTTCGGATAACACACTAAAGAAAGGACCGGGATCCGAAATATTCACTTGCGCCCCTTCGATGCCTCCCTCTCCTAACGGCGTTAACACTGAATAATTCACTTCTAAAGTCACACTTTCAGTATAACTAATGGAAAGAGAAGTCCAGTTCGCCACTAATTGTGTTTTCGACCACAATGTAAGCGATACGGTAGTCGTGGCAGAGGCATAACCTTGTCGATCCGCTTTTACCAGACCTACATTGACACCACGACCTAATCCCATCAGCGAAGTATCGATAGAGCGTTCATAATAGCCAGATCCAACATCAAATAGGGAATATGTCGACATGCCGAAGGTGACATTGACTTCATCGGCGTTTTCGATACCTGCGATATTATACGTATCCTCGTAGTAGACGCGGATATTGACGTTATCGCCAATGAGACTTGTATAGGGACCAAGATTATCAGATACTGTCGTCGGGTAGACCAGATGTACGCTGCTGAGTCCCACGCCGACGTGGTAGCTGTTATTCCACACGACCTCACAGCGCATTGTAACATTAGTTATCAGGTATGTATTGGGTGTGAAAGATGGAAAGGTCAGTAATCCAGCAACTGG
>JAEOTO010000027.1 GCA_016839805.1 Candidatus Hermodarchaeota archaeon
ATCTGTGGGCTAGTTTGTCTTATTGGGTGGCTTTGGTGGAGAGTATGGCAAATTGTCACCACACCATTGTCTCAACAGCCTAAATTGATGATTTCCATTAAGAGTCGACTTGCAAGAAGAGAAACCGTTGAAGTCTAAGCACAAGATATAAGGTTAGCCTTTTATGACAAGCAAAAAACTCAAAAAATTCCAATTCAGTTTTGGAGAAAAAAGAATAGAGAGCAGCTATACTTCGATTTTTACCCTTCTTCCAATTAATCTTTCCTTGAATTCAGTCATCAATTCTCTAAGAATACTCGTCAGGTGCGATAGTGGTTTTAGACACTTTCTTGGTGTTGGGGGTTCCTAAAGGAAGTGTCGAATGAAACAGGTTTAAATCCTCCAGTTTGCTAGATAGAATTGACTTAATGAATAACACCAGATAGATAGGAGGGTGAAGAGAATAGGACAGCAACAGACCAAGCAACAACCTAAATACAAAAAGTCATATGATGTGGTACTTGGCTATTGGGTGCTATTTAGCCTCATTATCTTCTTCCTAGTCTTTGGCGGGTACCTTGACTTCACAACTTGGATGATTAATTTTAATCCTCCGTATCCCTTTTCCTTACGCCCAATTGGCTACACTCCAATTCCATTTGTGTGGTTCATAACGCCATTCATTGTGCTAGGTTTTATTTTCGCCATTTTAGCCTGGGCAGGTTATGAACTAAAAGGAATCCCGCGCCTTAGAGGTCCCCTCTCTGACTACAACCCATTTAGGCGCAAAACAAAAGAAGCACAAAATAGCGAAGAAAACAAGTAAGCTTATGCCAGGCCACATCCCCGCTAATCATATACTTGAATTACCCGAGCAGCACGTCAATATGTCCAAAAGATATTTGGCTATGTACTAGGCGAAGTCTTCGAGTTCACCGAGGTTCGATGGTGGAGTGCATGCAAACCAACAAAATCAAAGCAGAAACCATTACTCCGTCAAAGCTATCCAAAATTCGAGTGATAGAAGGCGAGGAAACAATTTGCGAGAGTTGTAGCGATTACCTTACGGATGAGGCTCGGTTTGGGGATGGCTATGCAGAACGGATTTACTATGCTCGATCTGAAGCCGATGTTGTTGCCGTCGTGAATTGGGCGAATGAATCGAAAACGCTGCTTACGATATCAGCAGGACGTACGGGATTAACCGGTGGTGCGGTTCCGCAGGGGGGCATACTTCTGACATTGGAACAGATGGATAAACTCTGTGGCATGGGTTTTGATCAAGATCAAAACCGTTGGTATGTGTGCGCAGAACCCGGCATCACTCTCGAGACCCTCAATTCAGCTATTCGGAAAAAACAACTGGATACCCTGAAAGGAAAAGGAACCTCTGAAGAACAAGCAGCACTTGAGAAGTACCTCAATGAATCTGAGACGTACTTTTTCCCCCCAGATCCGACGGAAATGACCGCGCATCTTGGAGGTTCTATCGCCGCGAATGCGTCCGGAGCTCGATCCTTTCGGTACAAGGCGATTCGAAAGTGGACCCGACGAATCCGTGTAGTATTAGCCAATGGCAATATTTTGGATATTCCACGGGGAAAATTCTTTGCAGAAAAAGGGATCTTCGAAGTTTACCTCACTGATGATAGCATACTTGAAATTAAAATTCCTGAATATTCAATGCCTACTACTAAGAATGCTGCAGGACTTTTTGCGCATGCGGGAATGGATTTAATTGACTTATTCATTGGTTCAGAAGGCATTCTGGGTGTAATAACCGAAGCGGAAGTTTGGTTGGATAAATACCCCGAACGAACCCTGACTATCTTTGCTTTCTTTCCCACCGAAGAAACCGCTATTAACTTTGTTCAAGATGTTCGGAGCAAGCACAGTCCTGTGCAACCCACATTAGTCGAATACTTTGACTCCAATGCGGTGCAGATGCTTCGGGAGGCCCGTACTAAGGGAACAGGTGGTGTCACTGTTCCGTCCCAGGTCGAACAGTGTGAAGCGATCATTTTCTTTGAAGTGCCATTTGCTGAAAAAGAAATGGAATCGGTCTTTATGGCTGCACAAGAATTACTCGGCAACCATGGCATTGGGATGGATGACACGTGGGCGGGAATTGACCCTGGGGACCTTGAGAAGATGAAGGCGGTTCGTCATCTCATTCCTGAAACGGTCAATGCCCTCATTGCGCAACGTAAACAGAAGTATTCACGCGTGCATAAACTAGGCACTGATATGGCAGTACCGGATGAACACTTGGAAATCATTATTGCCTATTACAAGAAACTCCTTGACGAAGCCAGATTAGAATATATCATGTTTGGTCATATCGGTGATAACCATCTCCACGTCAATATCTTACCCCGAACCGATGCTGAAGTCGAGCAAGGTATGAAAATTTATCAGCAATTCGCCAAGAAAGCCGTTGAACTCGGTGGAACTGTCAGCGCAGAACATGGCATTGGAAAATTAAAACGCCCTTTCCTCCGCATAATGTACGGAGATGAGGGCCTTAAGGAGATGGCTCAAGTCAAGCATGCACTTGATTCCAATTGGATTCTGAATCCAGGGAATATGATTCCAAAACCTGGTGAAACCCTGGAATCCCTTGACAGCTAATTCCGCAATTCTAGGACAGTTTTTATCCTTAGTAGAACCAGTCAACACCTTAGAGGTGCTATCCAGTGAGTCAAAAGGAAAAAATCACACTTGTGGCACTACAGATTGAACCCCAACCAAAACCGGATGATACAATTCTCCAAACACAAAGATTACTCGAATCATGTCTTTCCCACCAACACGATATCAGTTGTTTTGTGTTACCCGAATATGCCTTCGGCACCTTCCGCGAATGGGCAATCAACAAACGCGAAAGCGATCTGATCACAATTCAAATCCAAGATGCAATCAAAGATCTGGCTAAACAATATCAGGTCCCTTTTATTGCTGGTACAGTCCCCCATCAGAACGAAGAAGGGCATTGGCGTAATCGCAGCTTCATTATTTCAGCGAAAGGAAAGGTTCTTGGATCGTATGACAAACAGCATCCCTTTCGAGCAGAAAAACAGCTAGACCTTAAACCAGGAACGCAAACACCCACATTCCAATTAAAAAATCTCAAGATGGCAGTGTTGATTTGTTCTGATTTATGGTATCATGATATCTTGGAACAAGTTGCTCCACAAGTGGATTTTATTGCTGTTCCAACGATGACGACTGTATTAGATGAAAACTACATTCAGTATGGACGATGGGCCTGGCAATCTCTCATAGCAGTTCGAGCTAAAGAGTATACTATTCCTATTGTGAGTGCAGATCAAGCTGTTCGAGAATACGCTCCAGGAGTATTTACTTGTGGGGCTTCATGCATAGCAGATCCCTCATATCGTTTTACAAGGAAAGAGGGACCAGGTACACAATCCTTGAAAAGCACAGATGAGACTGTCAATGTAGTAATAAGCACGATTTCGCTAAAGGCGGTTCGTGATTACGCCGCATACCGACGAGAAGTGGGATTAAGCGGATAATAAAAGAGGATGTCCTCCAGCAGACAAGAGCCTGCCAGAGGATGTTGTGACATGCTAGCTAGCCTTTGGTTCAGGTTCTTTCTTCCGTCGGCGTATTAGTACAATGATTATGACCAACAGTAAGAGTATGACCAGGACAAGGGCAATGAGCCACCAGTTGTTTATAAGCCATTCAAGAATATTGGGAGGTGGCGAAGTAACCGTTGTTATTGTAAAGATGGTTGAGTCACTCCACCCAATTCCATCGACATCCTCGAAATAGCAGCGAACAAAGTAATCCCCATCAGCAAAAGTTGCCGTTGAGATATCGAGTATTTGCCAGGAATTCGTTGAGGTATCCCAGGAAAGATCGCCATAAGTAATGTTAGTGGTCCCTAGAAAGATAGAATACGTATGTCTTGTAGCAGAAGTATCAGTCAAGATGTTATGGGTGGGACATTGAGCTGTAACACCTGTTATGTCAAGAAGGCGAAGAGCATTATCATGGTTGACTGTGATTCCACTCACGGTAAGTTGTTGGGCAAAAGTGATGCTACCCTCATATGGGCTGTAATTGTGTTTCGTAACTGTAACATCCACTGTTGTAATAGCGGAGATTGAGATAGAAAAGGTGACATTCCCTGACGCATCTGTAAGTCCAACCTGATAGGTATGTGTACCACTAGAAGTCTGCAGACAAACTAAGGCTCCTGGAATTGCTACACCACCAGTAGTCTCTACATGAATGACCACTGAACCTGGTGTGGTAGTAGTCGGGTGAGATACTGTCATCGGTGCAGGATTGGCAGTGAAGATATCGACTTCAGGGTCACCAAAGAGGGCATAGCTGAGAAGATTCTTGCGGTCATAGGTTTGCCACCAGCTCATATATGAGGGATTTGCCTGATACCATGGCCACAATGTTGCATTATACAATGCCTTACTATCATACAGTGTTTCTCCAGGTCGATAGTGTGTCCTGCCACTGAAGAAGAGATCCCAGAACATGTAACTCTGATTACGGCTAAGCCCCCAAGCATAAGAATTAGCCATGGGTCCCCGTTGATACCAACAGACCCGCATGGAACCCACATACCCAATTGCTTGGCTCATTAGAAAACTAGTTGCTAGGCTGCCTTGATAATAATCAAAGGCCCCAGTAAGGCAGGAATCAGTGTAAATTAATGGTGGGACATTTGATTGTTCGCTAATCGCCTGAACACTGTCGATGAAAGTACTCCACACGAACCAATCCCATTCATACCAATCGAGTTGTCCAGCATGCATTGTTCCTGCAGCGATTTCTCGATCGATGTTTATGTCATTGCTTGTCATTTCTCCATAATAGTAGCTTAACTCACCAGTATCAAGTGCTGATACATTGTTACTGAGAAGGCTTGGGATGCTGACGTTGTAATAATCAATGAAGCCATGTGTGCTATTAGTGTGGTATTTCCGTATTGATGGGTCGCCGGTTCCTACGATGATACTATTTAGAGGTGGAGTTCCGCCGTGAGGATATCTATTTTGATCGACGTAGTCGATGCGAAGACAATAGACACCCTGAATATTTCCAGAGGCTTCGACTTGTTGTGGGGGATCAGGAAATACTTGGGATTCGAAGGTGTAGATAGCACCGTCTGAACAGCCAATTGCTATCTCATTAGAACCGTCGTTTTCGGCATCGCCAACATCAAGGCCTCGAACTTGTCCACCAAGACCCCAGTTAACTGTTACAAATCCCCAGTTGGGTGGAGTATATGTCCACAGATGTACGTCACCATCGAGATTCCCTAAGATATTCGTATACCCGGTGCCGACGGTGATTTCGCCTAGAGCATCATCGTCTGGATCGCCCACATCAATACTATAAATGGCAGCAGGCGCATGAGATCCTACGGGCCAAACGTTTGAGGTCCCCGCAGGCGTTCCTGTCGCGGCGAAAATAGAACCACTACGATGTCCCCAAGCGAGGTCCACATTTACACCAGGAGTATCTGTAATTTCATCCAAGACATTATCCGCATTCCCAAACTCAATACAAAGTACAGGACTTGGGTACGCGTGAACCTGGTGCCGAGTCCAAGCTTGCGAGGGACGATGGAAATAGTAGACATAAGTGAAGCCCAGTAGTGTTCCAACAGCAACACATTGAGAACCATTATTCCAGAAATCACCAATGTCAACACAAGTTGGAAAATCTGGAAAAAGAGAATCGATTAGAATTCCTGTTTGAAATCGACTACCATTCAACATTACGACGTTGCCAGCAGCTGGCGAAAACCCATGAGTATACACAATTTCATTGTCAATGCCATCATGATCAGCATCGCCAATCGCTACTCCGGTGATATTACCGATTAACAAAGGTACCAGATTAAATCGTCGCCCATAGGGGTAAGAAGACGACCATGGGAAAAGTTGGTCATCATCATACTTTCGTTGAATGTCAATGGGACTACCATGCCCAGCGATGTTAATTAGGGCAGGTGAGAAGTAATTGAGGTATTGTCCAACTGCGGTGTTATTTAAGGGAACATAGGTATTTGTCGGTGTATAATCCCAGAAGAGGTATCGGGATTCATAAAGCCGAGCAGTTGTATAGGTCCCAGGAATGATATTATCATCGAGCCAGTCACTCAATTCAGCTTCGTCGGTGTAATCATTGTTATCGTTCCATGCATTAACTTCTTCATCATAGTTGCTAATAGCTCCGGCTAATAAGAACCGGTCCCAACCCGTTGTTGCATATCCTGTGGGATAGCGTTCATACGAGATTGCCCGTTGTAATATAGTTCGAATCATCAATTCGTCACTAAGGGGAATGCGTCCAACGTAAAGATCTGGTGCCCAATCTGAAATCTCATCTGTGCCAATAACGCCGCCTAGATTATGAGTCGTACATTCACCCCAGACGCCATCATTATCATCATCCCAATCATTATCATGCATTACCGAATAATAGAAATCCGTGGGTTTGAGTGTGGCACTGAGATTGGTCCACTCATAGGTGTCTGGAAGATAAATGTAGCGTGGAGGTAAGGTGGAATTATCACCAATAAGGAGCACCCATTGTAAGACTGCTCCAGGTTGGGTATAGACCCAATGAATATAGTTCCAAATCTGTTCACTTAAATCGCGAATACTCGGACCAATTGGGAAAGTAATATTGATAAGAGTAATGTTCGCTACTTGCGTCGGAACACCTTTTTTCGTCTTCCAGTCCGCAAAATCTTGCACCCAAGTATCATTTTTCGAGATAATCAGATATTCAGGGTTTGCGGGTTGAGGCACAATGGGACCAGTTACCACCTTTCCTCTGAGATGTGTTGTGGAACTAGCCCTATTCAACGCAGAAAGTGTAGAAGGTAGAAAAAGAGGAAAAAGGATCGTGAATGTCAGTAAAAAAACTAATGGAAATGTACATAATTTTGTAAAAGTAGAGCGTTTCATATTAATCGCGTTCCTGAGTAGCCATTAATTTCAGGACGGTATGCGGAAAGCTTCGGCTAGATAGTTACTCCGAAGACCTCCCGTTAACATCGCATCAACCCCCATTAGGGTACTCTGCTTAAAACCATTTACCTAGATTGCAAATGGTAGAAAAAGGCTACTTAGATGTCAATATTTAGTCAGATTTCCACAAAATCGGGGAGTCCAAATCAGAAAGGCGTTTATAGGTCTTAGTTTTCCTGCTATCTCAATGATACGTTGTCAACGTTTCTTGAGGGTTAAGTCAACAAGATGGAAGACTTGTCCTAGCGCTTCGATTGTTCCATTTTCTCGTTGAGCTTTTGAAGTTCGAAAAGGATCTTCTGGAGGAGAAAGGAGGAATCTTCCACTGGGGGTTTCTCGACTTCAGTAGTCAAGGCATATCCGGAGCGATAGCGGCGAACGAGCTCTAAGACCCGTTGATTGATTTTTTCATAATCCATTAATCCATCGAGCGCAAGTTCAGGTGATGGCGCCCCAGACTGTGCACCCATTTGACCAGCTGTTTCGATCTTCACACTTCCAATACCCAACGCTCGATCATAAGGTCCTCGTCGCAGTGACACATTTGTAATTGCCCGAACGGGAACTACTCGGCGTGTAAGTGTAATAACTCCTCGAGAGACAATGATTTCGTCATCATGAATTTGATAGCGAATCCGGCGATAATAGAGTGGTATGGCAATTAGTCCTGGAATGGTCCAAATGAAACAGAAAATAAATCCCCAGAAGAGGATATTAATCCCTAACCAAGTAAACCAGGGAATTGACTGAAAGAGAATGTAAAACATGACTGCGAGGGGCAGCACCAGAATTATGAAGAAGAAAAGTGGGAAAGTCAGTAGCTGGAGGTAATACTTGGTTCGTAACCGGGGGTCTGGTCGAAATTCCATATCCACTACCCTATGGTTGAATACAGGATTTTCAGATAAAAACTTTAGTAGTTGGTTATTAACATTAAACATGGGAATGGCAAGCCTTTTCCTTACCTTCGCTACATTATAGACCAATAATGAATTGGGAGGACAACGTCCCATGGAAAAACCCTGGTTGAAATTTTATGAACCCAACATTCCCGAAACCCTCGATATCCCTGAAATTCCCCTCCATCAGCTACTCGAAGATAGTGCAAAGGAATTTCCTGATGCGACTGCTTGCATTTTCCTTGGCCAAGAGAAGACTTACAAACTAATCAATGAAGAAGCAAACAAACTGGCTAATGCATTGAATAAATTAGGCATTAAGCAAGGCGATGTTGTCGGTCTAATGCTGGGCAATATGCCCCAGTTCTTAACGGCCTTTTTCGGCGTCCTCAAAGCTGGTGGCATCCTCACCCTCATCAATCCCCTCTACCAAGCCCCCGAAATCCAATTTCAACTCAACGATTCTGGTGCCAAAGCAATCATCATTATCGATATCATGCACGATAATTATGCGAAAATCCGCGATAATACTAAAATCGAACATACAATTGTGACCACGATGGCAGACGCATTTCCTGGTATGCAAGTAAGCTTCACTCCCCCCGATGTCAAAGGCTACCACCTATGGGGTGAATTACTCGAAAAAGCTGGAGCTAAACAACCGAAAATTTCACTTAACCCCAAAGATACACCGGCTGTACTCCTCTATACCGGAGGCACCACAGGAACCCCCAAAGGAGCCATACTGACACATTACAATCTCGTGGCTAACGCCCATCAATGCCGGAGCTGGATTCCCTTTGCTAAGCGAGGAAGCGAAGAAGCTACCCTCGCAGTTCTTCCCTTCTTCCACTCCTTCGGACTCACAGTTTGTATGATGAACACTGTAATTCTTGCTGGCAGACTAGTTCTACATCCCCGACCCGATCTGGACCAAATTCTCCGCGATATCCCTCGATACAAGGTCGCTTTCTTCCCCGGAGTTCCCACCCTATATGCTTCATTACTCCAACGTGATGACCTCGACCAATACGACCTCAGTTCCGTAACCGCGTGTTTATCCGGTGCCGCTCCACTACCAATGGCTGTTGCCAAAGCTTTTGAAAAGATGGCAGGAGCGAACCTCGTAGAAGGTTACGGACTCACTGAAGCTAGCCCCGTTACCCACGCAAACCCTATACAAGAAAAACCACCCTTTGATAAGAAACGCGAAGGCTCCGTCGGCCTCCCCATGCCTAGCACCCTGGCAAAAATCATTGATCTCGATACTGGTGAGGATTTGCCTCCAGGTCAAGAAGGTGAACTCGTTATCAAAGGTCCTCAAGTTATGAAAGGCTACTGGAACAAACCAGAAGAAACCACTAACCAACTCTCCGAAGATGGATGGCTTAAAACAGGCGACATCGCTCGAATGGACGAAGACGGATACTTCTACATTGTCGACCGAGCTAAACAAATGATCGACCGAGCGGGATTCAAAGTTTATCCACGCGATGTAGAGGAAATCCTTTTCACGCATCCTAAAGTAGCTGATGCCGCAGTTGTTGGCATTCCTGATGAACGCCGTGGAGAAACGGTATTGGCCTTCGTTGTACTAAAAGAAGGAGAAACTGCCAAAGCCGAAGAAATCAAAGAATTCACGAAGGATAAACTGGCCTATTACAAACGTCCTGAATTCATAGAGTTCCGCGATGAACTGCCAAAAAGCATGGTTGGAAAAACGCTTCGGCGAGTCCTTCAAGAAGAATATCTTGCAAAACAAAAAAAGAAGTAAACCACCGTTTGTCTCATACACCGAGTCTACAAAAATATAGATTGTAGAAGCCTTGCGGATACTCACTCGGTAGTCCAATGTCGATAAATATGGGTAGGCCACGTGATTACAGGACATGGTGATGCCTTATGGCAAAACAGAATGATTCACATAGCTTCACAATTTTAGTCGAGCGAATGCATGATTATGAATTCCGGGTCCAATTTGATAAGGACCAGTACGCTGAACTGATTATGGATGAGCCACCTCCAGTTGGACACGATAAGGGACCTAATGCCACACGTGTTCTTGCTGCAGCGATTGGGAATTGTCTCTCAGCGAGTCTGATGTTCTGTTTGCAGCGAAGTAAGTTGGAAGCTGATACGGTACGAGCAGAAGTTTCTCCGAGGGTTGCTCGTAACGAGGAAGGGCGATGGCGGGTTGAACACATCGATGTGAAAATCATCATTAATACTAAGGAAGAGGATTCGAAGCGATTTCAACGATGCTTAGATATTTTCGAGAATTATTGCATCATAACATCTTCGGTTCGACAAGGAATTCCAGTGGATGTGACAATCCATCAAGAAAAATGAATTAACACCGACTTATTCCAAAAATCTAACTAAACATTTATCTGGAATCTCACCGACTGTTGAGTAGTGGAAGGGATTAATTCCCTAATCCTAATTAGGATATCAAAGAGTTCATGGAGACAAATTTCTAATGACAAAGCCACCTCAAGATTCAAAATCAGGCGCTGCACCAAAGGCTGGTCAGGGTAGTATTGAACAGGAACTTAAGCGCATTGTACAATACATCTCCCAATTATATCAAACTCAGAAGGCTCAGGGTGAACAACTCACGAACCTAGAAAAACGGATTACTGCACTGGATAAGGCTATTGGAAATGTGATGACAGCTACTGGAAAAGCGGTCACAGATGGTCTCGCACCCGTTGAGGGCCGATTAGCCGAAGTGATTGAAAAAACCGTTCAAACTGCAATCACACAGCAAGTTATTCCCAAAATTCAGGCTCCAGCCCCCGCTCCAGCCGCTGCCCCAGCTCCAAGTCCAACACCAGCTCCCACACCAGCGCCTCAACCAACACAGACCCCAGCCCCTACTCCTCCACCAAGCCCTGCTCCGAGAAAACCCTCTGATGTCCCGGATGCGCGTGTAGCTACGGTAATTGAAGCCCTTGAGACTGTTATTACTGACCTAAAGGGTCGGCAGCGTGTCCAACGGGAATATTTGAAACCGTTAATTGAACAGGCACGCGACACAGCGATGAATAACCTAAGTAGCCGTGCAAAAGCAGCAAGTGCCTTCAAGGAATTGATTGCTCTCTTAAAATCCAGTCCATCAGATTTACCTCCCGATACTGTAGCATCAGTTATCGCAAAGCTTGAAGAGCTTGTCATGCATATTCGTACCTTATAGAGTAACCAACCCACTCATTTTTTCGTGTGTAAAGTTGCCCTTGATGGTGTTTCTATTTTAGTTAGAGGACCGTTAAGGGATCTAATGGTCAATGTCTTTGCGGAGCTATCGTTTAATAACACTTGAGTACTATCCGATAAGATAACTACAGGTGTATCCATCATGACCGAAACTAAGCGGAAACCCATCTCTTCTAAAGCCATGGAATCACGTGGAAAATCGGCTTCAACGCATCAGATTGTCGAACTAATTCGTATGCGACGAAGTATCCGTCGTATGACGGGTGAACGGCTTCCTGATGAGGATTTGGAATTGATTTTGGACGCTGCCCGTTATGCACCGTCACCAGAAAACATGCAAATGTGGCGTTACGTCGTGATTAGAGAGGATCAGGAAATGAAACGACTAATTGCAGATATCAGTCAAGAAGCAGCACGATATGTTTTTGGAAATTTTCCCTACGAGGCAACCCAGGGGCGCATATGGTATGTACCCGATGCGAGTCGACCGGGTATCTATGAAGAGATGCGGGATGGATCCCTTTTCCGCTATCCTGAGAAGGCGGATGCTGTTATTGTATGCTGCGCCTCAGAAACCTGGCATGATAGCCCTGCCATGTATCGGAATGAATTGTGTGGCAGTGTTGTTGTTGCGATGGGGGTAATGAACATGTGGCTTGTAGCCCATTCCATGGGATATGCATGCGCTTATCAAGCTGTGCCCTTTGCAGATCACCGTCACGTTGAATATATCTGCGATAAACTTGGTATTCCCCGCACCTGGACACCGATAGCAGCATTTTGTATTGGAATTCCCGAGAAACCCCGGATGTTAGGTCCATCCCGGTGGCCATTGGAAGGCAGCTTCTATGCGGAACGTTGGGGCTTTCCTTATCAACGAATCGCGTTTCGTAACCAAAAAAGTAAGAAGAGGAGATAGTCAATGAAAATAGAATTACCTCCAGAAATTCAGAAAGGCTTAGAAAAAAAAGCAAAAGATGCAAATATCACTGCAGAAGCTGCAGCGATATTAATCTTAAGCGAATTCATTCGCGTCCACGGAAGTGGGATTTACGTAGGAACTTGGCGTCGGGGTGACAAAGCAGGTAAGAAGGGAATGCGCTATGTCGTAGATTGGCCCTTTCAACCCGGATTCGTTAAGATACCTGGAAATTATTCTATTGATATGGACAAGGGGGCAACCTAGCAAGGAGGTTAAGAGATGCCGCGATACAAGAAAGCGTCAGATGGCCAATGGCCCGGCTATCCTCATTTATATATCAACGATATTGAAACCTTAACGATTCGGCAAAACAAGTACGTTGCAGAAGCCTTAGTGAATAATCGGAAAGGACGTGTAGTCTTATTATTAGACCATGATACATATCAGAAATTTCTGTCAACTGTCCATGATCGTAAAGGTGACATTAGTGAGCGAAATGTCAATGAGGCAGCACTTGAAGCCGTACAAGCCTGGATGAAGAAGAAATCCCGTTCGAGATGATTGTGATGAGTAATCAGATGGTACAAATGTTTGAAATGCTGATTGACCGCGTAAACAAAACCGCAGAGCATCGCGAGTTTATCCGAGAATGGGTTGGTCCTTACCAGGGGAAGGTCCTCCAATTAGAAACTGATCAAGGATCGTTTCATATCCTGTTACACCACAAGGGTACAATGAAATTACGACAGGGTACCTATCCTTCCCCAGATGTCATCTATAAAGCATCCACAGAAACCCTAATGAACCTCTTTTCAGGGCAAGCATCGTTTCGAGATCTAATGAAACGATGGGAACTCGTTATCATTGGTGCAGGACATGAATCAGTTCCCCTTGGGCAACTAATGATTCGTGTTTTACAGTCTGATTAGACTCCTTGTCTCGTAGGCTAGTTTCTGGTTTAGCAGTATAAAGCGTTAAAAGGGAGTTATTGTGAGCATGACCTAGAGCAATAACTTTGCGAATTTGGTGTTCTTTTGGTAAAGAAAAAACGGAGCGAAACCAAGCTGACCCCAGAAGACTGGTTTAATCTTGGGGTCTCGCTCGGTGAACAAGGCAAGTTAGAAGAAGCCTTGGAGGCATTTTCAACAACTGCTGAATTACGTCCTCAAGATGCAGCTGTCTGGTTCAACAGAGGATTAGTTCTAGACGAACTTGGTCGGATTAATGAGGCTTTGGATTGTTATAAGAAAGCCACCGAACTCAACCCTAACTACATCGAAGCCTGGAACAATCTTGGTGCTATCTACAAAGAATTAAATCGATTAGAAGAAGCATTACATAGCTTCACCCAGGCCACACAAACCTTCACTCCAAACTATACGGATTATGCAGATGCCTGGTACAATCGAGGAGTTATCCTAGTTGAATTGCGACGGTATGAAGAAGCCCTTGAGTGCTTCATCCAAACAGTTACTGTTAATCCAGGGGATGCAAAGGCATGGTTCTATCGAGGATCCCTACACGAACAGCTCACTCAACTTGAAGATGCCCTCATGTGTTACAAACAAGCACTAAAATTTGACCCAGAGTACATCGATGCATGGATCGACATGGGTGAGTTATTGGGACAACTAAACCAAGCGAAAAAAGCGTTGAAAGCCTTCGAGAAGGCGATTCAACTTGACCAACAGAATGCCCGAGCCTGGTACGATAAAGGCGTTGCGCTTGAAATGCTCGACCGTTCAGCTGAAGCGGTTGAAGCGTATACGCGTTCAAAAGAGTTAGACCCCCAAAATGAAAATACCTTGTTCAACCTAGCCAATACCCTCGCCAGAAATCTAGGCGAATATGCCAAAGCTCTTGAGATGATTGATAAACTGCTGGAATTTGCCCCGAATAATATTGATGGCGTCTATCTACGTGGACGTATATTGGTCGAGCTTCAGCGAAATGGGGAAGCTGCTGAATGCTTTGATCGCGTTTTTGAGCTCGATCCGAATTATCCATATCTACAGCGTCGAGATCCTTCAAGTAAATCAGAAGAAACTGCTAAAAAGAAAAACCCGCACCACAATTAAATTCTGATGAATCGAGAATGGTAAGATTATCATTCATCAATTGAAAAGCTTTTACAACGCACAATTTAATATCAAAAAACCAATCGGGTCCTGGATTGAACTTCAAAAGGTGACCTGAATGGAATGGACGAAAAACTAGTGAAACAATTTTCCTCACTAGAACTTTAAGCTAGTCCCTAGAACACGTTTATGTCCTTTTAGTTGATGTTTTCGAGGAACTTCCGCTTCTGAAAGGTATTCCGTTGTTTATTTCTTGGATTTCTCCTTACCCCAGAAATCTGGCACCTCGCCTTCTCGAGGACCCCAAGGATCCGGGTAGTCATTACCAGAATATTGGAGACGGAATCCAGTATCGAGCTCGGTAACTTGGACTTCTTTGAGAATTGCTTGACCAGCGACCCACCGTTGGATTTGGTTGGTCCCTTCGTAGATCTGAGTGAGTTTGGCACCCCGCATCATTTGTTCAGCGGGATATTCTTTAGAGTAGCCATACCCACCCATGATTTGTATGCAATCAATGGAATTTTGCATAGCGGCGTCGGTAGCGAAGAATTTGGCACAACTGGATTCCTTGGTATTGCGTTGACCTTGGTCGACGAGCCAGGCAGAGTAACGGGTAGCCCAACGTGCGTGCATGGCCCGAGCCTCCATTTCAGCAATCATGAAATTGATGCCTTGATAAGCCCCAATGGGTTTACCAAATTGCTTGCGATAATTGGCGAAGATGGCAGCTTCGTGAACTGCACGTTGTGCAATGCCAACGCCAAGGGCAGCAATTGCAGCACGAGTTCGGTCTAGGGTCTGCATAGCGTATTTGAAGCCTTTTCCGACCTCACCGAATAGACAGTCACCGGGGATACGGACATCGTTATATTTGATTTCGGCTTGGAAACTAGCACGTTGACCAAGTTTGTCTTCAAGCATTACGATTTCGACACCGGGCAGTTCTTTGTCAACCATGTGAAGGGCCATACCCTTATACCCTTTAGTGGGATCGACGGTGGTGAAAACAGTGTGATATTTTGCTACGTGACCATTAGTGCTGAAGCATTTACGACCATTAATAATCCATTCATCACCATCTTTAGTAGCAGTGGTTTTCACCGCCGCCGCATCAGAACCCGCTTCGCGCTCAGTCAGGGAGAAAGCTGCGAACTGCGGTTTCTTACCAGTAGCGAAAGGTTTGATGTATTTCTCCATTTGCTCAGGACTAGCAGTAATCAGAAGTGGCGTGAGGGCGAGATTGTTGGCAAGGATGGTAGTGGCGATACCCCCGTCACCATAACCAATGGCTTCTCCAATGAGGGTTTCTTCGACCATTGAATGTTCATGCCCCCCGAATTTCTTAGGAACATGTGAATTCATGAGACCAGCATCATAGGCTTTCTGAGCCAACCCCCAAGGAAACTCATTGGCTTCTTCGAGTTCCCGAGCATAGGGAACAATCCATTTTTTCGAGAACTCCATAGCCTTTTCAAAGAGTTCTTGTTCACGTTTAGACAGGGCAAAATCGACCATCGTGTATCGCCTCGGAATAAGTGAGGCGACTAGTCACAAATCCCGCTTAAAAGTGTGTAGTTCGCTAGACACCGTCTCTCCCGGTATATGTGTTCAGTCATCTATGACTGCGGAATCCAAGTATATACCTTTATATTTCACCAACGGATATACATAACTGGACTGGTCCTAGCGTTACTTAGTGTCGAGTGGTCACTGGAGCGGCGAGAAGTGTTGGCACCTCTCCCCCCCTAGAAAACCATTCCCTCTCCGATGTTTTCATTATTGTCGAGGTGTCTAATCCGCCAAAGTTCCAGTGATTTAACATTTTTTATGCCAGGCACTAGGAATGGAATAAGCAGAGAATCTAGAGTTATTTGATTTCACGAATCCAACGAATGTTATTTTCGAGTTAGAAAGCCCGCTAAAATTAATGTGATAATCCCGATTGCTAGAATGAAATAAGCGGGAACTACTCCGAGTAACCAGGGCATCAGTAATAAGACGAAACCTGTGAGTAAGAGAATGACTCCTATGAAAATCAGGATAAGTACTGAGCGTGGCTGTGAGAGCATAAGAGAACAACTCCATTACAGAGAGTCTCTAAATTACATACTAGGTTGATGTCCTATAAGAGGGATTGCATTGGTTTTTAGTCTCGACTTTCCCATTCGGCGAGAGGCGGAATGGACCGCCGGCTTCGACGGAACGCCCAGATTAATAACACTAGGAGAATGATGACAACCACTGCCAACATGAGGTTCCACATTAAGATGTTTAGATCCGGTGGCCATCCCGGATTGTAAAACCGATACAAAATCAGAATTGGGGCTGCAATTAAACTGATCAGATTCACAACCTTAATCATTGGATTCAAGGCAGGACCAGCAGTGTCCTTGAGTGGGTCACCAATCGTATCACCACAGACAGCAGCCTTATGTCGCTCTGAGCCTTTACCAGTACCGACCTCGAGATCACAAACTTCGTCTTCGATGTATTTCTTCGCGTTATCCCATGCACCACCAGCTACAGACATGTAGACGGCTAGAAGTAAGCCGGAAGCGATAAGACCTGCCAAGTAGCCACCAAGCGCCTCAACCTGCAGCATGAGCCCAATCACGATGGGGGTCACCACTGATAAGATAGTGAGGCTGATAAGCTCTTTCTGCGCTGCCGCAGTCGTGATCGATACCACTCGGTCATAGTGGGGTTTTACTGTCCCTTCCATTACACCAGGAATTTTGAACTGCTCACGCACCTCATCAATGATCTGCGTCGATGCACGACTCACCGCACGAATCGCTAATGCAGAGAACAACCAGGGCAACGCTGCACCAATCAAGAGCCCAGACAACACCAGTGGATTATCTATCCGAATACCAAGGGCTAGTGGGTTTGGTATACCCGCGGCTACGGCAGCCCGGGCAACATCCACCACAAAACTATAGAACAGGGCACTCGCGGCAATCACTGCTGAGGCAATCGCTACATTCTTTGTAATCGCTTTTGTCGTATTCCCAACCGCATCTAAGTCCGCCAAAACTTTTCGCGACCCCTCGGGCATATCAGTTAGCTCAGCAATACCACCGGCATTATCCGCAATGGGTCCATAACTGTCCATTGCGACATTATTACCCGTGTGTGAAAGCATTCCGATGCCGATGAGGGCGATGCCATAGAGGACATATTCAGGGGCGATTAGAAAAGCTGCGATGAAGGTGGCAACGATGATAAGAAGAATCCACACAGCGGCTTCATAACCAGTACTAATACCACTGAGAACGATGGTAGCTGGACCCCCATGAGCCTGTTCAACAATTTCTTCGACAGGACGGTGACGATGACTGGTGAAGTAATTGGTAAGCGGATTAAAGCTAACTGCGAGGAGTACACCAATGGCCACGAGAATACCCAGTCGGACATCACCCGTGTAGAAGTAAGCGAAGACGCTGGAGACAATAATAGTGAAAGCACTACTTACCTCGTAGCTGTAGAACATAGCCTTTTCAGCCTTTTCCGTACGCCAGACAGCCACCATGAAGGTTCCAATAATACTACTGATCACACCAATCGCCCGAACCACAAGGGGGAAGACAATCCAGAAAATCTGCCCGGTGATGACGTAGAGAGCCACACCGAGAATTAGGGCAGAGACAATAGTGACTTCATAGGATTCGAAAATGTCCGCTGCCATACCTGCGCAGTCGCCTACGTTGTCACCTACGAGATCAGCAATCACGGCGGCGTTACGGGGGTCGTCTTCGGGGAGCCCAGCTTCAACTTTGCCAACAAGGTCAGCACCTACGTCAGCAGCTTTGGTATAGATACCACCACCGATTCGCATAAAGAGGGCAAGGAGGGTACCACCAAAACCAAAACCAAGAAGCGCGTCTGGAGCCGAGATGCCAAAGGCAAGGAAGATAAAGGTGCCACCAAGGAGGCCGAGACCGTCAGTGAGCATGCCGGTGAAGGTCCCACCATGATATGCGATTTTTAGGGCTTCACGGTAGCTTCGCCCAGAAGCGGAAGCGACTCGGATATTAGATTCAATCGCGATGCGCATACCGAGTTGACCAACGGCAAGAGAGCTCAAAGCACCCATGATAAAAGCGATGGCACGCCCCGTGGCAATGATAAGTTGGACTTGTTGGTAGGAGTAGCCTTCACTAGGGGGGAAGACTTCAAGGGCTTCAAGGCTGGGGGGAACGATATAGACCGAGAGAAAGAGGATAAGGGTAAGAAGGGCGATGATGGGAAGAATTGTTCGCAATTGTTTGCTGAGGTAAGCTTTAGCGCCGTCTTTGATGGCGGTCCAGACTTCTTGCATTTTCTTTGTGCCTTTATCATATTTCAGCACATCGCGACGAAGCCAGAGCGCATAGATGAGGCTGATAATCGCTGCCACGATCACCATGATTAGGGCAACTTGCTCATACCATGCCAAGTGAAGAAACGTAGAGAATAAACCCATTTTGGCACCTCAAAGCCCGTATCAATTGAGGAAGTACATTACCCCACAGTCATGTTTTATAAACTGTTTCTTGTTCAATCTAATCCATTAGAGAGAAGAAATAATGTCGAATTGCAAAACGACTGTAACGCAAATGAAGAAAATAACTAACATAAGTCGATTCAGTCAGGTAGGTCCTGCTAGTGATCCAAGCAATCAGAATTCAGGAAAAAAAATGAAAGCATGGAATTTTGATACCCTCCCCCCAAACCGGCGGAAATGCGAGAAAGAGTATTGTTTAATGATTGACTTTTCACCACAGCTAAGCTGCCAAATAGAAGTATTACTACAAGTAACCTTGCAAGCTGAAATAAAATTCCTCAAAAACAATCTATATAACTGTTTAAGAAAGTCGGTAAATTATCATTACAGATGGAGGGAGCCAGTGTGTTCAGGAAGAGCTTAGTAAAAACGTTATTGCTTCTTGCTTTAGCATTAGTGCCTATGATAGCTCTAATCAGAGCACAATTGCTCGGAGTTATCTGGATACCTGCGCTAGGAGGAGTATCATATGTCAGCGCACCCTTCGGACCAAATGAAAACCAATCCTATTCGGTGATATTTCATTCGGTAAATTTCACTTACCTCGGTTCCACATACGATTATGGCGATCTTAGAGATCTGCCTAAAACTGTTCATTTCTTAATTACCTTTAGCGATGGACAGAAGGAAAACCTGACTCTGCACTATGATGGTCTTATTAGCACGGCTGTTTTATTTATCGAGTACCATTGGAACATTACAAATCATGTTTCTCCCCGAGCAGGTGTGATAACAGGGAACAGTCAGGTCCTTTCCCATGGCTGGCAATTCCTAGTTATCCCAGGAAACTAGGAATTGTGTTATATTTAGGAATTTAACCGTAAGTAACGCTTATGTACTGGCGCTCATACCTTGTCGGCAATAACTGATGACTCGTTTCCTTGGAGGCGACCAGCTTGCCTGGTAACATAGATAAATTCGTAGAAGAAGCCACCAAAATTGTCGGTTCCGAACACATCACCACCAACCTTGCCATGCGCCACAGCTACATGGCCCGATCAGTCATGGGTATTCGTGCAGCAGTTTCAGAGGCCATTGTAAAACCCGCAGATACCAAAGAAACCCAAGCCATCGTGAACCTATGTAACAAATACACGATTCCGATTAGCCCCTATTCAGGAGGACTGAGCGGGGGGTACGCTCAACCCCTCGAACCAGAAGGCATCATTCTTGATATGGTACGATTGAACAACATCATCGAAGTAGATGAAGACTCCCGTTATGTCGTCGTCGAGCCAGGGGTGACAGCAGGCCAAGTTTGGGCCTATTTCCGAAAACACCACCCCGAATGGGCTCCACCCGTTCCAGATGGCGCTCCACCTCGTGCCACCTTAATTGGAGACGCCTTAGAACGTGGTTTTAGCCTCGTCACGAGTAAGTATGGACCCCAAGGTCGAATGATAAATGGTCTCGAAGTAATTCTCCCACGTGGTGACATCATCTACACAGGCAGCTGGGTTCTGAAAGGTTTCAAACCCTACTATCCCTGGGGTCCTGGACCCGATTTCACTGGACTCTTCCTCGGAGCTCAAGGCACGATGGGAATTATTACCAAAGCTGCTATCCGAATTGTCCCTCACCCCCCATACATTGACCTTATCGCCTATGATTATGACACCCCTGAAGTTATGCAAAACCACTCTATGGCAGTCCTCAAAAAAGAGGTAGGTGTCATGGTGCAAGGAGGAAATTGGTGGTTGGTTCCCAGCCGCAAAGATGAGCGAGAGGTTCCTAAAACCATCGAAGAATGGCGTAAGCAGAAATACTACATTCCCGAATGGCTCATGAACTACGAACTCTGGGCCCACACCGAAAAAGAAATGGAAAGCCAGAAAGAAATCGTTGAAGAAGAAGCCGAAAAAATCCGGAAAGCTGGTGACAAGGCAGAAGCCATGGAGCTGCACCCCCGCGCAAAAGCAGTACGCCTTACGAAACCGAATCTCATCGCTGTTCCTTATGCAATGCATCGCGCTGGTTTTGTCTTCATCACCTGGTACACACCCTGGGCAGATTGTGCTGAGGTATCTCGAGTTGCCGTGGAAACCATGGAGAAATTTGACATCCCACCGGTGATGTGGGTCGCTAGCATTGAACAGGGTCGTCAGTGTATTGCCATGCCCATCGCTACCTTTGATAGTCGCACGGAGAAGGGCTATGAGCAAGTGGAAGCCTGGGATAAACACTTCACTGAGATTGCGCATAAAAAAGGCTGGATAAACTACCGACCAAATGCGTTTATTCATTGGCCGGCGATGAAGCCGTTGATGCCTGAATATGTGAAGATGCTTAAGGAACTCAAAGCGCTTTGGGATCCGAACGGCATCATGCATCCCGGACGCCTCTCAGTCTGACTCTTTGATCTTGAATTCTGGTTATGCATGCCTCTACCATAGTGGATATTAGGTTGGGGCTACAAAGGTTTTTCAACCCGTCTTTACGGGAGATACACAGACAACCTGTATCTACCCGAGGTATGGTTTGAGATTAAAATGGCAACCGATGATACTGCACATTCCCTAACAATAATCGGAATCGTTGTAAACGGATTTTTCCTCTTCTTCATGTCCACTGCAATCTGGATCGTCCCGTGGCTCTTAGCTATTGGAGCGGTATGGGTCCTCCTGGGCATTATTCTCCCAATGATCGCTTACAAGGATATTTCAAGGGGGTCGCAAGGTCCAGCCGGAGCCCTCTTAATCATCTCAGGTATTTTTAGTCTAATCTTTATCTATATGATTGGTGGCATTCTCCTAATCGTTGCAGGAGCTTTAGTAGCGAGTTGGAATCCCTATCAATACCCCCGTCATCGAGCAACATCACACAGGTACTATGCGTCACCTCCTGCATATACTTCAACTTATATTTCACCAGTATCCGATGCTCGTACGAAAAAATGTGTAAATTGTGGCGTCGAGTTAGACCGGGAAGACCAATACTGTCATACCTGTGGTTCCCACGTGGGCTGGTATTAACCATTAACGAACAGCAAGTTTCAACTAAATACGTTCTTCTTTTAAAGAGCCAAGTATTCGATATCAAAGTCAGAGACCACGGTCACAGAATGATAGAGGAGTCTTGGTCCCCTCAATGAAGACGAATGAATTTGCAAGATTTGCTATTGTTGCGGGTATTTTTTTTAACGGATGGGCCTTAATCGTTTTACTACAAGTGTTGGGAATTTTGTCTTTCATCTTTGGATTTATTGGACTACTCATTGTACCTACTGTTGGTGTCTCACTCCTTGCCCGCCATGCTTCTAAAGAAGCGGGAATCCTGTTGATAGTAAGCGGTTTTTTAACTTCAGGAATCCTGCTGCTCTTCCGAGTTCTAATACAATTAAATCTGCTCCTACCAAGTTTACTCGCATTTCCCAGCAGTATTATTTTCGTACTCACTGGTGGGATATTATCAGCAGAAACACAGAAAAACGATTCAGCAACTCCAGCCCGTGTTTTAGTCTTCATTGGGCTGACCATCAATACATTGGCTTTTACGTACCTGCTTTGGTTTTGGACGACACTGTTATTTCCCTATTATGTCCTTGTTGCACCCGATCCCATTCTTGGCCCTGCAAATTGGCCTGGCTTCGTTTTCGACCTCTTCATGATCTTCAGTTCGTTAGTTTTTGGCTTGATACTCCCCTCATTGGGTCTTGGTCTCATGTATCTTGGGAGAGGTAAGGCAGCAGTATGGTTGCTTCTGATCACTGGTGTTGTCAATGAATTCTGGATTCCAATTGGCGGATTAACCATCATATTGGCTGGTAGTCTTATCTTACCAAATCAATACGTCAACACCAATTGCAAGTCCGCATTGTACACACCAGATCCATGAAAAATAAGAAGCCCAGCATTCAGATTTACGAAAGCCCGCTAAACACCGTACACTTTTTCGAAAAAAGGCAAAGGGTAAAAGGCATTAACGTATGTGAAAGGCATCAATTGCCCTCACAATCTGGAGGACTTTGAACATGACCGAATCCGAAAAATCAAAGACCGAGCTCAAAGATTTTGAACTCGAAATAGCCCGTTGCATTCACTGTAAAGCTTGTACCATCGCCGATGCTGCCAACCCGAAAGGCGGCTTTGAAGTGGGATGCCCTTCTTGGAGCGCTATGGAATGGGAAGCCTACAGTGGCGGTGCAAAATTATGGCTTGCTCGTGCCATCCTCGATGGCAACTATAAACTGGACACAGATGCAGGTGATCTCCTCTTTCGTTGCTCCACCTGCGGTCAATGTGAAGAACAATGTGAAAATGAGTTACCGACGGTTGATATTATTGAAGCCATGCGTGCTGAGGCTGTGAAAGCTGGTGTTGGTCCCTTAGATAAGCAAATTGGCTACTCTAAGGCTACTGAAATAAAGCGAAATCCGTATAATGAAGAACATGCGTCTCGGACCGCCTGGGTGCCTAAAGAATTCAAGCTGAAAGACAAAGCGGAAGTAATCTATTTTGTCGGATGCACAGCCTCCTATCGGTTACAAGAACTCGCGGTTTCCACGATGCGAGTCATGGATAAGCTTGGCGCAGATGTAACGGTGAAAGAAGATGAGTGGTGCTGTTGTTCACCATTGATCCGTGTGGGTAAATTAGATTTGGTCAAAGACTATGTGAAACACAACGTAGAGCTCTTCCAGAACGCTGGAGCAAAGGTCGTTGTCTCATCATGTGCTGGTTGTTTCCGTACGATGAAACGGGACTGGCCAAAATATTATGGGCTACTTCCCTTTGAAGTGAAACATAGCGTCAACTACATCGCAGAACTTCTTGAGAGTGGTAAGGCCAAGCTGAACCCCCTTAAAGGCATTAAAGCGACCTATCATGATCCCTGCCACTACGGACGACATGTCGCCCATCTCATCAAGGACCGCAAGGAGAAAGCAGAATGGTTTGAAGTCCCCCGCAAGATCCTCCGAATACTTCTAGGCGATAACTTCGTCGAGATGCCACGCACCAAGGAAAATGCGTGGTGCTGTGGAGCAGGTGGTGGTGCTCGAGCTCAGTTCCCCGACTGGACCCTGGATACTTCTATTGAACGCATCAAAGAAGCCGAAGAAACGGGAGCCACCCATTTAGTGAGTGCGTGCCCATTCTGTGAAACTTCGCTACAATTAGCGATTGAAAAGAGTGAGTCCAAACTGAAGATGGTGGACCTCATCCAGTTCGTTGAAGACGCCCTAGAATAGACTACCTCTTTTCTTCCTAAATACAGAAATTCAATATTATACCTATATAGTCAGTAGTGAGTTTATAGTTCTAGTGCCTCCTTTATTGGAAATAACGTTTATTAGCAACTTATTGACAAAATCTGTGCTGGATGGTTGATTGGATGGTTCACACTAGAGTCCCTAGTGTATTGTAAATTTCAGTTAATTCATAGTTCCCCATTCGATTCATCATTCTGGAGGGTAATCTGTAGGAGGACAAATTTCATGAAAGGGAGCCACCAGATCGGTGCCATATTATTGTGTTTATGTTTTCTGACAGCGTCTTTTTTCATCCCGCCAATGCCAATGATTTCATCAAGAAATGATACATCAGAAATTCGTTTTCAAGGAGCGGATGAAAAACCTTACAAATCAGATGAAAAGTATCCAATATCACCAGCAGAACTGGCGAAGGATATTCAGAATCTAGCAAGAAATGATCCAACTCCACCTGGTCCAATATTCGTGCAAATCACATCCACAGGAAGTGCTAATCCACCCCATTTTATCCGCTCAACTTCAGGGCGCTTTTACATGGTATACGCCTATGGCGGAGACGTATTGATTACAAATTCCTCGAATGGTCTAAGTTGGAGTTCACCAATATACATCGAAACTGGCGGTACATATTCCATGCATGGTTCTGATATCTGTCAGACAAGTGATGGGATGTTCTATGTAGTAATGCGACGCAATACCGGCGGCGGATTCTATGAAGATATATACATCACAAATTCATCAGATGGAATTACCTGGGAAACTCCCGCACCACTCGTTACCACATCTACATATGATACGTTTCCAAGAATCACAAAGGGTCTTGATGATAGTCTTTGGGTATTATATTCACATTCAGTAACTGCAAGTACATCCGGTGATTGGGACCTTTATGTACTGAATTCGACGGATGGCGTTAACTGGAGCAGCCCGCGACAGATAACAGATGAAACTTTTCAAGAACGATGGGGTGACATCTTAGTTGCTAGCGATGGATCAGTCCATGTAAGCTATCAAAAATATCAAAGTGGCACTTTCTGGGTTTTTGAAACGCACTCAGATGATGGTATAATCTGGAGTGAAGGAGTAGAGGTCGTCTCTTCTTCGTATGTCCCAACTCATGGAGGTTCCTTAACCCAAACAAATGATGGTCGGTTTTTATTAACATTCGACGCAAACTCCGATAGCAACCTCTATATGCTCAAATCTAAAGATGGAATAGTGTGGACACCACCTGAAATAATTGCACAATCAGTAATGACACAGGAATACCCAGATATTTTTGCTGAAGGAAATACACTTCACCTGGTTTTCCGGACCGGAGGCAATGCCTATTATGGGCGCGACTCGATTACTCCTCTCATTTCGTTAGAATGGCAATACGATACCGGAGCTGGTATTCGGGGATCACCTACGATTGCAGATATCGATCATGATGGGCAATATGAGGTGCTTATGGTCTCTGATACGGGGAATTTAAACTGTGTCAATACCACTGGCGACTTGGAATGGAGCTACCCAGCAGGTGGTAACCTCCATACGACGCCGGCAGTTGCTGATATTGATGCTGATGGATATCTAGAAGTGGCCTTCGGATCATGGAATGGCTGGTTGTTCTGCATTAATGGTTCCGGTGACCTAGAATGGAGTTATAACACCGGTGATACGATTTACAGTTCCTCAGCGTGTATCGCCGATGTCGATCATGATAACGATCTCGAAATCTTAATTGGTTCACGCGATAACCGAATCCATTGCCTTAACTACTCTGGATATGTTGAATGGACTTTTCTCACAGGGGGTGATGTGGATTCCTCACCAGCTGCAGCAGATGTCGATGGTGACGGGCGTGTTGAGATCGTTACCGGTTCAGACGACCATTACTTGTACTGTCTAAATGGCTCAACAGGGGCCCAGGAATGGCGCTATCCTGTAGGCGGAGGTATGCTCATGCATTCTGAACCCATTGTAGCTGATGTAGACCTAGATGACGAACCCGAGATCATTGTTGGTTCAGATAGTGGAATAGTCTACTGCTTCAACGGCACTGGCACCGTAGAATGGAGTTACACCACCGGAGCTGACATTGATTCTAGCCCTACAGTAGCTGATGTTGATCAAGATGGTAAAATGGAGGTGCTCATTGGATCAGATACCAACTATCTATACTGTCTAAATGATACTGGTGACCTCGAATGGTCCTACCTAACTGGTGGAGATGTCTACACCTCGCCGTGTGTTACTGATATAGATGGCGATGGTCAATTAGACATTCTCTTTGGCTCTGCTAGTGACAACAAGATCCACTGGCTAAACTCAACAGGCCATTTAGTCTGGGAATACGTTCTAGGTAGCGTTTCCTGGCCCGTTGTTTTTGACATCGACCGTGATGGCCACCAAGAAATCCTGGCAGGTTCGAGTTACTACTTGTACTGTTTTGAAGTCTTTTGGATTGATATTGCTGAATATCGTTGGCCTAGCATTTGTTATCGGGCAGATCTTAATCACACTGCAAACTATGTCGATAGTGACAATGACCATCTCCCAGATGGATATGAAATATGCGCCGGAACCAATCCCTATACTAATGACACTGATTACGATCTTTTCACGGATTTCGAAGAATTCACTTTTGTCACTAATCCTGCAGAATCACTTGTAAACGTCTTTTTTGACGATTTTGAAGATGGGAACGCGGATAACTGGTATGCCTGGAAATCTCAATGTACAGCAGAATGGTCAGTGGCTACCATTGCTGGCCGGAAGTGGGTCCACCACAGCTACACGGGTTCCACTACTGGTCATACTGATGGTAATTTTCTAGTTTCAGAATTTTGTACTATAGATTTGTCGAAAGACTTCACAATAGAGTGCTTGGCTCGATATAGTCATCCCAGTATGTGGTTTGGTATGGGCATCAGTTTTGCTAATGATACCTTCCTCCTCAACTTTCCCCGAATAGGAACCTTGGATAATATCTTTCAACTCTTCGACTTCGAAGAAAAGATAAGGGCACCCGTCGTTGTCATCCAAGACACTAACTACTATATTAAACTCGTAAAGATCGGTTCTAACATTAAGGGTTATGTGAACGACTCTTTAATCCTTGAAGCCAATCGGGCATGCACCGGAATCGGCCAACTAGCAGTAAATAGTAGAGGTGACTATGGACACGCTGCCGAAGCATCCTATGATTGGGTGAGAGCATATGGCCCAGGAATAACAAATCTTGCAGGTCCATGGTGTGATAATGATGATGATGGGATTCCTAACTATCTCGATACAAGTATTTTTGATGTCATTATTCTTGATGGCCCAGTTGAAGCATACGATCTTACTTGGAATCCAACAGCCTATACTGTCCTTCCGTCGATCTCACCAAACAAGATGTTGAACTACTTCCATTATTGGGGTATCAATGATTTAGGCATCTATAGTACAGTGATTGCGTTGGTATTCGAGATTGGACATCCTTTCGCAGATGCTGAGGAAATTGCTAATTGGCTCGATGATTTGGGTCTCATGGAAGTTGGTGGGAAAGAAAATGCAGAAAATCTTTTGACTGAAATTCTCTGCTCAGATGGTAAGATAAGAGTAATGACTCTTTTCCTTTTCAACAGTGAAACTGATTGGCAATTATTAAACTATCTTTTAGATGATTCTATTCCTATACCCCCCCAAATCAATCCTCCCTTAGCCCTTAGCGTAATAGCCGCCATGATAATTACAGGTTTGATATCAGTTGGCCTGACGATTTGGCACAGACACATTCAGATGATGAAGAATCCAGGGACTCAGGAAGATTTACAGGAAACCTTAGAACTTGGTTTTTCATTTACATTATGGACAATGTTGGGCGCATTTGCCAGTATGGCAGTAAATCCAGTATGGGGATACTATATAAGTTGTTTTTCCATTGCAACTTCGGCGATTGGTATCTTAGAGGATTTAGGAAGCGATCCTTATTTCGATGTTCAAGTCCGAAATTCAACTGGCCATATGGTTTTAGGTATTGATTATCAAACAGGCCAAATGACTAATACTTCAACTGTAGGAGTTTGTGGATGTCGAACAGATGGAGCACAAATTGTGGTCTTATCCAGAACTGCTGGACCATTTAATATTACTGCAAAATTAGATGCACCAGAAGAAGTAAATTACACTCTTGCACATTGGGACCCCATTGAAGCTAAAACTAGTGAATCATCTGGAACCTTATCACCAGGTGAGACAACATCTGCAATACTAGATATGATAGCCCCCACCTGGGTGACCAACCTAATAGACCAGAATGTTGAATTTGGTAACAGTCTGGCTTATGATTTAGATTCCACAGATCCTTCAGGAATTGATACCTGGTGGATAAATGATACAAACCACTTTTCGATAACACAAACCGGTTTAATTACGAACGCTATCGACCTTGCAGTTGGAACTTATGGGCTAATGGTGAATGTCAATGATACACTTGGTAATATTCTCACAGGTAACTTCCAAGTTTTTGTACGTGACACGATTGCACCCAGTTGGACAATAGCACCCACTGATCAGACTCTAGAGTATGGGCAAGCGCTAGATTATCAATTGCAGGCTTCTGACCTTTCAGGAATAGCTCGGTGGACCGTCACAGATTCGGTGCATTTTGCGATTAGTGGGTCTGGCCGTTTGACTAATATTACGACTCTCGATCCGGGAGTGTATAGTTTTACAGTGGCCGCCTATGATCCTTATGATAATCAGGTTATTGCAACTATTTCAGTGACGGTTCAACAACCGGGCACCCCAACACAACCCACTACTCCGCCTCCACCACCAGCAATTCCTGGTTTTCCATTTGCAGCGATTTTTATTGGGCTAATGATGAGCTTCTTACTAATTGTTGTACTAAGAAGAAAACGAAAACCCGCAAAAATCTGAGAAGTGATCCGTTCATAAATTCGAATCGACCGTCAACTGAAGTAAGAGAGTTGATTCTGAAAATCCGGTTTCAGGTTAATTTGAATGCCGTGATTTGTAATTAGATTGGTTTAACTTGGTATTTTTTAGGTAGGGTAGGTATTGTTACCCTAGAATATATTCAGGAAATCGGATTGGATTCCCGTGGCGCGTTCATATAAGATCCAGGTGCTTCCCGGTGATGGGATTGGACCTGAAGTTATTGATGAAGCTGTGAAGGTACTCAACACCATTGCCATAGGAATTTCAGGGTTGAATTTATCATTTCATGAGTTTCCTTGTGGTGGGAAATACTATCTGGAAACGGGTTGTGAATGGCCGGGGGAAGCGGAGGTCTTTGCGCGACAAGAAGCAGATGCGATTCTCCTTGGCGCTGTGGGGTGGGAGAAAAGCCCAGGTGAACCGGTGCGTCGAGAAGATGGCCAAATGGCGGGAGCAGCGGTGGTTTTAGGGCAGCGCCGTGAACTTCAATTGTATGCGAATGTTCGTCCAGTTAAACTGTATCCGGGTATCCCGACGCCTTTAGCTGATAAGCAACCAGATGATATTGACTTTGTGATTATCCGTGAAAACACCGAGGGGCTCTACTCAGGTATCGGAAAGCACTATCAGGAGGATACAGCTGAAGAGTTAGCGATTGATGTTCGTCCGATTTCTCGTGTTGGAGCCGAACGCGTAATCCGTTACGCTTTTAATCTCGCGCAGAAACGCCGACAGGGCGCTCCTCGCGATGGGAAACGTCGCGTTACGTGTGTAGATAAAAGCAATGTACTCTTGGGGGACCAATTATTCCGTCGAGTCTTTGCAGAGTGTGCCCATAGTTTTCCTCAATTGGAACCAGACTACGCCTATATTGATGCTTGGACCATGTGGTGTCTTCGACAGCCTGAATACTATAATGTCATTGTAACACCGAATCTCTATGGTGATATCATCACAGATCTGGGGGCTGCAATTCAAGGTGGGATGGGAGTGGCTGCCGGGGGGAATATTGGGGATAGTCAAGCTATGTTTGAACCCATTCACGGTTCTGCGCCGCGCCATGCAGGTAAACGCCGAGCGAACCCTACTGCTGCCATTTTAGCTGGGAAAATGTTATTGGAATGGCTGGCTGAACGGCATAAAGATCAAAATGCGTTGCATGCTGCCACAGTTGTTGAACAGGCAGTCGTTGATGTTCTTAAGGAAGGTCGTATTCGAACCTACGATTTATGTGTTGGTCCCTATGCGCAGTTAAAGCCTTCGACAACCAAACAAGTGGGAACCGCAATTAGGAAGAGAATTCAACAACTACTGAAAGAGAAGTGAAACCGATGCCTAACTATACAATGGCCGAAAAAATCCTCATCAACCACATTGAAGCAAAAGATGTAGAACCTGGAGAAATCGTTGACGCTAGCATCGATATTGCAATGAGTCATGAGATGATGGGTACCCGCGTTCTTCCTCACCTTGAAGAGATAGGAACCTCGAAAGTGTGGGACCCTGATCGGGTAGTCATGATTTTAGACCATTGGACTCCGGCACCGACCGTTGAGGCAGCCACCATTCACCAGCGTGTTCGGAAATTTGTTCACGATTACAAGATTCAACATTTCTATGATGTAGGAAGGGGAATCTGCCACCAGGTTCTCGTCGAGGAAGGACATGTGCGACCGGGTGAAATACTTGTAGGAACTGACTCTCACACCACAACAGCCGGTGCATTCGGCACCCTTGCTACGGGTATTGGAGCAACGGATATGGCGATTGTCCTCACTACAGGACGATTATGGTTGCGAGTTCCCGATACCATTCGGATTGAGATAAAAGGAAAATTACCCCCAAAGGTGATGGGAAAAGATATCATACTCCACATCCTTAGCCATCTGGGAGTAGATGGGGCAACCTTCCAGGCAATCGAATATCATGGTGATGCTTTGGCTCACCTTAGCTTGGATGCCTGGATGACTCTCACCAATATGGCCGTAGAAGCAGGAGCAATGACTGCCATTATACCACCAGATCAACGGGTGAAAGATTACATCCAAAATCGGACCTCTCAACCCTTCACACCAGTGTATCCTGATAAGGATGCTAGATATCTACAGAAGTATGAATTCGATGTTACAAATCTTGCACCTCAAGTCGCGAAACCCTCACTTCCATCGAACGCTGTCCCTGTTAACGAAGTTGAAGGGACCACCATTGATCAGGCTTTCCTTGGGTCATGCACCAATGGACGGCTTGAGGACCTGCGAGTCGTTGCTAATTTGATTGCAGGAAAGCAGGTAGCAGACGGCGTCCGGTTTATCGTGAATCCAGCAAGTCACGCGATTTACCATTTGGCATTAATGGAGGGAATTATTGGGAGCTTAGTCAAGGCAGGTGCAATTATTGGACCAGCAACTTGTGGACCATGTTTTGGTGGCCATTGCGGTTTACTGGCTTCCAACGAAGTGTGTATCAGTACAACAAACCGGAATTTCCCTGGTCGCATGGGAAGCCCGGATGCAAAAATCTATTTGGCATCACCTGCCACAGTTGCTGTAAGTGCCCTAGCTGGAAAGATAACAGATCCACGAAAAGGAGGCTAAAAAATGCCAAAAGACGTCAATTCAGTGAAAGGCAGAGCATGGCGTTTTGGAGCAAATATTAGCACCGATGATATCATTTCTGGAGTTCATCTAACCGAATTGGAAATTAAGAATTTGGCCCCATTTGTGTTTGAGAACCTTCGACCCGAATTTGCTCAAAAGGTGCAACCTGGTGACGTCATCGTTGCTGGGGAAAATTTTGGGATGGGATCAAGTCGGGAGGGGGCACCAGCAATCCTTCGTTATCTTAGGATTGGAGCAATCGTTGCAGTCTCCTTTGCCCGAATCTTCTTTCGGAACGCATTTAACCTGGGCATACCTGCCCTCGAATTTCCTGCGCTGGCGAAAAATCCGGATTTAATTCGCGAAGGTGATGTCATTGAAATTCATTTCAAAGATGGCACTTTGATAAACCAAAGCACTAAGAAGCAATATAAAATTACGAAAATCCCCCCATTTCTTCTAGAATACCTCAATGCTGGGGGAGCCATTCCACTCCTCAAACAGAAACTAAAGACAAAGTAATTTCATAAAATCAAACACTCTTAAGCATCAAGTGCCTTAGCCTTAGAGCATGTTGTACCTCATCCCTTATGCAGTGATTTTTTGGATTTTTGCGTTTGTGTCAATACTCATCAAAGCTGCTCGCGAAGACGAAATCACCTTTCAAAAAGAACGCCTGTCTCAGCTCCCAAAATCTCTATTTCTCATTATCAAGTTCATCCCCGCACTCACCGCTTTCATTATCGTCCTCCTCTTTCGACCCACTATTAGTTTGTTTTACATTTTACTCGCAGTAGCCTTCGTCTTTTGTTTACTTGGGGACACCGGTATGGAGACAAAATTTCTTGTGGGTGTTGGGCTGTTCTTAATTGCCCAAATCATTTTCATTGCTAACTTCATCTGGCAGAGCCTACTCTCAGGGATCTCTTTTCTTCCAGTCGTTGCCTTCGTTACCGCGTTCCTCGTTTGGATTCTAGTTATTATCTTTCTTACGAACTATATCGAATCTGCAGAAACTGGTCTTGGTCAAATGAAAATCCCCCTCATCATCTATGCTCTCACCGTTTCCCTCACCTTTTGCAGCGCCTTAATGCTGTGGCTTACAGCAGGAGTGCTCTTAGGATTCATCCCCGTAATTGGAGCTTTCTTCTTTGTTATCTCAGATTTTGCCATTGGCATCAAAGAATTTCATCATCACTTTAAGAAGGCTGAAATTTTCATCTTCACTACCTATTATCTAGCCATTTTCTTGTTATCACTCAGTGTCGCTATTTACATCTTCTAAATCTTGCTTGTCTCTAGACTAATCAGGCAAAATGCTCAACAATATCTTGAGCGAGTTTCTTAGTGATGCCTGGGACTGCAGCAATTTCATCAGCTGAAGCTTTTGATAAGGTCTCCATATTGCCAAAATGTTGAAGGAGAAGAGTAGCACGTTTCACCCCAACACCAGGAATGTCAGTCAGTGTGAGTTTTAATCCCTTTATCTGCCGAATCTTGCGATGATAGGCGATGGCAAAACGGTGTGCTTCGTCTCGCACGCGTTGTAGCAATCGTAATCCCTGACTATCATTAGGCAACATGATTGGGGTTTTTTGATCAGGTACGTAGACGAGATCAGGGTCAGGTCGTTCTGTTTTAGCGATTCCAATCACTGGTAAATCAACAACACCAACTGTTTCAAGGGCTTTGAGAGCCATATTAAGTTGCCCGCGTCCCCCGTCAATTACAATGAGAGTGGGTAACGGACTCTTCTCAGCAACGAGGCGGCGGTATCGGCGTTGAACTACTTCGTGCATCATGGCAAAGTCATCTTGACCTTCCACTTCGCGAATCTTAAACCGTCGATAGCCTTTCTTGAATGGTAATCCATCTTTGAATACGACACATACTCCAACAGATTCTGTGCCTTGGAGCGTGGAGATGTCGAAGCCATCAATGTATGCGGGTTCTTCAGGGAGGTGGAGAGCTTCTCTGAGATCATTGTAAGCTTGTTGTTTTCGGCCTTCATCGCGTGCCATGCGTTCAATGAGTTGGTGAAGATGGAATTTGGCGTTTTCATTAGCCATTTGGGTCAGACTTAGCAGGGGGTCGTGGATGGGATGCACAATGCTGACGTGATATTTGTCACCGCGTCGTTGTGAGAGCCAATCTTCAAGAAACGGGGAATCAGCAACTGGTACCGAGACAATAACTTCTTCAGGAAATTCGGTTGCTCGGAGATAATATTGTTTGAGGAAGGCTTCAATCACCGTCTCATCAGGAAGTTCAGAGGGAGCAGTCAGTGGAAAGGGTTGTTGCCCGATAACTCGTCCTTCACGTACAACGAGCAATTGGACGAGGGCATCAGGACCAGTACGGGCTAGTCCTAATACATCGCGGTGACCGGGAAGTTGATTCCAGTAAGTAGCACGTTGGGCTTGCCGTCCACGTTGGACTGCACGTAATCGATCACGGTATCGGGCAGCTTTTTCGAACTCTTGTGCTTCTGAGGTTTTCGCCATAAGGCGTTTAAGATGGGCTTCGAGTTCATCGTGTTGCCCTGTAAGCATAAGCGTATATTCTTGCACAAGTTCAGCATACTCATCCTTACTAATTTTTTTGACACAGGGTGCGGTACAGTAGCCAATGTCATATTTGAGGCAGGGGCGTTTTCGTTTTCCCGGAACGATAGTAGGCTTACAGGTAGCAATCGGAACAATGCGATTAATGGATTTGAGGAGCCCATCTAGGGCTTTAACATTGGAGTAGGGACCAATGTAACGGCTCCCATCTTGAACCAGGGTTCGGGTTTTTTCCACCCGGGGGAAGTCTTCTTGGAGAGTTATTCGCACATAGGGGAAGCTTTTGTCATCTTTCAATCGGATGTTGTAGCGGGGTTTGTAGCGTTTGATCATGTTGTCTTCTAGGACCAAGGCTTCGGATTCGTTGGCAGTAACCATGTATTCGAGTTCAGTGACTTCTTGTCCGATTGGTGAAAAGACATTGCCACTGCCTATACCTCGAAAATGCGCCGGAACACGTTTCTTAAGGGATCGGGCTTTTCCGACATAGATTACAGCATCATTTGTGTCGTAGAGAAGGTAAACGCCGGGTGCATCGGGTAACTCTTTTAGTTCCTGTTCAAGCTTCATAGCCCAGATCACCTACTAGAACACCATTCAGATTGAAGAACCGTTCGCTTTTACCGGGACAATATTTTTACTCGTCCACTAGATTCTTGGGTATCGCGTTCAGTCTTCGACGCAAGCGCTTCGCGCAACACAGCACCAGTATAAGATTTCTGATTCTGGGCCACCTGTTCAGGTGTTCCATGTGCAATAACGAAACCACCTTTATCGCCCCCTTCCGGTCCTAAATCAATGACATAATCCGCCCCCTTGATAACGTCTGGTTGATGTTCAATCACAATAACCGTGTTCCCAGCATCAACGAGATGATTTAGAACATCAAGGAGCTTTTGGACATCTGCAAGATGCAATCCTGTAGTAGGTTCGTCCAAGATGTAGAGTGTTTGAGTGGTGCTGCGTTTACCCAATTCTCGACTCAGTTTGATGCGTTGAGCTTCACCACCACTTAACGTGGGTGAGGGCTGACCCAATTCCATGTAACCTAACCCAACAGCTTGAAGTGTTCCCAAGATACGGGCAATCCTAGGGATGTTCTTGTAGAATTCTGCAGCTTCATCAACCGTCATGCGAAGTACTTCGTAAATGGTCTTACCCTTGTATCGGACCTGGAGGGTTTCTTTGTTGAAGCGTTTGCCATGACATTCATCACATACGACGTATACATCGGGAAGGAACTGCATTTCAATGCGAAGTACACCCGCTCCACTGCACGTTTCGCAACGACCCCCCTTGACATTGAAGCTAAATCGTCCTGGTTGATACCCACGTTTTCGAGCTTCCTCGGTCTTTGAGTATAACTCACGAATCGGACCGAAGACCTGTGTGTATGTAGCGGGATTGGAGCGGGGCGTTCGACCAATAGGTGACTGGTCGACTAAGATGACCTTATCGATGAGGTCTACTCCTTGTAAGGCTTTGTAGGGTCCTGGTTTCTGAATCATGCTTGAAAGTGAGGCATCGGATCGTCGACGACGGCGTTGTCGGAACTGCCAGATAATCCCTGGATACAATGTATCGGTGATGAGGGTGCTCTTCCCAGATCCTGAAACACCAGTAATGCAGATGAAGGTGCCGAGGGGAAATGTCACGTCAATTTCTTTCAGATTGCGATGGCGAGCGGATTTGATTTGAATACTTGCTCCATTCCCAATGCGGCGAGTGGGAGGGACAGAGATGACTTTCTCTCCGCGAAGATATTGTCCGGTAACGGATTTTGGATTTGTTTCGATATCCGCGACGGTACCTTCAGCGACGACTTGACCCCCATGAATGCCTGCCCCAGGACCAAGGTCAATCACCCAGTCAGCAGCACGGATAAACCCCTCATCATGTTCTACAACGAGCACAGTATTTCCTAGATCGCGAAGTTGAAGGAGCATGGACAGAAGTCGCTCATTGTCGCGCATGTGAAGACCAATACTGGGTTCGTCGAGGATATATGTAACACCCACAAGGCGGGAGCCAATCTGAGTCGCAAGTCGGACACGTTGCGCTTCACCCCCCGCTAGCGTCGCGGATTGACGGTTCAAGGTTAGGTAATCCAGACCCACGGAGGAAAGGAACTGTAAACGTTGCCGTATCTCACGAAGCGTCTGTCGAGCTATCGTGGCTTCTTTCTTCGAGAGTTTCAACGCCTCAAAGAAGCTTAAAGTTTCATTTATCGATAGATTTGTTACCTGATCGATACTCTTGTCTTGGATTGTGACTGCAAGGGCTTCGGGTCGTAGCCGACGACCATGGCAAACTGGGCAAGGGAGCTGCGCCATGAATTGGATGATCGATTCTCGTACAACTTCTGAACGAGTGTACTTGTAGCGGTGTTTTAAGCCAGGAATGACACCCATAGTGGGTTTCTCACTAATCCATTCCCATTTCCGACCAGACGAAGTGATCCCTCGATGCTCAAAGCGAATTTCTTCCTCACCTGAACCATACAGCAGGATGTGTTGAACCTTGAGATCTAAATCCTTGAAGGGCGTATCCAAGCTGAATCCGAAATGGTTAGCGATACTTGTAAGGCTGCGAAGTCGCCAGCCATTCAACGGAGCCCTATAGGGTGCGAGGGCTCCTTCGTGAATGCTCTTAGTGGAATCGGGTACAACGAGATCGGGATCTACTTCCAATGTATACCCTAATCCTTTACATTCAGGACATGCACCGTAAGGAGAATTAAAGCTAAAGAGGCGTGGAGCTAAATCTGGAAAGCTAATGCCACAAACAGGACACCCTGCAGATTCGCTGAAGAGATACTCCTGATCGCCCTGAACATCGACGATTACGAGGCCTTTGCCAAATTCGAGGGCGGTTTCCACAGATTGGGTGAGGCGTTGTTCTACAGCTGGTTTGAGTACCAATCGGTCAACGATGATCTCGATGTCGTGTAGTTTGTAGCGGTCGAGTTCAATTTCATCCTTATCTAATCGATAATCTTTGCCATCAATGCGCACTCGAACGAAGCCCTCACTCTGTAATTTCTTGAAGAGTGCTTTGTAGGTGCCTTTCCGTCCCCGAACAACTGGTGAGAGGATGCGGACACGTTTGCCTTCTTCAAACTCCATGATCTGCCGAACGATTTGTTGGGCGGATTGGGGAGCGATTCGCCGATCACACTGGTGGCAATGCGGAATCCCAATTCGCGCCCAGAGCAATCGCATATAATCATAGACTTCAGTAGTTGTGCCCACCGTTGACCGGGGATTTCCACCTGCGGATCGCTGATCAATTGAAATCGCTGGACTTAATCCTTCAATAGAATCAACATCGGGTTTGTCCATTCGACCCAAAAACTGTCGGGCATACGCTGACAGGGATTCAACATAGCGACGTTGACCCTCAGCGAAAAGGGTGTCAAAGGCCAGTGAGGACTTACCGGACCCGGAGAGCCCAGTAATGACTACATATCTGTCCCGCGGAATCTGCACAGTAATGTTCTTCAGGTTATGTACGCGGGCACCTTTGACAGTAATGTACTTGTCATCGCTCACTCATCTGTCACCTATCTTGTCAGCGGCACCGATAGCACCTGCTGACATAAGAGTTACGGTTTAACGCCCAACCCGACCATGATGTGCGTCCAAGGTAGCAGGTTAGCTGACGTGTATTATCAGCCTTTTCGTAGCGGAAGGTCTGTTTAAACATATAAGCGGAGGGGAGACCACAGTGAAAGTAAACCGGTCTAGGCCCCCTTCGTCTGAAGCCCCAAATATGCCTCAATCTCGTTGATAAGATCTCGCAGCTCAGCAGCCCGTTCAAAATCCAGCTCTTCTGCAGCCTGAAGCATCTCCTCACGTAACTCAACGATCAGCAATGCCAAATCACTTTCATTTGCTGTACGCCAGTTCTTAGGCACTCTTACCTGTGTCCGCGAATCAGCAGCAACGCGTTCAACACCCTCGGCAATATCAGTAATCGATTTCACGATAGTGGTGGGCGTGATGCCGTGTTCCTTGTTATATGCGATTTGCATCGCTCGACGGCGGTTATTCTCACCAATTGCACGCTCCATGGAGTCGGTCATCCGATCTGCATACAGTATCACAGTGCCATCAACGTTCCGGCTTGCCCTGCCCATGATTTGGATGAGACTCGTATCAGAGCGGAGGAACCCTTCTTTGTCAGCATCAAGAATAGCGACAAGTGAGACTTCAGGCAGGTCCAGTCCTTCGCGAAGTAAATTAATCCCTACGACGACGTCATGTTTCCCACGGCGTAGGTTACGCAGCACTTCGATTCGCTCAAGTGTACCGACTTCTGAGTGCAGATATTCAGCCTTGACCCCTGCATGTACCATATAATCTGCCAAGTCTTCGGCCATCCGCTTGGTCAAAGTAGTCACTAAGACCCGCTCATCCTTCTTCGCCCGACCACGAATTTCACCAAGTAAATCTTCGACTTGCCCCTCTGTAGGACGCACAATGATCTTTGGGTCGACTAGCCCAGTGGGACGAATGATTTGCTCCACCACCTGATCCGCATGCTTCCGTTCATAACTCGCTGGAGTAGCTGAAGTATACAAAACAGTCCGCATGTAAGGCTCAAACTCTTCAAAGGTCAAAGGACGATTATCATAAGCACTGGGCAATCGGAAACCATAATCCACAAGATTGCGTTTCCGTGACAAATCCCCATAATACATCCCCCCAATTTGGGGAACCGTGATATGCGATTCATCAACCACCAGGAAGAAATTTTCCGGATAATGATCGAGGAGGCAGTAAGGTTTCTGCCCTGACTTCCGATCGTCAAAGTATCGTGAATAATTTTCTATACCACCGGTCCAGCCAACCGAACGCATCATCTCAATATCATATTTCACGCGTCGTCGTAACCGATCCGCTTCAAGAATCTTATTTTCAGCTTCGAGTTCTTTTAAGCGTTCTTCCAGCTCATCTTCTATTTGCTCGAGAATATCCGGCAGGACGTGGGTATCCGTGGTGAACTGTTTAGCAGGAAAGATTTTGACTCTATCGCGTTCATACAGCACTGTACCTTTCACGGGGGCAATATCTGTAATCCGTTCGATGGTATCCCCAAAGGTTTCTAATCGAATCGGGTGATTTGCGTAGGCCGGAAACACTTCAATAACATCTCCCCGAACACGAAAGGTCCCCCGATGAAAATCAAAATCATTCCGATCATAGTTGATATGCACAAGCCGGGCGAAGAGCTCATCACGCGGGATTTCTTGACCCTGTTCCAGTTCAACCACAAGATTTCGATATGAGCCCGGTGCCCCAATGCCATAAATGCAGGAAACGGTCGCGACAATGAGGACATCCCGACGTACTGCAAGAGAGGCCTGGGCAGAAAGCCGCATCCGTTCAACTTCTTCGTTGATGGATGCATCCTTTTCAATATAGGTATCCGAGGTGGGCATGTACGCTTCAGGTTGAAAATAATCATAATATGAAGTATAGTACTCTACTGAATTTTCAGGGAAGTATTCACGGAACATACTCGTCAGTTGCGCAGCTAAGGTCTTGTTCGGAGCGATAACTAATGTTGGTTTTTGAAGTGCTTCTACGATAGAAGCAACAGTGAAGGTCTTACCCGAGCCGGTCACGCCTAGAAGCGTCTGTTGCTTTTTGCCCTGTTTATAACCCTCGATGAGTTTCTGGATGGCTTTAGGTTGGTCTCCACGTGGTGTATAGTCCGGATTTAGTTCAAACTGTCGTGACGAAGCCAGAGTCATCACACCTCCCAGCTTGGAAGAAATGCATACAGCTTTATGATTTTTGTGGAGTGTCCTGATAATTAACCGGAGGGAAAATCTCGGTAACGCATTCGATAACTCAGAACTTGCTATCAGCATAACCGATAGAATTTTTCATCAGGGACTTTGTGATAGCATCTTGAGATTTGTTTCCATGTGTTATCATTATTCTGTCCCGAACATAGATGGGCTTCGTGATCGCTTCCATGCCTACGTAGATCCACCGTCTTCCTTCAACCGCATTTACCATGTTTCGGGATTTAGCCGACCCAAGCTACCAGCGATTACGACTGAGGATCCAGCGCGAATCCAATTCCTCGCTTGGGGACTAATTCCCCGTTGGGTAAAGGATGATGCGATTGCAGAAAAGTTTCGCACGAGAACACTCAATGCCCGTGCGGAGACCCTTTATGAGAAGGCGTCGTTTCGTCACCTGGTTGAGCGAAATCGGTGTTTGGTGTTGGCGGATGGCTTTTTCGAGTGGCGGCATTACCAAGGACGGACTTACCCCTATTATATCACGTTGAAGAATCAGCAGCCCTTTGCCTTTGCAGGACTTTGGGATGCGTGGCAACCACCAAATTTACCCGAAGTGGAAAAAACCTATACGATCATCACGACGAAAGCCAACACATTGTTAGAGCAGGTGCATAATAAACGGAAACGGATGCCTGTTATCCTTACACCAGAACACGAACAGAGCTGGTTGACTCCGGAGTTATCGCAGCCTAAGATTGACACTCTGCTGACGGCCTATGATCCCGAGCGGATGCAGGCTCATCCGGTGTCTCGACTGTTAACCGCTAGAGGTGTTCAGACTAATGTGCCGGATGCCATTCAACCTAAAGAATATGCGGATTTACCTGGACTAACCTAAGTAAATGCCTAGGGAAGCCGGAGCAATCATTGCAAAGCTTTCCATTTTATGTTTGCTTGGTTATGGAAGGAGGGGAAGAAGGAAGTGAAGAATGCCTCCGGGAAAGAAGATGATGAGTGTTGCTTGGACTATTCCGATGAAGGCGAGTATCAGGGTGATGGGGCGTGAGGCTAGGATTATGGCAAAGGCTTTGATGAGTTCTTCGAACCATTTCAAGGAGATAAAGACAATGATTCCGATTATGACAAATACACCGATGATAACCCATGTGAAGTTGAAGGGGATGAGACTGATGATCCAGTCGGGTGTGAAGAGGGCGACAAGTACTGAGACGATGATTGCGATAACGAGTGCGACGAGTGCGGCCCAGGGGACTTTTGCAATGGGGGCGATGAGAAGCACGAATCCGATGATACCTAAGAGTGCCAAGGTGAGGGGATCACCGTAGAAGGGCGTGGTGATGCCACTGGTTAGAAGGGAGAAGAGGGCAGCGAAACAGGCGATGCCAATGGCCATGCCAAAGAATTGGAGAACTTTGATTCCAGCGCGGAAGCAGCTTTGGACATCCACTCCTGGTTCATCGGATGCTCGGAGAATTGCATCCAGCAACCAAATACTAGCGACGAACGCCGCTAGGCCCAGGATGCTAGGGGTGAGAATGACAAGATAGGTTTGGATAGGACCTGCCAATTAGGAACCTCCAAGATTACAGTATATGATTGTGGATGAAAAGCGTTATGTCCACTTAATGTTGGAGTTTTGTTGAACTGATTGAGGGCAGGTGCTAGTTATTCTCTCCGATAAGATCGAATGATGTCTTCGAGTTCTTGGTACACATCTGGTTGGAGTGGAGTTTCTTTTCGTAGTTCCGTCTCCCCCGTATCCCTTTCCTCTTGCCTTGTTTGTGTAAGTTGGACCGTGATGGTTTGGATTCTATCAATATCTTGGGAGTGTTTTGAATACGACCACACGTAGATACCCCCTAAAAAGGCTGCACTAAGTGCAATGAAAAGGATAAGACTGGTTAGTGCCATCGACCAGGGGCTTATACCAAGCAGATATAGAAACCATGGAAATTGGGTGGGAAAAATGAGGCCAGTAAATGTGACTACTTCGAGGACGAGGCTAACGAAATATCCGAGTAGTAGTGTGACCACAAAAGTGAGCGTGAACAGACCTAAGAGGAATTCTTTATGGAAATATTGAAATCCCCGGTAAAATCGGTGTCCCATGATCGGTGTTGCGTCTTGACGTCCTCCGCCACCAATGAGGAATTCTTCAATCGAAAAAAAGCCAGGTTGGTGGGGGTAATTGATGGTTTGCAACCATTGGAGCCCCTTGGTGGATAGATTTGCATACCAGAAGGCATGAATGGCGCAGTAGACAGAAAAAATCATCAATGAGTAAAATAAGAGGTTCATCAAAGTCCAGTATCCCATGAGCCATCCGATTGTCGTATTTGTTTGAAGAATGCTGAGTTGCGGTGAAAGGGCAATACTCATGGATATTGCCATAAGGGCATAGACTCCTAGCAAGGTTGCGAGATAGAAGACAGCAAATGTCCGCGATTTACTTCCATAATTGTTTGACCATCCAAGTAATGATCGGACGAGAACTTCGTTGTTGACGGAAACCACTCTTTCGTCTTCCAGTTCATCGAAATCTGGAAATGCCAAATCACCATCCCTCCTTTCAGGTGAAGTGGATTGGTTAAAGATGACTGTTCTTCCTTAAAAGGGTGTACTGTCATCAATTAGGGCATATCGAGTCATCCTAATACCAAAGTTAAGAGTTTGTTAAGAAGGTTGCCTTGCTAGAAATTGTAAGGATTTTAAAGAGGCAGCTTTCGACATCCACTCCTGGTTCATCGGATGCTCGGAGAATTACATCTAGCAACCAGATACCCGCGACGAATGCTGCTAACCCTAGGATGCTGGGAGTCAGCATGACGAGATATGTTTGAATGGGACCTGCCAAAAGGGAACCTCCTAGAGCCTAGAGGGCGACGATAAATCAAAAACATTCTCCCTGAGAACCCGGAAAACCGAAGATGGAAAGTTAGGTAAACCAATTAGATGATAGGGTCCATTTGACCATCTCTTTTTTGAGGTTAGCCGTTGAACTGATGAATGCTGATATAATACATTTTGAACCGAGTAAAGAAATACCGAGTTATTTCAACGTCTGCTTAGATTTTTCGTGAAAATGAGCGTATAGATATATATACAAAATCGGCAGAATAGGCTCAGGTTTCATTCAGGGGATTAATTTGATTTGGCTGGCGATCAAGAATTGATTGGTATTTGTCAACATCTTAGTTGATATTGGCAATTCAAGGGTATTACAAGAGACATAAAGGATATTGTCGTCTCCTGGATGGAGCCCCAGGAGAGAAAAACCAAAAATGAAAACACGATTAAAAAAACAAGGTTTTCCGCTTATTCTAGCGTTATTTACACTAATTCTATTCAACGGCCCTCTCTTAGCAACTCCTCCAAACGTTATAACAGCTCACACCGTGAATCTATCTCAACCAGCAAATCCAGACCCTTCTGTTGCAATCCCATCAATTCCTCCACCTGCCCCTGCCCCACCACAATTATGGAATCAGACACTTGGCGATCCTTTTCAAGGCTTCACGCCGATGTCGATGAGCTACAGGTTTAATGATATTGTATATTCAGGAACTGACGTGTTCGTGGTAGGAACATTTGGTGACTATTCTAGTAACGTATCAAGGGCGTATATAACCAGCCATTCAGCTACGACGGGAGCTTGGAACTGGAAACGTTATGATGTGGCCGATCAAAGCTTCATGACCCAAGGCTACTCTATCGCTACAAATGGGACAACCCTATTCATCTGTGGTTCTTTTGCGACCGCATTAATGCCATATACAACAGGGGCATTTCTTGGGGCGTATAATACGTTGAACGGAGGTCGACTTTGGTATACGACTTACAACACTTCCGACAGAGAAATGGCCTATAATATAGCTGTGAATGGAAGCGCCGTGTACATCACCGGTACTCAGTACAATTCGATCTCAATGAATGACGAAGCCTTTCTAGCGAAATTTAACGCTAATACAGGAATCCAACTTTGGAATACGACATTTGCTACCCAGGGTCAGACTGTTGGTTTGAATGTAGCCGTGAATGGATCTGCAGTGTATATCGGAGGTCAGAATCAATCATCAGGTTTTATTGCACGGTTTACGGCCAGCGGAAGCGAGGTATGGAACACCAGCCTTGGCTTATATACTATGCCACTGGGATTAGCGGCAAATACTAGCGAACTATACGTTAGTGGCTACGAGTACAATCCTATAGGCCCAGCTAACGGGACACTTTGGAAAATAGCTGCAAATGGGGCTATTCAATGGAAGCAAAATATCGTTAACACAACCCTCTATGATGTGGCTATCGATGGTGCTGCAATATATCTAATTGGATTACAAGCTATTGCTGTAGTTTATGGTCCGAGTATGCAGGTGCACTCTACCTTATTCCGGTACGATTCTATAGGGACTCAGATATGGAATACTACTTATGATACACCGTCACCAGATTTTGCTATGGCGATAACTGCGTACAATAATGAAATTTTCTTTATAGGAAGTTACTATACATTCATTTACCCACCTGTATTCGGATATTCGCAGACATATACTTTCGCAGTGGATTATTTCATAGCTAAACATGATCAGACCGGAGCCTTCCAATGGGACCACAAAGAACATGCTCAAGGTCTTGAATATGCCTCGAGCATCGCAATTGCCCGTAACGGCCTTTACATAACCGGAGCAGAGAAGAAGAACAAACAGGATGTTGACATCTACCTTGCTCTCTACGGGTTCGATGGATCGCTCCAATGGAAGAAAACTCTATCGAGTCCTCTTAACGAGCAAGGATATGCCCTCACGGTAACACGCGATCATGTCTATGTTACAGGCATTCAATACACAGAGGGATTAGAGAATCTCCTATTGGTTTGTTTTGATCTACAGGGGAATCACCTCTGGAATGTGACCAGGAATTTCAGCGATATGGGTTATATCTTTTCATTCCAGTCAATCTTTGACTTAATCGAAACTAATAATGACATCTTTATTGTAGGGACTTTGGTCAATGCCTCAATGCCCATGAGCATGGGCGATGCGGGCTTTCTCATCGGTTTTGATGCCAGTAATGGAGCATACCTCTGGAACACCACTTGGGCAACGCCACCAAATAATCTGCAAGTAGGCGGTATCGCAGGTACAGTGACGAATCTCTATGTCACCTACACCAACTTCACCGATACAGCCTTAACTTGCTTTGATCTTACCGGCACTGAACAATGGAAGACTAGAATCATAGAAGTCAGTGGCAAACCAAGAGTGACAGTAAATGCTAGTTCACTTTTTGTCAGCGGAACGATTTATAACATGAGTTCTGGCGATTATAACGCATTTTTAGGCGCCTATGATATGGCTGGTATCCACCAATGGAATACCAGTTGGAGTTCGGTCCCCCTGATGATGTTTCCTGACCAAGGAAATGATGTGGTAGTTGGGACTGATACAATATACCTCATTGGAGCCACTCTGGATTGGAACCAATACAAGGGAATTGCTTGGATAGCTGGTTTCGATTCGATGGGTATTCATCAATGGAATACAACGCTTAACGACCAGTACTATGACACCTTTTTCTTGGTTGACGTTGAAGCCGTGGAAGACACGATCTTTACTGCAGGCATGGCCCAAAAAGCGAATATAAATTACGGCCACGAGATAGATGCCTTCATCGCGGCTTACGGAAGTGGCTGGAATGGACTGGGTGATATCTATGTCTATGTAGAAGACGCTCTAGGCAACCCCGTGTCGGGCGCTTCTGTCATCTCAACCAGTCAACCATCTGGGCAACCAGCTTTAAGCGGCACAACAAACGCTAGTGGTTATGCCGAATTCATTGACATCTATGCTGGTGCTTATACCCTTGAAGCTGCTAGTACTGGGTATCTTTCTGACAGTTCAGCAGTCGTCCTTGGACCTGGAGAAACACTAGTTGAACCGTTAACCCTTCAGGGCATTGGTACTCTCACAATCTATGTGGAAAATGCCCTGGGCGACCCCGTGTCGGGAGCCTTGGTCACTTCAACCAGTCAACCATCCGGGCAAACCGCATTAAGTGACACCACCAATACGACCGGTCATGTGAAGTTTGAAAATATTCTTGCAGGAAACTACCTCTTCGATGTGACTGCGTCCGGGTATCTCAGCACCACAGGTGAATCCATAACCATGACGGCTGGAGAAACAAGAGCAGAAATAATTTCCCTCCAAGGAATTTGCACTATTGAAGTACTAGTCACTGATGCTACTGGAAATCCAGTTTCTGGGGCCACAGTCACATCCACCCTTCGACCCAGTGGTCAGACCCAACTGAGTGGCAACACAGGTCTGGATGGGAAGATTACCTTCTCTAATGTCTTCACGGGCACCTACTCCCTCCAAGTCACCCATCCTGATTTCACACCAGATAGTGAGACATTTACTGTGTCAGTAGGCGAAGTAAAGGAGATTACTCTCACCTTAGGTCCATTAGAAGGAAGAGGAGGTATTCCACCGGAATGGCTCCTGATTGCAGGTGTGACAGTAGGCGTAACAATTGTTATCATTGTTGCTGGAGTAATTTGGTATCGACGTCGCGCAGGAAGTCCAAAGTAACCAAAGACTTCCTGCCCCCAACCTTTTTAGAAATAGCTGGTTTGAATACTACGAGTTTTTTAAGTGGATAATAAGTAGGTTAGTAAGTGTAGGGATTATACAGTGGGAGTTGGGGGAACCACTCTTTCAGAATTTCGCGCATTTGATTGGTCAATCCCTTTATCCAACGAGCATATTCGAGGGCCTCAAGAGAGTGGGTGCCATAGACCAGAGCACTAATACCATGTATCGTTGTTTCAATTTGAGGAACACGTTTAGTGGTCGTTACGTTTAGCGTACCAGATTCAGACTGTAACAAGTAGGTGCTATTGTTCCATCCACACTGGGCATCTGTGAGCTTGAGTGTCAGTTCTCTTTCGCTTGGTACTGGGAGTCCAGTAAGAGCTTCTTTGACATCTATGATGCGAACCATCCAAGGATGCCATACTTTAATTTCAATCCAGTCCTTGAGGTCCATGAACCAATGTTGAAAGTCGATTCCGTAAGGTGCCCTGATTTGTAATTGTTTGACTTGATCTCGGTGTTTGCCAAAAAAGTTGAAGAGGGCGGTTTGCGATTCAAGGTTTCGCCAATACATCTCTTCGATAATGAGTTGCCCAGGTTCTTCGAAATGCATGTAACCCTTAATTTGATACCGAGCGAGAGCCTCCACTTTGCCTTGCCTTTTTACAAAGACATAGAGGCGGTTTTTATTGCGCTGTTTCCATTCTTCGTCCCGGATATTTGCATTAAAGGCATAGCCGTGATGTTTACTCGGTGCATGATCCTGAATGAATGCCAAATAGTCTCCTTTAGCATCAGAACCAGCAACTCGTTTAAACTCCCAGTCTTCACCAATTACCGAATCAGAGACAGTGCGAAGGCCATCCAGTGGAGCTGTTATTCGAAACTTGTCATGAGCGGGAACATAACCAAACTGAGCATAGAAGCTCTCTCGGAAGGGTTCTAACATGCTCAAAGACAATCCTTGTTCCTTCATCTGGAGAAAAGCGGTTTGCATTAATGAGCGGATGTAGCCTTTCATGCGGGCCTCAGGATAGGTCCCTACCATAGAGATTCCCCCCATGCCTTTGAGGACGCCGCGAATGGCCTGTTTGACTTTCATGATGGTGAGAACGGACATCAGTTCATCATTATCAAAGAGCCCAATGATGTCTTCGGGAACCATGTATTCGTAGTCTTGTTCGCTGACGTCTTTGTCAGTCCAAAACCCGTAAGCATATTGGTGCAGTTTGACGACTTTAGTCATGTCGCTTTTTTTGAGGTTGCGGATTTCCATGGAGTTTCCCTTCGGATTTAAACTAATTCAACTTGAAGTCATATAACGTGTAGGTTGTTAAAATTATCTTTAAGGCACAATATTTAGAAGTAGATTGATGATTAGACCATGAAGTTATACTCGGAGGATCTGATGAAAGAAATCCGTAAGACCTTTGAAGAGGATGTGCTGCAGCGCCCACACGTGAAAACTAAACGTATGTTTGGCTGTCCCAGTTATACGGCTAAAAGGAAGCTTTTTGCTTTTTTTGTAACAGATGGCATTGTCCTTACCAAACTGGGTGAAGACCAACGCGTTGACGCGTTGAATGTCCCTGGAGCCCAGTTTTTTGAACACAACCAACGGGTAGTGAAAAAGTGGGTACGGATTCCCCTGAATGACACTAAGGCATTAGGAACTATTCAACCATTTGTAAATAGCAGTTATGAGAATGCCATGATTGAAGAGGAATAGCATTTCATTTTTTAACAACGAAGTAGACGCGTTTGCTTTCGGGCGTAAATGGTACTTGTTCTTCAAGATTACTCCAGTAACTGAGTTCGGTGAATCCTGCAACTTTTAGACAGCGGCGGATCTCTTCGATGGTATAACCACGTTCTTTGTGGGTTTCATCGATGCGGCGCAGCCAACGGTCCTTATCCTTGACAAAGCCGGTGATGTGGAATGACGCAATTCTGTGTTCAAAGTCATAGGCATGTCGATGCACTTGGAATATATCACTTGTCTCGCGTTCCACTATACATGCATATCGTTGTGCCAGGGTGACTAACCAATAGATGGTGTTCATATCAAAGATGAACAATCCGTTATCAGTAAGAACCTGTCCGATTCCTTTGAAGGTGGTTTCTAAATCACTAATCTCAAGAATGTAGTTGAGGCTATCAAACCAGGATGTCGCGAGATCAAAAGTTTTCTTGAATGAAATTTGCCGCATATCCATTTGATGCAAATCAAGTTTGACATTCTCTTTGCGTGCTTTTTTTCGGGCTATGGTAAGCATTTCCGGAGATTGGTCGATTCCCGTCACCTCATGGCCTTTTTTAGCCATTTCGATAGCAAAGGTTCCTTCACCACAAGCTACATCAAGAATAGTTTTAGGCTGAAAGTCTAGCTGCTTGAAAAGTCCGGGTAGATATTCTGCGATGTGTTTGCTGTATTGTGGATAGTCTCCGGAAGCATACAGATATGCAAACTTGCGATAGACATCCATTATCGCCGTCTCCAACACTGGTGAGTCATCAATATTTAGACTGGTCCGAAATGTTGGTCATAAAAGTGTTGGATTTCCTCAGGTTGGGGGAGGGTGCATTTTTTCCACACGCTCAATACCTCGTGAAGTTGGTTTTCGCCTGCTTGACCCTTGAACAGGTCCTTCAGGTAGGCTGTGCGTTCTTCGATATCGCGTTGACAAAACTGTAGATACTCTTCTGATGAGTAGAAACGGAGAGGATTGAATCGTTCACGATACCTAAGGACTCCATGAATGTCCTCCAGCTCCTGAGGATCGGGAATCAGGTAGGCTTTCCCGAATACTGGATGATTGAGCCACTTCTGGATTTTTCGATTCTCGACCAAGTCAACCAGCCGTTTGGTGTCTTCGACTTTGATTTTCTCGCCTAGCCCTAGATAGACGGGTTTACCCTGACCATTCAGGTAAGGTTTTCCAGTGACTTTGTCAATTTTAGTTACTGGTTCACCGTTCTCATCAAGTAGAGGACGTTGTTTTCCCTCGAAGTTGAATTCTCCGACGTAGCCAGAGTTGACAATGGCAAAAATAAGTTTGGCTTGTGGTCCCAGACCCATCTCTGTGTACATTTGGAGTTTTTTGATGGCTTGGTGAGATTGCTCTCGTGCCATGAAATCAGTTGCTGCATACGAACGAACTCGGGTTCCGGGTATTTTTCCTCCTACAGCTGAGGTGATAACCGATTCACAGGCTGAATCTAAAGCCACTGCCATAGCGGGATCGGTGATACAACTTACTAGTGGAAAAATATCAAATCGGCGAAATGAGAGCATGACAGTTCGAAGTTGTTTTGGTGATCCTGGTGTCCAATTTGGATTTAGATCATAAAACCGAAAGACAAAACGACCATTCGTAGTTCCAGACTTTTCATAGCGAGTCGGTTGTAGATGCCCAACTTGTTCGCCAGGAAGTTTTTTTGGAACCTTTACGGTATGCCCTGCGATTTTTTCCATCCGATATTCGATACCTTCACAATCGATATTCTGAGCTAATACCACTGGGTGGGATTCATCAGGTTGGACTTCTCGGGATTTCATGAGTCCGGCCCATTCGGGACTCGCGGAGTCCAATCCTTCACTCTTTGCATAGGAAGCTGCTTCTAGCCCAATGAGGTGTATCTTGTCGATCTGTCGGTTTGGTTTCGTATATTCAAGGAGACCGAGGATCGCATCATCTTGCTGGAGTAGAGGACCCACTGTTAATGTGGTTTTTCCCGTTCCTGAGAGTCCTTTTAGGACACGGTTTTTCGTACAGCCTGCATGGTAAGAGATGAGTCCATCGGCTTCGCCGCGATTCCATACCATAGTGAGATTGGGTTTCTTGAAAGCCCCGCCAAAGTAATCCACTCGAAGGCTCATGACCCGGCGATGATCCTGATCCATCCGTGTAAGATCATAGAGGGTAAGCGGTTCATCGGGATCGAAGTCAGGCCAAAAACTTTGGATTTCTTTGATTACTGTTTCGGGTAATCGTTCTTGAACGATGTAATTCCAACAATGAATATCCATATCCTCTTCGGGAGGATAGACCATTAGGCGCCCAAACCATGTGATATATGCCGTGTGCGGATTTTCCACACTAAGGATTATTCTAAGACCGGTCTTATAGGCGGCTTCACCCTGAATACCATCCTGCACAATTACTTTGGCAGTTTTCAGATACCGGAGTACAACATCATAAAGTCTCAAACCGATATCTCGATCAAAACTCCGCTGCCCCTTGCCTAGCTTGTACCCTTCAGGAATGATATAGAAAGCCCTGTCAGGTCGTCGACCTGCCTGCGTGTTACCGAAGAGGTATTGCCCATCAATAGTTTTGACATAGTATGGCTTTAGATACTCGACAAACCAAGCATCATCCGGGTTCCGAATGACATCTTTGTCATCAAAGAAGAGCTCATCTTCGATATGTACAGGCACCGTACTACTCACCCACTGCGAATAATTGACTCATCAGCTTATTCCTTTTATATCTAGATACATGCTTGAAGTCTTTCAGCGATGAGGGTCGAAGGACAGTCGCTTCAGCTTTTTATGCCTGCTGGATAGACAGCGAAAGCAATTAAAGGGTTAAACTCCCTGGCGATGACTGAGCGGGTGGGATTCCTCGCACCGTGCTCCGCTCTCTAATAAAAATCCCGGGCTGCGAGGTGTAATATCATGGAACAAGCTAGGTTTAATCGAAATCAAAGCATCGCCGTGATGGCGATTATGTCCGCATTATATGCGGCTGTGACTATTGTTTTGGGACCCTTTAGCTATTTAGCTGGAATCAACTTTCGCGTTGCAGATGTCCTCTTACCATTTCCTTTCATTCTCGGATGGCCCATGGCCATTGCATTATTCATTGGAGGTTTTGTCGCCAATATCTTTGGTGGATTGGGTCCAATTGACATCGTCTTTGGAAGCCTGCTAAATTTGCTAGCCGGTATTCTTGTTATGAATCGAAAAACTTGTCCGCACTGGTTCTTCGCATGGTTATATCCCACACTGATTATTGGATTTGGGGTACCTGCATACCTGCAATTCCTCTTCTTCACACCCTACATTCTTATCATGCCAGAAATTCTACTCAGTACGGGCCTCCTCTCTGCTATCGGCGTAATTGTAATGTTTGCAGTAGAGAAGGCTCTGCCACAGATTTTTAAAAAACCAACCAAATAATCAGCATCCAAACAAGCCATTGTGATGAGTTGGTAGTGAAACAAGCGAAGCGTAAAATAGTAGGACAGCTATGCCATTCGCTTACACAGTCTATGAGATAGGGATTCCTATGGACACGAAGACCTTCCAACAATTCGAAGATTTTATTCACTCACAATCAGTCGCCCTCATCGGAACAAGTCCCTCAGCAGGGTTTTACTGGCTCAAATCCTTTCTAAACTTTGGGTTCCCTGGAAAGATTTATCCAGTGAATCCGAAAATCGATGAAGCCGTCGGACTCAAATTCTACAAATCACTCAGTGACATACCAGGTCCAATTGATTACGCCGTGCTTCGCGTTCCAGCACGAATCGTCTCATCCGTGATTGATGAATGCATAGCCAAGAACGTGAAAGCCATTACGATTTTTACGAGCGGTTTCAGTGAATTAGGGACAGAAGCAGGTCGATTACTAGAACAGGAAATCATTGAGAAAATTCGATCAAGTCCAATGCGAGCCTTTGGACCCAACTGTATGGGTCTTCTCTGTCCAGAGTCTCATTTTGCCTTCCGACCAGACCTACAACCGATTCCTGGACCAGTTGGATTCATATCCCAATCTGGAGGGAAGGCTATCGACGCCTACCTTGCGGTCACTGAAACAAAACTTGGATGCAGCAAAGTGTTCAGTTACGGAAACGAAGCCGACATCAGTAGCTGGGAACTGGTTGATTACCTCCACCAAGATCCCAACACCGAAGTAATAGGCATGTATATCGAAGGGGTCCATGATGGGCCCCGCTTACGCAAAGCTATTGCAGAATGTGCTCCGGATAAACCCATTACGGTTTGGAAGTCCGGGATTACTAAAGCAGGACAGCAAGCTGTATCTAGTCATAGTGCAGCCCTTGCAGGTTCCACAAGCATTTGGCATGCTCTCCTTCGGCAAACCGGTGCTGCATCAGTTGATAGTTTTGAACGCCTCATAGATACAATCGTCACCTTCCTCCGCTGCCCCAGACCCTCAGGTAAACGTGTCGCCCTCATTGCCATTAGTGGTGGCGCGGGTGTTACAGGAACTGACTCATTAATCAAATATGGATTTGAAATTCCCCGCCTAACCTCAGATACCATTAACGCCCTGTCAAAAATCATCAGCGCGGTTGGCACCAACATTAAAAACCCAATAGACATGGCTTCGAGTTACTTTTACCCCAACAACACAGTCCAAACCATCCGACACGTTGCTGAAGACAAAAACATTGACGCCATCATCATCGAAGCAGCCCCACATTATGTCAACTTCATGGCCGACCACATGGGCATGAAAGACATGGCCACAACCTACTGGGACATGATGATTGAAGCCGGCACCTATTGTGTGAAAGTCTTACACAAACCCTTCTTCATCGCCGTCCCCGCAATCGGCTACGCCCAAGAGAATCTTGCAACCCGAAACAAATTCAGAGAAGGTAATCTCCCTGTTTTTTCAAATATCGCAGGTGCTGCAGATATACTCAAAGTCATCTATGACTACTATCAACGACACCCGAAGCTGTCCATTCCCTCTGCACTCGACTTGGAATGAGAAACACCAAACGCCTGTTTGCTTAAACTTTTTTGACCGTAAAATAGTATATAAAGCAGCTCAAACGGAAGTCTTTAAATAACAAAAATGGGCGCTAATATTGGGAACACTGGGTTTGGCGAAAGATCTTGGCACTTCCCTCCCCCCTAGAAAACCATTCCCTCTCCCCTCCAATTGTGTCCTTAATTGGACAAATGTCCTTTTCTTGGAGGTGCCTAATCCGCC